>DASYXI010000041.1:0-114602 GCA_035934995.1 Allostellaceae bacterium
CAGAGTTCCAGCTCGGTTAGCCACGTCGCCACTGGCGGATCGGCCTGCTAAATCCGATCCGATAATTCCGATCCAATTGGGGAGCGGCTTAAAAGCCGCTCCCTTTATTTTCTTTGTATTTTCCTTTAACTCGTTTGTTTAAGCCCCTCAGCCAGGGGCATTTAATGCCCCGATATCGCTATGGCTGGCGTGACAAAACTGTGTTACAAGAAATTAAGGGCGACCGTTCGTTCGACCCTTAAGGGACTTCGAAAATGAGACAGCGCGCGTTTCTGATGCTTGGTCTCGCGGTGGTTCTCGGAATCGTCGCGGTTTTTCTTATTCGTGGGGTGATCTCGCGCCATGCTCCTGAAGTTGCAGCGAGCGGTAATGTAGTCGTAGCCAAGGTGCCGCTGAATTTCGGCGATCCGTTGAGTCCACAGAATCTGGTGGCGGTGCCATGGCCAGCCGAAAGCGTTCCAGTTGGGGCGT
The DNA here is from genome assembly GCA_035934995.1 of Allostellaceae bacterium. Classification (GTDB taxonomy): domain Bacteria; phylum Pseudomonadota; class Alphaproteobacteria; order ATCC43930; family CGMCC-115725; genus REEB95. The sequence goes on from DASYXI010000041.1 coordinate 472, forward strand.
TCGGTAGCGTTGAGCAGATCCTGCCTCCCGGCATCAAGCGCGTCGCGCTGCAGACAATGGTCAAAGGTGAGCCGGTTTTGATCAATAAGGTTTCCGGTCCGGGTGGACGCGCGACGCTTTCCGCGGTGATCGACAAGTCCAAGCGGGCCATGACCATTGGCATCAATGACGTGCTCGGTGTGGCAGGCTTCGTGCTGCCGGGCGATCACGTCGACATCATGCTGACAAGGCGGGACCAAAATAATCCGACGACAGAAGTTTTGTTGCAGAATATTCGCGTCCTCGGAATCGATCAGGACGCGAATCAACAAAAGGACAAGCCAGCAATTGCACGTGCCGCGACGCTTGAGGTCACGACGGATCAAGCACAAAAATTGACGCTTGCGGCAACGGTTGGGACGCTTAGCCTCGCGTTGCGCAATAGCGCCAACACGGAGCAACTTCCCACTAGTCCAGTAGGGTTGGCTGATTTGCGGCCGACCGTTGACCAACCGGTGAAAACCGAGACATCTGCTAAGCCAGCGATCGATCCTTTGGCGCCGGTTCTAATCTTACGTGGCACGACGCCAACCCAATATGAGGTCGGAATCGCCGGCGCCGGTTCCAGGTCGTAAGGAGCCGGAGAACAGTGGGGGAGTTCACTGAATGAGTGGGATCAGAAGATCAACTCGGGCGATAGCTTTTATCGACCCCAACAAAGAAGACCGCGGGCCCGGGATTTTTGGCAGAATGCTCCCGGCAGCGGCGGCGGCCAGCGTGGCGATTCTCATGCTAGTAAGTGCTGCTTTGCCGGGGTTCGCGCAACAACCGCAACAAGGGGCCCCCACCAAACCGACCAAGCCACGGCCAGAACGCGTGGCCGTACCCGAACGCCCGATCGAGGCTCTGGGGGTGTCGGTCGCAGTCAATAAAAGTCAGGTGCTTCACGTCGACCGGCCATTTACAGATCTCGCGGTTGGTAAGTCCGATATTGCCGACGTGATCGCGTTGACCAATCAGTCGGTCTACGTACTTGGGAAGACCATCGGCTCGACAACCTTATCGATCTACGGACAGGGTCACCAGCTGATCGCGGTAATCAACGTCGTCGTCACACCGGACGTCGGTGACATCAAGGCGGAGCTCCACCAGATCTTACCCAACGAGCGGATCGAGGTTCGTTCGGCGAATGGATCAGTGATTTTAGGCGGTCTCGTGTCAAGCACAGAGGCCGCTGGTAAAGCCGTTGAAGTGGCCCAGCAGTACGCAACGGGTAAAGTCGTCAATATGCTAACGGTAAAGGGGACCCAACAGGTCATGCTGGCGGTCAAGATTGCTGAAATGGACCGCACCGTTGCGCGTGATTTGGGCATTAAGCCGAGTGTTTTACTTGGTCACAATCCGAGCTTCAATTTGACGACGCTCGATTCAGTCAATACGACCGCATTTGCGTCGGGTTTATTGAATTGGAGGACGGGCTTTCTCAACTTAAGCACCCTCATCGATGCCCTTGAGCAAAAGAACCTAGTTAAGATTCTTGCCGAGCCGGACCTGGTTGCGCTTTCAGGCGATACCGCAAGCTTTTTGGCCGGCGGTGAATTTCCGGTTCCTGAAGTGCAGTCATCGACCGGCACGCTTCCGACCGTCACCGTCGAGTTCAAGCAATTCGGTGTCAGCTTGGCTTTCACGCCGACTGTGATCGACGGCAATTTGATCAACCTTGTCGTCGCTCCCGAGGTTAGCCAGATCGACACGAGTAACGCCGTCACCGTTTCTGGATTTTCGATACCCGGGATCTCAACGCGACGCGCGCGAACAACGATTGAATTGCGTGACGGCCAGAGCTTCGCAATTGCTGGGTTACTGCAAAGCAATATTACGGATCAGGTGCGGCAGCTGCCAGGACTGGGCGAGGTACCGGTTCTCGGCGCGCTTTTCCGCGATACGACGTTCCAAAACCAAGAGACGGAACTTGTGATCATCGTCACGCCGAGTTTAATTAAACCGGCGCCGGCGGGAGATTTGGCTGCTCCGACAGATACCTTTATTCCGCCCTCTACAGCCGATCTGTTCTTCAAAGGCGATGTCGAAGGACCCGGTTCTGGGTTGCCGGGAGCGCGCCGTGCATTGGGTGCAAGCACTGGCGGCGGATTCGATGGCCAATACGGCTACATCATAAAGTGAGGCAGCCATGCGCAGTTGGGCAATTGTCTTGTCGTCGGGGCTCTTGGTCGGGCTTGCCGGATGCTACCCAGAATACCAGCCAGAATATCACGGTATGGGCGATTCCGTTGTGCATAACGTCGCTGTACAGGTCGTCAATCCGGAACCCGACAAATCGATCGCCCCTACCGACCTAAACGGAAACCGTGCGGCGGAAGCCTATTCGCGGTACCAGGCTGACCGCGTCACACAACCTGTTGCGGAATCCGTCGGGGGTATAGGTGGCGGGGGTGCTGGTGCCACAGCCGCCGGCGGCACGGGAGCGGCAGTCGGTGTAGCCCCGCAGTAAGCGGTAGCGTCCGGGTGGTTAGGACTTCTTCATACTATTTCGGCTAAAATTTGGCCCCATGACAGTAACACGACAGAACGCTCCTGATTCGCCCGTGACACGTACGGGTGCTAAAGTGCGATTGGTGAGCTCCGAGCCTTCTGGTGAGCCACTGGCGTCCATGACCATCGGAAGTCCGCTGGAAATCCTAGCTATGCTGCGGACGCCGGCTGTAAAAGATTCCGTAGTCGATGCCCTCACTGGAATTGAAAACGTTGGCGTTCGCGCGGGCCACGGGGAGTTTGCTCGACTCAATCTTCAAACAGTAGTTGATACAGAAACGGAGATCCTGCTTCTCGATGTCGACCTCAATGACTCGAGGGAGCTCAAGCAATTAGAGGAACTAAAGCGCATATTGCCGAGCGGCCGCTCGATCATTGTCACTAGCGAGGTCCCTTCTGTTGAAGGAATGCGGTCTTTGATGCGGCTAGGCATAGCGGATTTCGTGCCTCAGCCAATTCAACGCGTCGATCTGTTGCGTGCAATTACCGCGGCGATAGACCATAAGCCACACATTGCAGCGAGCCCGCCTTCGGACGAAGCGCGCGTGGTTTGTTTTTTCAGCGCCTGCGGTGGAATGGGAGCTACGACCCTCGCGGTTCAGTCTGCCTGTGCACTGGGCGCTGAGGGCTTGCGTGTGAGGAAGAATGGCAAGCCAGACAGGGGCGAAAATAAAAACGACAAAACCAACGTGTGCATCCTCGACCTCGACATTCAATTGGGGAGCGCTGGGCTTTATCTCGACTTGCCGAGCAAAAGCAGTGTCTTAGATCTGCACGCCGCAATCGGACGAGTTGATGGATCGATGCTTCGGACAGCGATGGCACATCATCGCTGTGGGGTCGACGTACTTACAGCGCCGGCACATGTTCAACCACTGGAAGATTTGACGCCCGAAGGTATTATGCGGCTACTGCTCATAGCGCGGCGCGAATATCGCGAAATCATGGTCGATTTGCCGCCGGTTTGGACACGTTGGACGCGCGCACTCATCCGTGGATCAGACGTACTCGTGCTAATCTTACAGCCCTCAGTACCGGCCGTTCGCCAAGCCAAGCGTCAGCTCGACACTTTGATCGAGGAAGGGTTGGAGGATGTGCCAGTTGCCTTTGTCATGAACCGGGTCGAGCAAACGGGTATTTTCCGGCGGCCAATGAACGAGGTTACGCTGAAGGACGCAGCAACGGCGTTAGGGCGCGAAATTGCCTATACCGTCCCTAATGATTATGCGTCTATGATTCAGGCAATCAATCAAGGCTTGCCGCTTTTCGAAGTAAATGGCGCGCAAGCTGTCGCAAAGCGAATTGCAGAGAATATCGACAATATCCTTGCGCAAGTCAGTGCGCAGAAGGCGCATACCGCTTTAGCGTAACCGGAAAGGAATACGGGGTCTATAGATGTTCCAGCGCATCCTCCAATCCGGACGGGCCCCTGCAGAAGAGCCGCCGGCTTCAGAAAAACAGCAGCCCCAACTTGATATCGGGTCAAAGGTGCCGGCCGTCGTTCGGCCGCACACCGAATCAGGCGTTGACCTCACCGATCTCAAAGTCCGGATCCATCAGCAGCTCATCGACGTGATGAACCTTGCTGCCATCGAGACGATGACGGCTGAAGAGCTGAAGACGGAGGTTGGCGAGCTGATCAAAGAACAGTTGATGCGTGAGCAAGTGCCCCTGAATCAGCGGGAAAAACAGCGGCTCACTGCAGAAGTGCTTGACGAAATCCTTGGCTTTGGTCCGCTCGAGCCATTGCTAAAGGATCCGACGGTAGCGGATATTCTCGTCAACACGAGTCAGCAAGTCTATGTGGAGCGTGCGGGCAAGCTTGAGCCGACATCTGTCAGATTTAAAGACGACCGCCATTTGTCCCGAATCATCAACAAGATCGTTGCGGCCGTCGGGCGACGGGTCGATGAGTCTCAGCCACTATGCGATGCCAGACTCGCTGATGGATCGCGCGTCAATGCCGTAGTTCCGCCAATTGGCGTCGATGGTCCGTTGCTGTCCATACGAAAGTTTTCTAAGAAGCCGTTCAACTTGGAACGCCTTGTGCAAAACGACACCATGGCGGGAGAAATGGCCCGTTTCCTCGCCGCTATCGTGCACGGCCGGCTCAACATCATCATATCGGGTGGTACCGGCACCGGGAAAACTACGATGCTCAATGCGATGTCGCACGCGATCGATAACAGCGAGCGGATCGTTACAATTGAGGACACGGCGGAGCTGCAGCTCCAGCAGCCGCACGTTGTGCGGCTTGAGACAAGACCCGCGAATTTGGAGGGGCGCGGCGAGATCACTCAGCGCGATCTGGTGAAAAACGCGCTCCGCATGCGTCCAGATCGAATCATCCTCGGCGAATGTCGGACGGGTGAGGCGTTTGACATGCTGCAGGCAATGAACACGGGCCACGATGGCTCTATGTGCACGGTCCACGCCAATACTTGTCGTGACGCGGTCGCCCGGCTCGAGATGATGGTCGGGATGGCGGGGATTGACATGCCACTCCGCTCAGTTCGGTCTCAGATTGCTTCCGCGATTAACGTCATTGTTCAGCTTGAACGGATGTCGGATGGCAACCGTCGACTGGTGAGTGTTCACGAGGTGACGGGCATGGAAGGTGATACACTCTCCATGCAGGAAATTTTCCGGTATCGACGGATTTCGACCGACCAAAAGGGCAAGATTACCGGTCAGTTCTTGGCAACGGGGGTGCGTCCGCGGTTCGCGGGCGAGCTTGAGGCCAAAGGTATTCCGATGCCCCCGCAATATTTCGTGCCCGACAAGCCACTCGGCCAGGGAGTGAAGCAGGATGGATAATCCGGCTCTGGTTTACGTGGTAGTATTCGTATGCGTTATGGCTCTGGTTGAAGGCTGTTATTACTTATTCGTCGATGGGCGCGGCGACGGTCGCCGCAATATCAATCGACGGCTGCGAATGATGGCACAGGGCCTTGACAGTGCGACGGTGCTGTCACGGCTTCGGCGCAAACCGGTGAAAAATCCCGAAAACATCGGCTCAAAGGTCTCTAACCTCGTTGTATTCAGATATATCGAGAAACTACTCACTGAGGCTGGTTTGTCCATAACAGTCTTCCAATTCGTCGTTCGAATTGGACTTGCCTACCTTGCAATCGTCGTGATTTTGCTCGCAGTGAATGCAGTACGGCCTCTTCCGCTCGAACTGCTATTATTTATCGTGACACTGCTCGCCGTTGGCGGTCCGATTATGATTTTGAAGCGGCAGGCTAACAAACGCATGGTAAAGCTTGAGAAACAGCTGCCGGACGCGCTTGACATGCTTGTCCGGAGTTTGCGCGCTGGTCATCCGATTTCGTCGTCCGTCCAACTTGTGGCCCGGGAAACCGGCGATCCGATCGGGACAGAGTTTGGTCTTGCTTTCGACGAGATGACATATGGTCGCGATTTGCAAGAGGCACTCGCAAATATGGCGCAACGTATTCCGATTCCGGATATGAGCTACGTTGTGATGGCAATCAAACTTCAGGCAATTTCGGGTGGAAATCTCGCCGAGGTGCTTGGTAACTTGGCTCGGCTGGTACGTGAACGACAGCGCCTTCGTCTTAAGATCCTTGCGCTTTCGGCTGAAGGGCGGTTTTCAAGCAAGATACTCGGAGCGCTGCCATTCGGGATTCTTCTCATCGTTTGGATTGGCAATCCCAATTATTACGGGGCAATGGCCCAAGATCTGGTGCTGCGTTATATAATGATCGGCGCGCTCCTTGCCCTGATCATGGCCTTGGTGATTATGCGCAAAGTCGTTAACTTCAAAGTTTGAGTGGCGCATATGCAGTTCGTCAGCGATGCCCTGCCGTTTGTCTTGGTCTTTGTAACCGTCGCATTCGCCGTCATAGGGATCGGGTCGCTTTTTTTTACCACCGGCGGCGCGCTCCAGCGTCGCTTGGAGATCGGTTCCGCGGCGGACGAGGGAAGTCAACGATCTCGCCCAAAAGAAAGCTGGTTCTATCAGTCGGTTATCCAGCCGCTGGGACGCTATGTTTTGCCGACCAACCTTCAACAACGTTCGTCGCTCCGACTTTGGCTGTTGCAAGGTGGCTTTACTGCACCGAACGCCCCAGCGATTTACTATGCCTCGCGAATAATGCTTGCAATTGCAATGCCCGTTGCCATCGGGTTGCTCCTGACTTTCGTGGCGCCGTCATTGCCGTCAATTCTCCTGCTCCTCGTTATCAGTGGCATCATTGGCTATATGTTGCCAACGTTTGTAGTATCGCGTCGTGTATCACACCGACAAAGGCTGGTCCGGATAGGATTTCCCGATGCTCTAGACATGATGTTGATGTGCGTCGAAGCAGGCCTTGGCCTTGATGCCGCAATTAACCGGGTGGGCCAAGAGATACACCTGCCGCATCCCTTATTGGCCGAACATTTTGAGTTGCTTGCGGCAGAAATCCGCGCCGGGAAAATGCGCGATGACGCGTTCCGCGCATTCTCGGACAGGCTCGGGATCGAGGAAGTGAGAGCGTTCATTTCGCTCCTCGTGCAAAGTGAAGAGCTCGGAACGAACATGTCTGACGCGTTGCGAAGTATGTCGGAGGACATGCGGCAGAGGCGCTTGTTGCGCGCTGAAGAACTGGCGAATATGGTGAGCACGAAGCTGTCAATGGTACTAGCGCTGATCATCATACCGGTACTGCTCGCGGTAATTGTATCGCCAGCAGGGGTTATCGCAGTACGTAACTTCATGAGTCTTAACGCGAGCCAATAATCTTGTACCGCAAACGGGGGAATAGGCCGTGGACAGATGGATCTCGATCGCGGCAGTCACAGTGGCTACGACCGTGGCCGCATGCACCGCTTCGGAGCAAAGCTTCAAGATACAGCCATCACTATCGCTCAACGGACGAGCAATAACAGACAACGGCGCTGCTGATTACGCGAGGGGCAAGCAGTTAATGGCCCAGGGACGCTTTGCTGTAGCGGCCCAGGCGTTGCAGGCGGCGTTGTTTGCGGGTGGCCCGTCGATCAAGATCCTGAACGCGCTTGCGGTCAGTTACGACGAGCTCGGCCGCTATGACTTGTCTGATCGGTATTACCAGCGCGCCGTAGAATTTGATCCTAACAACCTACAGACCGCAAATAACATCGCGGTGTCCCTCGCACGGCGAGGCGCGCCTGAAATTGCGGCAAAAGTTCTTGCGATCGCGCAAACTCAACATCCTGGCGACACAACGATTGCGGATAATTTGAAACGTGCTCAAGCGGAGGCGATTGCGGGCCCAACGACCGTTGCGATGACGCCGATGCCAACTGAGATTGGCAATTCTCCGCAACTTCCACGGGTCGAGCAGACTAGTCCATCGACGCAAGAACTCATCACCAAGAGTACCGCGCGTGACAACATTGCATCGTCTCAAGCGCCCGCCCCGACGTCTATCAACAGACGTGAACTGCCCACGCCGATCCCATCGGAGGTCGACAAGGCACAAATAGCCGCGGTCAGTAGACTTACAACGGTTTCGTCAGCGGTTGTCAATGAACCCAAAGCGTCCGCGCCAGCCGTGACAGACAAGGTCCACGAAACGACGGTGGGCGAATCCATGAGTTTTCCGGGTGTCGTAACTGAAGCGCTAGCGCCTCCGTCAGCAGCGCTGCCGAATCGCGTAATCGTCGAGCGGCAAAGCCCCAATGTGTCGCAAGAGTCAAGCAACCCAGCCTTGGCAGATCTTCGGGCGACGGAAGCCATTGCGCCGATGGCCGTTGCGAGCCATTCGCCATCGATGAATTCGTTGCCAGCGTCGAACGATTCATCGTTGTCGGAATCAGCGCGATTAGCTTTTGCCAAGAGCCGGTTGGGCACGCGGATTGCTGAGGACCAAAATCTTCAACCCGCTGAAATAGCCGGACAAGTCGAAGCGACTAAGCTTGCAATGGAACGGCTGGGTGCGCATCTGGAAGTCGCAAATGGCGCCGGTCGTCGTTATATGGCGGCGCGGATGCGGTCGTTCCTTGAGGCCCACGGGTTTGATGTGTCGCGCGTGGCTAATGCCCAAAGCTTCGATCACGACCAGACGGTTATCGTGTATCGTGATGAATTCCAGCCGGCAGCCATGGTGCTTGCAAAAATGTTGACGACGAACGTGGAGTTTCGGTACGTGGCCGATCTACCAGTCGACATCCGGTTGATTCTTGGGCGTGATCTTTTAGCATTTGACCACACACTCGAGAATGGGGGGTAAGGCGTGGCAGCGAAACGCTTGTTTGGCGCGACGCACTGCGTCCTGAGCGCGCTTCTAGGTACTTTTATCCTGTCGGGCTGTGCCGGTAGTACGCCGGACAAATCTGCGACTCAAACGGCGGCAGCCGCGAAAGCTCAGTCAAACCCGGTGACACCTGTGATGCTGGCATTACCGGAAGCTGCCTATGAAGCGGGCCACTACGACCAGGCCCTTCGCCTTTATCGAGAGCTTCTCGTTCGCGATCCAAACAACAGTCAAGTAAAGCTCGGAATCGCCGACTGTGAACTTGCCTCGAACAATCCGGAAGACGCTAATCAGCTCTATCAGGAAATCGCGAACGACGCTTCCATCCGTGCCCGTGTATTGCAAGGACAAGGTATCGCACTCCTCAGACTGGGACAAAATGGGCCAGCGGAAAAAGCACTTAAAGAAGCCGTCGCGTCCGACGCGACGCTATGGCGCGCATGGAATGCCCTGGGAGCACTGTACGACACAAACCACGATTGGAATGACGCTGACGAAGCTTACGCGAAAGCCCTTGCGCTAGTACCTCGATCCGCTACCACAAACAACAATTTCGGTTTCTCGCTCCTTAGCCAGGGAAAGGTGGACAAGGCGATCAAGTCTTTCCAAATGGCGCTGGAAATCGATCCTTCGCTCGAGCCCGCTCAAATGAATTTACGCATCGCACTTGCATTGGACGGCCGCTATGACCAAGCAGTTGCGGGTGTGGAGGGACGAAGCCTGCCTGCGACGCTTAACAACGTCGGATTCGCAGCGATGACGCGAGGCGATTATGCGAAGGCCGAAGCATATTTCACCCAGTCAGTCAACGCTAGCTCAAGCTACGAAGATACGGCGTCTAAGAACCTACAGGAGCTCACCGTCATTAGAGGCAAAAGTCCGAGCGCTGGGGGCGGGACGTAAATAACGATGTATGGAGACGCTTTCCTATCTGTGAAAGTCATCACTGCCTGCTACGCGGCGCCGCTGCTTGTTGCAGCTGTCCTTGACTTTTGGACATACCGTATTCCCAACGTGGTGACGGGTGTTTTTGGCCTATTGTATTTTGTCTGTACTCTATATTTCTTTTGGGGTACGGGGATCAATTGGCTTTCACACATTGGCGCTTGTTTCGCTGTGCTTGCCGTTGGCCTTGGGCTCTTTTACTTTAACATTTTCGGCGCCGGCGATATAAAACTTTTGGCTGCTGTGGCTTTATGGATTGGATTCACGCGGGATCTGGCAGTGTTCCTCTTGGTTGCCGGAGTGGCGGGTGGCTTACTTGCTTTAATATTACTTACACTCCGCAGTGGTTTGGCCTTAATTCCAATTCCCTTTCCGGCCTATTTGCCCGCTGCTTTGCAGACTCGCGCTCCGATCCCGTACGGGGTCGCGGTCGTGGCCGGCGCGCTATGGGTTGCGCCGACGATCGCATTCTTGCTGGGCTGATTGCCACAGTGTAAATGAGTGAGCGCCACTGTTCTCCGAGACAGACCGGAGTAACTTGGGTGCGCAACCGAAGGGCTGAACGCATCTCTATCTTTCGGTTAGTGTCGGCGGTCATAGCGTATTTGTCTCTCGGTGTCATTACGCTGTCGCCACTTCTGTGGGCGTCGGTGCCGCCGTTAGTTGACTATCCGAATCATTTGGCCCGGATGGCCATTTTGGCGCACGTCGGCAATCCTGCGATCGCCGAGAACTACGTTTCAGACTGGCATTTGTTGCCGAATCTCGCGATGGATATCGTCGTTCCAGCGCTAGCGCATCTGCTGCCTTTGGAATGTGCGGGTCGCGTTTTTATAGCGGCAACTATGGCGCTGTTAGTCATCGGCACCGTGATGCTTCGCCGGGCGTTACAAGGCAGCGTCGGTATTTGGCCAATATGCTCATTCCTTTTCATCTACAACATCGTGCTTTGGTATGGCTTTCTCAATTATCTCTTCGCCCTTGGTGTGGCCATTATCGGCTTTGCCGGATGGGTTTCCACCACTCGTTGGAATCCGATATGGCGCCTACCTCTTTTTTCTGCTGTTGCCAGTGTCCTATTCGTTCTTCATCTATTTGCGCTAGGAGTATTTGGCCTTTTGGTTATTGCCTTTGAGGCCGGCGAATTTTTTCGTACCCGCGGCAGCTTCCGTGTTACCCAGCAGGCCAGTTTAATCATTGGCGTGTTTATTCCTGCCGGCCTGATGTGGCTAATGTCAATCGGCCATGGAGGTCCAACTTATGTGGCCTACGGCGGGCTTAACGATCGAATAGTGGCGTTCATTGCCCCCGTGTCTTTCAACGATCCACCCACGTTATTTGATTTCTCATTATTTGTTCTCGCAATGGTGGCAATTATCATTGGATTCTGGTCGCGCTCGATTTCGATAATTCCACCAATGCGGGTACCGTTATGTGCTTTATTATTGGCTTCCGTGCTAATGCCTGAATGGGTCCAAGGCAGCTGGGCAGCAAGTTTCCGTTTGCCGATTGTGTTGCCTTTTCTTTTTATCGCCAGTCTTGATATTGACAACGTTCAATCCAGAGCCGTAACCAGGGTCGCTGTTCTTATTGCGGCGACACTTCTTTGCGTTCGAATCTGGGCGGTATCAGAAACCTGGCGGCATCTCGACCATCAGTTTTCAGAATTTAGATCAGCGCTGCGAAGCGTACCAGCCGGCGTACGGCTCTTTACAGTGCACGGCCCGATGCCAAATTCCGCGAAGAATATTAATAAAGTGCCTCTAGCGCTCCAAGAACTCGACCCGGCCAATTATGCGTATTTATCCACGCTAGCGGTTATAGATCGTGGCGTATTTATTCCGGGCCTTTTTACCGGCTGGTACCCCGTAAAAGCCAGCGTGGCGAACAGCGGATTATCACGGGTGATGACGTTAGTCACACCCGAGGACTTGCCGAAACTCGCGTCACTTAATGTGGCAAGTGGAAAAAATTTGCCACGAAATGTACTCGGCGAATCGCCCTGCTGCCTCGACTGGCCACGAACTTACCAGTTCGTAATTTGGATCGACTTCGGACACGTCCCAAATAGATTGCCATCGAATCTTGGGTCTTGGGCTGCGGGAAGTTTTTTTCATATTTACCGAGTAACTGCGCCAGCTCCAAACCTCAGGACACACGACTTGAGCAACCGATCACTCGGCACGACCGGCGCACATTAGATTAAACCGCTTATGAAGGTCTCATCGCGTGGCTAACGCACCTCGATTCTGTTAGTACGGCTAATAAGTCGCCGTTCGAGTTGATGGCCGATATGTGACTCCACAAAGAAGCAGACGAGTATACCGACAAGAACAGACGTAACGCGCCACCAGACGACCTCACGGACAAACCAAGAGGCCGCGTGAATTAACACTGCCTCCTTCGGACTTGTCCAAAATTGTAGCTCGGCGGACAGTGCAACGTTCCATGTCATTTCACCTTGCCATAACAAAAAAAGTAGCAGTCCAATAAACTGGGCAGAAAAATGCCGAATACGCCGATCAGATGATTGCCGCCACAGGGAAAGCAGAGCGGGAAAAGAAAACAAAAGAAATATTTGTCGGTAAGCGAGACTTTGCCCGACGAAAAAGCAGCCACAGATAATGGCAGCTCCACATACACAAAGCGTCTGATCAGCCGTCGCTAGTGTAAGAAAATCCCGACGAAATTCTCGCCACCGCACTACAGCTAAAATCTGCAGCGCCGATAGGATAATCATGACCGTCCAAGTTAGAACAGTTATCCATGCGCTCCGTGCAATCACGGTAGATCCGGGACCCCGGTAGCTTCGAAACGTTAGCGAAAGCCCGTCGGGAAGATTGCGCGCCCCGAACATGTCGGAGAAGTAACCCCCTTGAGGAATATTTGGCAGCATGGCGGTTAGCTCGGTGTGGAATTGGTAGATAAGAAGCACTAGCAGCAAACCACCTATTGCGGTGACGGTAACAAATGTTCTCACCCGCTCTCGAACCGCAAGCCCGAGTAAGACGATGGGATAGAACTTCAATATTCCCGCAAGGAAAATAGTTACATATGCGAGCAATCTTGCGGGCCAACGCCAAAGCCAGATTATAACCGCGACGAGGACAAATATGAAAATTAGGACGTCAACATTTGCACGTTCCAGAGCATAGGCGACAGGCGGGGATAAGGTGGCGAGTAGCAGAATGAGAAACTCTCTGCCATTCTTGAACGGCGGCAACAAGGCGAGAGATAGGAGAAACGTGCAATCGAGGCAAACGCCTAGAAGCATCGTCCACCCTTGTAAGGGAAGGAAGTTCAGGCGAAGCCATATGGGCGAATAGGCATGCAACCTGCCCAGAGCGTCGCACGGATCAATTAAGTAGACGTCCAAGCCCTTATTCCAGCACTCGATGCCGGCAAGAACGTACTGTAAATCTATGAACGGGTATTTCTTCGGCTGTAGTGGGACGCCGAAAATATTTAGTACCGTATAATATTCAGGGTTATGGCTTAGGTATAGCAATGCTGAAAGTGAAAAAGCGACTAATGCCAATCCCGGCACAATAAACCGCCGCGCCGCACAGAAGAAAGCACCTTGTTTCCGAACCATTTGGGGGAGCTCAATGGCGATGCTTCTGATTCGGCGCCAAAGCTGGTCTTATGGCAAAAGTGACGAATCGGTCAAATCAGATAGTTTTCGACGACGGCGTCGCGTCGGCCGATTTGGTAGACAAATATCCTACCACATGGGTTTTAAAGCCTCCTTAACTTTGATACTGTTAATCCAAACAGTGCGCCGAGCGCGTGCAGTAAACTGTTGCCGTTTTCATCTCTAAAAAAGCGTTTTTTGAGGCAGAAGACGTTGAACAAGGAGTCACGACCTAACGATTATGGGCAGCACGATGAAGGTTGTTCTCGTTATCCCGGTGTACGACGACTGGCCGAGCCTCAATTACCTTCTTACGGCACTTGATCAACAGTCGGGACTCGATTTTGTCGAGTTCCATATTTTCGTGATTAACGACGGTTCACACACTGCGCCGCCACTTGATTTCTGGCAGGAAAACCGATTTAGCCATATCCGCACCATTAGGTTAATTAACCTTATCTGTAATCTCGGCCATCAAAGGGCAATCGCCGTTGGCCTCGTTACGGCCATCACAGAACCGGGAATTGATGGCGTGATCGTCATGGACGCGGATGGCGAAGACCGGCCTGCAGATATTCCAAGGCTGCTCGCTATGGCGATGAAATCTCCAGCACATATTGTCTGCGCCCGCCGGGCCAAGCGGTCAGAGTCGTTTGCCTTCAAATCTTTCTACATCGCCTACAAAGCGATGTTCCGCATTTTAGCGGGCGCGGCGATCGATTTTGGAAACTTCTGTTACATACCTCATACGGCGCTGCATGGGCTCTCATATTCACCATCTCTTTGGAACCACTTGGCGGCGACGCTGGTGCGTTCACGGCTTCCGTTGATTCGTGTAGCGGCGGAGCGTGGGCACCGTTATGTCGGCAGATCGCGGATGAATCTTGACACCCTCGTCGCTCACGGTCTTAGTGCGATTTCCGTCTACTCTGATATTGTTTTGGTCCGGATAATGATCGGGATGCTTGGGATCTCGGTATTGACGGTTATAGGGATCATAATTGTTACGGCGATCCGTCTATTTACCGAACTCGCAATTCCGGGATGGGCATCTTCGGTATTTGGCTCATTGAGCATGGTATTCCTGCAGTCATTGATCTTGGCCGTTATTTCAGCATTTCTTCTACTGAGCGCCCGCAGCAGCAAGCCGGTCATTCCGATGATTGATGCGCCTCAGTTCATCGCGTCGTCCGAACAACACGACGTTGTTTCACTCGTGCGTACGACGGCGTCATGACGTATCAGACCTACGCTTATCCTGGTGGCGAGTTGGATCTTTTCGCAGATGCAAAGAACTGGAAGAAATATTGGAGCGATCTGATACGTCCGTTCATCGGCCGCACCGTGGCTGAAGTCGGGGCAGGGATAGGGGCAAATAGCGCACATTTATCAAAGGGTTGTGCAAGTTGGACCTGTATAGAGCCGGATGCCGGACTCGCTGCTCGGATCGAACAACGTAGGGCGGCGGGTGAACTCGAAGCGAATTGCAAGGTCTTGGTCGCTCGGCTGCCAGAGCTTTCGCCTGATATAACGTTTGACACCATTTTATACCTCGATGTCCTCGAGCACATCGCGGACGACCGCAATGAACTTGTCGAAGCTGCAAAGCGGCTTATGTCAGATGGCTACTTGATCATTCTAAGCCCGGCTCACCAATGGCTCTTCACGCCATTCGATTTGGCGGTCGGACACGTACGGCGTTACACGGCAAACGATTTACAGAACCTAGCTCCACCCGGCCTACGGCCGCGCTTTTTCCGATATCTCGACTCCGTTGGTATGTTGGCGTCGCTAGGAAATGCCCTCCTTCTTAAGTCGGCAAGTCCGACGAGTTTTCAAATCCAAATCTGGGATCAGTTTATGGTTCCCGTGTCCCGCCACTTCGATCGGTTACTGCGGTTTCGCCTGGGAAAGTCAATATTAGCAGTATGGCAGGCGCCCTGAGCCAGGCGGGTCACTGCGAGCACAGCGGAAGGACGACCCGCAGGAATCAAAGACAAAATGACGGATCAATGATTGATCGAAAAGAGATTATGAAGATTGATCAGCTTAGTACCTCTGAGAAAATCTCCAACGATTTCGCAGCTAACGTTGGGGCGCCGATACAGACACATTGGCGTCAAGATGTCTCACAGGAAGGGATGTAAAGGTGCGGCGGATCGGAATTCTGAAACGGCCTTGGGTCCTTTCGTTCCTGGCGCTCATACCAATAATATGGGCGTATGCGACGCACTTCATCGGCGTTCATCCGGGCTACATCGCTACAGGGTTTTTACAATATGACCAAGCCAGCTATATGGCGGATGCCCGTCAATATGCGGATGGCCCCTTTCATTTCCTGTATGGGCTACCGTTTAGCCCAAATTACGACACCCCACGAATATATTTTCAACCTCAGATTTTCTTTCTGGGGGTAATCCTTCGTATTACAGGACTCGATCCCGGTCTCCTGTACGTCGCCTTTGGACTAGTTGCAGCGCTTGGCTTCTTCCGTATTGCGATCGCTCTGTATACGGCGGTCGTTGGCCTAGAGACGCCGGGACAGAAAATAATGCTCCCGGCGTTTTTGTGGGGAGGAGGAGTAGTCGTTCTTTTAAGCGCCTACCTTCTGTCTGTCTACCACAAGCCGATTAGTTCAGCTCATATCTTTTGGCTCGAGCGTACTAACGGCTACTGGATGATGAATCTCGGGCGCAACGCCTTCTATAGCGTCGAGGCCTATTATCATGCGCTGTTCCTCGGCGCGGTGCTCATGATCGTCCGCAAGTACTATTTAGCCGCACTAGTCCTAATTGCGGCGCTCTCTGCAAGTCATCCGTTTACTGGGTTTGAACTAGCTCTGATCGCAACAGTTTGGACGTTGGCGGAATCAATATATTGGCGACACACGGCCCCGCCAGTGTGGTTTTCCGCTTGTACAGTAGCTGTACTGTTACTCCATGTTGGTTATTACCTCATCCTTTTAAAGTGGCTATCGCCGGAATACGTCGCTGTTGAGAGCCAGTGGAACCTTGACTGGAAGTTGGAGTGGTACAACATCGTTGCAGCATTCAGCCCGGTTTTCGCGGCGGTCGTGTGGCGTCTACGAAATAGGCGGCGCATTGTTGATGCATTTTCCGACCGGACGTTTCGAATACTTTTCGGTTGGTTCGCGGTTTCTATTACCCTTGCGAAACACGACCTGTTTATCACGCCGCGCCAACCGCTCCATTTTACCCACGGTTACATATGGGCCTCTCTCTTCCTTATGGGAGCGCCAACAATGACCAAGGTCGCGGATCGCTTATTAATGCGGTCAGGGCTCTTAGGCTTAGCTACAGCCTTGATATTGCTTGGCTTCATGCTTACCGACAACATCGTCTGGTTCGGCCGATTCGGCGCTTATGAGCTGTCCGGAAAAGATTTTGCCGATAGTCCTTTGGTCATGACGACAAATGAAGCTGACGTCCTTCATCGTCTTAACGAAAGCCATCTCAACGGTTCACTCGTTTTGTCCGACTCAAATTCTTTAGCATATCTCACAACGGTTTATACGCCACTGAGATGCTGGTATTCTCACATACATAGCACACCGTATGCACTTGAAAGAGAGTCTCAAACTAAGGCGTTCTTCAGCAATGGGACAGAGGTTGAGGGTTGGCGCTCTCGCCCAACGATCGTCGTCCACGCCAAAGCAGTAGGTTCGGAACACGGTACCTTGTTTCGACGGCTGGGCTACTATTTGATTTATCAAAATGCATCTTTCCAGGTCTTTTATGCTCCGCGACGAGCGCTAATCTCCGCAGGAACTAGCGGACGTACCAGTACGACTGCAACTGTGCCAACGAGAAAGTAGCAGGTTGCACCTAGCCACAGGGCCACGTTGATCGAGAAGGCGATGCTGGTCGCGACGGCGAGGCCAGCACCTAAAACGCCAGCCGCGCCATTGACAGCACAAAACCACGGCGTTGGACGCGAATCTATTTCGTTTACAATTTGCATTCCGGTCGGGAATCCGAACCCCATAAGCCACCGGCGGGGATAATCGCCAAAAATTGCACTCCATACGGTACATTGTTGTCATACCCGTTCAAGCCTGGGCAGGTTGTCTTAGCCCCGCCCTTGCATGAGTGGGGAGGAGGAAGCGATTGACGTTATCCCGCAAGCCCGGGGCATTGTCCCAATAGTGAACACGTCCCATTGGCTACAAAGCTTGAGGGAAACGCCAATACGAAGGGTGCCTCGAACAACAACCACACGCTATTCAGGCGCAACGAAACGATGCTTGTACCAAACACTGCAAGCCAAAGCCAGGCGATCCAAATGCAGACCGACACGATTCCCGTCGTGGGAACCATATCATGTCCAGTAACCATCCAACGCAAGGGCCCGACGCCAAAACCCAGTGCGGCAATTACGCCAGACACCAAAAGAAATGGCATGAAACGCTGGCGCGCGATTTCGGCACGTCGTGCTCGCCGTACATGTGAACTGAACCGTCGCCGCACCATCGTTGCCCCCGCAGTTTCCACGTGACTGTGGACCCAATTTCAAGCGCGCATCACGGATTTCGATTGCACGGCAGAGTACAGTTTGTTCGCCAGCCCATTATATCCAGTGGGGGCAAGATCACCAAATCTGGCCGAGCGTGCAATTCAAATGAATAACGCTTGTTTCACGCCGAAACTCGTCTTTTTGCCTGCTAGCGGAAAATTAAGATTGGGGCGATTATCACTCGTACCTAGTTAAAGTGAACCCGGCGACCTAGCGATCGTTCTAGAGGAAGGTGTTCGGATATGGCGAGATTTCTAATTGGTATTCTTTTAGCCTTAGGAGCTGCGGTTTTCGCCGTAGTACCAGCATCGGCACAGCCTTTCTCACCGGGGCAGAAACAAGAGATCGAGCAGATCATCCACGATTACCTGCAGCAACATCCTGAGGACCTTATCGAGTCGCTGAGAGCCGCTCAGGCCAAGGCTGCAGCTGAACAATTAGCGCAGCAGCGCAAGATGATCGTCGCTAAGCGCGATGAACTTCTCCATGACCCGAATACGCCGGTTGGTGGCAATGCGAACGGTGATGTAACCATAGTCGAATTCTTCGATTACCGCTGTCCCTATTGCAAAGCGATCGAGCCCTCACTCGAGGCCCTGATCAAGGAGGATGGTAAGCTCCGTGTCGTATACAAGGAGTTTCCGATTCTGGGGCCGGTGTCAGTGTTCGCCTCGCGCGTCGCCATCGCTGCACAAAATCAGGGGAAGTATCTCGCGTTCCACAGCAACATGATGGCGGTCAAAGGCAGCATTGATGACGACACCGTGCTCAAGGTTGCAGAAGACAGCGGTCTCGACATGGCGAAGCTAAAAGTCGATATGGCTTCAGAAGAGACCAATCAAATCATCCGGCGCGACTATGCGCTCGCTAAAACCCTCGGTATCGATGCAACACCCGGTCTAATCGTCGGTGATAATCTCACAATGGGCGCTGTCGGTATCGATGGCCTTCGCAAACTCATCACAATCGCGCGTCAGAGCAAGTAGGCCATGTGGGTGAGGAAGACTTCCGGGGCCGAAGAGGTCATTGGCGCAAAAACGCGCCTTCTCACCTTTAGTGCAGTTTGTCCCGGTTACACCATTCACGAAGCCTTTCTGAGGCAGCGACAGATGCTCACTTGTCGGTCTGAAAACCGAACCGCTTTGCGGTTGCGATATCGTTAACGCCTGCAGCACTGTTGCCATTGCTCTGCTCTGCAATGCCCCGGCGGTAGAAAGCATCGGCGTAATCCGGCTTGAGCTCGATTGCACGACTGTAGTCCCGGATGGCATGCTCATAGTCACCCTTGTGGCTATAAGAGTTGCCGCGGTGGTAGAAGGCATTGGCGTAATTCGGATCGAACCGGATCGCTTGATCATAATCTTCGATAGCGCGGTCGTACTCTCCCTTGTCTTCGTAGGCTAACGCGCGGTTGTAGAGGGCGAAGGCATAATTCGGCTTGATTTCAATCGCCCTGTTGAAATCCTCAATAGCGCGGTCAGGTTGGCCTTGGTGCCTATAGGCAATTCCCCGATCATCGAATGGGAGAGCAAGGCCCGGGTTTAGCCGGATCGCCTGGTCGTAGTCTTGAATAGCTCGGTCGTGTTCGCCCATGGCCTCGTAGGCGAGGCCACGATTGTTCAATGCTTCTGCAAAACTCGGTTTAAGCTTAATGGCCTGATCGTAATCCTGAATCGCGAGGTCGTAGTGACCCTCATCGTGGTAGGCGACACCGCGGTTGTTTAGGGCTTTCGCGTAACCCGGCTTGAGCTTGATCGCTTCGGTGTAGTCGTTGATTGCGCGTTCGTATTGGCGCTCAAAATAAAACGCATTCCCCCGATTATCGAAAGCCTCTGCAAATGACGGTTTGAGGTTTATGGCTTCGTCGTAATCCCTGATGGCCATATTGTATTGATGTGTGTCCTGATAGGCATTGCCGCGGTCATAAAACGCTATAGCGAGGTTTTCAGGAATCTCCCGCTTTGACTGGATGATAGCGGTACAGCCTGCGATTTTCAGATCTGTATTTTCGCTTGCGCAGCGCTGCCAATTTTGTTCGCGGCTTTGAGCCATGGCGTTTGTGGCGATGGTAGCACCGACTAAAGTAATGATACTGAACAAATGGCGCCGCATATGAATACCGATGAAATTTGTAGCCACTCGGAGGTCTAGACCCGTTAACGACCAAGACGACTTAATGATAGCATATCCGACGAAAAGTGTTACTGCAGGTGCACAGAGGATAACAACAGTTGAAGCCGCGGATTGGACCGGTCCGCACGCGCGTCGCCTCGGTCTTACAAACACCGACGCCCATAATAAATGCTCGATCGCACGATGCTTGGAATATGATGAATACTCTTTTGCCACACAAGTTTCATCGATACGAAGGTGTCCCGCTCGAGGAATTTAAGATCATGGGCGCAGCTAATCGCGTAAAACGCCGCAATCGGCCGCGCGTCTCCTGCAAGATTACTTGGCAGGACCGTAAACTCGCGGCATCTTTGCGAACCACAGCCGATGGGCCGCCGACATGAAAGTAGTACTGTCAATTGGACTTGCAGCGCTTATGACGTTAGTGAGCGCGGGATGTACCGCCAAGCAGAATGCACACGACAGCGTGGAGCAATCGCTAGAGGTATATCAGTTCTGCATCTCAGAACACACACAAGATCCCTCTTCTTGTGAAGGGGCGTGGCGCATCTACCAAGATGACCTGCGCACATACCAAGCATTATCGGTGGGTGATCGATAGCGGCTAATAGCTGGTCGCATGCCGACACCCTTGCTACTGACGCGATCAAAAGACACGCTAATTATCTCGAGTGTGCGTGTATTATGTATATCTATATTAGGAACGCGGCCGGGCCACATACCGCCGATCGCCAATATGTCTGGAACGATCGTTCTCCCGGTTGAATGCTCAGATCCGCTTTTCTATTGTTCGCCAAATCATGAGAATTAAGAGTATTGCGATCCACATCACGACCACGGGCGCGAACGCGACGACTGCGACATCGCGCCAAATACCGTTTAGGTCACCGGCAAGAGTGCGGGACGCGCGTTGTGAACACAAGTCAATTTCGGGATGGTGAGTAAGAAGATCAATTTCGATGCAGTTCTCGTATTCGCCCAATGCTTTGCTATGCGCGCGAGTTGTCGAGGTGCTCCACTTGTAACCACCGACGCCGACTATCCACATTATTGAAAAAGCAATCGCAACTTGCTGCCACCGCTTTAAAAGCATCGGGGTATCTCCGTATTATCTGTTAGTACGAGCATAGTCAGGCTGACGTCGCCGCTTGTCGATTAAAAGCGAATACAATTCGTGCTGAGACACGGACAATGTGTAGGGTACGATCGAAGCATTAAACTCCCGTCATCAGTGAATTGTCGGCAGCCGCCGCTTTTGGAGCGAAGCGACGAGGGGCTTCGTTATACACCAAATCTAAGTCGCCGCTTGGAATAGCGGGCCCCAGTTCAGTGAATGAAAGAGAGTCTCATGGAGACGAAACAAACAAATCTGCCTTTTTCGAGCGCACCGCTGCTCACACGGCTCACAAGTGTGAAACTTCGTGGGTGACCGCGGTGTATCAAAACAACTAAGCTGTTCACACCCGTTCAATGGGTTACGATGTTGCCGCGCCAGATCAAATATCTCCGCCAATGCAGCGGGTCGAACGCGAGACGTCGACCGCGAAAGCCAAGAATGGGGCGACGGTTGGTTCGACCAATAACAGCCGTGTTCGGGCTTTTAGTTTTGCTGACCCTTGTGGGCTGTGAGATGAGCCGAGTGCAGTGGACCAAGTTAGGGGCCACTAATGTCGATTTTGAGCGTGATTGGCAACAATGCTCCAAAATCGCGGGCGGCCTAAACCCACCCGTTTTCGATCAAAGAACAATGACAACGATACCGGACCAGCAGGCCATACTTCAGCAGCGGCACGCCTGCATGTTCAGCCGCGGTTGGCAACTCACGCCGAAGGAATAACTGGATACTGAAGGCAAACACAGGTTCGTGAACATCTCCGCAATAGAATACACGGCCCTACGATTTGGTTTGATGGCCACAAATCAGTGTTTTGCACGGGAAATCGATGGAAAGTTGCCAGCATCTGCGATCAACCACAGGTCGGGTTGACGAAACCGCGGTACTTCAAACTCAACGTTCACGCGCCAAAGGGAATGATGGCATTCTGGTGGCCATTCGCCAACCCGCGATCGCGCCAAAATTGCGATCGCACATCGAGCGCGTCGGAATTTGCGCAGTAGACCGTTCCGCAACACGAGCCGTTTCTCTTTGGGTCTGACAGCACCGAGCGCGATCGCGCTCCTCATAGGCGTGGACGTGCGGTCTCCAAATGCATCGCCGACAATCTCTGTCCAAATCGGTGTCCACGGCTGGGTAAGAAAGTGTTAAACGTTTTCGAAAGCGCCCTGGTATGGCCGCGACGAGCTCGGGTTTTGCCTTAAATCATCTGTTAACGGCGCCGTTGATAAGATACCGGCGACGGATATCGATAAGGGTAGCCGAGGAATTATGGACGGAAGCACCCAAGCCACATATTCGGATATCGTTACGCTCCTCGAGCGGCGTCATCGCCAATTCCTTGAAGCGGTAACGCTTGAGCTTGAGGCTAACGGCGTGCACGACATTAACAGCGTGCAGGCGATGATCCTTTACAATGTCGGCAACGTGGACATTGCGATGGCCGTCGGTGAATTGACATTGCGTGGCTGCTATCACGGATCCAACGTGACATATAACCTCAAAAAACTGGTGGCGAACGGTTATATCCTGCAAGAACGCTCGCCACATGATCGCCGGTCCATCCGCATTCGCTTGTCGGACAAGGGCTTGCAAATGCGGGACAAGCTCGTTGCGTTGCATCAGCGACATGTTTCGTCGCCTAGTCGCCATGGGGCGCCATCCGACGAGGAGCTTGTGCGCACAAACGAAATACTGCGTCGTCTGGAGCGATTCTGGTCCCAATCTGTCGAAATCGGTAGCCGCAGTTTGGGTCTTTCGTCGGGCGATTAACCCCTGACTCAGATCGTTCACCGCAGCCCTTCGGGTGGCCGTGCACCGGATTCATGTTCTCATTGCTAGACCGATGTTGTTGTGCGCTGCAGCGAATGCGTTGGATGTGCACATTGATGGCTTCTGGAAGAGTGCTGTTCATCTAACGCCAAAAAGCTGTTGAATGCGGTAATAGTGATTCCGCAAAAATCACCGCCGCAGCGAGGCCTCATGCAATTCGATATAGATTCGTTTTCCCGTCGATTTGTGCGCGAGAGCTCGGACGCAATCATTTATGCCGACGCCGATGGCGTCATTCGCTTCTGGAACGATGCGGCCATACGCATCTTCGGGTTTAGTGCCGCCGAGGCGATCGGGCGGTCGCTCGACATCATCATTCCGGTTAATCTGCGCCAGCGACACTGGGACGGATATAACGCGACGATGCAGACCGGCCGCACGCGCTATGGTGCTGGCGATCTGCTCGCCGTGCCGGCGTTGCGCAAGGACGGTGCCCGCATCTCGGTCGAGTTCACGATCGTGCCGTTCCGCGACGACGCTGGTCGTATGGTCGGCATCGCCGCGATCATACGCGACGTCACTACGCGTTTCGAGGAAATGAAGGCGCTACGCGCGCAGCTTCATCAGCTCGGTTCGGCCGCCTAAACTGTTGAAAATCGCGGATGGTGGCCCTAAACCAGGGCTGGCCCCCGGTGTGCGCCGCCTGGCCTAAAGCGTTGCTTTCGGTCGTAGCCTGCGGATAAATAGCCGGACGACACGCACCAATCGGCTGGCGCAAGCCCGGCCGCGAACATAAACGAAAATTCATGGAGGGAGAGCGCATCGTGGCCCAACGCAAGAAAAATTCCGTTTCACGCCGCCGTGTCCTGCAAGGTGCAGCCGCCGCAGCCGGTACGTTGCCGCTGATTCACGTGCCGCGCGCCTTCGCGGCCGAAGAGTCGATCGGTAACTGGCCCGAGGGCGCCAAGGGCGAAAGCGTATTTGTCGGCGTCACGGTGCCGCTGACTGGTCCCTATTCGGCCGACGGCCACGATCTCCAGAAAGGCTACGAGATTGCCTTCGAGCACCTCAACGAAGGCGGCGGGCTCGTGCCGCACGTTCCGAGCCTCCACGGCAAGAAGGGTGTCCTCGGCAAGAAGCTCGTCTACAAGATTGCCGATACCCAGACCCAGCCGAATCCGGCGGTCCAAGCGCAAACCACTTTCATCACGCAGGACAAGGCGATCATGATCACCGGTTGCCTCGCAAGCAACACGGCGATCGCGCTCGAAAAGCTGGCGCAGCGCTACCGCGTGCTGAACATGGTTGGCTGCAGCGGCGCCAACGAGACCACCGGCGTCGATTGCCAGAAATATGCTTTCCGCTCGCAGCCGTCGGCCTATATGGCGGCCAGGGCGCTGGTACCGGCGCTTGCAAAGGCAATCGGCAAGAACAAGAAGTCGATTTACCTTGTGCCCGATTACGCTTACGGCCATTCGGTCGAGCATTCGACCGGCGAGTTCACCGAGAAAGCGCTCGGTTGGAAGTCGCTCGGTTCACAGGTCTGTCCGGTCGGCACCACCGACTACAGCTCATACCTGCTTAACATCGCCAATAGCGGTGCCGACGTGTTCGTCAACGTCGCCTTCGGCAATGATGCGGTTGCCTCGTGCAAGCAGGCGAAGCAGTTCGGCATCCTCGATAAGATGAAGATGATCGTGCCGAACATTTCCGCCTTCCAGGGCCAGGAACTCGGCCCCGAAATCATGGGTGGTGTCTACGGCACCTTGGATTTCTGGTGGACCCTGGCCGAAACCAATGCGATGGCCAAGGTCTTCGTCGACACGTTCTACGCCAAATATAAGTATCGGCCAAACTGGCCGGCACATATTGCTTATACGCAGATGATGGTGTGGGCCGATGCCGTGACCCGCGCCAAGACGTTCGATCCACGCAAGGTGATCGCGGAGCTTGAAGCGGGCCACAAGCTGCAGATGCCGCTGGGCGAAGTCTGGTATCGTAAGGAAGATCACCAGCAAGTGCGGGCGGTTCCGGTCGTGGTCGGCAAGACCAAGGCGCAGATGCGTAACGACGAGGATTTCTTCCAGATCGTCAACCTGACGCCGGGTCCGGAAGTCATGCCGCCGGACTTCCTCGGCTGCAAGATGCCGACCAGCGCCTGACACGCCTGTCGGTTGATCGGTGAAGGTGCGGGAGGAGGGCGACCATGATTAGTTGGCCGCTCTTCTTCTCGCAAGTGTTCAACGGGCTCACGCTCGGTGCGCTGTTGGTGCTCGTCGCCATGGGGCTGACGATCGTCTTCGGCACGCTGGGCGTGGTCAATTTCGCGCACGGTGCCTTATACGGGCTCGGCGCCTACGCCGGCTACGTCGCCTACGGATATACCAACTCGTTCGTCGTCGCGATGGCGGCCGGCGCGCTATGTCTTCTGATCGTCGGCATCATCATCGAGCGCGGGCTCATACGCCTCTATTACCAACGACCAGCGGAAGATCAGATTCTCGTCACTTTCGGCGTCGCGATCATCCTGGTCGAAGGCATGCGTGCCGCCTTCGGCGGTCTCGCCCGCAATATTCCGGCACCGTCCTGGGCGGCGGGCATCGTTAATCTGCACGTCACGCTCTATCCGACTTATCGCATCGATGTGCTGGCGATCGTGTCGGCGTCGTTGGTGCTACTCTATTTCGTCCTTTACCGCACGCGACTTGGCCTGATCGTGCGCGCCGGGATCGAGGACCAGCTCATGGTCAATATCCTCGGCATCAACGTCACGCGCACCTTCCTGACCGTGTTCGCCCTGGGCGCGATGGCGGCGGGGTTCGCCGGCGTCATCAACGCGCCGATCGTTACCGTGACGCCGGACATGGGCGCCGACATCCTGGTGCAATCCTTTGTCGTCGTCGTCATCGGCGGCGTCGGATCGTTCTGGGGCGCGGTGGTGGGGGGCTTGATTGCCGGTGAGATTCTGGCGCTCACGGCAATGATCCAGCCCGCTTATTCCCAGGTCATGCTGTTCGCCGCAATGGCGCTGGTGCTTATTCTGCGGCCGCAGGGTCTGTTCGGGGTCGAGGGCCGGCAATGACCGTGCGCGCCGCGCGCCCGGCCGCGCTGGCCAGGCGCTTCGCGCCCGAGATCGCGCTCATCGTGATCCTCGCGATTCTGCCGGCGATCCTGCCCCATATCGGCGGCACCTATGACATTGCCAACCGCATTCTCGATTGGGGCCTGTTCGGTCTCGGCTTCGATCTGCTCTTCGGTTTCACCGGGCTGTTGTCGTTCGGGCAGGCGGCGTTTTACGGCGCGGGCGGCTTTGTCGCGGCCTATTTCCTGATCGCGCCGTTCACCAACAACGCGATCGTGGCGCTGATCGCCGGCACGGTCGCGGCGGCCATCTTCGGCGTGATCATCGGCTATCTGTCGCTGCGCCGCGCGGGCATCTATTTCGCGATGCTCACCCTCGCCTTCGGCGAGATGTTCTTCTTTCTCGACATTTCGCCGCTCGCGCGTTGGACTGGCGGCGAGAACGGCGTCGCCGGCGTGCCGGAGCCGAGCCTCGGATTCGGCCTTTTCACCATCGACATCACCGATCCCGGCGGCCTTTACTGGTTGCTTGTCGTGGTTTTCGTTGTCGGCTTCTGGGTGGCGCGCCGCATCGTCGCTTCACCCTTCGGCACCGTCCTGCGCGCGATCCGCGAGAACACCGCGCGCACCGCCGCGGTCGGTCACGACGTGCCGAAATACAAACTCACGATCTTCGTCATCGCCGCGGCCTATGCCGGTCTTGCCGGCGGACTCCTGGGCTTGCTGCAAGGCTATATGCCGCCCGATGCGTTCTATCTCGACACCTCGGGACAGCTCGTCGTGCAGACCATCATCGGCGGTGCCGGAACGCTGATCGGGCCATTGGTTGGCGCGGCGGTCTGGCTTTACCTCTACACGCTGTTGCAGAACATTGCCGGTATCGGTGCGCTGTGGAAGATGATCCTCGGCATCATCTTCGTGCTGTTGGTGACGATTTTTCGGCGCGGCCTGTGCGGCGGCGCGGTCGTCTTATGGCGGCGGCTGCGAGCGCGGCCGGCGCCGGCGCCAGCGGTCGCTTCCGCCAGCGTCAAGCCGACGCGCGCCGCACCCGAGCCGCGCCGCTCGACGCAGCGGCCACCACCAACCGGTCCGGTCGTTCTGGCGACGCGCAATCTGACCAAGCGTTACGGTGGCTTGACGGCGGTCGATGACGTTTCGTTCGAGCTTCGCGAAGGCGAAATCCGCGCCGTGATTGGTCCCAACGGAGCCGGCAAGTCGACATTCTTCAACATGCTGGCGAACGTCATCCCGCCGACGTCGGGGACGATCGAGTTCAACGGCGACAACATCACCGGCCTCGGCGCAACGTTGGTCTGTCAGCGCGGCATCTCGAAGAGTTTCCAGATCAACCAAATCTTTCCCAGCCTGACAGTGCGCGACAATTTACGGATTGCGGTGTTGGCGCGCTCCTACGGCAAGTTCCGTCCGTCGATGCTGCGTGCGGTCGATCGCGACGCCACGGTCAACGCCGGCATCGATGCGGCCGCCGCGTCGGTGCAACTCGCCGAACGGCTCGACACGCCAGCGGCCGAGCTCGCTTACGGCGAAAAACGGCGGCTCGAGATCGGCCTCGCGTTGGCGACGCAACCGCAGATTCTTCTGCTCGACGAGCCGACCGCCGGCATGAGCCCGGCCGAACGCGTCGACACGGTGCAGTTGCTCCGCCGTATCGCCTCGGGCGTCACCATCGTCATCGTCGAGCACGACATGGATGTGGTCTTCGGACTGGCCGATCGCATCACGGTTTTGTTCAACGGCCACAAGATCGCCGAGGACACGCCTGACGCCATTCAGGCCAATCCCGACGTGCGTGCGGCCTATCTCGGAAGCCAGGCGGCCCATGAGTCTGCTTGAGGTTGACGCAATCAACACATACTACGGCGAGGCGCACGCGCTCTTCGACGTGTCGATGCGGATCGAGCCGCACGAGGTCGTGGCGCTGCTCGGCCGCAACGGCGCCGGCAAGACGACGACGCTGAAGACCATGATGGGCGTGATGGCGCCCAAATCCGGCGCGATTCGCTTCAACGGCAAGCCGATCGGCGGCCTGCCGCCCTACAAGATCGCGCGCTTGGGATTGCAGCTTGTGCCCGAAGAGCGACGCATCATCGGCGGCCTGACCGTCGAAGAAAACATCGTCCTTGCCGGCTTGAGCGAATCGAAACCGTGGCCGCCGCAACGCGTCTACGAGATGTTTCCGCGTCTCGGCGAGCGCCGACGCAGCCGCGGCCGCGAGCTCTCGGGCGGCGAACAGCAGATGTTGGCGATCGCCCGGGCACTGGTGCGCGAACCGCAGCTGATCCTGCTCGACGAGCCGTTCGAGGGGCTGGCGCCTCTCATCGTCCAGGATCTGTTGGGCATTTGCCGCCGCCTAGCCGACGAAGGCCGCACGATCGTCATCGTCGAGCAGAACGTCGAAGCGGCGATGTCGCTGTCGAACCGCTGCTACATCCTCAACAACGGTCATGTGGTCTACGAAGGGCCGCCGCGCAACCTTCGCGGCGATCCCGAGTTCATGCACCGTCATCTCGGGATTTGAACGTATGCGTCGGCTGGTTGCCGAAGCGGTCGTGATTGGTGGCGGCGCGGCCGGAACCTTCGCCGCGCTCGAGCTGTGTCGGCGCGGCGTCAAGCCGCTGATTTTGTGCAAAGGCCTCGTCGGCAGGAGCGGCGCGTCGATCTTCGCCGGCAATCTGGTGGTGCCGGGACGGCTGCTCGGCAATACCGAGATGCAGGCGCGCGATACCGCCGAATTCCTGATTCGGATGCACAATCACTTCCTGATCGATCAGCATTACGCGCGCGCCGCGGGCGAATGGATCGAGCGCGAATATTATCCCGAGCTCGAGCGCGCCGGGCTCTACCTGCGGCGCGACAACCGCGGCAACGTCGTCACCAACGACGGGCCGGTGCGCTGCATGGCGGCGCATTCGCAAGGCGAATCCGGCGTGCTGTTCATGGATTTGCGGCGCAAGCAGGTGCTCCAGGCGGGGATTCCGTGGCTCGAGGAAACTGCGGCGACCGCGCTGCTCACCGGCGCCGACGGCGCCATAGCCGGCGTGGTCGCGCTCGATCTGCCGAGAGGCGAGGTGGTGGCGATCGAAAGCCGCGCGGTGATCCTCGCCACCGGTTATGCCGACCGTTTTTATCCGCGCTCGACCGCGACGCGCGAGATGTCGGCCGACGGCATCGCCATGGCGTGGCGTGCCGGCGCCGAGCTGATGAATCTCGAAATCCAGTGGTGGCATACGAGTGACGTGCGCTATCCGCTGTGCTGGCAGCGGACGCAGGTTTACCCCAATCCGATCATCGGCTCGTCGCGTTCGGCGCGGCTCTACAATAGCGACGGCGAAATGTTCTTCGACCAGGAAGCCGACGCGCCAGTCGCGATGGGTCCGTACACGATCCAGCTCAAACGCTTGGCGAAGCAGGTATTGGCCGGCAAGGCCCGGTTCGACGGTGGCTATTACAGCGGCTTTACGCACGTCGCACCTGGCACCGTCATGGCCTATACCGATTACGCCAAAGCCTTCGCCGCACTCGGAAAATCGGTCGCCGCCGACACGCTCGAAACCGCATGCTCGGCGCATTACCGCCAGGGTGGCATCGTGGTCGATCCGGCGACCATGGCAACGCGCGTACCCGGCCTCTATGTCGCCGGCGGCGTCGGCGGCCACAGCAACGGGCTGATCGCGCCGGTGACTTATGACGGCATGCTGGCGGCCGAGACGGTGGCGAGCGATCTATCGCGGCTCGGACCGGCGACGTTGCCGGAGGACAAAGCCGTCGCGGAGGAAGCGCGGCTATTAGGGCTGCGCCGGCCGCGGTCCGGCAACAGTGCGACGCCGGCACAAGTCAAAAAGGCGATACGCGCGCTGATGGGCGAGAAGATGGGTTTCTTCAAGGATGCGGCCAGCATGAACGAAGCGCTGGCGGCGGTGACGCGGCTGCGCGAGGAAATGCTGCCGTCGATGGGGCTCGCGAACGCGACACCGCGGCTCAATTACGCCTGGCTTGATGCGATCGACATTGTCAACATGTTCGAGGTTGCGGCGTTGACGATCCGCGGCGCGCTCCATCGCACCGAAAGCCGCGGCCCGTTCTACCGGACCGATTTTCCCGATATGGACAACGAGAACTGGCTGACCAAGAACATTCTGACGCCGATGCCGAACGGCGATGTCGATTTTCGCATCGAGCCTTACGATCTTCCCTTCTTCAAACCGGATTTTGTTCGGCGACCCAGTCTCGAAGTGGATTGGTAATGGCCGAACGTCCGCAAGTGCCAGCCGGCGCGCGCAACGTGGGACGCGACGATACCGGCGACAGCCCGGCCGCACGGCTCGCGAGCCTCAAGGAAGGCGACACCGTCATCGCGCGCCTGTTCCGTTTCGATCCGACGGCCGACACCGCGCCGCGCTTCGAGACCTACCGCGTGCCTTACACCAAATGGATGCGCGTACTCGAAGTCCTGACCTTCGTCAGCGAGGAACTCAGCGGCGATTTGGCGCACCGCTGGTTTTGCGCCAACCGCATGTGCGGAACGTGTGCGGTGCGCGTCAACGGCCGCGAGGTCCTGGCATGCTGGGAGCCGGTCGAATCCGACATGACGATCGAGCCGCTGCGCAACGCGCCGGTCGTGCGCGATCTGGTGATCGACCGGTCGGGTTACGAACAGCGTGTCCTCGGTTTGACGCCGTGGCTCGAACGCCGTGAACCCTATGCCGGCTTTCCCGAGCCGCTGACCCATCCGGCGATGGAGTCGGCCGATAAGGCGCTCGATTGCATTTCGTGCATGTGCTGCTTTTCCGCTTGTCCCGTTGTCGGCCTGGGCGATGAGACGAATTTCGTCGGTCCGGCGCCGCTGGTGCAGTTGGCGCGCGTCGCGCTCGATCCGCGCGACGGCATCGACCGCGGCCGTATCGCGCTCGAACGCGGTGCCGTGTTCGACTGTGTCTCCTGTTACAAATGCGAGGAGGTCTGCCCGGTATCGATTCCGATCATCACCGGAGCGATCGAGCCGCTGAAGGCGCTCGCCTTCAAGAGCATGGCGCGCAAGAGTCGGCACGCGCGGGTCTTCCTCGCAATCGTCCGGGCGCGCGGCCGCATCGATCCGTCGGCGCTGGTCCTCGGCGTGCAGCGTCTGGCGGCGCTGCGGCATCCGTTCCGCGTGCTCAAGTTGTGGCGGCGCGGCAAGATCGATCCGCTGAAGAGCCTGTTCGGCTTCCGCTTGCCCGACATCGCGCAGATCCGGCAGATCTTCGCCGCGGTGCGCGGAGGGCGGCGATGAGATTCGCCTATTATCCCGGCTGCTCGGCGCAAAGCACCTGCAAGGAGCTGAACACGGCGACGCACGTCGTGACGGCCAACCTTGGACTCGAGCTCATCGAGCTGCCGTCGGCGGGCTGTACCGGCAGTCGCGAGCTGCGTGCCATCGATCCGGACCTGTTCCTGGCCTTGAACGCGCGGCTGCTGGCGCTCGCCGAAGCCAATAACCTGCCCCTGATGACCGTCTGCAACACCTGCACGCTCAACTTCCTCGACGTGAACAAGATTCTGACCGAGGCGCCGGAACGCCTGGCGGCGGTGAACGCCATTCTCGCCAAGCAGGGATTGCACTATCGCGGCACGACGCGCGTCAGCCATTTCCTTTGGGTGCTGCTCGAGGATATCGGCGAGGCGCGGTTGCGCGCGCGGGTGGTGCGCCGGCTCGCCGGCCTGCGCGTCGCGGCGTTCTATGGCTGTCACATCACGCGTCCGCCGACGCATTTCGGTTTCGTCGATTCGCGCAACGCTCGCTCGATCGAGCGCATCAACGAAATTCTCGGCTGCGAATCGATCGACTATAGCGGCCGTACCGAGTGCTGCGGTTTTCACACCGCGGCGCACGAGGAGAAGATCGCGATCAAGCTCACCGGCCGGCATATCAAGTCGGCGCGAGACAACGGCGCCGCCGCCATCGTCACGCCCTGTCCGTTGTGCCACACCGTGCTCGACACCTTCCAGGATCAGATGGAGCGCGATCTCGACACCGAGCTCGGCATGCCGATTCTGCACCTGCCGCAGCTGGTCGGGCTTGCCATCGGCCTGACGCCGACCCAGCTCGGCGTCGCCCACCACATGGTGCCGGTCGATCTGCCGCTCGGTTGAAAAGTCGTCGTTCCGGTCGAGCCGCTACGGCAGCGGCGTCAGGCGCCAGCCGTGCGCGATCATACAACTCACCGGCGATCGCTGGGCATCGGGCGCATCGATCGTGACCGAATTCGTGGCATCGGCAGCATTGGCCGGCGTCGAATAAGCGGGCGCCATCGGGCCAGCCGAATAACCGCTCGACGTGGGCAATGGTTGGTAACCAGGCGCGGCAGCGGGCCGATAGGCCGTCGCCGCCGGATGGTAGTTGCAAGTCTGCATATCGTCCTGCAATGACGCGGCGTCGCCGCCCGGTTTGGCCCAGACGACGCGTGTCGTGTGGCAGGCAGCCAGCAACGACGCCAGCGCCGCCAGCGCCGCCACCCGTGCCGTCCATGTCGCCGCGCGGCTCAATGCAGAGCCTTCGGCGCAGCTTGGCCGGTGTGGCCAGCGAGCTGCCTTCGAGCCAGGCCGCCAATGGCGGCAGGTCCCATTCCGCCGTGCCGGCGATGTCGAGGATCGCCGCCATGAAGAGGTGAAGGCGCTGCGCCGTGAGATCGAGCGTCAGCTGTTTCTCGCCTTCGTCGAACACCAGCACCGCGCTGCCGTCCGGCCGCGGCGTGATCTTCGCCGATCGCACCAGCCGCGGCACCGCGATCAGCGCCTTGGCCGGCGTATTCCTGCGCGCATCGCCGCCGGCCACGGCGGCGCTGACCGCGGCTTGGTGCTCGAAGCCCAGGACGGTGTCGCGGACCATCGGGTTGGCGGGGCGTCGCGGCTTCGCGTTGCTTGGCATGCACCGCCGCCAGGGTGCCGACTAGGTGTTTGGCTAGGCGGCGCGTCAGGCTCATGGCGAATTCGCGGTCCGGTGGAACGTCGATCGAGATCAGCAGCCGGTCTTCCTCCGCGATGTAATGGATGTTGTAGGTTGGCGCCGAAGCCTGGACATTCATGTGGCTTTAATCTGACGACTCATCTCGCTGGCGTCTAGAGTTTGATGCATCGGGGTGTTTGCCAACTGTCACGCATGCTGGCGCCGCGCCGACCGGCTCAGGCTCGCCCATTCGTATCTGCTGTCGATGCGGCGCTGGTGGCTGAGGCGCGGATTCAGCGCGGCTTCTTCTTCGAGCATCTTTCGATGATGGGCGGCATGCTCGTCGTGTGGCGCTCGCGCCGGATCGTTAAGTCTGGATAACTGGCGGCGGCGCGAAGCAGTGGAGGGTGGCGCCGAACTTTGGCGCACCCTAATGTTGCGCGGCAGTTTCGCCCGATCCGCTGAGGGCTGGATTACCAATAGTTGCGACAATCGAGCGGCGCACCGGGCACCGGCGTGCAAGTTATGCGCGACCGAAGGTCGAAACCAAACACTTGATATTGAGTTGTAATTTGGCCGGTGCGGTCCTAGAACGGTGTGCCAAAATTATTACGGTGGGAGCGTATGGTGCAGGAAGGGGCCAAACGCAGGGTCGGTGCCAAACGGATGTGGATCCGGCGGTGATGCCAGGCCGGCGGGATTTCGGCAAGCGAGGCAAAGACATTCGAACGACATCTCGAACGGACGAGGGCGCTGCTCAAGCCGAAGACGCCGGCGCCCAGCACCAGGGGCGCTCTGCGCAAGGCATCTGCACCGGCCCAATTCTATGGCAAGGCCGCGATGCCGAGTTTTCTAGCTTTTCCGACCGGACCGATGGTGACAATCTAGTACGATTCGTTGCGCTTCCGTATCGAATTCACCGCCATTCGCCGCGGCCGTCAACCGAAGGCGAAATCGGCGCACGGTTAACTCGGCACCATCTTGTAGTATTATAACCAACGCAACCTCCTGGGGGATTCACGTATGGCTGATGCCAAATCGAAGACGGTAACGCTCCGGCACCTCGCCGCTCAGCTCGCCGAACGTCATGAGCTCACCAAGAAGCAGACCGAAGAAATTCTCGAAGGCCTGGTCGGCTTGATCCGAGCCAATCTGAAGAAAGGTGCCCGCATCCGCATCGGCGGTCTTGGCATCCTGCGCGTGCGCAACCGGGCCGCGCGCATGGGACGCAATCCGAAGACCGGTGAGCCGATCCAGATTAAGGCCGGCAAGAAGGTCGCCTTCCGTGCCGCCAAGGAGCTCAAGGAAGCGATCTAGCCGACGGCGATGACGCGCGGCCCAAGGGCTGCGCGCCGGTTATCCGCTGCGCGTCACTGAGCGGGGGCGATCTGCGTGCCCGCAAATCGCGTCGCCGGATCGAAATACGCCCGCCAGCCGCTGTTGTTAATCGCGTAATAGGTACGATAGCGGGTGACGTTCTCGATCGGATCGACGGTCGTCGTCATGTTGTCGAGGACGAGGTCGCGACCGTCGACGGTAACGATCAGAATGGCGTGGTCCTGGTTGGTTTGCCGGTCGTGCACGACCGTGACGCGTATGGCGCTGTCGGGCACGCCGGACGCTTGCAGCGCTAGATACTTGCTGATCGCATAATCCTGGCATTGGCCGCCGCGGGCGAGGAATTCGAAGGTTGTTTCCCAATAGGCGGGAGATCCCCAATTTTCGGTTGTCGGCACATAAACGGACGGCGTTGAGATATTCGTTGGCGTATTCGACGCGCTCGGCAAGCGGCCGCAATTTCAGATCGTCGATCAGTGCCACCCATTGAGTCTGGGCGCAGCTACCGTCGACCTCGGTCGCGCATGCGCCGAGCTACTTCTGTGCGGCGAACCGCGCCTCGACGCCGGTCCAGCGCGTAAAGAAAGCAACGTCCGTGGAATAGACAACCCGCGACGAGAAGATCGTCTGTTGAGCGACCGCGATTGGCTGGGTGAATTGGACCTGCGCGACGCGCGGGGTCGTGCTAGCGCAAGCGACGACCAAAACGGCCGACGCCATCGCGGCAACCAAGCGGCAGTAAACACGGGACAGCACGCGCGAACCTCATTCGGGAGCCCCGCTATCCCCGGCTCGAACCGCCGTGGACCGTAGGCTTTGCGTCCTCGAGTCACCCCGGGTTTGCCGTTTCGTGAGACGCGGACGAGGCCCGCGCCAGTCGCTGCCCAGAAAATCACAGGGTCATTGATAGGACCTAAATCACCGCCGCATCGGCCGTTAACGCGTGATTAACCGTGTGTGTGGTTTCGTCGCGGCGGAAAGGCCAGCCCAATGTCGCTCCGCACCGCCGCCGAATTCGCTGAGAGCCGTTCCCGCCAACGCGCCAACTCGTTCGACTTCATCAAGCTGATGGCGTGGGTGGCCGCCGCCGCGGTGCCGTGGATGGGTGTAGCCTTGATCGCCTCGCACCTCGGCCGCTAGACCGCAAACGCCCGCGGCGCGGCCGCACGGCTATCCGCCGATTTGTTGGTCTTTCTGCTTGAGCTGATTGATCAGCGCCGAGATGTTTCCGCCATTCTGCGAAATCACCGATGAGAATTCCTGGCGATAGCTCACCAGCTCGCTGACGCCTTCGATGCTGACGTCGGAGATCTGGTATTTGCCGCCGTGATCGACGACGCGCCAGACGACGTTGACCGGTTGCTGTCCGTTTGGCTGGATGATTTGGCTGCTCACCAGGGTCGTATCGGCGCCTTCGGGTGTCTTTTTGGTCACCACGAAGCGTTGTCCAGTGTACTGATTGAAGTGCCCCCAATAGACGTCGATCATGTATCGGTCGAACACTTGTTCGAACTGTTGGCGCTCACTGTCGTTTGCGGTCCGCCAGTAACGACCGAGCACGAAGCGCGAAATGCCGTCGACGTCGAACGACTGGTTCATCAGCGCGGCGAATTTCTGCTTCCGCTCGGCGGCCGGCGTTTGCTGGTTGCCAATGAGTTGAATCACCTGGTTCCCCAGATTGGTCATGAACGCGTCGGCGCCGCTGGCGCCCGATTGCGCGCGGCTTGTACCTGGCAGGGCGATCAACGCTGCCACGGCTAGGCCAACGGCAAGGCGCCGGCATCGGGCGGCATTTACACGAAAGCGTCTGGGTACGGTCGCAACGGGTCGGGTCATCAGATCGATCCTCCATGGCTCGGCGGGTTTGGCCGCACTGTGGAGCGCAAAAATATCGGCTGTGCGGTCTCCAATCAATCCGACTGAAGCCACGTGCCGCCGGGACACGTACGTTCCAACGCCCGACCGGCGGGGCGGTTCCGCAGGCCCTCAGCGTAACTGACGCCAGACCTGACCGGCCGGTTATGAGTGGCGTTCAAACCGCGGTGATCGTGGGCCACCGGTTGACGACCGGGATTGCGCCACCGGCTGCATGGTACCGGCGTGCACGTCATCACGGTTCTGCCGGGCTATGTGGCAACGCGCATGACTGAGGGCATGCTGACACCGGGGTTGCTGACGGTGCAACCCGACGAAGTGGGGGCGGCTATCCTCGCCGCCGAACGCGGGCGCCGTGACGTGATCTACGTTCGGTCGATCTGGCGGCTGGTCATGACGGTCATCCGCGCCATCCCCGAGCCGGTATTCAAGCGCCTGCGCATATAAGGTGTACTGTACGACGGATGCCCAAACCTCGGCCAAAGGCCGGGAATTTGTCTTCAATTAGCGTTAATTTCTTCGAAAGATTCGCCGGATACCTTGGTTCGATCGAACCCTGGGCGGAGAACCGCAATGCGGCAGTCTATCGGCATACGTTTCATTGAAATCATTCTCGGCGTCGTGGCGTCGTTGATCGGCGTCGCGCTCCACGGAATGTGGCGCTAAGCCGGTCGCGCGAATAAGCACCCCCGATGCGCCATGCAATTGCGTCGGGTTTTATCGATTTTTGAATCGAAGTGTCGGTCGGCAAGCGCACCGCTGCAACAATCGCCCCAGCTGTAATTTTTCTGACCAACTTCGGCTAAAATATTAACCCGCCCCGCGCAAAGTAGTCGGCGCATACAAGCGTCTGGGCTGCTAGCGGAAATCGCATGTCGCTACGGCGACGGTTTGGCATCATCGGGTTGCGGCACATCCGGGCGATCCCGTTCGCCCGGCGCATCGTGCTGCTGACGATTTTGTTTCTGGTCGCGGTATACGCCGGCAATGCCGTCATCCTCGGCCATTATTATGGTGTGCTCGCGGGCCGTGAGCGCGATGCCCGCGACGCCAGGGCGGCGCTATTGGCCGAACACGCTGGACGCGCGTTGGCTGCGGTCGATCTGTCGCTTCGAAGCATCGCCGACGGCTTGAAGGCGCGCTTGCCGCTCGACAAGCCGACGATCTTCACGCAGCTCCTGCTCGACAAATACGTCAAGGCATTGCCGGAGGTGCACGGCCTATTCGTGCTCGATGCGGATGGCCGTGACATCAATAGTTCGGTCTCATTTCCGCCGCCGGCGCTCAACGCATCTGATCGGATGTATTTCTCCGAGCAGAAGAAATGGCTGGGCATTGGGCTTTATCTCGACAGCCTTCAGGTTTCGCGCGTCGACCGCCGTGTCGTGTTCACCGTGAGCCGCCCGGTTCTCGACAATAACGGGAACTTCGAGGGGATCGTCGCGTCGGTCATCGATCCCGCGTACTTTTCCGACTTTTACGGCGAGCGCGGTGGGCAACAGGGGAACGTCGTTCTCCTCGAACGCCATGACGGCGCCATTCTCGCCGGCACGGGCTTGTCCGATCAGGACCTCACGGAGAGCGATCTCAAAGCCTTAAGCAAGCATGCCAAAGCGTATTCGACCCAGGCGGAAGTTCACGGCTTCCCGGCTCGGATTGTCCTGATCGGCAAACCGACGATCACCTCGCCGCAATTCCTCAGCTTTTGCGCGATGGACGGCGGGCTGCTGTTCGTCATGACCGTGATTGCCTGGTGGCTCGCCACTGCGGCGGCACGCGAGGCGTCGGCGGTCGATCGAGAGGCTCGTGCGCGGCGGACGGCCGAGGCACGGTTGCTGAGCGCGTTCGAGAGCGCGCCGGCGGCGTTCGCGCTCTACGACACCGACGACCGCCTGGTGCTGTCGAACAGCATCTATCGGTCGTTCTTTGCGCCGATCAAAGACCTTATCGTGCCCGGGAAGACGTTCCAGGAGTTGAGCGAAGCGGCGGTCAAATACCGCGCCTTTGCCTATGAGCATCCCGACGAACGCGGGTTCCTGCGGTGGCGCATGGATCAGCATCGCTTGGGCATCGGCGAGCCGGTTCTCCAATTGCGGGACGGCCGCTGGATTCTGATGCGCGAACGGCGTACGGACGAGGGCGATACCGTCTTGTTCTATTCGGACATCACGCCGCTGAAAGAGCGCGAAGAGCAGCTCGGCCTCGCGCGGCAGCTGGCGGAGCAGGCCAATCAAGCCAAGACCGCCTTCCTCGCTAACATGAGCCACGAGCTGCGCACGCCGCTCAATGCCATCATCGGTTTTTCCGAGATGATCGAGCGCAAGGTGCTTGGCCCGATTGCCGAGAATTACCGTCAATACGGCGAAATCGTGCGCACCAGCGGTGAGCACCTGCTGGCGATCATCAACGACATACTGGACATCGCCAAACTTAACGCCGGCAAAACCGAGCTCCATCTCGAGCCCGTCGACGTCAATCGCACCATCGTCGAAGCGATCGCCATCATGTCGCGCAAGGCGGACGTCGCCGGGATCGCGATTGTTACGGATTTGGCATCGCAGGCGCCGGCGATTGAAGCCGATCCGGTCCGCATCCGTCAAGTCCTGCTCAACGTCCTCGCGAACGCCGTCAAGTTCACGCCCGCTGGCGGCCGGATCGACGTGTCCACATCGATCACGCTCACGGATTTGCGGATCGCGGTGAAGGATAATGGCGTCGGCATGGCGCCGGAGGACATTCCGCGTGCCTTGGAACCGTTCACCCAGGTCGGGCGTGAACGGGCGCTGGCGCAGGAAGGCACCGGCCTCGGGCTGCCGATTTCCAAGACTTTGGTCGAGATGCATGGCGGTCGGCTGGAGATCAGCAGCGTGCCCAAGCAGGGAACCACGGTGACCATCAACTTGCCGATTCGTCGCGCGGGGCAATCGGCGACCGACAAACCGAAATTGGATATCGCCGTCTAAGTCGCCGGCCAGGAGTGCACGTCATGCAATGGAAAATGCTGAGTGTTGCTTTAGGATTTCTCGTCGTGGCGAGCGCGCCGGCGCATGCGGCCGATCCGATCCGCATTGGCGTCGACGGGCCGTTCACCGGCGGTTCTGCGCCGATGGGCATCGACATGCTGCGCGGCGTCGAGCTGGCGGCCGACGAGATCAACAAGGCGGGCGGCGTTCTCGGCCGGCCGCTTGTTCTGGTGAAGCGCGATGACCAGGCTAACAACGATCGTGGCGCGCAAATCGCCGAAGAGTTGACGGAGCACCATCTGATCGATGCCGCGGTCGGCTACATCAACACAGGTGTGGCGTTGGCGGCGATTCCCTATTTCGAGCAAGCACGCATCCCGGTGGTCCTCAACGTGACCACCGGCAGCGTTCTCACCCGCCAATTTGCACCGCCCGAGTACGCCGAGAACTACGTCTTTCGCGTTTCATGCAGCACGGCACTCGAAGTCGAGAAGATCGCCGAACTCGTCAAGGCGCGCGGCTACCAGAAGATCTCGATCTTCGCCGACACCACCGCCTACGGGCAGGTCGGCCGTCACGACTTGATTCAGGCCCTGGCGGCGCAGGGGATCACGCCGGTTTCGAACGAGAAATTCAATATCGGCGACACTGACATGAAGGCGCAGCTGTCGCGCGCGCGACAGGCTGGCGCTGACGTGGTTCTGACCTACGGCATCGGTCCGGAGCTCGCCGCGATCGCCAATGATCGCGCCAAGATCGACTGGATGGTGCCGATGATCGGCAGCTGGACGCTGTCGATGTCGAATTTCATCGACGCAGCCGGCGTCAACGG
The DNA here is from genome assembly GCA_035934995.1 of Allostellaceae bacterium. Lineage (GTDB taxonomy): Bacteria > Pseudomonadota > Alphaproteobacteria > ATCC43930 > CGMCC-115725 > REEB95. The sequence continues at coordinate 40,410 of DASYXI010000041.1, forward strand.
CCAGGGCACGGTGATGCCGCAAACCTTCGTCGAGCAGAGCGATACGCCGAAGCGCGCCGCCTTCATTCAGGCCTATCACGCCGACTACAAGGTCACGCGCATGGATTCACCGCCGTCGGCGGCGCAAGGCTACGATTCGCTCTATCTGTTGGCGGCGGCGATCCGCCAAGCGGGCACCGTCGACGGCCCCAAGGTCCGGGCGGCGCTCGACGGCCTGCATGACAAGGTCGAAGGCGTCGTGCAGGTCTACAACCATCCGTTCAATCCGGCGAACCACGAAGCCGTCGCTGCCGACGACGTGGTGTACGGCGTGGTCGAAAGTGGCCATGTGGTGCGCCTGACGCCGACGACGCAAACGGCGGGTGCGAAGTAACCGCTCCACCCCTCGACGCCGGCCAATCCTCGATCCGCGCATAGGTGTGCGGCGCAGCTTCGTCTTGCGCGGCGGCGCATGACGCAGGGATACTGCGCCACCGCAACGATCGAAGCTGCTGCCATGCTCGGGGTTCGTGACATTCTGAAGCGCGTTGCGGCCGGCGAGGCCACCGCCGAATCCGGAGCCCGCACCTGCCTCGATCGTGTCGCCGAGCGCGAAGCGGCCGTTGGCGCGTGGACTTATGTCGACGCCGAGCGCGCATTGGCCGAAGCGCGCCGGCGCGATCAGGCGCAAGCCAAGGGTCCGCTGCACGGCGTCGCGGTCGGTATCAAGGACATCTTCGATACCGCCGATATGCCGACGTCGTACGGCTCGCCGATTTATGCCAACCATCGGCCGGCCGCCGACGCAGCTTGCGTCGCGTTGCTGCGCGCCGCGGGTGCGGTGGCGCTCGGCAAGACAGTTACCACCGAATTTGCCATGACGCATCCCGGCAAGACCCGCAATCCGCACAATCCGGCGCATACGCCCGGCGGGTCGTCGTCGGGTTCGGCGGCGGCGGTGGCGGCCGGCATGGTGCCGGTCGCACTCGGCACCCAGACGCTCGGCTCGGTGATCCGCCCGGCGGCGTTCTGCGGTGCCGTCGGTTTCAAGCCGAGTTACGGCGCGATCAATCGGGCCGGCGCCAAGCTTCTTTCCGAATCGGCCGACACCATCGGCATCTTCGTGCGCGCGGTCGCCGACATTCCGCCGGTGCTCGCTGCCTTCACCGGCGCGCCGATGGACTCCTACGACAAGACGCTCGACAAGGCGCCGCGCATCGGTTTGGTGCGCGGGATCGAATGGGATAAAGCAACGGCGCCCGCGCAAGCGGCGTTCGAAGACGCCGCGCGGCGCCTTGCCAAAGCCGGCGCCAACATACGCGACGTCGCAATCGATCCGGCGCTCAAGACCGCGCATGAGCGCTCGCGGATCGTCACTGCCTACGAGACGGCGCGCGCCTATGCCTATGAATGGTTCAATCACCGCGACCATCTCAGCCTGGCTTTCGCGTGCAACGTTGCCGACGGCATGGCGATCGCCTTCGCCGATTACAACGCCGCGCGCGGCGTGTTCGACACGGCGCGCCGCGTCACCGCCGAGGCGTTCGGCGATTGCGATTTTTGGCTCACGCTGCCGGCGCCGGGCGAGGCCCCGAAGGGCATCGAATCGACGGGCGACCCTGTGTTCAACCGGCTGTGGACGCTGTTGCACGTGCCGTGTCTGACGGTGCCTTGCGGCAAAGGCCCGGCCGGTTTGCCGCTCGGCGTGCAGTTGATTGGGCCGCCGCGCGGCGCCGCGCGGCTGCTGGCGGCCGGACGGTGGGTCGAGGCTGCGCTGGCTTAACGGCGGGCGCCGGCGCGGCGCTTGTTCGCGCGGCGCGTTGCGGGACGCGTAACCCGCGCTTTGGTCCGCCGCGCCCACAGGGCTTTGCTCGCCAGCCGTGCGCCGGCGGCCAGCGCTTCGAGCTTCGCCCACATGATTTCCGGATGGACGCGGCGGTAGAACGGCCCTTGCGCAAAGCCGCAATCGGTGCCGGCGATCACCTGCTCGCGGTCGATCAGCTTGGCGAGCCGGACAATGCGTTCGGCAATCAGCTCGGGATGCTCGACTACGTTGGTCGCGTGGCTGATAACGCCGGTCACCAAGAGCTTGTCCTTGAGATCGACGTCGCGCCAGACCTGCCACTCGTGCTCGTGGCGCGGATTGGCGCCCTCGATGACGAACGCGCCGACGCGCGCTTTGAGCAGCGTTTTGACGATCGCCTTCAACGGCACGTCGGTGACGTGCGGTCCGGGCCAGCTGCCCCAGCAGACGTGATAACGCACGTGCGTCGGGTCGATGCCCTTAAGCGCGCGGTTCATGATCTCGATCTGGCGTTCGAGCCAGCGGTGATAGTCCTGGAACGTCTTGGGTGGCACCATGCGGTCGAAGGTGACCGCGGCACGCGCATCGTCGAGCTGCACCAACAAACCGGCGTCGACGATGGTGCGGTATTCGGTGCGCATGGCTTCGGCGACCGCCGTCTGTAAATCGTCGTCGGTCTTGTAATACTCGTTCTTCTTATCGGGCACGACGCTCGACGGCGCCGCCACCGGCAAAAATCCCTCGACCACGCTGACATCCGCGAGTGCCGCCTTGAAGTCGTCGATGTCGCGCTGCAATGCCGCCTGGCCGGTGTAGCGGATCGGTCCGACAACGACGGATTCCGCAATCGTCGCGCCCTGATCGCGGCTGTCCATCTCGGCATAGAAGCCCTTGAAGCGTTCGCGGTCGGCGCCGCGCATCCAGGGATTGCCGCCCGCAAACGGCCGGCGCTCGAACCCGGCGAGCCGCTCGAGCGCGTATTGCGACCAGCTGATCGCCTTGCCAAACTCGCCGTCGCTTACTACGTCGATTCCGGCGCTCGCCTGTTGCTGCACCACCTCGGCAACCGAATCTTTCAAGCACGCCGCATGCGCGCGCTCGTCGTACGGCTGGTGCTCCTGCTTGGCGCGCAAAAACTCGAGCAGCCGCGGCGGCCGGATCAGGCTGCCGACATGGGTTGTGAGGATGCGGTCGGTGCTGCGTTTCACGCGGGGCTCCTGAAGGCGCGCAGACACGGGCCTGCGCGCGCGGCGCTCTTTGTGCTAGGGAATCAGGCGAACGGCAAGTCCGTCATGCCGGCGCGCCACGAGCGAGTGGGAGGGGGCCCATGCGACGTATTACGGTTCTTCTGATCGCGGCGTTATTGGTGGCAATGGGTCCGGCGCACGCCGATCCGCTCAAGCTGCGCATCGGCTGGGTGGTGGTGCCGGCTGAGCTCGAGCCGATCTATTTCGCCAAGCCCGGCATCGCAGTCCACAACGGCAAGTCCTACGAGCTCGAGCCCATCCACTTTGCCGGTACGACGCAGCAGCTCCAGGCGCTCGGCACCGGCGACCTCGATCTCGCTGACCTGGCTTACTCGGCTGTCGGCGCTGCCATTCAGAACGCCAACATGCGCGATCTGCGCATCATCTTCGACGGCGTGCAGGACGGTGCGCACGGTTACTACAGCAACGAGTTCATGGTGCTGAAGGACAGTCCGATCCATCGGATCGAGGACCTGAAAGGTAAGGTATTGGCGACCAACGCCCTCGGCACCGCCGTTGACATCGGCATGAAGGCGATCGCGCTGCGCCACGGTCTTGAAGACAAGCGCGATTTCACGGTGATCGAGGTCAGCTTTCCCAACATGAAGTCAGTGCTGCTGTCGCGTAAGGCCGATCTTGCCACCTTCGTGCCGCCGTTCGCTTACGATCCGGAGCTTCGTGCCAAGACGCGTACGCTGTTCACGATGAAGGACGCGATGGGCGTAACGCAGCTGACAATGCTCACGGCGCGCGAGGGCTTCATCAAGCAGCACCGGGCTCAAATCGTCGATTTCTTGGAAGATGCGATCCGCGTGATCCGTTGGTACACCGATCCGAAAAATCACGATGAGGCGGTGCAGATCGTCGCCAATTTCATGAAGAGACCGCCGGCGCTGTTTCAGCAATGGCTCTTCACCAAGGGCGACGATTATCGCGACCGCAGTGGCGTGCCTGATCTGGTCGCCTTGCAGCGCAATCTCGATACCGAACAGCGGCTTGGCCTGCTCAAGGAAAAGATCGACGTCCGCAAATACGCCGATCTCAGCCTGGTGAAGGAAGCCGGCCGGCGCGTCGGCCCGTAGAATTTCGCATCAGGCGAGCAGCGGCGGCACACCAAGCACGTCGTGCGCCGTGCCGATCACGCGCTCAGCCGCCAATGCCGCGGCCAATAACGCTTCCTCTTGCCATGATCGGGCAATGAACTGGAGGCCGACCGGCATATGCGCCGCGTCGAGACCGACGGGCAGCGAGATCGCGCACAAGCCGAGATAATTGACCGACACGGTGTTGCGGGTGAGGGCTTGGTTGGCCAGCCAGTGGCTGGCGGTGTCGTGGATTGCCGACACCAGCGGCGGCGTCACCGCCAGCGTCGGGGTCGCGATGACGTCGACATCGGCCAGGGTCGTCGTGACGGACGCTGCTGGCGCCGCCAGCCGCGCCAACCGGCCCCGATAGGTTTCCTCGGGTACGGTCGCGGCGCGGGCGATCACCGGCGCGTTGATGGGGTCGAGGGTCGCAATCCACGCCGGCAACTCGCGGTCCAGGAACCGGCGCAGTTCGATCGCCGACACACCACCGTCGCAAAAGACCGCAAACGCGGCAGGGAACTCGGGCACCGTCTTGGTGACCAACCGCGCCCCGGCACGTGTCAGGCGATCGACCGCGGATTTCGCGGTCTCGGCGATACCGGGCGCGCAATCCTTCCACATGGCGTCGTCGATGCCGATGCGGAGGCCGGTCAGGTTCGCCGGCTCGATCGCGCGCGGTGCGCCGGGATCGATGACCGCGAACGCGAGCGCCGCGTCGGTGACGCTACGCGCCAGGACACCCGGCGTATCGAAGGTATGGCTCAACGGCACGATGCCGTCCGTCGACCAGCGGCCCGCTGTGACCTTAAGACCGATCGTGCCGGTGGCGCTCGCCGGAATCCGCACCGAGCCGGCGGTGTCGGTGCCGAGCGCGATCAAGGCCGAACCTTCGAGCAGCGCAACGCCGGCGCCGCTCGACGAGCCGCCCGGCGAGCGCTCTTGCACGCTGTCCCAAGGGTTACGCGGGCAGCCCCAATGCGCGTTGACGCCCGTGCCGCCGAAGGCGAATTCGACCATATGGGTTTTGCCAGTGAAAACGCCGGCTTGGCGGCGCAACGCCGCAACGACCGGTCCATCCTGTTCCCAACGTGCCGGCAAGCGACGTGGAGTGCCGGCAAAGGTCGGCATGCCGGCGACGGCGAACAGATCCTTGGGCGCGATCGGAATCCCGTGCAGCGGGCCGAGCCGGCGGCCAGCGGCGAACGCGTCATCGGCATGCTGGGCCATCGCGCGGGCAATGTCGGGCGTCCACAGCGAATAGGCGTGAAGCTTGGCGTCCCATCGCGCGTGATTGGCGATGGCCGCTTCAGCGAGGTCGCGCGCCGACAGGCGGCGCTCGTCGAAAGCCCGGCCGATCTCGGCGAGCGAAAGCGCGGTCGGTGCGATCACCCGACGGGCACGTCCGCCAGCGACGTGACGCGCGCGGTCAGCACGGCCGAACGATTCTCCTTGAGCGCGGTGAAGCAGCGGTCCATCGCTGGCCCGAGCGCCGCCGGCTCGTCGACATATTCGCCGTGCGCGCCGAACGCGTGCGCCAGTTCGTCGAACCGCCGACGCTCGTCCGGCCTGCCATTCGACAGCTGGGCTTGGAACTTGCCGCTCTCATCAGCCACGCCCTTGGGATAGACACGCTGCACCGACGCCTTCACCGCCTGCCAGCCGCGGTTGTCGAGCACCACGGTGAAGATCGGCAGGCCGCATTGCTGCGACACCGCATAGACCGCGTCGGGGCTCATGAAATGGAACGAGCCGTCGCCGACGACCTGTATGACGCGCCGGTTGGGGTGCGCCAACTTGACACCGAGGGCGATGCCGCCGCTGCCGCCGAGGCCGCCGCCGCCGTGCGCGAAATAGGTCAGCGGCTTGGTGCGCGGCATCTGACTAAGCGTCGGCCCGGTGTTGCGCACCGCCTCATTCACCACGATGTCGTCTTGCGTCAGTCGCTGGTTGAGCGTCGCGGCGACGTATTCGACGGTCATCGCATCGCGGCTGCCGGTTTTTGCCGCCGCGGCGGCCAGCCGCTTCGCTCGCGCGTCGCGCACCGGCGCCCAGCTCGCGATGCGCGCCTTGACCGTCTGCCGGTAGCGATCGTCGGCGCGCCGCCGCACGGCGTCCAGCACCTGGCGGAGCACCGTGGCGGCGTCGGCCTGATAGCGGCGGTCGGTTGCGAACCCCCAAACCGGAATGTTCTCCTTCAGCGGATCGACATCGATCTGGATCCAGCGCAGCGTCCGCGCCCGCGGATGATCGAGCGGAATGAACGGCACGTCGGTGTCGAGCAGCAGGCCGAGGTCGGCGTCCTTGATGCCTTCGCCGACGTTGAATCCTGCAAAGCATGGTGAATCATGCGGAATATTGAGCGTCGCCGGGAAACTCTCGAAGACGCGGATGCCGCATTCGCGCGCCAATTCGTCAAGCGCGGCAACGCCCTCGGGCTTGCGGCCGATATAGGTCGTGGCGGCGATCGGATTGTCGGCCGCCATGAGCTCGGCGGCGATGGCGTCGGCCTCCTCCGGCGCGACGCCGCCTGCCTTGACCGGCCCGTATTTGGCTTCCGGAAAGCCCACCACCTTGTCGTCGTCAATTTCGGCGGCGAGGATCTCGCGCGGCAGCGTCAAATAGACCGGGCCGCGCGGGTCGCTTTGCATCATCGTATGCGCGCGGCGCAACACTTCGTTGACGACGACGCCCGACGGCAGCATGTATTCCCATTTGACGTACGGCCGGACGATGCTGGCCATGTCGTAGGGGTCCTGGACGAAGTGGACGTAGGTATCGCGCGAGCCGGTGAGCTCGCCGTGGATGGTGAACGGCGCGCGTCCGGCCATGACCAGAACCGGCAGGCGCGTGCGCGCCAAATTGTGCAGCGCCATCGCTGCGTTGGCGGTACCGGCGTCGACATGCACCAACACCGCTTGGCCCTTGCCGGTGGCGAGCGCATAGCCGCCCGCCATGTGGACGGCGACGTTCTCGTGCGGGCACAGAATCACGCGGGGCGGTCGGCGGTTGGTTTTTTCCCAGCGCGCCAGCTCTTCAATGATCGGCGCGTGATCGGTGCCGAGATTGGCGAACACATAATCGACGCCGAGATCGACCAGTCCCTGCAGGAGATGATGGGCTGCGGTATGCGTGGTCATGCGAACCTTTCCGAGGCGATGGGTCGATGCGACGTGCGTGGCGGTTACTTCAGGTGCGCCGCCGCTTCTTTGGCGAGACTGAGATCGAGATATTTCGACGCGTCGAGCTTGGTTTTGAGGAATCCGAGCTGCTGCGCGGTATCGAGATTGCGCTGCAAGGCGGTGATATTCGGCAGCCCGTTGGGATTGCGGTATTGGTCCTTATGGGTCAGCAGCCAGCCGGTAAAGAGCGCCGGCGGCCGCTTGGTGAAGTCGGCGACGAGCTTGACCGCCTGATCGTGGTTCTTGGGATCGAGATACCAGTGCAAGGCGCGCAAGCTGTCTTCCATGAAATCGACGAGCGCGGCGCGGTGCGCCTTGATGAAGCTGGCGCGCGCCGTCCACAACGCGAATTGGGATTCGCCGACGGCCTCCTTTTCGGTGAACAAGATGTTGGCCTTGCCCATCAGCTCGGGATCGTTGGCGGTTAGCACCGTGGCGGTGATCAGCGTGACCTTGTTCTCGAGCAGCGCCGCCTTCATGTTGGGAAACGCGATCTCGACGACGCTGTAATCGCGTTTGTCTTCGAGACCGTGCTTCATCAGCATGGCGCGCATGGCGATGTCGACGCCGCTGCCGATGGCGTTGGTGGCTACCACCTTGCCCTTCAAATCCTCGACCTTTTCGATGCCGCTCGACTTCAGCACGACGTATGGCTCGGTGAAGTAGCCGGGAACGCCGTCCTCGAAATCGTCGAAGATGACGCGCAGATCGTTGACGCCGGCGTTCTCGATGGTCGTGCCGAAGGTCGGATAGGTGAAGGGCGCAATATCGAGTTGACCCGCCGCAAGTGCGGTGATCATCGACGGCGTGCCCTGGAAGTGCACCGGCTCGAACGTATAGCTTTTGCCCAGGTGCTTCGCGACGCCGGGCGGCGCCAGCAGCACCGGCGTCAGCTCGGGCGGGCAGGCCACCCAGCCGACACGCAACGGCAGCGGATCGGCCTGTGCCGCCGCCAGTCCGACAAGCAATCCGACGGAAGCGACGAAGACGGATAGGACGTGGTTGCGCATGACTCCTCCCCGGATGCGACGGCGCCTCTACCGGACGCTTACCGCAGCACCGACTCAAACCCGAACAGGTTCAGTTTTCAAGCGCCGCATGGCTGGCGGCTGTCAGGCGCGGGCCTTTTCGTGGCCACTGGCGGGCAGACGATCGCGCAACGCCGGCATGACCTCGCGCGCGAACAGTTCCGTGTTCCGACGCGTCAGGTCGGCGGGCAAGGTGCCGAAATGCAGGTTCGGCAGGACTAGGTTGAAACCGGCGCGGTCCTGATATTCGGTCAACCGCCGCCGCACCGTTTCCGGGCTGCCGCAGATGAACTGGCCTTGCTCGATAAGCTCTTCCATCGTGCGCCGACGGCCGAGACTGGCCTTCGCCGCCATGACGCCCTTCATCGACGACAGCGACAGGTAACCGGGCGGCAGCAGCATCTCCATCGGCATGCGCAGGAACTTGTTGACGAAGAATTCGATATGCGGCTTCGCCTCTTTCAACGCCTGCTCGTCGGTCTTGGCGACATAGGTGGTGATCGACCAGCCAAGCTGATCGGGCGACGCTTCGTAGCCCGATTTGCGCGCTTCCTCGCGATACATGTCCATGTAGCGGAACAGCGCCGTCACCGGGCTGAAGGTCTGCAGGTAGACGTAACGGCGTTCCTTCGCCGACGCCCAGCGGATGGTCTCGCTCGAGCCTTGCGACGGGATCCACACCGGCGGATGCGGTTGCTGATAGGGTCGCGGCCAGACGTTGACGTAATCGAACTGATAGTACTTGCCCTCGAACGGGAACGGGCCGGGTTGGGTCCAAGCGCGCAGGATCAAGTCGTGCGCCTCGTGAAAACGGTCGTGGCTTTCGGTCGGGTTGACGCCGCTGGCGTGGTACTCGACGCCGATGCCGCGCACGAAGCCCGCGATCAGCCGTCCGCGCGTGATGTTGTCGAGAATGGCGTATTCCTCGGCCACGGTGAGCGGATTATTGAGCAGCGGCAGGGCGCGGCCGAGCACCGCGATCTTGACGGTCTTGGTGCGGCGCGACAACGCACCGGCCAGTACGCCCGGCGTCGGCATCAAGCCATAGGCCGTCTGGTGGTGCTCGTTGACGCAGACGCCGTCGAAGCCCAGCGCGTCGGCGTATTCGATCTCGTCCAGATAGCGGTTGTAGAGCTCGGCGCCTTTCTCGGGGTCGTAATTGCTGTTGGGATAAAGCAGCCAGTCGGTGACGTAGTTCATGTCGTAATCGGGATCGAGATAAGCGTAGGGCATCAGGTGAAAGAAGAAGAATTTCATCGGGCGCTCCCCGCGATGAAGCGCGTCACCCGCTCGACGAAGATGTCCTTCTTCTCGACTTGAGGCAGATGGCCGCAATCCGGCACGATCTCGATCTCGGCTTGCGGCAGGCGCTCGGCGAAACCTTGCGCGATCGCGACCGGCAGGATCCGGTCTTCGCGTCCCCAGACGATCAGAGTCGGCAGCTTGACGCGCTTCAGCCACTTCATCAGCAGCGGGTCGTAGAACCGCGGGTGCCAGGCGAGGCGCGCGACCGTGTAGATGTTCTTCATCCGAACGTCAGCGCCGGCGGGATCGACCGCCTGCGTCGCCGCTTCGTCGCCCCTCGCCTTGTCGTGGAACAGCTGCCGGGCCAGCTCGTCGGCCGGCCACAGAAACATGTCCGGCTTGTGGACGCCGGGAACATTAACGCCGGCCGGACCGATCAGCGTCAAAGTCTTGAGGCGCGACGCGTCGAGCATCGCCATCTCAGCCGCGATCCAGCCGCCGAGCGACCCACCCATCAAATGGACGCCGGTGAGATTTTCGGCGGCGAGAAACTCGAGATAAAACAGCGCCACGTCGTGGATGCCGTCGAGCCATTCGGGCGTATCGGAGCGGCCGAAGCCCGGATGCTCGGGCACGATGACGCTGAACTGCCGGGCGAGATCCTCCATCCAGGGCAGCCATAACCCGCCGCCGCCCGAGCCGTGGAGATAGACCAGCGGCGCGCCGCTGCCACTGCGCATCACGTGGATGCTGCAGCCGTGCAGCGTCTCCCTGGTTTCGGTGTGCCCCGCCATGATCCCGACCGTTCGCGCACGGTTGGCGCCGGGTCATGTCAATGGATCGGGCGGTCACTGTCAATCTGCCGCGGCGCGCGGGTGGGACGGACGTGGGCAGGAACTCAGCCGCGCGACCGCCGTTGTGGCAAAGCACCAGGGAGTAACGACATGCTAAGATGGGCACTGTTCTTTCTGATCATCTCGATCGTCGCCGGCGTCCTCGGCTTCACTGGCATCTCGGCAGCCGCCGCTGGAATCGCCAAGGTTCTGTTCTTCATCTTCATCGTCATCTTCGTCGTTCTGCTCGTGTTGGGCCTGATAGCCGGAAACGCGTTGTTCTAGGCGGGCTACGATTTCCCTCCGCAGCGCCTGGCGACGCGGCTATTTTCCCTTCGGACAAAGGGGGCGCCATGAGGCTCTGCCGCTACAACGACAATCGCATCGGCATCGTCCGCGGCGGCGTGGTGCATGACGTGACCGCGATCGTCGACGAGCTGCCGGCGCAACGCTATCCGCTGGCGCTCGGCGATCCATTGATCGCGCGCCTCGGCACGCTGCGTCCGAAGCTCGAAAAGCTCGCCGACCAAGCGAAGCCGGTGCCGGTTGCCGCCGTGCGGTTACTCAGTCCGGTCGCCAATCCGTCGAAAATCATCGGCACACCGGTGAATTATCACGCCCACCGGCTCGAAGCCGACAAGGACAAGGAGATCGCGATCTATTCGCCGTCGACCCGCGCGCGGCCGATCGAGGAGCAGGGCTTGTTCCTGAAGGCGATCAGCGCACTGGTCGGGCCGGCCGAAGGCGTCGCGGTGCGCTTTCCCGACCGGCGCACCGACCACGAGGCCGAACTTGGCCTGGTCATCGGCAAGCGCGCCGCCAATGTCTCCGAGGCCGAAGCGCTCGACTATGTCGCCGGCTACGCGATCGCGCTCGACATGGTGGTGCGCGGGTCCGAAGACCGCAGCTTCCGCAAATCGATCGATACTTATGCCGTGCTCGGCCCGTGGCTGGTGACGGCGGACGAAGTCGGTGATTCTTCGAAGCTGGCCTTTTCGCTCAAGGTAAACGGCGAAATGCGCCAGGCGTCGAATACCAGCTTGATGGAGATGAATATTCCGCGCCAGATCGCATGGGCTTCGACCTTCTACACGCTGCTGCCCGGCGACATCATCATGACCGGAACCTGCGAAGGCGTCGCGCGCGTGGTGCCGGGCGACACGATGACGCTCGAGTTCGAGCGCATCGGCCGGATGGAGGTTCCGGTTCGCGGCGCCTGAGGATTAGTCGCCGTGCGCGATCCGGCCGCTGTCCGGATCGACGGCGACTTCGCGCGGGCCACCATCCTGCGTCACGTTGGCGACAAATCCCGTACCGGCGGGGCGGATGGCGTTGACCTGCACGTAGCCGCGATTGGCCAGCACGTTGAGCGCACGCGTCTGGCGATCGGCGGCTGCGCTAGGCGGCGTGATGCGGCCGGTATCGGGGTTGATCGTGACGACGTAACTGCCGCGCGGATCATCGACCGTCGCTTCGAAGTTGCGGCCGACCCGATGCATGTCGTGAAATTGTCCGTAGCCCGCCGCGGCCAGATCGTTGAGCGCCGCGACTTCGCGCCGTTGTTCTGCGGTGCTCGACGCCGCCATCGGATGTGATGGCTTAAATGCTTTTTTCGGCGGCACGGCCGGACCGGCGGTGGGATTGATCTGCGATAGCGAACGGGCGTCGGGCATCGGCGTGGCGACAGGCGGTGCCGCCACGTGTGGCGCTGGCGGGATCGGCGTCGGCGCCGGCTCGATCGGTACGCTCGCCGTCGGTGGATCCGCCATTGCCATGCCGGCAAATGCCCAGGTCAAAGCGACGGCGATGGTGAAGGCCCGTTTCATGGCGCGCTCCTCGTGGCGGCATACGGTCGGGTGCCGACCGCTCAAATTTGGCTCAATTGTAGGATTTTCGCGTAATTCTCGACAAGGCGGCCTATGACCAAACTGTGGCCGGCCGCTTGGTTGGGGTGAACCTGAATTTGGCGTTATAATTCTAACAAACCGGGGGAGCGGTTCGTCTGCCGCGCCGGCGCGAATCGCTCCAGCCCAACGTGGAGGGTCGCCATGAACGTTAACGACATTCTCAAAGCCAAGGGCCGGGACGTTGCGACTGTCGCGCCCGACACCACCGTAACGGACGCGGTGCGGTTGCTGCATCGTCGTGGCATTGGTGCGCTCGTTGTCAGTGCCGACGGCAATAGTTTGGACGGTATCCTGTCCGAACGCGACATCGTGCATGCGCTAGCGGCGCACGGCGCGGCGGTACTCGACAGGCGGGTTGCCGAATTGATGACGCGCCGCGTCGTCACCTGCACGTCCAACGACACGATCGCCGAGTTGATGGGCGAAATGACGCGCCGCCGCATCCGTCATCTGCCGGTTGTCGATCGTGGCCATCTCGCCGGGCTCGTCAGCATCGGCGACGTGGTGAAGAACCGGCTCGAAGAAATGGAATCCGAAACCACGTCGCTCCGGCAGTTCATCGCCGGCGCGGCCTAGGACACGAAAAACGGCGCCCCGCGAGATGCCGCGCGGCGCCGCCCGAAGTTAAGTGTCCGCTTTCCGACTAGTGGCCGCTGGTCCCGACGCTACCGCTGGCGCCCGCACCGGCAATGCCACCGATGCCGGGCTGACCTTGCGCGTTCACGCTGCTGCGCGTGTTTCCGGTCAGTCCTGGGTCGCCGTTGGTATTGCCTTTCAGCCCGGCGTCGCCGCTGGTATTGCCGGTAAGACCTGGATCACCAGAGACGTTGCCGTTGACCCCGGCCTTCGCACCCGTGGATACGCCTGCGCCGTTGACGCCGACGCCGGCATTGACGCCGGCCCCGCTGCCGCTCTGAGCGAAACAGGGTGTCACGCCAACGGCGCTGCCGTGCGACGAGAAGCTTGGCAGGAAGAGGATCGTGGCCAACGCTGTTGCGCCGGCGATGGTGAACTTGGTCAAGCGGTGATTCGTCTTCATCATTGGATTACCTCCACGGGCGGTGCACGGAAGATTTCCGGACGCTGAAAAAGGCGGCGCGCAGAGCGCGCTAGCCGAACTGCCGGTGGGGGGAGGATCGGCAGGGCGGCCAGGGCGCGCTCTACGCGTCTAGGCTCGATATAACCCGGCTCTTAGGCAACCAAAGGGCGAAATGATGCCGCACAGATTGATCACGCCGTGTGACCGGATTCGGGCGATTCATGCCGTTGCGGCCTTCAGCCAACGACACGCAGCCGCGGCTTCGCGGTGGTGACCATCAGGTTGTAGATAGCTTCGTAATCGCAGGCCATGCGGCGCGCAGTGAAGCGCTCTTCGAAACGGCGGCGGATCTTGTCGCGCGGCAGGCGGTCGATTTTATGCACGGCCGCCGCGGCCGCCTCTTCATCGGCGACGATGAAGCCCGTCACGCCGTCTTCGACGATTTCGGACACCGAACCACTGTCATAGGCGATCACGGGCGTGCCGCACGCCATCGCCTCAATCATCACCAGGCCGAACGGTTCCGGCCAGTCGATCGGCATCAGCAACGCCTTCGCGCCGCTGAGGAACTCGGATTTTTCGCCGTCACCGATCTCGCCGATGAATTCGACGCCGGGCCGAGCGAAAAGCGGTTTGATCTCACGCGCGAAATAGTCGCGGTCAACGCGGTCCACTTTCGCCGCGACCCGCAAGGGCGTTTTCGCCAGCGCCGCGATGCGGACGGCACGGTCGACACCCTTTTCCGGCGAAATTCGGCCGAGTACCGCCAGATATTCCGGCTCGATCGGAAGCGGCGTCAGCAGACCTTCCGGCAATCCGTGTTGCACGGTCCGCACCCAATTCGCGCTCGGCACCGGCTGCCGTTGCGCATCCGAAATCGACACCACGGGAACGTCACTGAACGTCTCGAAAACCGCCTGATGCTCGTTCAGATCGAGCCGCCCATGCAGCGTTGTGACGAACGGAGTCGCTTGCCGCGAAAAAAGGGAAAACGGGAAATAGTCCAGATGGAAATGGAGCAAATCAAACTCGGCCGCGCGCCGCCGAACCCGCTCCAGCATGACCATGTGCAACCCGATCGGATCGCGTATCGAGCTGTCGAGCCGTAAAGCCCGCTGCGACATCGGTTCGAGCTTGGCCGCCGTCACGGAATCGCCGCTGGCGAACAGCGTCACGTCGTGCCCGAGCGCCACGAGCTCCTCGGTCAGCCACGAGACGACGCGTTCGGTCCCCCCATAGAATTTCGGCGGGATCGCCTCCGTCAGTGGCGCGATCTGAGCAATACGCATCGGGAAACCTCCGTTCAAATTCGCTACGAATGCGGAAGAGCAAAGCAGGCGGGCGCCGTAACTCTTCTCGTTTTGTGTCGGCAGTAATGTCGCTACCGAAAACGGCGTATTTCGGGCATCGGCCAAAAACGCGGATTTGTCACAGCAGTTGCAATCGCGATCGCCCATCATTTGAACACGATCATCATCTACGTTTCCTGCCAATGAACCCGATCACCACCTATGCTTCCCGTCCGCTGGCTTTCTTTTGGCGCTACGTCGCCCGGCGTCCTATTGGGCATATCGCGATTTTCCTGTCCGTGCTGGTGGCCGTCAGTTGTTCAGTCAGCCAGCAATACGGCGTCAAGTTTCTCGTCGACACTTTGGCGTCAGGCCCGGCGGCGGCGCACCTCTGGCAAGCATTCGCGTTGTTGGTCGCGCTGATCGCCGCCGACAATCTGCTGTGGCGCGTCGGCGGCTTCATCGCCAGTCGGACATTCGTCGCCGTCACCGGCGACATTCGCAGCGACCTGTTTCGTCACCTTACTGGCCACGCTCCGCACTTCTTCAATGAGCGGCTACCCGGCATGTTGAGCGGCCGCATCACCGCAACGTCGAATGCGGTCTTTACGGTCGAAAACATGTTCATGTGGAACGTGTTGCCACCATGCCTCGCCACCCTGGGCGCGATCGGCTACCTCGCGTTGGTCAGCCCGGTGATGACGGCAACCATTGCAGCGGTCGCTGCCCTGCTCGTCGTCATCTTGTTCCGCCTGGCGGCCGCTGGCACGCCGTTGCACCGCGGCTTTGCCGATAAAGCGGCGCGTGTCGATGGCGAGATGGTCGACGTCATCGGCAACATGCAATTGGTGCGCGCGTTCGGCGGGCTCGCGCGCGAGCACCGGCGATTCGAGGCTGCGGTCGGACAGGAAATGACGGCGCGCCGCAAAAGTCTGTTCTATCTCGAAAAGCTCCGGCTCATCCATGCCGTCATCACCATCATTCTGACCCTCGTTCTGCTCGGTTGGGCGCTGCTGATGTGGCAACACGGCGCGGCGACCACCGGCGACGTCGTTCTCGTCTGCACTCTCGGCTTCACCATTCTGCACGCCACCCGCGACCTTGCCGTCGCGCTCGTCGACGTGACGCAGCACATGGCCCGTCTGAGCGAAGCGATCGAGACGCTATTGGTGCCACATGCGCTGACCGACCATCCGGAGGCCGCCGTCTTCCGTCCGGTCGGTCACGGTGTCGTCTTCGATCGCGTGTCGTTCGCGTATTCGGGCGGACGCACGGTATTCCGCGATTTTAATCTCCGCTTCGCTGCCGGCCGCCGCACCGGCCTGGTTGGCGCATCTGGCGGCGGCAAGTCGACGATCTTCATGCTGCTCCAGCGCTTCCATGCCGTGCAGGGCGGCCGCATCATGATCGACGGCCAAGATATTGCCCGGTTGAAAGAAGACAGCTTGCGCGACGCCATCGCCTACGTACCGCAAGATCTGTCGATGCTGCACCGCTCTGTCCTCGAGAACATCCGGTACGGCCGGCCGGACGCGAGCGACGCCGATGTCGCTGCCGCGGCACGCGCCGCGTTGTGTGACGATTTTATCTCGGCCTTGCCGCAAAGCATCGATACGCTCGTCGGCGAACGCGGCGTCATGCTGTCCGGTGGTCAACGCCAGCGCATTGCCATCGCGCGCGCCTTGCTCAAGGATTCGCCCATCCTGCTGCTCGACGAGGCGACATCATCGCTCGATCCGGAGTCGGAGGAAATCGTGCGCACGGCACTCGATCGGTTGATGCGCGGCCGCACCGTGATCGCCATTGCTCATCGTCTCGCGACGCTGCGCGGGTTCGATCGTATCGTCGTACTCGACAAAGGTCGCGTCCTCCAAGACGGCACGCCGCACGATTTGTCGCGCCGCGACGGCCCCTACCGTGATCTGCTCATGCGCGAAATGACCCGTCTCGGTCAGCGCGCCGCCTAGGTCGCGGCGAGGAAGGCGTCGAGCCAGCGGATTACGCCGGCGACGCTGTCGAGCCGATAGCGCGCGATGCTCTCACCGCCGCCAACATGGATTGCGATTCCATCCAACCGATTGGCGACTGCGAACCCCGCTTCGTCCGTCCAATCGTCGCCGACGAAGACCGGCCGCTTGCCGCGGAATTCGGGCTCGGCGAGGTATGTCTCCACAGCGTGACCCTTGTCGGTGCCGCGCGGGCGCAACTCAACCACCATCTTGCCGGTCAGCATAATCAGCTGATTTTCGGAGAGCAGCACGGCCCGTTCGGCGACGCGCCGGCAGGTGTCGGCAAGCTCGGGCCGGTCGCGATAGTGGATGGCGATGGCCAGGCTTTTGTCTTCGATGGTTACGCCCGGTGTCAGGGCCGCAAATTGACGAATCACCGGCCAGACGAGTTCGAGCGTCGGGTCGGCGCGGGGCCGGTGAATGACGCCGCTGGCGCTGCGGCGTTCCAGGCCGTGATTGCCCGCCGCGGCGCCGGTGTAGCCGGCAAGCCGGCGCGTGAGATCGGCGAGCGGACGGCCGCTGATCACCGCGACTGCACCATCAAGTCTGGTGGCGATGCGTTGCAGCAACGCAGGCAGGTCCGACGCGACCGCGATGCGGTCGGGTGCACCGGCGATCTCCACTAGGGTGCCGTCGAAATCGGTGAACAACGCGTCGCCGCGCGCCAGCAGCGGCGGTTGCGGCGTGGCGGTCGTGCTGGGGGCGATTACCAACGGTTCCTCGCCATCGGCCATGGGTGCGATCCGAGCGGCCAATTGTGGCGGATTTCGGACGCGCGTTGATGCGGCGTGCAGCGCGGTTTTGTCACGAGTTGAGCCGCGCTGCACGCGGTATTTGTGCCATTCGGAATGGACATCAGCGGATGAACGCGACTCTCGAGCGATCGATCCGGCAGCACATCACCGATTTGCGTCGCTACGCGCGCACGTTGGCCGGACGCGCCGGCGACGCCGACGAACTTGTCCAGGAATGTCTTGTGCGTGCGATTGCAGGAACGCGGCTGTGGACGCGGATCCGTGATCCGCGCGCCTATCTATTCGCCATTATGCACAACGTCTATGTCGACTGGCTCGCAAGCCGGCGGCGGCAGCAAAGCTATATCGAGTTGCAGCTTGCTGTTCACGCCGGCGATTCATGCACGGAGGCACAGATGGTAGCAGTGGAGACCAAGGACCTCGAACGCGCATTGTCGTACCTTCCGCACGAACAGCGTGAAGTCGTGCTGATGGTCGGGCTCGAGGGCATGAGCTATCAGCAGACCGCCGAGGCTCTGGATATACCGGTCGGCACGGTCATGTCGCGCTTGTCGCGCGGCCGCGCAACGCTTCGCCATCTCACCGATGGCAAGAAGCGCCTGCCGGCGCTGCCGACGCCGGTGCGGCGCAGTCATCTGCGCGTCGTCTGAAGTGCGACCGTCGCCGGGCCGCTCGGCGGCCAGCCGCAAGCTAACTTTCGGAGATGTCTTCGAGAGCGCCGGCTGCCACGCGGCTGCGTTCGAGTTCCTGGCGGAGCGCCTGTTTCATCCGCACAAGGCCAGCTTCGGTTGTGCCTTCGCAACGGGCGAGCAAGGCGGCGCGGTGGCGCGACGCGCGCAATAGCCACCAGCCTTCGTCAGCTTTGAACCGGACGCCGTCTATGGCGGTGATTTCGGCCCCGGCCGCGGTCAGCCGCGCGCCGATCTCATCAATCACCGCATTTTTGCGGTCATCGGCGCACAACAGAGCCAGCTCGGGAATGTCGAACATCTGGGGCAGGCCGTCTCGCAATGCCGCGAGGCTGCAATCGGCGCGCGACACCACATTCATGAGTCGCACGGCCGCATAGAGCGCGTCGTCATATTGGCCGTCCTGATCGCCGAAAAAGACATGCCCATTGGCTTCGCCCGCCAGGAGCGCGCCAGTTTCCGCGACCTTGACCTCGATCGCGCTACGGCCCGCGCGTGTCATCACTGGCACGCCGCCGAGCCGGGCAATCTCGTCGAAGAAGGTCTGGCTCGCGCCAACGTCGCCAACGATCGCCGCGCCCGGATGGGCCTGAAGAACGTCGCGCGCCAGCAGCAGCAGCGTCTGGTCGATACGAAGAATACGCCCTTCGCCGTCGACGACACCAAGACGGTCGCCGTCACCGTCGAAGGCGACGCCGATATCGCATTCCTCGGCGACGACGATCTTGCGCAATCGTTCGAGCGCGTCGGGCCGCGTCGGATCCGGTCGATGGTCGGGAAAGGTGCCGTCGACCATCTCGTTCAACAGAACATGGCGCCCGGGAAGGCGGGTGCACAGCTTGGTCAAGACCGCACCGACGGTGCCATTGCTTGCGTCCCACGCCACGGCGAGCGGATGTTCAAGCATAAGCGCTTCGCTCAGCCGCTCGACATAGGCATCGAGCATCGGCCGGTTGAGCATCAGCCCGTCGCCCGATGCGAACGCGCCGCGCGCGGCGACGTCGCCGAGCTGACGAATCTCGGCTTGCGTCAACGATCGACCGCGCACGCTCAGTTTGAATCCATTGTATTCGGCCGGATCATGCGATCCGGTCACCATCACCGCCGCGTCGGCGCGTAGCTGTATGCGCGCAAATTGCAGCATCGGCGTCGGGCCGAGGCCGACGCGCGCGACCTGCATTCCGGCCGTAATCATACCGCGCGCGAAAGCGACAGCGAGCGCGCGCGACGTCACCCGACCGTCGAATCCCAGGACTGTGGTCCGTCCGCCGCGTTCGGCGACAAGCGTTCCGAAGGCGGCGCCCAGCGCGGCGGCGTCGGTGGCGTCGAGTGTCTGACCGACGATTCCGCGTATATCCTCGTCGCGGAGAATGGCCGGATTGACGGCACGTGCGCCGATCGCCTGCGCGGACGTCAGCGACGGCAGACGCTCGGGACGCACGCGCCCTCGCGCGACCGCGCCAACGGCGCGATAGGGTTGCCCGTTGGTCATCAAGACGCCTGTCGAGCGGTCGGCTCGACCAGGCGCAGTCGGTTATTGGCGCTGGCAAGGCGGGCATAACGGCTCAACAAATTACGCGCCGACGGGGCTAGATCGGCGCGCGCCAAGATATGCGCGAGGTTGGCCTCGAAAAGGCCGAGCGCATCACTGCAATCGAAATACCGGCCGGCAAAGGCGTAGGCATGCAACGTCCGGTTATCCACGCAGCGGGCGATCACATCCGCGAATGGCCGGTCGCCGGCGGTGCCGAGACAGTCAAGGATCGTGGGTTCGAAGATGCATCGGCCGGCGATCGCCCATCGTCCGGCTCCCGGCCAATCGTCGACGCCAGCGGCTGCGAGCAGCCGATCGTCGCGGCGTCGAGCGGCGATCACGCCGTGACGCGCCGTGCGACTGCGTGCGGCCGGTGTCACGGCGACGAGATTGCCGCCAACCTGCGCGTAGGCCCCGATCATCTGCGCGAGGCACGGCGTTCTTGTCTGAATGACCTCGTCCGGCATGACCAGCGCAAACGGCCCGTCGCCAACGACGTGTCGCGCGCACCACAGGGCATGCGCCACGCCCAGCGGCTCCAGCTGCCTTATATAGGCAATGGTTCCCGACCCGAAGTCGCTCGACTCGATCGCCGCAAGTGCGCCGTCCTTGCCGGCCCGGCGGAGCGTGTCTTCGAGTTCGGTCGCACAGTCGAAATGATCCTCAATCGTTCCTTTGCCGCGGCCGGTGACGATGACGATCTCGTCGATGCCCGCAGCGCGGGCTTCTTCGACCGCATATTGGATCAGCGGCCGATCAACCAGCGGTAGCATTTCCTTGGGGACCGCCTTGGCCGCGGGAAGAAACCGCGTATCGAGCGCGCCCACGGGGATCACCGCGCGGCGGACAATGGATTTCGTCATGTGTCGCTGTGCTCCGAAATGTGCAGAGATGTGTCCATCGGCTTAAGACGGCCGGCTATCGCCTTTATTCCAAAGTCGGAGACATGCTTTTCGGACGCCTGGAATAAAATCGCCAACCGGCCGTCCGTATCATTGTGTCGTGGCGTCAATTACGCGCGGGGTAAATCCGTGGCAGAGAACCGCTCCAGCAATGTCATCGTTCTGCCGCATCGGCGCCGCACGCGCTGGCGGCTCGCGGCGCTCCGTTGGTGGCCGTATCACGACACGCACCAGCCCGAGCTGCCGCCGGCATCGACGATCAGCGACTATGATCTGCATGCGTTCGTCGACAACGCGCTCGATGCCGTGCGACGCAAGCGGGTACAGGCGTTTCTCGCGCAGCACCCGGCCCTAGCCGCCGACGCCGCCGCCTATTCCCGGCAAAACCGCATGTTGCGGGCGCTCAAGCGCCCACCGAAACCAAGTTCGCCGGCGCTGGGCTACCTCGCGGTCCAACTCACCTTCCGTCTGACGCGTGGGCGCATCGCCCGCGCGGCGGCGTGTTGCGTGGCTGCGGCTGTAATCGCCTTTGCCGGTTGGTCATTCATATCGGACGATTGGGGCGTCGTGTCGCGCCTGATCGTGGCGGCGGGGTGGTAATAGCCGCGCATTGACGACCGCTCCTTTGTGACTATTCCGTGGTTCAGACCACGGGAAATCCCGCGATTTAAGGGTACCCGCGTCAAATTTGTGCCCCATTTGGCAGCTTAGATTCATCAACAGTTGCCGTCGCGAACCGCGCGTCGGGGCGTCTCTTGGGGCGCCGCATCGGATCGGATGCCATTTTGCCTACGCCGGAGGAGGGGACAACGCGGTCGATCTCGCTCTCGATGTCCACACGTCAACCAGAACGCACGTGTGTCGGACCAATTTTTGTGTGAGGTGAATAGCGATGACGACGCTGCAGAAAGAAGCCGCCTGGTCGAACACGAATGTCGCGATCATGGCGAACGAATCGAATCAACCGAATCAGGTCGAGCCGGCGTCCGCCGGCCGCACCAAGTTGGTGCTGGTCGACGACGACGCCGACTATCGTGAAGCCGCATCGGCGGAGCTTACGGAACTCGCCTTCGAGGTGTTGGCGTTCGCCGCCGGCGACGAGATGCTCGAGTACTTCGCCCAGAACAACGACGCCGACATCATCGTGCTCGACTGGAAGCTGCCGGGCGGACTCGGCATCGACCTGCTGCCCAAGCTGCACGATCGCGGCATCCGGTTGCCGGTGGTGTTTCTCACCGGCATGCCGGCGACCGCTTACGAGAACGCGGCGCTCGATCGCGGTGCGCTCGATTTCGTCGACAAAGCGCGTGGCGTTCCGATTCTTGCCAAACGCATCCGCCTGATCCTGGATTCGCACCGACGCGCCCGCGAGACGCCCGCAAAATCGGCGCTCACCTGCGGAAAATTGACGCTGCGGCCGGACGTCAATCGCGCGTTCTGGGACAACCGGGACGTCAATCTGACGGTGACGGAATTCAACATCGTTCACCTGATGGTGGCGCATGCCGGCGAGCACGTGACCTACCGCTCGATCTATGATTGCGTCCATCATGCGGGATTCGTGGCCGGCAACGGCGACGAGGGCTACCGTACGAATGTCCGCTCGTCGATCAAACGCATCCGCAACAAATTCCGGGCGCTCGATGGCGAATTCTCCGAGATCGAGAACTTTCCGGCCTTCGGATACCGGTGGCGCACCGCGCCGGCCCAACCTGCCTGACGGTCAGCCGCCGCAGGACAAGCGTGCCGCCGCCGATGAGATGGCGCACGCTTTCAAGGGGTCGTTGGCGACGATCCGCTCGTCGATCGAGCCGTTGCGCCGCGCGGTGCCGCTGGAGAATGCGCGCGCGCGACGGGCGCTCGAACTGATCGAAGCCGCGGTCGATCGCCTTGTCGCCTTGGTCGAAGCGGTACACGAGCGCGACTGCGCCGCGGCCGCAGCGGACGAACCGTCGACCGACACGACGCGAAACTGACGACGCCCCGCGAGCGCGCGCGGCGTTCCGTAGCGGTCACCGTTTCTGTCACCGTTATGGCACAAGACCGGACCCGGTTTGATCACAACCGACCAGGCATGTCGGGCCACAAAATCCGCAAAATCTTGCGTAACGCTGCGTTCGTTCGACGGGCCAGCGGAACGGTCGATGGAGTAATGCCATGCGGCGTTTGACGGGCGGGATTGCATCGATCGCGGCATTGAGCTTTGCCGTCGCGATCGCGTTTTCGCTGCCGGCTTCGGCGCAGTCGAATCCGGCGCTGCCGAGTTACAATTCAACGCTGCCGCCACAACAGCAGCAAAGTCTGGCGTCGCCGACGCAGAATTCGCCGTCGGTCCCGAACGATCCAGGGTATCAACTCGGCAACGGCGATCAGATTCGCATCACCGTGTTCGGTCAGCCGGACTTGACCAATACCTATCAAGTCGACGGTCAAGGGATGCTCCAATTTCCGCTCGTTGGCCGCATCCATGCTGGCGGCATGACCGCCGGGGAATTGCAGCAAGAGATCGTTCATAAGCTGAGTCCGGATTACATCCGCAATCCGAGCGTCAGCGTCGAGGTTCTGAACTACCGACCGTTCTACATCTTGGGCGAAGTGAACAAGGCGGGCGCCTATCCCTATGTGAGCGGCATGACGGTGAGCCAGGCGGTCGCCTTCGCCGGCGGTTTCACTTACCGCGCCAAGGACAACAGTTTCCAAATCGATCGCAGTGAGCACGGGCAGCACCAGGAAATCAACGCAAGCAGAGACACGCCGGTCCGTCCCGGCGACGTCATAACGATTCCCGAGCGATTCTTCTGATGTCATTCCTCGAACCGTTGCACCCGCGCCAACCGGCGTCGCGGCGTGACCTTTATGAGCGCGCGCCGCTGCAGTACGTTGCTGCGCCGGCCGCCGGCCCGCCGCAACAGGATCTGCTGGACACGATTCATCGCATCTGGCGGCACCGGCTCTTGGTGCTGGCGTTCATGGCGGGGTTCGTCGCCATTGCCGCGGTCGTATTGTGGCACCTGCCGTCGCTCTATGTTGGCGAAGCACAAGTCCAGATCGGCGTTCCCGCGACGCCGGTCCTTAGCAGCGACTTGCGCGCCGGCGGCGGCGATGCCGATACGGAGAAAGTCGAAAACGAGCGCCTCGCGATGGCGTCGCGCGATCTTGCCCGCGGCGTGATCCAGCGGCTGCATCTCGACAAAAATCCCGAATTCGCCGTCGTGCCGAAGAAGCCTAGCTTACTGCATCGTCTGTTGCAGTTCGGCGGGCTGCTGAATGCGGCACCGACGCCGCCGGCGTCGACCGTCGCTCAGTCGTCGACGCCCGATTCGACGGACGTCGCGGCGACGCCGGATCCGGACGACGCGACCGCGATTGCCGCATCGGCGCTGCCGGTTATCCCGCCCGATAACCCAACCATGGACCGGGTGGTCGACAAGCTGTTGTCGCGCGTGACGGTGACCGTCGAAGGCCGTTCGCACGTGCTGACGATCGATGCCGAGTCGACCAACTCGGCGCTTGCGGCCAGCATCGCCAATACGTTTGCGACCACGTATTTGAGCCAGCAGCGCTCGAGCAAGATCAAGTCGAGCGACCGCGTCATGCAGTACCTCAAGGCGCGTATCGCGGAGTTGCGCCAGCAGGTCGAGACCTCGGAGCAGGCGGCGGCGGATTATCGCCGCCAGAACGGCCTCTACGAGGGCATGACCAACGCCAATGTGACGACGCAACAGCTGACCGAAATCAACACCCAGCTGGTTCAGGCGCAGACCGAAAAAGCGACGGCCGATGCGCAAGTTAACGAAGCGATCGCAATGCAGCATGGCGTGGTCAACGACGCGACCGTTCCTGCGGTACTCGATTCGTCGTTGATCCAGACCTTGAAAGCACAGCAGGCGCAGGCTGCCCAGACCTTGGCCCAAGTGAGCGCCAATTACGGCCCGCGCTATCCAGCAGTGATGCAGGCGAAGAATCAAGTCGCCGACATCAACCGCAAGATCAACACCGAAACCAGCCGGATCATCGACGGCCTGAAGCGGACGGCGCGCGCGGCGGATGCACGCTATGCCGCGATGACCAATAACTTCCACAGCACCGAAAAGCAGATGGGCGGCGTCAACGAAAAGGCGATCCATCTCGAGGCGCTGGAACGCGACGCGACCGTCAATCAGAATCTGCTCGAGGCTATGCTGGCGCGCGCCAAAGAGACGATCGGCCGCGAGGAAATCGAGACGCCGGACGCCAAGCTGATTTCCGCGGCCGCGCCGCCGGTTGCGCCGACCTATCCGCCGAAGACGCTGATCCTGTTGCTGAGCGCCGTCGGTGGGTTGCTGATCGGGTCGCTGGCCGCGCTGTTGCGCGAGAGCGCGGATCACACCTTCCGTCGCTCCGACGAGCTCGAGCAGGCGACGGGGCTGCCGGTGATCGCCATGGTGCCGGATCTCAAGGGCATGGCCCAGCCCGCGCTCCACGTCCTGCGCAAGCCGGTTTCTGCGTTCAGCGAATCGCTGCGCAAGATCTATGTCGGCCTGCAACTGTCCGAGTCCACGCAGGCACCGAAAACAGTGATGATCTCGTCGGCGACGCCCGGCGAAGGAAAATCGGTGATCGTCGCGTCGCTGGCACGGCTGCTGGCGCGCAACGGCAAGCGTATTCTGGTCATTGATTGCGACTGGCGCGCGCCGACGATACACCGCATCTTCCAGCGCTCGGACAAGAACGGCCTGGCGACGCTGCTGGCGGACGAAGGCACGCCATTGAACGACGTCATCTACAACGATCCGTTGTCCGGGCTCGATCTCATCGTTTCAGGCGGCTGGACGCCGAACGCGACGCATCTGCTCACGTCACCGCGCATGCGCAGCGCGCTGCAAACCTTCGGCAAGAACTATGACTTGGTGATCCTGGATACGGCCCCTGTTCTGGTCGCGGCCGAAGTGCTGCAACTGGCGCGGATGGTCGACAAGGTCCTTTATACGGTGCGTTGGGGCCACACACGGCGCGAGGTGGCACTCGACGGGTTGAAGCAGCTGCTCGAGGCTGGCGCCGATGTCCCCGGCCTCTTGGTCTCGCGTGTCGACGCCAAGCGATATCGCGAATTCGCTTACAGCCACCTCAACTACGAATACGCGCGCCCGTCGCTCGCCCATCTGGGGTAACGCCGTGGCGGCGGCGCCCGCAATCCTGTTGATCACCCAATATTACCGGCCGGAACTCGTCGGCTCCGGCCCCTATTGCGGTGAGCTCGCGGAATGGCTCCAGGCGGCGGGCAGCTCGGTGACGGTCGTCGCCGGCCTGCCGCACTATCCCGGTCATAGCGTGTTTCCGGCCTATCGCCGCAAACCGCCCCGGCGCGAGACGGTTGCGGGCGTCGATGTCGTTCGCCTGCGCCATTGGATTCCCCGCCGCTCGTCGGCGGCGCTGCGTATTCTGGGCGAAGCGCATTTCCTGCTCGTCGGCTGCTGGGCCCTGCTGACTGGGCGCATCCCGCGCCAGCCGGTCGTGATTTCGCTCTGCCCCTCCATCCTCACGGTCGTGCTTGGCGCGATCGCACGGCGCGGCGGGCGGCATATCGCCGTCGTCCACGACATCCAGTCGGGCTTGGCGCGGGGCCTGGGCATGGTCGGGAGTCGCTTGTTGGTTGCAGCGATGCGCTGGTGCGAGCGCATAGCGCTCAACCATACCGATGTCGTCGTCGTCCTCGATCCGGCGATGCGTGACGAGCTGCGGCTCAACGGTGTCGTCGTGCCGATCGAGGTGATGCCGATCTGGGTCGACACCGAGCGGCTGCTGCAGGCGCCGCAGCCGCGCCGTGCCGCGCCGGTGTTGCTTTACAGCGGCAATTTCGGCCGCAAGCAGGGGCTGCACCAGCTCATCGCGCTGGCCGAACGGTTACAGCACGAGCGACCCGAGCTCACGCTCGTCCTCCGCGGTGACGGCGGCACGCGCGACGCGGTCGCCGCTTCCATTGCCGCCGCCGGTTTGACCAACGTCCGGCTCGCTGGACTGCTGCCGGCCGAACGGCTGGCCGAAGGTTTGGCCGATGCCGACATCCATCTGGTGCCGCAGGACCCGGACGCCGCCGTATTCGCCGTGCCGAGCAAGGTCTTCAACATCATGGCGGTCGGCCGACCGTTCGTTGCCACGGCCCGGCCCGGCAGCCCGCTGTGGCGAATGATGGAGGCGAGCGGCGCCTTTCTCTGCACACCGCCGAACGACGCGCGCGCGTTTGCCGAGGCAGTTTTACGCCTGGTCGACGATCCGGTGTTCGCCGCCGAGCTCGGCGACCGTGGTCGACAATTCGTCAACCGGACGTGCGCCAAAGCGCTCGTCCTCGGCCGGTTTGCGGCCCTGGCGCGTACACGCGCCGAACCCATCCGGCCGCCGCCGCGCCACGTGCTGATCTTCGAGCCGGATAGCAACGGCCATCCGCACGAATGGCTTTGTCATCTGATCGATTTTGCGCGTCGGGCGCCGCCTGCACCGCTTGTCTCGTTCGTCGTATCGCCGTCGCTCTATCGCGATCTTGCGGCCCGGCTCGATGCGGCGCCGACGGAGGGCATTCGCATTTTGCCGTTGTCTCCGGTGGCGGCGCGCTTGTGTACGAACCGCGCCCTGGTCGTCAACGGTTTCGCGCGCTGGTGGTGCATGCGCCGATTCCTCGCGCGCACGGGCGCCCAGACCGGACAATTCCTGTCACTCGATCTGCTGTCGCTGCCGCTGGCGCTCCGCCTTGGCGCCGGAAGCGGCCGGCGCATCGGCGGTATCCTGTTCCGGCCGTCGGTGCACTACCGGCTGCTCGGCGCGTATCGCCCATGCCGCCGCGAGCGGCTACGCGACCTGCGCAAGGCGGCGCTCTATCGCCTGATGCTGCCCAACCGCGCACTCGGCAGCGTGCTCACGCTGGACCCATTCTTCCCGCGCCACGCGGCGCGGTTCTATTGCGCCGGCAGCAAAGTGCGGGCGGTTCCCGATCCGGTTTATCCGCTACCGCCGGGCGCCGACGGCGACAATGCCTTGGCCGACTCGTTGCCGCCAGGCCGTGTCGCGTTGCTCTTGTTCGGGCATCTGACCGAGCGCAAGGGGACGCTGACCCTCCTTGAATCGCTGCGGCTGATTCCCGAACATATCGCGGCGCGCCTAACTGTCATCCTGGCCGGCAAAATCGACTCAACGATCGCCAATCGTGTCACGACGCTGCGCCAGCAGCTCGAGATTCTACAACCGGACCTCATGCTCACGCTCGTCGATCGCCACTTGTCGACCGGCGAAATCGGTGCGTTGGTGGCGCGCGCCGATGTTGTCTTGGCGCCCTACCAGCGCTTCGTCGGCTCGAGTGGCGTGCTGCTGTGGGCGGCGCGGGCCGGCAAGCCGCTGCTCACCCAGGACTTCGGCCTGATCGGTCCGCTGGTGCGCCGCTATCGGCTGGGCTTGGCGGTCGATTCCGACCGGCAGGAGGCGCTCGCCGCCGGCATCGTCCGCATCGTCCAAGAAGGACCAGGTCGCTTCATTGATCCGCAGCAGGCGCATCGCTTCGTCGCCCGCAACACGCCGGAACGTTTCGCCGCCTTGGTCTTCGGCAGCGCCGCCGAAGCGAGCTCGGTCTCTGCCCGGTCCTAGGAAAGTCACAACGACACTCAACAAAATCACACCTCTGGCCGTCGGCGCGCGGCGAGAATCCATGGCCAACTTCAATAAGACCGCCCTTTGAGCGGCTACTGCGCGTGGCGAGAGCGACCGACGAAGACGAAGAAGACCACGGGGCGAATTTAGTTTGGAGCGGTGTGTATGCCTGGTGAACCCGAACCGTTGCATCATGATGACGTCTCACGCAGTCCAGTCAGTGATGCGGTAACGAAAACACGCCATGCCGGGTCACCACCGGTTTCGGTGCGGGTCACCGCTGCCATTGTCGCCGCCGGCGATCTCGCGGTTATTTTTGGTGCGGGGCTGTTCGCACTCTATTGGCTTTCGCGGCACGTTAACGTCGACGCCCAGCTGTTCCGCATTCTCGCGGTTGTCGGCACGGTTCTGTTCGTCAATCTGGTTCAGGTTTTCGGCGGTTATCGATTCGGAAATCTGGCACGCGCGCAGATGATGGCGCTGGCGCAAGCGCTGGTTGCTTGGCTGGCGACGATCGGCGCGCTTTTTGTCGCTTTGCGGATGAGCGGTCTCAACACGTTCGCCACGCACGTCTGGCTGCTGTTGTGGCTCATCGTCGGCTCAGCCGGTTTGGCGGCAGTCCGGACAGCGTTCTCGGGACGAGTCCGAATCTGGCAGCGAGCCGGACGGATGCGTCGCCGAGTCGCGGTCGTCGGCGTCGGCCGGCTTGCCGAGCGGTTGCTGCATCACTGCGCAGCCGTTGCTGACCCCGAAATCGAGATCGTTGGCGTCTATCGCGATCGACGTGACGCACATGCGGCGGCGCATTGCGGCGGCCACACGGTCGCCGGCGACATCGATCGGCTGATCACCGAGATTCGCGACGGCGGAATCGACATGGTGATCGTGGCGATGCCGACCGCGGCAGATGTCCGATTGGCCGAAACCATGAGCAAATTGCGCCTGGTGCCGGTCGACGTGCGTCTGTGCTCGGAATCGTTCGCGTTCGACGTCGGTCCTTGCCAGGTCAGCCAGATCGACGGCCTGACGATGTTCAACGTCATCGACAGGCCGGTGACCGAATGGAAATGGATCGCCAAGGTGACCGAAGATCGCGTCCTGGCGGCTTTGATCTTGCTATTGATCGCACCGTTACTGGCGCTGATCGCGGTCGCGATCAAGCTCGACAGTGCCGGCCCGGTGTTCTTCCGGCAGAAGCGCTATGGGTTCAATCGTGAACTCATCGAAGTGCTGAAATTCCGCACGATGTATCACCATGCGCGTGATCCGAACGCCGAGAAGCTGACGACGCGCAACGATCCGCGCGTGACGCCCATCGGTTCGTTTCTCCGGCGGACGACGCTCGACGAATTGCCGCAGTTCATCAACGTGCTGCGCGGCGAGATGTCGATCGTCGGACCGCGGCCGCATGCGATCTCCGCCAAAGCCGGCGGCGTGCTGTACCACGACGCAGTGCGTTACTACGACGCGCGACATCGGATGAAACCGGGCATCACGGGCTGGGCGCAAATCAACGGATGGCGCGGCGAAACCCAGACCGTCGAGCAGATCCAGCGGCGCGTCGAATACGACCTCTATTACATCGAGCACTGGTCGATCCTGCTCGACCTCAAGATCATCCTCCGTACCATCATGGTGGGGTTCACCGATGCACGTGCGTATTGACGGCAATTCGGCGGGTCCATGCGGTGTCTCTGGCTAACGCTGGCAGATCCGACGCCGGCACATAACGGCCAATATCTCTATTCCGGAGGACTGATCGACTCCGTTGCCGAAGCGGGCGCCGAAGTCATCGTCGTCGGCCTCGCGCGTGCGGGGTCGGGACGCCATGACGGCGCGCGTGACGGCCGCGTGCTCTGGCGTCTTGCCAATGACGAGCCGCTTTCTCACCGCGCGAGTCTGGTTTCGCCGCTGCCTAATATGGCCAAGCGGTGCACCACGCCGACGATGCGCCGTCTGCTCGACGAGGTGCTGGCCAACAGTACGTTCGATATTGTGGTGTTCGATGGCATTTCGGCCGGGTGGGCCCTGCGGCGCGTGCTGAAACGGTGGTCGCGCAGCGCCGACCGGCCAAAGATCGTTTACGTTTCGCACAACCACGAAAGCAGCTTGCGGCAGGGGTTGGCGGAAAATCACCCGCGCTTTCTCAAGCGGCAGGGTTTGAAGTTCGATGCACGCAAAGTCTCCCGGCTCGAGCATGCGCTGGTGGCCGAATCAGACCTAATCACGGCCATCACGCCCGAAGACGGTGCGCTCTATGGCCGCGAATGGCCGCATAAGCTGATCGAGGTGCTGACGCCCGGCTATCGCGGCCGGGCGCTTCCTGAGCGCCGAATCACGCCCGATCTGCCGCGTCGCGCCGTGGTCGTCGGTAGCTTCGACTGGATTGCCAAGCGGCTCAACATCGCGGAATTCATCCAGGTCGCCGACCCGATTTTCGCGGCGCACGGCGTCGAGCTCGAGATCGTCGGCAGCGGCGATCCGGCGTTTTTCGACCAAATCCGGAAATCGCTGGTCGCCACGCACTTCACCGGAACGGTCGATCGGATCGACCGTTACATGGAGTCCGCGCGGATCGCCATCGTGCCCGAGCGCAGCGGCGGCGGCTTCAAGCTGAAGGTGCTGGAATACATCTTCAACCGGACGCCGATCTTTGCCCTTGAGGGTTCGGTCGCCGGCGTGCCGCTGGAGCACAACGATAGCATCCAGCTCTATCCGGACCAGCAGGCGCTTGCGCTCGGCGTTTGGCGCGCGATTGACGATTTGGGACGCCTCAACCGTTTGCAGAACAGGGCTTTTGAACGATGTCGCGACTCCTTCGACTGGCCGAGCCGCGGCCGGCATTTCCTGGCGGCGGTGTCGGCCCTGTGATCGCCGGCCGGCTCGGGCCGGCCGATTCGCGTCTCGGGATCGCCGACATGTTGCTCCTGATCATCTTCATGATCGGGATCTATACCGGCTACACTATCCAGATCAGCACGCGGATTCCGTTTCCGTCGGCGCCGTCCGGTATTGCCGGCCTGTTTCTGTTGTGGCGCCGCCGTAACGACATCCAGCCGGCGCAACTTGGCGCCCTGCTTTTCGTCATTTTGCTCTACGTCGGCTCGATCCTTTCGGCAACCGACATCGCCCATCTCGGCAAGCGGTTTACCGGGCTGATTCAGGTCACTTATTCGCTGATCATCGGCTATGCGCTGTTTCTCACCGTCCTGCGCGCCGACCGGAACCAGATCGCGCATCTGTTTCTCGGCTTCTGCCTCGTCATCCTGATCGGCTGCTTGCTGGAGGATTACACCAGCCTGCGGTCGGTGAGCGACGCGTTCCGCCACGCGGTCTATAAGGCGGTCGATGTCTACGACGCCGATCTGCGCGACCAGATTCTGTATGGTCGCATCCGGCCCAAGCTTTTCACCAGCGAACCATCGGCGGTCACCTTCGCCTACACGCTGTTCACCTTCGCCTGGCTGATGACGACACGAACGCGCTTTGCACCGCTTAAGTATCTGATTCTGATGTCATTAGGCATCGTCGTCATGCCCGGTCCGACGTTGCTGCTGATGATTCCGCTGCTGGTTCCTTATCAGCTTTTGCGCGCTCGATCGTGGTCGCCGGCGTTCGTTCGTATGATCTTGGTCTTGGTCTTCGCGGCTGTCGCACTCTTCGCATTCTATATTCTCGGCCATTCAGTTTTCTCGGCACGCATGCGCGACATCGCCCAAGGCCAAGACGCCAGCTTCTTCTATCGCGTCACCGGTCCGGCGCTGGTCGCGCGCAATGTCATGTTGCATTACCCCTTCGCCGGCGCCGGTCTGACGGGTGAGACGTTCATCGCCAACGAGGTCGCCAACGTTTACATGCGCTCGGCGGCGTTTTCCTCGGCATGGGACATTTCCGACACCGCCAGCGTGCTGACCAACTATTTTTGGCTGCACTGGATCTATCTTGGGTTCGTCTGGGGCGTGATCGTCCTGCTCGGACTCACCCTGTGGCTCAAAATGTTGCGCGTGCCCAGCGTGCCGTTCTGTTGGATGGTGTGGGCGGTGCTTGGGCAGGCGTCGGGCGCCTATGTCGGGCCGAAAACCTGGACGGTTCTGCTGCTGAGCGGCGCATGCGCGATCCTTGCCGATCGCGACTGGGTGCGCGCGGCGCTGGTCCCGAGGTTTCCCTATCCGCGTCCCTACCTACGATCGGACAAACGCCGGCGACGGGCGCCGTTGCTGCCGCAACCGCAATGGCGCCACCATGGAGCCTGAGATGGAATTCGGCCGCCGCGCCTTGCTCGGAACCGGCGCGGCATTGGGGCTTGCCGCGGCAACGCACCCGGCCGCGGCCGCGCCGCCCAGCCGGGTGCTGAATGCGGCCGATTTCGGTGCCGTCGGCGACGGCCGCGCCGACGATACGGCCGCTCTGCAAAAGGCGCTCGACCGCACGTTCGCCGCTGGCGGCACGGTATTGATGCTGCCGCCCGGCACCTATCGCGTGACGCGCACGCTCCGCATCGCCTTCGATCCGGGCAGCACCGGCAATCTCGGCCGGCGGAGCGGCATCATCGGCCATGGCGCGCGCCTCGATTCCGAGATTGCCGACGGCGGCAACGTACTCGAGCTGTTGTGCCGCGCCACCGTCCGTTTCCTGGTGATCGAGGGTCTCGACATTCTCGGCAAGGGCCGCGAGCGCCACGGCATATACGTCGAATGCGACGGCGGCGGCGTTTATTTCTACAATTTCTGTTTGCGCGACGTGAACGTGCAGGGCTGCGGTGGCGACGGCGTGCGGTTGGTTGGCAACGTGTTCGAAGGTCAGATCGTCAATACCTATCTCCGCAGCAACAAAGGCTGCGGTGCGACGTTCG
The DNA here is from genome assembly GCA_035934995.1 of Allostellaceae bacterium. GTDB lineage: Bacteria > Pseudomonadota > Alphaproteobacteria > ATCC43930 > CGMCC-115725 > REEB95. The sequence continues at coordinate 73,403 of DASYXI010000041.1, forward strand.
CGCACGGCACTCATGGCGGCATTCTCTCGGCCCTGCATGTGTTTGGTTGCGTCTTCGGTCAGAACGGCGAGCACGGCGTGGCGTTGGCCCGCAACTGTTATGATGTCGCCTTCCACGGCTGCTACTTTCTGCTCAACAACCAATTCGGCCTGCTCGCCGGCAATGGTTGCACGCTGTTGTCGAATTGCGGCTTTGAAAACAATCACGCCGCCGCCGCGGATTTCGCCGGGGGCGGTTACGGCATCCGTCTCAACAATTTCGGTACGCTGGTCGGTTGCACGGCTTATTCGGTGTTTCATCAAACCGGCTTGATTCAGGCGTTCGTTGCCGGTCGGCTGAATATGATGGGTTGCACCGGCAGCGGCGGCAGCAAAGCGGCGGGCGCCGGGCTGGCGCGGATCGGCGGCTCGCAAGCCGGTCGTGCGACGCTGATCGGTTGCGCGGGCGCCGTGCAGTACGACAACAACTTCGACGCGCTTGAGGTCGGCGGTCCCGACGGCGGTGTGCGCTTCGGCGCACATTGGCAAAGCCGCAATCTGCCGCAGCTTGGCGACTATCGCCTTTGGGTCGATCGCAATGGCCGGCTGCGCATCAAGAACGGCGCGCCCAAAGACGACGATGATGGTGCACCGGTTGGTGCCGCTTAGGTTTTGAGCGCCGGCTGCTGTCGGCGCAACTCGTGCACCAAGCGGCCCAAGCCATGCAATGCGCGGCGCGAGCGCGGCAGGATCGCATAAATCGCAGCGGCCGCGGCCGCGGCAGCCAGGATCGCCAGCAGCGCACCCGGCAAGGCTGGGGTGGTGGCCCGCAGGACAAACCGGCGTAGCGCCACGACCGCGGCGCCGGTCGCCAGCGCGGCCGTTAGCGCGGGCACCAGCGCTGCCGACAAATCGCCGAGGCGCACCGGACCGTGTCGCGTCGCCAGCCACAGCCCGATCGGCAAGCGCAGGCCGAGGCCGACGATCGCCAGCGCCCCCGCCACGGCAACTGCGCCGGCGTGCAATCCGGCCGCGACCGCCAGTACGCAAAGTGCCAGATCCACCAACCCGGCGCGCACCATCTCGTATGGCCGGTTCTGGCTGAGATAGAGCAGGCCCGCAGTCTGTATCAGCGGCAGGAACGCCGCCGAGGCCGCGAACCAGGCGACCAACGGCGCCGCGGCGGACCAGCGCACACCGAACAGGATCCGAACGGCCCAATCGGCGGTCGCAGCCAGCAACGCCGCACTGGGCAGCACGACCATGGCCAAGTTTTCGAACAGCTCGTTAAACGCGCGGCGATAGCGCGCGTCTTGATGCGCAATGCGGCTCAGCGTCGGCAAGCCGACGGCGTATACCGGTACCGCCAGATTGTTGACCGGCGTCAACAGAAGTTTCGACGCGCGCTCGTAAAGGCCGAGCACGTCGGCGCCCCAGGCCCAGCCGATCAGGATCTGGTCGATGCTGCGGCTGACCGCTGCCGTTATGTTGACGCCGGTTACCGACAGGCCGAAGGCGAAGAGTTCGCGCACGCCAGCCGCGCGCCGCGGCCACGCGGGCCGCCAGCGGCACAGCGACCAGCTGCCGATCAATGCGACCGCGGGTACGACCAGGCGTTGGACCACGAGGGCCCAATAACCGGCACCCGACGACGCCAGGAGAACGGCAGCGATCAAGCCGGCGAGGTCGCCGCCGATATCGACGCAGATCGTTGCCGTGAAGCGCATCTGGCGGCGCAAGAGCGCCCAGTGCTGCACCGTCAGGCCACTCATCAGGAAACTCAGCGCCAGCCAGCGCGTCACCGACGTCACTTCCGGCCGGTGATAAAAATCGGCAATCAGGGGCGCCGCGAGGAAAAGCACAACCGCGATCGACGCGCCGGCGGCGGCGTTGATCCAGAACAGCGCCGATACCTGGGCATGGGTGACGCCGGTCTCGCGGATCGTCGCCGCAGACAGGCCGAGCTCCTTGACGAATTCCAGCACCGCCGACAGCGCGGCGACCATGGCGATGAGACCGAAAGCGCCCGGCGGCAGCATCCGGACCAGGACGACGACGGTGGCAAGCTGCAAGATCACCTTGCCCGCCTGTGCACCGAAGGTGACGGCGCCGCCGCGCACTGACCGGCCGCGCAGGTCGGTCAACAGATGGTCGGTGGCGAGCGCCTTGGCGGCGTCAGACGGCTTCAAGCTGTTGCCTGCGCACCGATCGACGGTGCTCGGCATACCAGCGATAAGTTTCCCGGACGCCGTCTTCGAGCGTGATATGCGGCTGCCAGCCGAGGGCCGTCAGCCGACCGATGTCGACCCGTTTGCGGGGCGTGCCGTCGGGCTTGCCCGTGTCGAAAACCAGACGGCCGTGGAACTCGGCGACGCGGCAAACCAGATATGCCAGGTCGGCGATGCTGACTTCCTGGCCGCTGCCGACATTGACGATGTCTTCGCCGGAATAATTTTTCATCAAATGTACGAGGGCGTCGGCGCAGTCGTCGGCGTGCAGGAATTCGCGCAGGGGACGGCCGCTGCCCCAGATTTCGACCGTCGGCGCGTCGTGCTCCACGGCGTCGTACGCTTTGGCGATCAGCGCCGGCAGGACGTGGCTCGAACGCAGGTCGAAATTGTCGCCGGTGCCGTAAAGATTGGTCGGCATCGCCGATATAAAGTCGCAGCCGTGCTGGCGGCGATAGGCCTGGGCCAGCTTGATGCCGGCGATCTTGGCGACCGCGTACCATTGGTTGGTCGGCTCGAGCGGGCCGGTCAGCAGCGAATCCTCGTGCATCGGCTGCGGCGCCAGGCGCGGATAAATGCACGTCGAGCCGAGAAAGAGCAGCTTCTCGACGCCGGTGCGCCGCGCCGCCTCGATCACGTTGGCCGCGATCATCAGGTTGTCGTAGATGAAATCCGCCGGCCGCGAATCGTTGGCATAGATGCCGCCGACCCGCGCCGCGGCGACGAACACGGCCTGAGGCCGGTTGGCCGTCATCCAGGCCTCGGCCGCCGGCGCCTGGCGCAGGTCGCAGTCGACATGCCCCACGGTCAGGATCTCGCACTGCTCCGCCGCCAGGCGCCGGACCAGCGCAGCGCCAACCAAGCCGCGATGGCCGGCAACCCAGACGCGCTTATTCTGCAGCGCGTATGGCGAATTCGTCGGCATCGGAGTCTCCCCGTTTGAGCGCCCGCCGGTCGGCTTCGACCATCTCGGCGACCAGCTGCTCGAAGCTGGTCTTATGGCGCCAGCCGAGCCGCTGCCGGGCCTTCTCCGGATTGCCGAGCAGCAGATCGACCTCGGTCGGGCGGTAGTAGTGCGGATCGATCGCGACCAGGCACTCGCCGCTGCGGTCACACAGGCCACGCTCGTCGGCGCCCGTTCCAGACCAGACGATCGTTCGGCCGATGCAGCGGAATGCCCGCTCGACGAATTCGCGCACCGTATGTGTCTCGCCGGTGGCGAGCACATAGTCGTCGGGTTTCTCCTGTTGGAGAATGAGCCACATGCCTTCGACATAGTCGCGGGCGTGGCCCCAATCGCGCTTCGCGTCGATGTTGCCGAGATAGAGCCGCTTTTGCACGCCGCGCTCGATCGCGGCGACGGCGCGGCTGATCTTGCGGGTGACGAAGGTTTCGCCGCGGACCGGCGATTCATGGTTGAACAAGATGCCGTTCGACGCGTGCAGGCCATAAGCCTCGCGGTAATTGACCGTGATCCAATAGGCGTAAAGCTTGGCCACCGCATATGGGCTGCGCGGATAGAACGGCGTCGCCTCGCGTTGCGGCGTCTCCATCACCTTGCCGAACAACTCCGACGTCGAAGCCTGGTAGAACCGCACCCGGTCGACCATCTTCAGGATGCGGATGGCCTCCAGCACGCGAAGCGTGCCGAGCGCGTCGGTATTCGCCGTGTATTCCGGCGTCTCGAAGCTCACCTGAACGTGGCTCTGCGCGGCGAGATTGTAGATTTCGGTCGGCCGGGCTTCCTCCAGAACGCGCAGCAGGTTGAGCGAATCCGTCATGTCGCCGTAGTGCAGGACGAAGCGTCCATCGCCTTCGTGCAAATCGCGATAGAGATGGTCGACGCGATGCGTGTTGATCAGCGATGCCCGGCGCTTGATGCCGTGCACGGTGTAGCCGCGCCGGAGCAAGAACTCCGCGAGATAGGCGCCGTCCTGCCCGGTGATACCGGTAATCAACGCGATCTTGTCGGTCATTCAATGCACCTCGTTCAAATACAAGCGATCCGCTCGGCCACCCGGTCCCACGAATAAGCGTTCATCACGTGGCGTTGGCCGCTTTCACCCATCTGCTTGAGCCGCTCTGGATCGGCGACCGCACTCAGAATTCCAGCCGTAACGGCCTCCGGGGTCGCCTCGTCGACGAGAATCCCATGCGCGCCATCTTCGATGATCTCGGGCAGGCCATTGCGATTGAGTCCCAGGACCGGCGTGCGCGAGCACAGGGCCTCGAGATAGACCTGGCCCCACGGATCGTTGAGCATCGGTTGGGTCAGCAACGTCGCGTCGGCATAAAGCCGCCGCAGCGCATCCCAGCTGACGTTCCCCAGGAAGGTGATGTGCGGGTCGCGCGGCACCTGGTTGCGGCTGCGCGGATCGCCGACGATCGTCAGGGTCAGATCGGGCCGGCTGCGGCGCGCGAGGGCGAAGGCGCGCAACAGCAATGAGCCGCCTTTGGCGCGGAACAGGTGCTTGGCAACGAACAGCAGCCGTGCCGCGCTGAAATCCTTGGGGCCGAAATAGGGAGCGATATTGCCCATGCCCGAGCCGGCAACGGTGACCCGCTCGGCAGGCAGGCCGTAATGCTTGATGATGTTGTCGCGGGTTTGCGCGCTGAACGTGAAAACGTGCGCGACCGATGCCAGCGCTTCGCGCTCGAGCCGCTCATATTCCGCCAGCGCCCGCGGCGTGTAATGGCCGGCATCAGGCCGGTGGCGCAATGACAGGTTCCAGCTTTGGTCGCAGTAGAGGTAATGGCGGATGTCCGGCAACAGGTCGAACGCGGGTAGATCGAGCGTTCCGGTGTGAATGACGTGGTTCACGCCCAGCCGCGCGGTCGCTTCGGCAACCGTGACGGCGTTATGGTCGCGCGCCGGCGTCGCGCGCAGCACCTGTTCGGTGGTCGAGAGCCGACCGTAGCCGTCGAGCAGCCACCGCGCAGCGTAAGCGAGCCGCCGTGCACGGCCGATCACCGGATGAATCGTTTCCACTTCGATGCCCAGCCGCCGCAATGCCGTCCCGAGATTGTAGGGTGCGCCCGACCATGTCCGCCGATCGGCCGGATTGCCAAAAACACACGAAATCGCGACGCGGTCGAATCGCAGCTGGCGCGTCGGCGGCGGCGCGGTTCGGATGATCTCAGCAGGATGAAGATGAACCGTCGGCACCTGGCGTCTGTCTTTCCGTCCCCGGTCCGAACCGGCGTTTGAGGGAAACATCGCCGCACTCCGCGTCGCCAGTGATCAACGTGTGGCGCTTGTGCATGCTAAAAATGGCGATGTCGTGGGTAACACAGAATGGTCACATTTGAGCGAGCGCCGCACGGGCAATAATTTTTAGCTGACCAGTCAGGGCAGCGGCGCCGCACGGAGACCGGGGCAGTGTTGCACTCGACCGACAACCGGGTCCTGATTTTTTTCACGCCGGACATCACCGAGACCAATACCGTTAAGCGCGTTCAGGAATTCGTCGACAACGGCATTGCGCCGGTGCTCTTCGGTTTTCGGCGTGGCCGCTATAACGCGCGCTATCGACCGGATTGCCCGTATGTCGTACTCGGCGCGACGCACGACGCGCGGTATTGGCACCGGTTGCGCGCGCTAGCCGGTGCGGTGCCGCGCTTGCTCGCCAACCGGCGCCAGCTGCGGACGGCCGCCGCGTTTTACGCGCGCAATATCGACCAACTGGCGCTTGCGTTGCTGGCGCGCCGGCTTTTCAACCCGACCGTCCCCGTTGGCTACGAAGTTCTCGACATCCAGCCGCCGTTCGTCTCGCGGCGCTGGCGCGCGGCGGTGCTGCGCTGGTTCGAAAGGTGGTGCCTGCGCCGTATCCGCGTTCTGGTCGTGTCGTCGCCGGCGTTCTACCGCAATTTCTACGTGCCGCGCCAAGCCTATGCCGGCGAATGGTTCGTGCTCGAGAACAAGCTGCATCGCTCGGCACTGACGCATCGGCCGGTGCCGGTCGCAACGCCAGCACCGCGGCCGGCCGGCGATTACCGCTGGGCCGTCGGGTACTTCGGCCTCATCCGCGGCGAGGAGACGTTCGCGCTGATGCTGCGTCTGGCGCGGCGACTGCGCCATCGCGTGTTGTTCCGCTTTGGCGGCATTTTCACGACTGTGCGCGAGACGCACTTCCGCGCCGCGCTCGATCGCCAGCCGAACATGGTTTATGACGGCGAGTACGCAAATCCCGAGGGGTTGGCTGCGCTCTATGGCGGCGTCGATTTTGTTTGGGCGCTCGATCTCGAAAATACCGCGGACAATTCGCGCTGGCTTCTGCCGAACCGCTTCTACGAGGCGGGACTGTTCGGCGTGCCGTGCCTGGCGGTGCGCGGCTTCGAGTTCGGCAACATGCTCGAACGCACGCGCATCGGTTGGACTTTCGCCGACCCCCTCGAAGAGTCGCTGGTGAATTTCTTCGAGACACTCACCGCCGCCGACTATCTCCAGAAGCGGCATCGATTGACGGCGCTTCCGCGCAGCACCTTCGTCGCCGACGAGGACGCGGCGGCGCTCTGTCGCATCCTTACCGGACCGCGGACGGACCGGATGACCGTGGTGCACCCGACTTTTTCGGGTCGCGATCACGCGCCGGCGCGCGATGCGGCGTATCTGCGGCGGCGGTCGTTGTAACGAATTCCTTCAACAACGCGTCGGCTACCTTGGTTGTGCCGCACAATCGGTCAGCGCGGTCCTATGCATGTGACAAAGCTGTGATTCGTCGGCCGTGACCACGCTGGTCACTGGCCGGTGGGATATCACGCGTGTGTGATGCCGTTGGGGCAAACAACCATCGACATCAACGGCACCTGATTAGTGGCTTTCTGTCGTCGAACACCTCCCCTGTCGCACACGCCGGTAGGACCGGCGCGTCATTTCCCAAACATTCGAATTATCGTCACGACGCCCGGCTCGGATAGCACGAGCGGACGGCGAATAAATCGCGAGCTTCGGTAATGCGCAGAACTGGGGGCGTTCTTCCGGATGTCGACCCTCGCGTATCTGAGGGGCTGAAGGTCCTTCATCTCAGCACATTTGACGGCGACGACGGCGCGGCGCGCGGGTCGCTGTGGCTGCACCATGCGTTGCGGACGCGCGGCTGCAATTCGCGAATGGTCGTCGGTTGCAAGCGCGGCAGCGATCCGACGGTGTCGCAGTTGCCCGGATCGCTCACGCGGCTCTGGGCCATGGCGCGGATGAAATTCGACGCGTTGCCGCTGAATCGGTATCGCGGACACGGGCCGATGGCGTCGTTCTGGACCGTCGGCTGGCTGCCCAGCCGATTGGGCGCTCTCGCCAAACAGTTCACGCCCGACGTCGTTCATCTCCACTGGGTTGGTGCCGGTTTTCTTCCGGTCCGGGCGTTGAAGCAATTCAACTGCCCGGTGGTTTGGACGTTACGCGACATGTGGGCGTTTACCGGCGGGTGCCACTACACCAGCGGGTGCACCCGGTATCAACATGCCTGCGGCGCTTGTCCGCAGTTGCATTCCGATCAGGACGACGACCTCAGCCGCGCGATCTGGCGCGGCAAGAAACGCCACTGGTCCGACGCCGATTTGTGGCTCGTACCGATCAGCGACTGGTTGGCCGATTGCGCCCGTGCCAGCACGCTGCTCCGCCGCTATCCGATCGAAGTGATCCCGAACGGGGTCGATCTCGGCCGTTTCCAGCCGATCGAGAAGCTCCAGGCACGGCAAGTTTGCGGCCTTCCGCCCGACCGCCCGATCATCATTTACGGCGCAATGCGCGCGACCCGTGATCCGCGCAAGGGGTTTCGCGAATTGCTTGCGGCGTTGGGAAAATTCCGCGGCGCGACGGGACGTTCCGACGCCATGCTCGTGGTTTTCGGCGATCTTCGGCATGGCGATCTGCCCGATCTTGGCATCGAATCGCGGTATCTCGGCTATATCGACGACGACGCCCGTCTAGCGCAGCTTTATGCGAGCGCCGACGTCGCGGTCATGCCGTCGCTCCAGGAGGCCTTCGGCAAGACTGTCGTCGAGGCGATGGCGTGCGGCACGCCGGTGGTCGCTTTCGACACCGGCGGGCCGCGCGACATCGTCGATCACCGTGTCGACGGGTATCTGGCCGAGCCGTTCAGCGCCGACGATCTTGCCCGTGGGATCGCCTGGTGCCTCGATGAAGTCCGGCAGGGTACGCCGCTCGGGGCAAGGGCGCGGGCCAAAGCGGCATCGAAGTTCGATATCGACACAGTCGCCGCCCGCTATCACGCGCTCTATCGGACCGCCGTCGCGGCGAGCCACACCCGCACCGCAATCGGCGCACCGCAGCTGGCGAGCGCCTGACGCTGGTGTTCAGGGTTTACGCAGAATGACGAGGATGTTGTTTCCGGGCTCGCGCGTCCGCGCGTATGCAAAGCCCATCAGCGCGCTCGCGACCCGCCGTGCCGCGCGGTAGACAAAGGCGCCGCGCGTCGCGTCGGTCACCGTGTCGTTGAGTTCGAAATAGCGTTTCTCGACATGAATTTGTTCGACTGCCAAGCCGTACAACTGCGCCAAGCGCTCGTAAACCGGCGCCGAGAAATGGCCCATATGGTGCGGCGGAAGATCGAAAGCGTCTTCGCGCCGCGCCAGCATCGCCGAGGCGTGGTTGGGCGTGGCCAGCGCCAGAATTCCGCCGGGCCGCAGGCATTTGATGCAGGCCGCGAGGAACATGTCGGGTGCTACGACGTGCTCGAGAACTTGGAGGCTGCACACCAGGCTGAAGCACTCCGGCACGGCCGCCGCAATTTGCTCGATCGCGGACTCGACGATCGGAAACCGCGTCGCCTTGTCGTCGATCGCCGCGCGGTTGAATTCGATGCCGATCGCGTCGGCAACGCGGCCTTCGAGACTGCGCAGAAAGAAGCCACGGCCGCATCCGATCTCAAGCACGCGGTCCGGCAGCGCTGTCAGCCGCCGGATAAACGGATATTCCCAGCGTTCGGCGTGATAATAGTCGGGCGATTGCCCTGTCAAATAGCGATAGAACCGCTCGTCGCCGGCGATCGACGCGGGACGCCAGAACCGATAGCCGGTTGCGCGACATTCGAAGAGTTGGATTTCACGCAGGTTTCCGAACCAGGGGGCGACGTCGGCGCCGCACTTGCGGCGATAGGCGGCAACGACGTCGCCGACCGGAAGGGACAACACGCGATCGGCCGGTCCGAAGGGCCCATCCGTCGTTGTGGCCATATCCGTGGGCTGGCTTTGGGCCGCCGCCAAGCTCATAGCAGCGACCGGTAATGCTGTTGCAGTCGGCGATTCAGACTGTGCACGTCGAATTCCGCCGCTACTTTTGCGCGCCCCGCGGCGCTGAATCGGGCGCAGAGGCCAGGCTCGCGCGCCAGGGCCAGCAACGCGTTTGCCAGACCGTCGACGTCGCGCTCATCCGCGAGCAGACCCGAAACGCCGTGCTCGACGATCTCATCCACACCGGCGTGGCGCGTCGCGACGATTGCCAAACCGGTCGCCATTGCCTCCTTAAGGACGACGGGCGAACCCTCCTGGTCGCCGTTGGCGCCCGTGATGCTGGGAAACAGCAGCGTGTCCATCTCGTCCATCAAGGCGATGATCTCGTCCTGGGTCTTCCAACCGCAAAAGGTCACCCGATCGGCGATGCCGAGCTCGCGCGCCAACGATTCCAGAGACGCACGCAAGGGACCGTCGCCAACGATGACGTACCGGATCGCAGTGCCCGCCGCGACCGCCTGCGCCACGGCGCGCAGGCCATAGGCGACGCCTTTTTTGTCGACCAGCCGCGCCACCGTCAAAACCGCGAGCGGTTGTGCCGGGTCCGGCTGCCGTTGCCGGAACGGAAACCGCGTCAGGTCGACGCCCAAATGATGAACCCGGATACGGTCGGGATCACAGCCGTGGCGGACGAGCCGCCGGCCCAGGTGCGCCGAGACGGGCAGGAACAGATCGCCGACGCGAAACAGGTGACGATAGAGGTTGGGATCCTGGTCGAGACAGGCGCTGGCGTCGACGCCGTGGAAGTTGACGACCACGCGGCCGCGGATCGCGCCGATTTCGCGCAGGAACGCGGCGGTGCGCCCGGTCAGGCCGAAATGGCAATGAACGACGTCGAACGGCGGATGATCAAGCAGGCGGTCCGCCCAGTGCAGCAGCGCCAGGGACCGGGCGTCCTCTTGGTAGCGCGGATCGAGCGCGCGCAACACCGGCCGCGCCAGCCGGCGGCGGACCAGAATTCGAGAGGCGCCGAGGATTCGTGCGGTGCGATTGACCGGCATCGCGCGGTAACGCAGCCGCTCGCTAAGCCGATAGCGGCGGAAATCGGCATGCACCGATGGATCGCCGGCGCGCGGCACGTTGGCGAAGATCGTCACGTCGTTGCCGGCGTCGAGCAGGCCGGTAATGTGGCTGAGGACGAATGTCTCGCTGAGCGCCGGAAACTCGTTCGCAAAGACCGCCACCCGCAGCGGCCGCTCCGTCGGGTGCTTTGTCGCCGTCATCGCCGGTGCGCATACCTCAAGCATTGGCGCGGCGGCGAATCAGGAATTGCGGCAAGGCGGCGAATTCCGCTAGGGCCTTTCGGCTTTGCGGCACGACGGCAAAGCAAGCCAGCGCGATCAGGACAGCGATAATCACCACCAGCGCCAGCGCCGCTACGGCGGTCACGCTGTTGAGAATTTCGGCGCGCCGCACCAGGACGAGCGCCACGACGATCGCCAGCGACGCGCCGGCCGACGGCAGCATGCTGTGCACCAGGTCGCCCAGCGACACGGGTCCGTGTCGCCCCACCGCCCAGAACAACAAGGGTATGCGCACCACGAGCCCGCCGACGGCAATGCTGGCGGCGACGCCGACCGGCCCAAACGGCAGACCAACGACGATGAGTGCCGCGTTGAGCGCCGAACCGATCAGGCCCCAGCGGAGCATTTCCGCCGTCCGATCCTGCGTCATGAACAGCCAGCTGCAGGTATAGCCGATCGGCTGGTAGAGAGCGGCGACACCGAGCCAGGCGACGATCGGCGTGGCGGCGAGCCAATTTGGGCCGAACAGGACGCGCACCACGAGGCCGGGAACTGCGATGAGCAACGCGGCGCAGGGCATGGTCACCATGTTCAGCTTTTCGACGGTGCCAAGGTAGGCGCGCCGGTAGAGCGCGGGCTGGTCCGCCAACCGGCTCAATGTCGGCATGGCAACCGAGAACAGCGGCGCGTTGAGGTTATTGATCGGCAGGAGAAGGATCTTGTAGGCGCGCTCGTAAAGACCAAGCGGCGTCGAGCCCCAATACCAGCCGATCAGCATCTGGTCGAGGTTGCGGACGAACGTGCCGACGAGATTCGACCCGGTGACATGACCGCCGAAGCGCAGCAAGTCACGCACACGCCGGAACCCCGTGGGCCGGCCCGGTCGCCACGAGCAGAACATCCAGGCGCCGGCTAGAAGACACAACGCCCAGACCAACCGCTGCGCCACCAGCGCCCAATAATCGGCGCCGGCGAATGCGGCGACGACGGCGACCGCCATGCCGATGATCTCCGACCACATCAGGATCATCGCCAAGGCGGTGAAGCGCATCTGGCGCCGCAAGACCGCCAGATGCTGAGTCGACAGGCCGCTGAGCACGAAGCCAACGGCCAACCAGAGCGTAACGCTGACCAGGGCGGGTTCGCCGTAGAACCACGCCAGCACCGGCGCGAGTGGAATCATCAGCAGCCCCGCGGCGACGCCGAGGCCGGCGTTCACCCAGAACAGGGCGCTGGTATCCGCGTGGGTGATATGTGGGCGCTGGACGGTCGCGGCGGAGAGGCCGAAATCCTTGAACAGTTCGAGAAACGCGATGACGACCGCGACCATCGCGACGAGACCGAATGCCTCGGGTCGCAGCAGCCGCGCCAGCACGACGGTCACGCCGAACTGCGCCACGACCTTGGCGAGCTGTGCGCCGACGGTGATCATGCCGCCGCGAACCGAACGACCGGTCATGTCCTGTTGCAGATGATCGGTGCGCAGATGCGCGTCGGGATCAGGCCGCGATGACGCCGCAGCAACGGATTGACGGGACCGATCGTCCACTGACTGCCGACTCCTTCCACGCCGTTTGCGGCGCGTGCAAACCACCGACGCGCCGGGCCGCTGACTCGGCACAGGATTTACTGAACCGGTCCATCGTTCGGGCCGCGAGTGATCAATCTGTGTCGATCGGAATGCCACGTAACGGCCACTGGCGCGCATTATTCGCGGCTGGTCTAGTGCAGCGCCCTTTTTTTCTTCCGGACGTATTCCATGCAGACCGCCTCAGCGCAGAACGGAATCGTGCGCCGAGCCAAAGCCGCCGTGCGCGAGTTTTGCCCCAAGCCGTTGTTGCTCTGGCGCGAAGCGCGCTATTTCAAAAAATACGGCGAACGGGAGCTGCGTCTCGTGCGTCACCTCTGTCAACGCGAGCGCGATGCGATCGACGTCGGTGCGCACGAAGGCAGCTATGTGCACTTCATGAAACGGTACGCGCGCCGGGTCTATGCCTTCGAGCCGGTTCCGTCGCTTGCCGAGGCACTGGCATGGAAATTTGCGCCACGCGTCGTGGTGCGCAACATCGCGTTATCGCGCGAATCCGGCACGGCAATCCTGCGCATTCCGTTGATCGACGGCGCGGCGCTGAACGGCCTCGCCAGTCTGAACAACGGCGCCGGCGCCACGGCAGCCGTCACGGAAATCGCCGTCCAGACGCGGCCGCTCGATGAGGTTTTCGCCGGCGATGCCGGATTTATCAAAGTTGACGTCGAAGGCCACGAAGAAGCGGTTCTCGACGGAGCGGCCAGGACGATCGCCCGCTGCCGGCCGCGCCTTTTGATCGAGATCGAGGAGGACCGCATGCAGGGGGCGCCGGCCCGTATTCACGCCTTCCTGCGGCGTTTCAACTATCGCGGTTATTTCGTTTGCGGTCGCACGCTCGCTTCATTCGAGACGTTCGACCCGACGACGATGCAGCGTCCGGCGGATATCGCCGACTTTCGGGCGGGCGTGCCGCGCCAATCGTTCGACCGCTATTGCAACAATTTTCTCTTCGTCGCCGACGAGGAAGCCGAGCCGCTCAGCACGCGGATCGCGGCGGCGCTACAGCGGATCTGAGCCGGAACGCCCGGCGTTAGTATTGCAGGCGGATTTTGGCGCCGATCAGGGCGCGGCTGAAGCCGATGCCCGACGTGTTCGACGTGCGGTTCTGATACGTGAAGTCCAGCCCCGCGCTCCACACCCGGTTGAGCAGGTAGGTCAAGCCGGCATCGGCCTCGTAGATGTTGTCGGTTCGCGACGTGCCTTGGAAATCGTCCGAGGTAAGGCTGCCGCCGACCGTGGCCGTTATGTTGTGCAGCACCTCCTGCTCGACCTCGACGCCGACGGCCGATTGCAGCGCCGATGTCACGGTTCCGGCCGCCGTGGTGCCGAACAGGTCAACTTCCTGGATGGTGCGCGACGCGTTGGCGCGGATTGAGGTCGACGGCCTCACGTTCCACAACAGGCTACCGCCGAAGCCGGGGCTATGGATCGTCGGCAGGCGTGAGTCATCGTAGTTTTGCTGCATATAACCGATGAAAATCTCGCCGCTGATCAGCTGCGTGATCAGGACATCGGTGCCGATGTCGACCTCACCACCGTGCGACGACCGCTTCAAGCCGTTGGTGTCGAAGGTTGACTGGTAGATGCGGTCGTTGCCGGCGGCGGCGATGAAGGCGTGATAGTCCGGAACGATCTCGTAAGTCACCTTCGGTCCGCCAGCGATCTCGATGCGGTTGCGGTCGGATTCACGAATCTGCGTGCCGCTCGTCGTGAAGACGTTGTTGTAGCTGTAGTAGTCGACCTTACCGTTCATCTGCAGCCCGACGACGCCGCGTTCGCGCACGAATTTGAGCTGGCCGCCCGAATCCTGGTACTCGGTTGGATGCAGCTGGGTCGGTACCGAGCTCGGCGCATAGCGCTCTTCGTGCTCGTTCTGGAAGCTGAGGCCGCCGTCGAGGTATTCGCCGTGCAGGATGTCGAGACGGCCGTTGGAGGCGAGCTGGTAGTTGGTCTGGTTCTCGCTCACCTGCGTCGCGAAGCGACGGACCTCGGCATTGGCCAAAAAGTTGAGTTGGTTCGTTCCCCAATCGGAATCAATCGTCAGGTTCGGCCGCAGCGACGTGTAGAAGTCGCCCTTGGCATGTGGCGCATAAAAGACGTTCGAATCCCAATAGCCTTCGGCCTCGGCGCTCGGATAGAAGAAGAAGTCGCCGATCCGGCCGCCCACCGGGCTGTAGTCCGGCCGCGGCCGCTGGAGGACGCTGACTTTCTCAGGCGCCGTCAGCTCCGGCGGCGTGGTTGCGGTCGGATAGAGGCCGGTTTGGGCGAAGGCGACGTGGGCCGAAACGACCATAGCGGCCGCCGTCAGAACGACGATCCCCCCTTTGCGCATGCGCGAAAACCCCTCGATTTGTAAATTTCGAGACCAGCAACTGAGGCCGAATTGTAATGAAGCGCGTACGGCCTTGGATAGAGCCGGATGGGGGCGTTAGGGGCCAATTACCGGGCGCTGTTGCAAATTTGCCGCCGAAATGGCCACAGAATTACCCCAGTGTACACAACCGTACAGACGTTGCGGCGCGTCAGTGAGCGTGGACGTGGCCCGCGTTCTGGATCGCGTTCTGGACGTAGACGTGCACGGTCTGGCCACCGGTCGTCGTGGCCGCGTACTCCGTGAAGCCGACCATCTGGCTCGCGTTGCCGCCCGCCTGACCCGTTTGCGTCACCGGCGCGCTGATCTGCATCCACGTCGTACTCGGATTGCCCGAAACCTGATTGAGGTTGACCGTGTCGTTGGCCGCATTGCCCAGAATCCACAGCGCCGCCGCACCGCCGGCGTTCTGAATCGCCGTCGGCTCGTGCTCCGCCAGCTGGAACACGTCATTGGCCGTCAACGTGATGCTGTTGGCGATGGTCGAATGCGCCCCGTCGGTCAGGTCGAAGACCTCGACGTTCTTGATATTGCCGGTGGTCGGGTCGCTGCTCAGCGTCGAAGTGAAGTCGAGATTCTGCGCCGTCGCGCTTTCGATCTCGAGCACGTTGAGGCCGTTGCCGCTCCCGCCGTCGATGTGTGTATTGCCGTCGATCGACGCCGTGCTGCTCCATTCGATCACGCTGGTGTTGCTATTGTCGCGGAGTTGATGAGTGCCGGATTAAACACCGCGGCATAGGCGTACAGCTGGTCCGGCCCGTCATGGCGCCGACGTTGAAGCTTTCGCCTTCGAGCGTGGCTCTCGAAATGTTGGCGCCTGGATTCGACAAGTACTCAAAGGTCACCAATGCTGGATCGTTTAGCTGCACGATCGTGACGCCGCCTTCCGGCGTCACAACGACGTGGCCGGTGTTGTCGACAGTGACCGGTTGCTGAAACGAATGAGCCGGATCGAAGGCATCGGTATAGGTCAGCAGCATGCTGATGGCCAACGCCGGTGTGGTACTAACACCAACCGTTCCTACCGTCGCCGCGACATTGGCGGCGTAGAACTCGAATTGGATCTGCTTAATATCGGCCGCGTGGCACCGGAGCGTTCAAAGCCCTTACTGGTGGCGATGTCGAACACACCCCGGAAGCTGGCTGATTGACCGCTTGTAAATGCTCAGCGCTGGGCGATGTCGATGAGATAGGCGGCGAAATCGGCCGGCTTCAGCTTAAGCGCGACGCGTTCCGCTTCGCCGGCCAGCGCGCGGGCAACCAGGATGTGATTCTCGACATGGGCGGGATCGACCTTGAACAGCCCGGCGGTGTCGCGGATGCGCGGGTAGTAGCGGGGCTCAACGATTTTTTCCCGGCGCGCGATGCGCTCGATGAGCTGGGCCTCATCGCCGCCATCGATGGCGACCGATTTCAACAACTGCCAATCGTCTTCGTCAGCCCAGCCGCGTGCGATCAGCGCCTTCGGATCTTCGTCGGCACAGCCGAACTTGTAGACGTGCTTGCTGAGGCCGACGTCCGACGCCCATTTGCCGAGCTTGATGCTGCGCGCCACGTAAATCGCGGCCATCGGGATTCTCCCGTTTCGGTGGTGCCCGCGAGCTAACGCCGCCGCCTGCGGCGGGTCAATCGAATCTGCTTGCCGCCGCGCCGCCGCTTCCGTAATTCATCGCGGATGATGCGGCGGCTCACCGCCTTTCTCTTCGTTGCGTCGCTGACGGCGTTCGCGCCGCCGGCCGCCGCCGCGACCTTTCGCTGGGCGCACGAGTCCGATATTGCGTCGCTCGATCCCTATACACGGAGCGAGACGCTGCAGCTTTCGTTCCTCGGCAACGTCTATGAGCCGCTGATCCGGCGCGGCCGCGCGCTCGAGCTCGAACCTGCGCTGGCGACCGGCTGGCGCCGGGTGGCGCCGCTGGTTTGGCGCTTCGAGCTGCGCTCGGGCGTGCGGTTCCAGGACGGAGCGCTCTTCACCGCTGCCGATGTCGTGTTCTCATATCGGCGCGCCATCGCTGCCGGATCGAAAATCGCCTTGGCGCTGGCGGCGATCCGCGACATCCGGGCGGTGGACGCGCATACCGTCGACATCATCACCGCGATGCCCGATCCGACGCTGCCGGAAGAGATCGTGCGGTGGAACATCATGAGCGCCGCCTGGTGTCGAATTCACGGCGCCGAGCAAGTCGCTGCGGCCGATGATTATGCGGACAATCACGCCGACGGCACCGGCCCCTTTGCCGTCGAATCGCGGGTGCCGGCCGAACAGACCGTGCTGGTCGCCAATCCAGACTGGTGGGGCAAACCGACGGGCAATGTCGATCGCGCGGTTTTTCGGCCGATCGCTGACAACGAAGCGCGGCTTGCCGCATTGACGGCGGGGACGGTCGACATGATCGCCAGCGTCCCGCCTGACGATCTCGGCACGCTGGCACAGACGCCGGGCGTGCGCATCGTCCACGTCGCCGGCACGCGCACGATCTTCCTGGGCTTTCACTACAGCCATTTCGTGAAGACGCATGGCGGGTCGCAACCGGCTACGCCGTTGAACGATCGCCGCGTGCGTGCCGCTTTCGCCCAGGCGATCGACGAGAAAGCGATCGCGACGACAGTGATGCGCGATTTGGCGACGCCGGCCGGACTCATCGTCGGTCCCGGCGTGCGCGGCTTCGATCCGGCGCTCAATCAGCGGCCGACCTACGATCCGGCGGCGGCGCGGCGCTTGCTGGCTGCGGCCGGCTACCCCGCCGGCTTCGCGCTGACGATGGATTGTCCGAACGATCGGTACGTCAATGACGCCGCGATCTGCGTTGCCGTTGCCGCCTATCTCGCCAAGATCGGTGTGCATGTGACGCTGCTGGCGCAACCGCGCAACCAGTATTTCACCAAACTGCTCGATCCGGTCCACGGCCCGGATTTATATTTGTTGGGCTGGCGACCGGCGAACGACGATGCGCTGGATGCGCTGATCAATCTCGCCGCGACGCGCAGCGATCGCCTGCATACCGGCGCCTTCAACGTCGGCGGTTATTCGAACCCGGCGCTCGACAACCTGATCGCCCGCGCCCAGGGTGAAAGCCTCGGCAAATCCCGCGCTACGCTGCTGCGGACGGCGCTCGCCATAATCAAGGACGACGTGGTCTACATTCCGCTGCATCAAAGCGACGTGGTGTGGGCCGTGCGCGCCAATGTCGAGGCGGTCCCGCGCAGCGACGGCAGTTTCGCGCTCAGCGACATTCGGATGAAGTGAACGAAACCGTCGGCGGCTTCAGGCGCCGTCGCGGAGGATTTTCTCATAGGCGGGAATGGTGAGCCATTCCGGGAAACGCGGCGCCTCGATCAGCGCCGTAAAGATGCGCGCGGCGTCCTGATATCGACCGCCGTTATAGGCCGCGTCGCCGACCATCGCCTTGAGCTTGGCCAATTCTTCGTCGAGCAGGCGACGACACAACGCGGCGTCGATCACACGTCCGTCCGCCAGCTTGGCCTTGTGCCGGATCCACTGCCAGACCTGCGCGCGGCTGATCTCGGCTGTGGCCGCGTCTTCCATCAGGTGATAGAGCGGCACGCACCCGCTGCCGCGCAGCCACGCCTCGAGATAGCCGATACCGACATTGAGGTCCTGACGCAGGCCGGTCTCGGTGACGGTGCCGTGCGGCACGGCGAGCAGGTCCGCTGCCGTCACGTGCACATCCTGGCGCTTGCGCGCGATCTGGTTCGCTTGCGGCATCTGCTGGTCGAAAATCGTCTTGGCAATGCTCACCAGACCGGGATGCGCCACCCAAGTGCCGTCATGACCGTCGGCAGCTTCGCGCAGCTTGTCGGCGCGCACCTTGTCCATCGCCGCCGCGTTGGCCGTCGGGTCGTTGCGGATCGGAATCTGCGCCGCCATGCCGCCCATCGCGTGGACGTTGCGGCGATGGCAGACTTGGATCAGGAGTTGACTGTAAGAGCGCAGGAAATGAGTCGTCATCGTCACCTGCGCGCGATCCGGCATGACGGCCTGCGGGTCTTCGGCGAATTTCTTGATGAAGCTGTAGATGTAGTCCCAGCGGCCGCAATTGAGGCCGGCGGAATGGTCGCGCAGCTCGTAGAGGATTTCGTCCATCTCGAAGGCTGCCATGATCGTCTCGATCAGGACGGTCGCCTTGATCGTGCTTTTGGGAATGCCGAGCGTCTCTTGGCTGTAGACGAAAACGTCGTTCCACAATTTGGCTTCGTGCCGGCTTTCCATCTTGGGCAGATAGAAATACGGACCGCTGCCGCGCGCGAGCAGCTCCTTGGCGTTGTGAAAGAAGTAGAGGCCGAAATCGAAAAACGCGCCGGCGATCGGCGCGCCGTCGACGAGGACATGCGCTTCGGGTAGATGCCAGCCGCGCGGTCGGACCAGCAGCACCGCCGTCTTCGAATTGAGCGCGTAGTGCCGCTTCGATTGCGGATCGTCATAGGCGATCGTCCGTCGGACGGCGTCGACGAGATTGATCTGACCCTCGAGGAGATTGTCCCAGCTCGGCGTATTGGCGTCCTCGAAGTCCGCCATGAACACGTTGGCGCCGCAGTTGAGCGCGTTGATCATCATCTTGCGGTCGGTCGGACCGGTGATCTCGACACGGCGGTCGAGCAAATCGGCCGGCAGCGGCGCCACTGTCCAATCCGCGTTGCGGATCGCGCGGGTCTCGGCGGGAAAATCGGGACGCCAGCCAGCATCGAGCTTGGCCTGGGTTGCCGCGCGCAATGCCAACAATCGCTGGCGTTCGGCGCCGAAGCGCCGCTCGAGCGACGCCACGAAAGCGATCGCCTCCGGCGTCAGGATTTTTTCGTAACCCGGTTTGAGTGGCCCGCGGATTTCGACTCCGTGAGCTGGGGTGCCGGCAACGACGACACGCGTGTCCATGGTCGCTCCGCCTGAAAAAGTCTTCCGTTGCCGTCATGGCCACGGAAGCCCCCTCTGTCGGATGACCTGAAAGATTGGTCGGCGCGCCCGATTATCTGCGCCGCTTACCCCTTCGGTGAGACGCGTCGTTTCCGAACGCCGCGCCTGCTTTCCAGAGTGCCGTTCCCTGCCAGTCCTTTTGCCTGAGAGTTTCCGGGGCGGTTGCTCCTTCGGCGCCGGGTCACAACCCGATCTCTCCTGGCAGGGCACTAAGCCCCGGAAAACTAGCAGAAGTCGCCATCAAAGACCAGGACCCCGGCCGGTTGCCCAGCCTTGGCGCGCGCGTTAGAGTCGGCGCCAATCGACTCGGTGGCGGCCATTCGGTCGCGTCCATCAACGAAGCGCAACGTGGGGGGAGAGGCGATGACTCAGCGTAAAAGTGTGTTGAATTTTGCAGCCGCGGCCGGCGTAGCCGCGTTGTTGCTTGCGGGTCATTCACCCGCGTCCGCCGAAACCATCAAGATCGGCGTGATCTCGACCTATTCGGGGCCGATGGCGACGCTCGGCGAAGAGATCGATCACGGCCTGAGCCTCTACGTCAAAACCCACGAGAAGGAATTGCTGCCGGGCGTCAAGGTGGAGCTCATCAAACGCGACGATACCGGACCGGTGCCCGACGTCGCCAAGCGTCTGGCGCAAGAGCTGGTGACGCGCGATCACGTCCAGTTCCTGATCGGCGTCGTCTGGACGCCCTGCGGTCTGGCGATTTGTCCGATCGCCAACGAGGGCAAGGTGCCGTTCATCAGCACCAACGCCGCCGGCGTCACCATGCCGCGTCTGACACCCTACTTCGCGCGCACCTCGTTCACCTTGTGGCAGGTGGCCCTGCCAATCGGCAAATGGGCGGCGCAGCACGGCTACAAGCGGGCTTATGTCGCGGTCAGCGACTTCGCGCCCGGTCATGAAGCCGGCGATGCCTTCACCAAGGGCTTCACCGATGGCGGCGGCACGATCGTCGGCAGCGTTACCTTCCCGTTCCAGAATCCGGATTTCGTTCCGTTCCTCCAACGGGCCAAGGACGCCAAGCCCGACGTGCTCTTCCTCTGGGTACCGGCCGGCCCGCAGGCAACGCAGGCGATGAAGGCCTATAACGATCTCGGCCTCAAAGGCGCCAAGGTGGCGGTCATCAGTACGCAAGACCTGGTGCCGGACGAGCAGCTACCGCTGATGGGGGACGCGCCGCTTGGCCTGATCACCTCCGGCACCTATACGATCGCCGCCGATCGTCCGGCCAACAAGGCGTTCCTCGCCGCCTGGGACAAGGAATACGGCAACGCGTTGATTCCCGATTACATGGCGGTGGATAGCTGGGATGGCATGAAGCTGCTGTTCGACGTCATCAAGCAGACCAAGGGCAAGTTCACGGCCGACCAGGCGATGGCGATCATCAAGAACTGGAAGGATCCGAACAGCCCGCGCGGCCCGATCAGCATCGATCCCGACACGCGCGACATCGTCCAGAACGTCTATATCCGTCGCGTCGAGAAAGTGAACGGCAAGCTCGCGAACGTCGAGTTCGAAACAATCCCGAACGTCAAGGATCCGTGGAAGGCGATGCATCCCGCGCAATAACGCGCGGCGGCGTGGGCGGAATGCGTGGGCAGGGGCGCGGTCCGGGTTGCCTGGGCGGCGCCTCTGCCATAGGATATATTCTATAGAACTATTGAAGCCCGCGTCCTGAATGCGGGCCAAAAAGGGGAGGGTGAGACATGCGCGTACAACGCACGTGGTTTTATGGCGTCGCGGCGGCGGTGCTGGGCGTGGTGCTGGCGTTTCCGGCCGCAGCCCAGACCACCATCAAGATCGGCATCATCACGACCTATTCCGGGCCGTTGGCGCCGCCGGGCATCACGATGGACAAGGGTCTCACCCTTTACGCCAAGCTGCACAGCAAGGATCTGCCCAAGGGCGTGACGGTCGAGATCATCCGCCGTGACGATACGGGCATCGCGCCCGACGTCGCCAAGCGCCTGGCACAGGAACTGATCACCCGCGACCACGTCAACATCATCGGCGGCGTGGTCTATTCGCCGAACGCGCTGGCGATGGCGCCGGTCATGACCGAGGCCAAGATGCCGTTCGTCGACATGAACGCGGCGGCCGCGGTGTTGACGACCAAATCGCCCTATATCGTGCGTGACTCCTTCACCTTGCAGCAAATCTCGATGCCGATGGGCGAATGGGCCGCGAAGCACGGCTACAAGCAAGCCTATACGGTGGTGAGCGATTACGCGCCGGGCTGGGACGCCGAAGACGGCTTCAAGATGGGCATCGAACACGACGGCGGCAAAGTCGTCGGCTCGGTGCGCGTGCCGGTGCAGAATCCCGATTTCACGCCGTTCCTCCAGCGCGTCAAGGACCAGAAGCCGAAGAGCCTGTTCATCTTCGTGCCGGGCGGCCCGCAGTCGACGCAGATGATGAAGAGCTATAACGAGCTCAATCTGAAAAAAGTGGGCATCACGCTGGTGACGACGCAGGATCTTCTCATCGACAGCGAACTGCCGAAGATGGGCGACATTCCGCTCGGCGTGGTTAGCTCCGGCAGCTATTCGGCGGCCGCCACGCGGCCGGCCAACAAGGCGTTCGTCGCCGCCTGGCACAAGGAATACGGCGCCAACGACACGCCCGATTTCCTCGCCATCCAGGGTTGGGATGGCATGGCGATGATCTATGACGTCATCAAGAAGACCGGCGGCAAGTTCACCGGCGACGCGGCGATGAAGATCCTCAAGAACTACAAGACCGCCGACAGCCCGCGCGGACCGTTCATGATCGATCCGTTGACCGGCGACGTCGTTCAGAACGTCTATATCCGCCGGGTCGAGAAGGTCGACGGCAAGCTCGCCAATGTCGAATTCGAAACCTTCCCGATGGTTAAGGACCCGTGGAAGGAAACGCACGCGGCGGCGAAATAGGTCGCATTCGGATCGGGATGATGGTCGCCGGCGTCAAGCGATCCGCCGGCGATCGCATCTTGGGCGATACGTTGCCTGGCCGGCTTCGTTCCCCCTATAGTGGTGGCCCGGGGACCACGCCCTAAATCATTGACACAATGAACGAAATTCTCTCGGCCGCGGTCAGTATCGGGTTCTTCGGCCTAGCCTTCGCAATGGTCCTGTATCTGATCTCGGTCGGCCTGTCGGTGACGATGGGTTTGATGGGATTCGTCAACCTGGCGCACGGCGTCTTTGCCATGTTCGGCGGTTATGCCGTGACGACGCTGATGAACGACTACGGCATGCCGTTCTGGGCGTCGCTGATCTGCGCCGTGGTGATCGTCGCGGCGCTCAGCGTCGTGTTCGAGCGCGTGCTTTACCGCCGGCTCTATGGCGGCGACGAGCTCGACCAGGTGCTGCTGACCATCGGCCTCGTGTTCATGTCGGTGGCCATCGCCAAGTATTTCTGGGGGCCGCTCGCGCAGCTCTTTCAGCCGCCGTCGGAACTGCGCGGCCAGGTCGATCTCGGCTTCCGCGAGTTTCCCGCGTATCGCACCTTCCTGATCGGTTGTGGGGCGATCCTGGTCACCGGCCTGTGGCTGGCGCTCGACCGGACACGCTTCGGCGCCAAGATCCGCGCCGCGGTCGATAATTTGCGCATGGCGCAGGCCGTCGGCATCAATACGTCGGGCTTGTTCACGATCACGTTCGCGCTCGGCAGCGGCCTCGCGGCGCTGGGCGGCGGGCTCGGCGCCGAGCTGCTGCCGATCTATCCCGGCTATTCCATCGACTACCTGGTCTATTTCCTGATCGTGGTTTCGGTCGGCGGCCTCGGATCGATTCGCGGGCCGTTTCTCGCGGCGTTGCTGCTCGGCATCGCCGATACCGCGTTTAAATATCTGCTGCCCGAAATCGGCTCGTTTTTCATCTATGCGCTGACGCTTGTGCTGCTCATGTGGCGGCCGCGCGGCCTGATCGGGTCGTCGTAATGGCCGCGGTCGCCGAACGGATCGTCGCCGGAGCGGCGGAAACCTTCGCCCGTCGGCACCGCTATCGCTGGTTCGAGCTGTTGCCGTGGCTGGTGGCGTTAGCCGGTTACTTCGCGTTCCCGGATTATCTGGCGCTCGGCTCGCAGATTCTCGCCACGATCCTGTTCGCGCTGTCGGTCGATCTCGTGCTGGGTTATGCCGGCATCATCACCCTCGGCCAGGCCGCATTCTTCGGCACCGGCGCCTATACGGCGGGATTGCTGGCTGTGCACGGAATCGGCGCGCCGGTGATCGGCCTGCTGATTGCGGCTGTGGCCGCGGCTTTTGTCGGCCTCATTTCGGGCGTCGTGGTGCTGCGCACGAACGGCCTGACCCAGCTGATGATGACGCTGATGGTCGCCGTCATGCTGCACGAGGCCGCGAATAAGGCGAACTCCGTCACCGGCGGCGCCGATGGCCTTCAGGGGATGAACGTCGACCCGGTCTTGGGCCTGTTCCACTTCGACCTCTACGGCAACACGGCCTACTTCTATTGCCTGGTCGTGCTCTTCATCTGCTGGTTCGTCATGCGCCGCATCGTTCATTCGCCGTTCGGCCGATCGCTCACCGGCATCCGTGAAAACGAGGCGCGCATGCATGCGATCGGCTCGCCGGTCTTCAAACGCCGTCTCGTCGCCTACGCCATTTCGGCGGCGATGGCCGGCATTTCCGGCGCGCTCGTGGCACAGACGACTCAGTTCGTTGCCACCGATGCGCTTGGCTTCGAGCGCTCCGGCAACATCCTCATCATGCTGCTGCTCGGCGGCATCGGCCGCCTCTACGGCGCCTTCATCGGCGTGCCGCTGTACATGATCGCGCAGGATCGCTTTGCCGCGATCGACCCGGTCTATTGGTATTTCTGGATCGGCCTGCTGCTGGTGCTGATGGTGATGTTCGCCCGCGGCGGCGTACTAGGGATATTCGATCGCATCGGCGCGCTGTTCGGACGGCGGCGATGAGTGAAACCGCGGCGGCGGCGCTCGAAACCCGTGGTCTATGCAAGAGCTTCGGCGCCTTGGCCGTCGCCAACAACATCGATTTCCGGCTGGGGCATGGGGCTCGTCATGCGCTCATCGGCCCCAACGGCGCCGGCAAGACGAGCTTCATCAATCTGGTCACCGGCGTTCTCCAACCCAATGACGGCCGCATTCTGCTCGACGGCGCCGACATCACGCCCTTGCCGCAAGCGCAGCGCGTCAAGCGCGGTGTCGTGCGCACGTTCCAGATCACGACGCTGTTCCGCGGGCTGACCGTGCTGGAGAACGTCACCTTGGCGGTGTCCGAGCGACTCGGCAGCGGCGGCGACATCCATCGTCCGGCCGGCAGCCGCCGCCACATCATCGACGAAGCCTATGCTTTGCTCGAACGGCTTGCGCTCCACGATGAGGCGTTGCGGCCGGTCAAGGAGCTCGCCTACGGCCGGCAGCGTCTCGTCGAGATCGCGGTCGCGCTCGGGCTGGCGCCCAAGGTGCTGTTGCTCGACGAACCGGCGGCTGGCGTGCCGTCGTCGGAATCGGGCACCATCGTCGACACCATCGAACGGCTGCCGGCCGACATCGCACTGCTGATCATCGAACACGACATGGATCTCGTGTTTCGCCTGGCGCGGCGGATCACCGTACTGGTCGCGGGCCAGATTCTGGTCGAAGGTGCGCCGCGGGAGATTGCCGCCGACGCGCGCGTTCGGCAGGTCTATCTCGGCGAGCGGGCCCGCGCATGAGCGCAACCGGCGACAGTCTGGCGCTCGACGCGGTCCGTGCCGGCTACGGCGACACGGTGGTGCTCGAGGGCGTCTCGCTGAGTCTGGCGGCGGCGGGAACGCTCGCCGTCCTCGGCCGCAACGGCGTCGGCAAGACGACGTTGCTCGCGACCGTCATGGGGCAGACCACCTTGCGCGACGGCTCGATCAAGCTGAACGGCCGCGAAGTCTCGGCGCTGCCGACATATCGTCGGTCGCGGCTCGGCATTGGCTTCGTGCCGCAGGAACGCGAGGTTTTCCGCTCTCTGACGGTCGAAGAAAATCTCGATGTCGCCGCCCGGCCGGGCCGTTGGACACGCGAGCGGGTCTACGATTTCTTTCCGTCGCTCGGCGAGCGGCGGCGCAATCACGGCAACCAGCTTTCCGGCGGCGAACAGCAGATGCTGGCGATCGGCCGCGCGCTCATGGGCAACCCATCTCTCTTGCTGATGGACGAGCCGCTTGAGGGCTTGGCGCCCGTGATCGTCGAAACCGTCCTACGCGGTCTCGATCGGTTGAAGCGCGAGGACGATCTGGCGCTCGTGCTGGTCGAGCAGCACGCGCGCATCGCGCTTGAATTCGCGGTGGACGCGCTCGTCCTCGACCGCGGCGTTGTGGTCTATTCCGGACCCAGCCGCCCGCTGCTGGACGATCCCGATCGCTTGGCGCGGCTCATGGGTGTGTCGCGCCCGCACTAATCAACGCCAATCGTCGAGCACGAAGGCTTCCGGTCGGTTCCATCCGGGCTGATTCGGCCGCAGCATGGCGACGCCGACAATTTCGGCGCGATAACCGCGCGCCAGCATGATGCGATAGGCCACTTCGCGCGCCATGTTGACGCCGGCAATGATGCGCTGCGCGCCGCGTTGCGCCGCGAGCGCCTCGCATGCATCGAGCAGCGCCGTGAAATCCTCGGCGGCGCCAGGGCGGACGCAGGCGAATTTGATGAAGAGCGCGCCGCTGCCGGCTTCGGTGCCGGGCCCGACATGGCATAGCGCGAAGCCGGCGATAGCGCCGTCGCGCACAAGCAGCAGGGTCTCGCCCAGATTTTGCGCGGCGATCGCCGTGATCTCGCGGGTGAGGTCGAGGCCCGGAAAGACCGAGTCCGTGACCGTCCGACACGCAGCGACGGCGGACGCACGGTCGGATGGCGCCAGAGCCGACAAGGGGTGCGGCACCGCGGCGCCCGCGGCCGGCATCTTGGCCATCACCGGCGTCAGCCGTTGGGCTTCGAAGCCATAGCTCTCGTAGAGGTGAAGGTGCTTGGCGCTATTCGGCAGGGTGTAAAGCGCTGCCAGCGGAAACCGTCGCTCGGCCACTAATGCCATGATCGCCGACA
Organism: Allostellaceae bacterium; assembly: GCA_035934995.1. Classification (GTDB taxonomy): domain Bacteria; phylum Pseudomonadota; class Alphaproteobacteria; order ATCC43930; family CGMCC-115725; genus REEB95. Next base: position 100,034 of record DASYXI010000041.1, read on the forward strand.
TGAGCCGCCGGCCGACGCCGCGGTTGGCGGCGGCAGGTGCGACCGTCAGCGGACCCAGAATGAACGCGTTGCCCCAATCCATACCGACGACGCTGCCAACGACGCGATTGCCCGCGACGGCGGCAAAGCAGGGGCGCGGATCCATCGTCCAGCGCGTGCGAATGATCGCGGTGTCGCCGCGAAACTGCAGCGGATCGGCCAGTCCGAATTGGGTCCCGAAGGCGAGGCGATAGACCGTGTTGGCGGCCGCAAGATCGGCCGCGCGCAGGGACCGGACGATGATGTCCGACGACGGGCTCATGCATCAACCTCGCCTGCGTTCTCCATCCCGGGCAAGCCAGAAATTGGGCGCAAAGAAAAACCCGCCGGCCTTTGGGGCCGGCGGGTTCCGAAGATGTCTCGTTAGACTAGAAGTAGAAGTTGAGCTGTACGTCGATCCGGTCGTCCGTGCCGTCGGCACTGGAGAACGTCTTGCGGTAAACCCGCTGCCATTCGAAGTAGAAATCGGTCTGCGGCACCGGTGAATAGATGACGTTCGCGTTTACGTTCCAGAGGTTTTTATTCATGGTCGCCAGGAGTTCGTTGTTCGTGAATCCCGGATTGCCGGACAATTTGGCGTAGCCGCCGGAGGCGTTGGCGCGCCACTGCCCATTGAAGAAGTGTTCGTAGTTAGCGTAACCCGCCCATTCCTTCACCGCAGTTCGGTCGCCGTTCGTGGTGTTGTACAGCTCGCCACCGATAGTCATTTCGGACGAGAAGCTCGGGGCGCCGCGGTCATAGATAATGCCACCGCGCAGCGCGTCTTTGCCCCAGGTGTTCAAGTGACCGCTCAGCGCCACAGCATAACCACCGTTCTGCGTATGTAATCCGGCCGTGTTGCGAACTTCGTTGATTTCCTCGCCCAACGCGAGCTTGACGTGACCCCACGGCTGGCCCCATTGCGCGGCCTGGGCGAAGGCCGGCCAATTGCCATATCCGCCCGCGGACGATCCGTTATTGTCAAGCGAGGTAAGCGCTGCGCCACCGGTTGCGGCGCTCGAGGCCGCGATGGTGCCGACGGCGGTAACTTGCTCTGCCGAGCCGGCGATTGTGAAGCCGTTGCCGCCGAGCCAAGTGTACCGGATCTGCGGCCGCCGCACGTTGGTTGTATTCAATACGCCGACGTCCTGTACACCGTTGGCGGTGTCGGAATAGGCCAGCGGATCGCCGAAGTTGGACAGAGTTTGACCCATCAGCCATGGGCCCAACGTGCCATAAGCCTGACGAAAGCGAAGGAGTTCGGCGTTGCCCGCGAGCTGCGAGCTGCTGGTCTGGTTAAAGTCGAATTCGATATAGGTTTTCAACTCCCCATAGGCGGTCGGCGTACGCGTCTCGATGTTGGGTCGCGTCGTCATCGCCTGCATCTGGGTGCCGCCGTTCGCCGCGTGACCCGCCAACCCGGCAGCGGAGACGCCCGGACCCTCGATGGGCGTAGCCGTCCATCCGTAGGAATTGACACCCTGGTGCGGTCCAAAATCGTGCACGACGTCGAACCGGATAAAGCCATGGACTGCGAACGAGGTGTTCGTGCCCGGCACCAGGAACGAGCCGGGGAACGATCCGCCACCCGGCGCGGACGCCGTCGGCATCACGCAGTCGTTATGACCCGGGCTGGTCATAGTCGTCGTGCAGTATGCGGTGCCGGTGCGGCCCTCGCTACCCTGCGTCATGTTTGTGCTGCTGAGTTGCGCGTGTGCCGCTCCCGCGAGCAGCGCGACCGAAGCGGTCGTCGCCAGCGCAGCGGTGTAATTGAGTTTCCGTTTCATTATACCCCCACATAACTGAGTCCGCGGATGCGGGGGGAGCAACCCCCACAGCGAGGAGCGCTCACCCCTCGCTGACCCTAATGTCCGATGTTGCCCGCTTGGGTATCAAGCGTGGGTGCCAACTGTTCGGCCGATTGCGCCGGCGTGTGTCCGATGTGCAACAGACCATCGCCGTAGAAGACTGAAAAGCGGCGCAAATCCAACGATCTGTGGTGTACCACAGCCGGACCGCGTTCTTTTTAAGTTCTGACCGCGCGTCGCGGACCATGTGCGGATATCAGGCGATCAATTCGGGCCGCTCTAGCCGGCGCCGCCTGATTCGTGTCGCCGGTTCGACGGCGTCGAATTTCATGAACCCGATCGTGGCGGCGCGGGGGTCTCGCGTCACAGTCGCGACATTGCTCCGAGCGCCTTGACGACGTCGGCGATCACCGGCGCCCAATCGCCGGGCGTCGTCTGACGGAAGAGCCGTGCGGTTGGATACCACGGGCTGTCCGCGCGCCCGACAAGCCAGCGCCAATCCGCGTGCCGCGGCAGCATGATCCAGACCGGCTTGCCGAGCGCGCCGGCCAGATGCGCCACGGCGGTGTCGACCGAGACAACCAAGTCGAGTGCGGCGATCGCCGCCGCCGTGTCCGCGAAATCGCCGAACTCCGGCGCCAGATCGGTGATCGCGACGCTCCCGGACGTCAGTGGCGGATCCTTCTGGAGCGAGTAAAACGCGATGCCAGGAATGCCGATCAACGCAGCCAGCGCCTCGGCGGGCACGGCGCGGTTGTAGTGAGTCTTCCAGGTCTTGCGGCCGGCGAGCACGAGCCCGACCTTCGGCTTGCCACCGGCATCGAGGCGGGCGCGCCAGGGCGCCGCCCGGGTCTCTTCGACCGCGATGTACGGAACCGCCGCTGGGATCGTCGCCAATGTCGTGTGGAAGGCCAGCGGCAGGCTCATCAATGGGCAATGCCAGACGCAAGACGGCGGCTGCGGCCCGCGTTCAACCAGCTCGGCGACGCCGCCAACGTTGGCAAAGAGCCGCAGCATCGCCTGCGGCGCCTCGAGCACGACGGTCCCGCCGCGCGCCGCGACCAGCGGTACGTAACGCACGAACTGCAGCATGTCGCCGAAACCCTGTTCGACGTGCAGCAGGATGCGCGCGCCGTCGAGCCATTCGCCGCGCCATTGCGGCTGGGTGACGCCGCGCGGCGGTGTGGCGAAATTCCGCATGCGCCAGCGCCATTCGTGCTCGCGCCAGCCGGCCGGGTAATCGCCGAGTTGCAAACGCAGCAAGCCGAGATGGTAATGCGCCTCGGGATAATCGGAATTCAGCTCCAGTGCCCGGCGATAGCATGCCTCCGCCGCCGTCAAGTCGCCGTCGTCGAACAGCGCGGTACCCAGATTATTGTGGAGTTCAGCGCGGCGCGGATCGAGCGCCAGCGCGCGGCGATAGCAAGCGACCGCGCCGACGAGATCGCCGCGCTGGTGCAGCACGTTGCCGAGATTGCCGATCGCTTCGGCGAAGCCCGGCTCGAGCATCAGCGCGCGTCGATAGCTTGCCTCGGCTTCGTCTAGCCGACCAATGGCGCGATAGGCCACACCGAGGCTGTTATGGAAGCCCGATACGCGGGGCGCGGCGGCGATCGCCTGGCCGACGAGATCGATCGCAGTCTCGTGCCTGCCGCGCTGGTGATGGAGCAAGCCGAGCAAATGGAGAGCCTCGGGCTGGCGCGGCACGCGGGCAAGGATCTGCCGATAAAGCGTCTCGGCTTTGTCGAATTGCCCGCGTTCGTGCAATTGCAAGGCAGTTTCCAACGCTTCGGCGAGCGTCGCCATCAGTTTGCGCACCATGACTGTTGCGTCGCTCGAGCGCTGTCTAGCATTCACACGCCCGCGCCGTCCGCACCGATGGTAGTGGATTAGTTTGAAAACGGCGACGTCAACTTAGCGGAGGATTTGGTCTCGGATATTTCTCGCTCATTCTTGGTGATGACGGGCGGCGGGTAGTGGGTCAGTTTGAATTTCAATAACCGTCAGCCAGTCTGGACGGTGGAAACTGATGGGTCATTTGGTGTGATTACCAAAGGCGGAAAACACACAAAGGCGTTTAGACTCGAATAAATATCGTTCATCGAAACATCGATGCCGGAGTTCGCTCGTTTCCCCAGCCACCTTTCTGATGGGAAGCGTGCGCTTAATTAGCTCCTTCGCACCATTCGACGAGACAGAATAGCAAACGACGCCGAAGCCAGCGAAAAGCCTGAAGGGTTGAGGCCGGATAGGCAAATCTTGAAAATTCCGCCAGCCTCGCCGCAAGTCTTCCTCGAAAAATTTTCCTGCACACGCAGAAACGCCGGGTAGAAGGTCAAAAATCAGGCCCGCATCGAAATTCCATCCCCACAAGATTATGTCCCAGTCTGACGGAAGATTGGACAGAACCTGTGGCGCCGCCTCATCGAAGCTCCGATGAACAATTGCGTCATCCTCCAATGTTGTCAGCGGGCGTCCAGATTGGGCGGCCATCTTCCATAGCTCGATGTGCGACAGAGCATTTCCCAAGGCGCCATTCGTGTAGGTAGGGGAAACATCTCGAGTCAACATGCCATTGGTGATGAGTGCCTCGCGGTCGATTTTTGTGCCATCGACTGCGGAAAACCGCGTCAGATTCTTGACATGCGAATTGATGCGGCGGAAAGATTCGAGCCGCTCTGGTGTTCGGTCAAGATTGATTAGATGGATGTTCATAATTCCCCTTGCTGCGCCTGAAGTTGATCTGCCCCCGGCGCCGCGAGATTTTAGTTCTGTTTATTGATTATTTCCGTGTTCTGCCGCGTCGATTGGTTGCTGGTCATTCCGAACGACTAGATTATGCTGCGCCTGACTACAAACCCAAGCCGGAGTTTTCGCCATGAAGCCGCGCGAACGGGCGCCGTTTTCCGCCATCGTCGACCGGCCGCCGTTGAAGTTGCCGGCGGGCTTGCAGCTCGTCGTCTGGCCGGTCGTCAACCTCGAGGTCTGGGAAATCGAGAGCCCGATGGCGCGGCAGGTGATTCCGGCGCCGACAGGTGTCTCGCTCGTTCCCGACATACCCAATTGGAGCTGGCACGAGTACGGCATGCGCGTCGGCGTCTGGCGCTTCTTCGAAGCCTTCGACCGACACAAGGCCGAAGTGACGCTTTCGATCAATGCCAACGTCGTCGAAAGCTATCCGCGTGTGTCGGCGGCGGCGCGCGAACGCGGCTGGGAGTTCATGGGCCACAGCTACGTGCAAGGACCGATCCACAAGCTGCCCGACCAGCGCGCCACGATCCACAAATCGCTCGATACGATCGCCAAGTTCACCGGCACGCGCCCCGTCGGCTGGCTGGGGCCCGGTCTGACGCAAACCTATGAGACCCCCGATCTGCTGGCCGAGGCCGGCGTGCAGTACATCGGCGATTGGGTATGGGACGACGAGCCGAGCGAGATCAAGACCGCGCACGGGCCGTTGGTGACGCTACCCTATACGGTCGAGCTCAACGACATCCCGATGATGATCGTCCAGCACCATCACGCCGATGTTTTCTTGAAGCGCGCGATCGATCAGTTCGACCGGCTCTATGCTGAGGGTGCGACGCGCGCCAAAATCCTGTGCTTCGCCATCCACCCGTACATCAGCGGCGTGCCGCATCGAATCAAATATCTCGAGGCTTTCCTCGATTACGCGGCGCGCCATGCCGGCGTCGCGTTCTGGCACGGCGCCCACATCCTCGATTGGTGGCGCAGCACGAAACGCTAGACGCGGCGGCGTTGGCTTACTTGCCGAACAGGTTCTGAAGTCCCTTCGGCACCACTTGCTGCAGCGACTTGCCGCCCTGGTTGAGGAGCTGTCCCGGTTGTTGCAGCATCGCGCCGATATCCGGCCGGTACGACAGATTGTCCCACGGTCCGGTGATCAGCACCGGTACCGCCAACGCGCCGGCGACTTTCGGGGTCAGGCGATAATTCACCTGCCGTTGCGGCAGATCGACCGTGCCGGCGCCGGTCATGGGCAGTTCGGACGACACCAGCTGCAAGTCGGTGTTCTTCAGGACGCCGTTGGTGATCGTGAAGGTGCCCGACAGCGTGCTGAAATCGGTATCGTTGCCGCTGCCGACGAGGCCCATGCTCAGCGCCTTGGCCGCGTTCTTCATGATGCCGATGATGTTGACGCCCTCGATCTTGCCTTTGTCGAGATGCAGCGAGCCCTTGCCGGCGAGCGACGAGATGATGTCGCGCTGGCTGCGGCCGTGGCCGTCGACCGCCATGTCGAGGTTGCCGTTGCCCGCCAGGAGATTGACGTTCGCCGCATCGTGCAGCAACGGCTGCATGTCGACGCCATTGAGCGTGAAGCTCTCCTGGATCGTCGGCACCGCGCCGCTGCCATCGACCGTCACCTTGCCCTGGCCGGCGCCTTTGTAGAGCGCCAACTGTGTCAGGTTGGCGGTCAGCCGCGCGTCCTTGAGATGAACGGTCAGCGCACTCTTGCCGACTTTGATGTTGTGATACTCGAGGCTGTTGGTGCCGAGGAAAAAGTCGGCGTCCGCGACCTTGAGCCCGCTGGTGTCGATCGGCGCGGTACTCCAGCCTTGTTGGCTGCTCGCGCTCTTGCCGCCGGCGTCGCCGCCCGACGGCACCGGCGCCCCGCCTGAACTGGACGGCGCACCGATATAAGGATTGAGGTTGAGATCGTCGAGCTGCAGGCTGCCCTTGATGTAGGGCTTGGCGCCGCCGTTATCGAACTCGATCCCGCCGTTGCCCTTGATCGCGTCGAACGCGATCACCGCATCACTGAACGCATATTTGGGCCCGGCGATCGCGACCTTGCCCTTGATCGCCAGCAGGCTGAATCCGTTGCCGGCGGGCATCGGCTGGCCAGCCCAAGCCGCCAAGCCACGCACCGACGGGATGTTGAGATCGGCGTCGCCGTCGAGTTTGAGAACGGGCGCGCCGACGCCATTGCCGACGAAGCTGAAATTGATCGGTGTCGACGCGAGCTTCAGTTTGATCGGCGTCGGCTGGCCGCCTTCGAACGCTGCGGGCCGGGCGACCGACAGGTCGAGATTGACGGTCTGCTTGTTCCACGCCACCGAACCCGATGCCGACATCGGACTGTCGAGGCCGGCCATCGAGACTTTCACATTGATCGCGCCAAGCTCGGAGCGCTTGCCGGTACGGGTATCGACGTAGGTTACGTCGCCGTTCTCGATCTGGAGATTGGCGACGCGCAGGCGCGCCAACGTCGTCAACGCGCCGCCGCCGGCCGCTGCCGTCGGAGTAGGCGCGGTCTTGGTCGACGCCGGGGTCGGGGCGGCGGCACCGCCGAATTCCCAATTCGGCCGCCCGTCTTTCTCGACCTCGAGCGAAATCACCGGGTCGACGAGAACGAAGGTGTCGACTGCGACCGTGCCGCTCAGAAGCGGCAGCAACTGGAGGCGAACCTCGAGCGATTTCAGCTGCGTCATGTTCTTGGCGACGCCGCCCGGCGCGTTGCTGAACGAGACCTGGTCGGCGGACAGCGCGATGTTCGGCAGCAGATGGAAGCTCACCGGACCGTCGATCCGCAGGTCGCGGCCGGTCGTCTGTTTGACCTCGGCGATCAGCTTGGCCTTGTAGGTATCGACGGGAACGACGAATGGCACGACGATCGCTGCGACGATCAGCAGCGCGACGATGACGAGGACCGCGACCAGCAGTTTCTTCATAGCCCCTCCCGCGATGCGCAGCGCAGTGGACGGCGCGCGCGATCGTTGCCGGCCAGTTTAATCGAGGCCGGTACCGAACGATAGCGGGCTGCCGTGTCAATTAGGGGTGTGACACGGCGCAGTCGCGCCGAGGTGCCCAGCCCGCACGTTGACGGCAATTTGGCCACTCAAGCCGCACGCCGACGCGTTGGGGGTGGCCGAAACTGTAAGGCACGCCGACTAGCGTCAGTCCTTCACCGGTGCCAGGTTGCGGTACATGATGCGCAACGCACGTTTCACCGCCGCCAGATCGGTCGGCGCGAGTCCGGCCGCCATGCGCGTTTTATAGCGCCGCGCGACCGGAATCAGTTGGCGCAAGGCTTTGCGGCCTTTTGCGGTCAACGCAACCTCGACCTCGCGAATGTCGGTGGTCGATCGGCGGCGGACCACGAAACCGAACCGGGCGAGGCGCGTCACCATCCGCGACAGCGTTGAGGCGTCGATGCTAGTCAGGCCGCCGAGGTCAACTTGGCGCCGGCTGCCATTGGCCGATAGCACCACGAGCACGCGTCACATCTCGATGCTGAGACGATGACGCGCCAGCGCCTCCATGCCGAACGCCACTGCGAACGCGACACCGACGCGTTGACGAGATAGGGAAGGTAATCGTCCAGATCCAGACGGGAAGGGCGCACGACGGAGCCGTTCGAAATTGCGTTTAAAAAAGTTGCATGCGCATTAAACTCGGGTCAACCAAGCGAACGCAGCCGCCGGTGACAACGCGGCCGGCGCAGCGGGGGAGGCAGGCGATGGAATTCGGCTATTTCACGCTGAGCGACAATCACTACGAGAACAACACGCGATCGGCCAACCAGTTCGTCGCCGACATAGTCGACGAAGCGCTTCATGCCGAGCAGGTTGGCTTTCATTCAGCCTGGATCGGCGAGCACCATTTCAACTCGCTCGGCGTGTTGTCGTGTCCCGATCTCGTGCTTGCCAACCTGGCGGCGAAGTCGAAGCGCATCCGGCTGGCTCCGGCAGTCACGGTGTTGCCGCTGCATCACCCGATCCGCGTCGCCGAGCAATGGGCGACACTCGACCTGCTGTCGAACGGCCGGGTCGATTGGGCGGCCGGCCGCGGCTACGACCGGCGGGAATACGAGCCGTTCCGTGTCGATTTCGACGACAACCAGGCGATCTTCGAGGAAGGCATGGAGGTCGTGCGCAGGCTATGGTCGGCCGGCGGCGAGCGCATCTCGCATCACGGCAAGCATTATCACTTCGACGACGTGCGGATTACGCCGCAGCCGGTGCAGAAGCCGATCCCGTCCTATGTCGCGTCGTTTTCCAAGCCGTCGATCGAGTTGGCTGCCCGGCTTGGCTGCGGCGTGGTGGTGGCGCCATTCGCGGCGGCGATGACCTTCGGCGGCCTCAAGCAGGTGGCCGAGCTCTATCATACGCTCTGCGCCAAGTATGGCACCAAGCCGGGCCGGCTGATGTGCAGCTATTTCGCGCATTTCGCCGACACCAAGGAGCAGGAAGCAGCGCAGCGGGCGCGCCAAATCCGCTATTACCGCGAATGCGTCATTCCCGCTCTGCCGGGCGATCCGAAAACCGTGCCGCCGAGCTATCGCTATTTCGTCGATATGGTAGACAGGCTCGGCAAGGTACGGCCGGAGGATCTGACCGAAAACTCGGTCCTGCTCGGCACGGCGCAGCAGATCACCGATACGTTGAAGAAGGTCGAGGCCGCCGGCTTCAGCGAGGTGATCCTCTACTTCAACGTCGGGCTCAAACCGCACCAGCAGGTGAAGGACGAAATGGCGCGCTTCAGCGAGCAGGTCGCGCCGGTCTTCCGCCGCAAGGCGGCCTAGGCGAGTTGCTGCAACTCGGCCAGGACGCGGTCGCCCATTTCAGTCGTCGAAATCCGCTTCGCGCCGGCCAGCGCGATGTCGCCAGTGCGCGCGCCGCCGGCGAGCGCTTTGGCGACCGCCTGTTCGACCAGCTTCGCCTCGGCATCCATGTCGAACGAATAGCGCAGCATCATCGCCAGCGACAGGATCGAGGCGAGCGGGTTCGCCAGGTTCTTACCGGTGATATCGGGCGCGCTGCCGTGCACCGGCTCATAAAGCGCCTTGCGCCGGCCGCTGCGATCGGGCGCGCCGAGCGAGGCCGAGGGCAACATGCCCAGCGAGCCGGTCAGCATCGCCGCGCAATCGGACAGGATGTCGCCGAACAGATTGTCGGTGACGAGGACGTCGAACTGCTTCGGGTTGCGCACCAGCTGCATCGCGCAATTGTCGGCATACATGTGGCTGAGCTGGACGTCGGAATATTCGGCGGCATGCAGCTTGGTGACTTCCTCGCGCCACAGCACGCCCGCTTCCATGACGTTGGCCTTTTCGACCGAACAGACGCGCTTGCCGCGCTTGCGGGCGAGTTCGAAGGCGACGCGCGCGACACGCACGATCTCGTCGGTGGTGTAAACCTGGGTGTTGATGCCCTTGCGGCCGCCGTCCGGCAGCGTGGTGATGCCGCGCGGCTCGCCGAAATAGACGCCGCCCGTCAGTTCGCGGACGATGATCATGTCGAGACCTTCGACCACCTCGCGCTTGAGCGTCGAGGCGTCGGCGAGGGCGGAAAAGACGAACGCCGGCCGGAGATTGGCGAACAGCTGCATGTCCTTGCGCAGCCGCAACAGGCCGCGCTCGGGCTTCTGCGCGAAGGGAAGGTTGTCCCATTTCGGTCCGCCGACCGCGCCCAGCAGGATCGCGTCGGCTTCGAGCGCCGCTTTCATCGCCGCTTCGGTCAGCGGCGTGCCGTGCTGGTCGATCGCCGCGCCGCCGACCAGGTCTTCCTTGACCTCGAAGCTGGCGACGCGTCGCTTGTCGAAATACTCGAGCACGCGCGCAGCCTGGCGCGTCACCTCGGGGCCGATGCCGTCGCCCGGCAGCAGCAAGATCTTCCGGTTGGATGCCATGAGTCCTCTCGTGAAACGGACGGCCGTCAGAGCCAGGGCTGTGCCTGCTTGCGCCGATCCTCGAATTTGGCGATTGCCGACTCCTTCTTGAGCGTCAGCCCGATATCGTCGAGCCCGTCGAGCAGGCAATGCTTGCGGAATTGATCGATTTCGAAATGCACCACCTGACCGTCGGGCCGGGTGATGGTCTGCTTCGCCAGATCGATGGCGAGCCGCGCGTTCGATCCCTTGCGGGCGTCGTCCATCAGCTGCGCGACGATCTCCGCCGGTAGCGCGATCGGCAGGATGCCGTTCTTGAAGCAGTTGCTGTGGAAGATGTCGGCAAAGCTCGGCGCGATGACGGCGCGGATGCCGAAATCCAATAACGCCCAGGGCGCATGCTCGCGCGACGAGCCGCAGCCGAAATTCTCGCCCGCCACCAGGATCTCGGCCTTGCGATAAGCCGGCTGGTTGAGCACGAAATCGGGCTTCTCCGAGCCGTCGGAATTGTATCGCAGCTCGTCAAAGAGCGCCTTGCCCAGGCCGGTCCGTTCGATGGTCTTGAGGTACTGCTTGGGGATGATCTTGTCGGTGTCGACATTGATCATCGGCAGCGGCGCCGCGACGCCGGTCAACGTGGTGAACTTCTGCATAGCCCGTCCGATTGGAAACGCGCGCCCGGGTTTAGCGGAGGCCAGCCGCCGTGGCAAGGCCGCTTTGGCCGCAGGCGGCGGACAGGTAAAGACAGGTAAAGAAAGAGGCCGGGACTGGGTCCCGGCCTCTCGTCGTCTCGGTAAGCTGGAAAGCGGTACTGCGGCCTACTTCGCCGCCGATGCCGTCCAGATCGGCTTGCCGTCGGCGCCCTTGAAGTCACGCGTCCACGACGCCTCGATCTGCTGCGCCACCGAGTTCGGCAGCGGCACGTAGTCGAGCGCGCGGGCCTGGTCCTGGCCGTTCTTCAGGCACCAGTCGAGGAACTTGAGCACCGGCCCGTTCTGATCAGCCGGGTAGTCCTTGCGCATCAGCATGTAGGTCGCGGCGGTGATCGGCCAGCTCTTCTCGCCCGGCTGATCGGTCAGGATCAGATAGAAATCCTGCACCTTGCTGAAGTCGGCGTTCGCGGCCGCGGCCTCGAACGACTCCATCGTCGGCGAAAGCGTCTTGCCCGCCTTGTTCACCATCTTGGTGTAGGTCAGGTGATTTTCCATCACGTAGGCGTACTCGACGTAGCCGATGGCGCCCTTGACCTGCTGGACGTTGGACGCGACGCCGGCATTGCCTTTGCCGCCCACGCCGACCGGCCAGTCAACCGACACGTCGGCACCGACCTTCGATTGCCATTCCGGGCTGACCTTGCCGAGATAGTTGGTGAAGTTGAACGTCGTGCCGGATCCGTCGGAGCGATGCACCACAGAGATGCCCATGTGCGGCAGCTTGACGTGCGGGTTGAGTTTCTTGATCGCGGCCGCATCCCAATAGGTGATTTTGCCGAGATAGATGTCGGCGAGCGTCGGACCGTCGAGCACCAGTTCACCCGGCTTGACGCCGGGCAGGTTGACGACCGGCGTGATCGAGATGATCACCGCCGGGAACTGCGCGACGTCCATCTTCGCGAGCTCGTCCGGCGTCAGCGGCTTGTCGCTGTTGGCGAAGTCGACGGTCTTGGCGGTGATCTGCTTGATGCCGCCGCCGGACCCGATCGCCTGATAATTCACGGCGGTGCCGGTCTTGCTGTGATAGGCGTCGGCCCATTTGGCCAGGACGGGATAGATCGCGGTGCCGCCCGCGCCGTTCAGATCTTTCGCCTGTGCGGATACGGAAATCAGGGCTGCGGCCAATAAGCCGACCAGTCCCCCAAGAATTCGGTTCTTCATCTACAGCCCCTCAGTTGTGAGTGATCGGGTGGCGCGCCACGCGCACGCAACGCCGGAACTCTAGGAGCGGCGGAAGACCGAAATGTTACAGATGCGTGATGGTTTCGTGACAGCCGAACCAGCGCTCAACCGCGAGCGGGCTTGAGAGCGCGGACATCCGCCAGTTTGCCGGTCACCGCGGCCGCCGCGGCCATCGCCGGGCTCATCAGGTGCGTCCGTCCGCCGCGGCCTTGGCGGCCCTCGAAATTGCGATTTGACGTGGATGCACACCGTTCGCCCGGTGCGAGTCGGTCGGCGTTCATCGCCAAACACATCGAGCAGCCGGCTTCGCGCCATTCGAACCCCGCTTCGATGAACACGCGGTCGAGTCCTTCCTCTTCCGCCTGATGTTTCACCAGGCCCGAGCCGGGCACCACCAGCGCGTTGACGCCGGCGGCGACCTTGCGGCCCTTGGCGATGGCGGCGGCGGCGCGCAAATCCTCGATGCGCGCGTTGGTGCACGAGCCGATGAAAACCGTCTGCACCGGCACGTCGGCGAGACGGGTGCCCGGCGTCAGACCCATATATTGCAGCGCCCGCTCCATTGCCGCGCGCTTATTGGTATCGGCAATCTCGGCCGGATTGGGCACCGAGCCGGTGATCGGCAGGACGTCTTCGGGGCTGGTGCCCCAGGTCACTTGCGGCACGATCTCGCGCGCGTCGAGCCGCACGACGGTGTCGTAACGCGCACCGCGATCCGACGGCAGCGTCTTCCAGAACGCGACGGCCTGTTCCCAGGCGCCGCCTTTGGGCGCGTGGGGCCGGCCCTTGAGGTATTCGAAGGTGGTCTCGTCCGGCGCGATCAGGCCGGCGCGGGCGCCGGCTTCGATCGACATGTTGCACACGGTCATGCGGCCTTCCATCGACAGCGCACGGATAGCGCTGCCGGCGTATTCGATGACGTGGCCAGTGCCGCCGGCCGTGCCGATCTTGCCGATGACGGCGAGGATGAGGTCCTTGGCCGTGATGCCCAAAGGCAGGTCGCCGTCGATCTCGACCAGCATGTTCTTGGCGCGGCGCTGGATCAGAGTCTGCGTCGCCAGCACGTGTTCAACCTCGGACGTGCCGATGCCGAAGGCGAGCGCGCCGAATGCGCCGTGCGTCGCGGTATGGCTGTCGCCGCAAACGATGGTCATGCCCGGCTGGGTCATGCCTTGTTCGGGGCCGATGATATGGACGATGCCCTGGCGCACGTCAGTGAGGCCGAAATACGGAATGCCGAATTCCTTGACGTTGCGTTCGAGCGTTTCGACCTGCTTGCGCGATTCCGGCTCCTCGATGCCGCGCGAACGGTCGGTCGTCGGCACATTGTGGTCGGCGACCGCGATCGTCGCATCGGGACGGCGCACGCCGCGGCCCGACGCGCGCAGGCCTTCGAACGCCTGCGGGCTGGTGACTTCGTGAACGAGGTGGCGGTCGATATAGAGGAGGCACGTCCCGTCGGGCTGGGTGTCGACGAGATGGTTTTCCCAGATCTTATCGAAAAGCGTGCGCGGCGCGGCCATGACGATTCCGATACTACTTCTTTTTGGGGGCCTCGGCGCGGTCGGCCTTGGCGCGCTTGGCCGGCTTCTCGCTCTTCGGCGCTGCGGCTCCCGGAGCCGCGGCAGCGGTCGCTTCGGCGGATGCGGCCTCCGGCGCGCCCTCGGCAGTCGCATTTTCGAGCGTCCGGCGTTCCGCCTCGTCGATGCGCGCCGCTTTGCCGGCGCGGCCGCGCAGATAATAGAGCTTCGCCCGCTTAACCGCGCCGCGACGCACCACTTCGATCTCGGCGATGCGCGGCGAATAGAGCGGGAAGACGCGCTCGACGCCCTCGCCGTACGAGATTTTGCGCAGCGTGAAGTTCGAATTCACGCCCGCGTTCTTGCGCGCGATGCACACGCCTTCGAACGCCTGAATGCGCTCGCGCTCGCCCTCGATCACCTTGATGCTGACCTTGAGGGTGTCGCCCGGGCGGAAGTCGGGAACCGCGCGCGCCTTGGCCAGCGCCTTCACCGCTTCTTTATCGAGCAATTGCATGACGTCCATGATTTTCTCCGCCTTCTAATGCCTGTCCCGCTTGCGGGCGAGATAGCGTTGCCACAAATCCGGGCGACGCGTTTGCGTCGCCGCTTCCGCCTGGGCCTGACGCCACTGACGGACCTTATCGTGATGGCCGGAGACCAGGACCTCCGGCACCGTCCGGCCGCGCCACTCCTG
>DASYXI010000042.1:0-20461 GCA_035934995.1 Allostellaceae bacterium
CGGCTGGCGGCGCATGGTGGAGGAATTGGAACGCGAGCCGCCCGGCGAGTTCGTCGACTGGCTCGCCGTCGAGCGCGCCGACGGAAATGCGGTCGATGTCGGCATGTATCGGCATTTCACCGATCCGACCCGGCCGTTCACCGAATTCGTCGTCGCGCCGTCGCACGGCGCGCTGGTGACTTCGGCGACGCTGACCGACGGCAGCGGCGACGCCGAAGCCGATTGGCTCGGCGCCGAAGCCCGCACCGGTGCGCGCCACCTGAAGGCGCCGGCGATGCGCGCGCGTGTCAAATCGCCGTTCGATTATCCGGCGCAGACACGCGTTTTCATCGTCAACGATATCGACCGCAACGATGTCGATCAGATCGCCGCCGCTTATCGCGAGCTGATCGTGGCGTCAGGCGGCGGCGCGTTGGGATTGTTCACTGCGATCCAACGGCTGCGTGCCGTGCACAAGCGCATCGCCGCGCCCCTCGAAGCGGCCGGCCTCGCGCTGCTGGCACAGCATGTTGACGCCATGGACACGGCGACGCTGGTCGACATCTTCCGCGCCGAGGAGGATTCGTCGCTGCTCGGCACCGATGCGGTGCGCGACGGCGTCGACGTGCCGGGGCGGTCGTTGCGTCTCATCGTGTTCGACCGTGTGCCGTGGCCGCGGCCCGACATCCTGCACCGCGCGCGCAAGGCGCTATTCGGCGGCGCGGCTTACGACGATTCGATCACGCGGCTGCGCCTCAAGCAGGCCTTTGGCCGGCTGGTCCGCCGCTCGACCGACCACGGCGTTTTCGTGTTGCTCGACCGGGCGATGCCGTCGCGGTTGTTGGGCGCGTTTCCCGAAGGCGTTACCGTGGCCCGGATCGGCCTCAAGGACACGATCGCGGCGACGGCGGAATTCCTCAAGGCGGCGGCAAAGACGCCGTAGATTGCGCGGCACGTGCCGCGTGTGCAAAATCTAGGGACGGATGATCGGGAACCGGGAGCTTTCGATGCGGGTGAAATTCATTTTTGTTGGTGTCGCGCTCGCGACGCTGGTCGTTAGCGGCAGTGCCCGGGCCGATAGCCTCGGCCAAGAGTGGCGCGGGTGCGCCAGCGACGATGCGGACAAGAGCATTCCCGCCTGCACCGCCATCATCCAGTGGAGCCATGGCCGGCCGTCGTCGAAAGAATTGGCGCAAGCCTATCTGAACCGCGGCAACGGCTACGCCGATCGGGGCGACACGCAAAAGGCGATCGCCGATTACACCGCCGCCATCAACCGCGATGCCACGCTGGGCAATGCCTTCGCCGCACGCGGCGTGCTCTATTACAAGGCGGACGACTACAAGCGTGCCGTGGCGGATTTAGACGCCGCGATCCGCCTCGATCCCACCAACGCCGATAGCTGGGCGTGGCGCAGCCGCGCGAAGGGCGCGTTGGGCGACGCGAACGGCGCCAACGCCGACGAGGCGCGTGCGCTTCAGCTCGATCCGAGCGTCATAGACAACATGTCGGACGACGATTGAGCGGCGGCGCAAACAAAAAGGGCCGCGGATTTCTCCGCGGCCCTTTGCTTTTGCTGCACACGACGCCGAAGGCCGTGTGTGGCCTTCGGCTGCGTTACGCGAGCTCGGCTTAGTACATCCCGTCCATGCCGCCCATGCCGCCACCGTGGTCGTGGCCGCCGGCGGGCGCCTTCTTCTCCGGCTTCTCGGCCACCATCGCTTCGGTGGTGACGAGCAGACCGGCGACCGAAGCCGCGTCTTGCAGTGCCAGGCGCACGACCTTGGTCGGATCGACGACGCCGGCCTTCACCATGTCGACATACTCGCCGCTCTGGGCGTTGAAGCCCCAGTTCGGATCGTCCTTGTCGACCAGTTTGCCGACGACGACCGCGCCGTCCTGGCCGGCGTTCTCGGCGATGAGCCGCGCCGGCATGCGGATCGCGCGACGCACGATGTCGATGCCGACCTTTTCGTCGTCGTTGGACGCACGGATTTTGCTGAGCGCCTTTGAGGCGTAGAGCAGGGCCGAGCCGCCGCCGGCGACGATGCCTTCCTCGACCGCGGCGCGGGTCGCATGCATCGCGTCGTCAACGCGATCCTTGCGCTCCTTCACCTCGACCTCGGTCGCACCGCCGACGCGGATCACCGCGACGCCGCCGGCCAGCTTGGCCAACCGCTCTTGCAGCTTCTCGCGGTCGTAATCGGACGTCGTCTCTTCGATCTGAGCCTTGATCTGGCCGACGCGGGCCTGGATGTCGGCCTTCTTGCCGGCGCCATCGATGATGGTGGTGTTTTCCTTCTCGATGCGCACCTTTTTCGACCGGCCGAGCATGTCGAGCGTCACGTTCTCGAGCTTGATGCCCAAATCTTCCGAGATCATCTGACCGCCGGTCAGGATCGCGATGTCCTCGAGCATCGCCTTGCGGCGATCGCCGAAACCCGGCGCCTTGACCGCCGCGACCTTGAGGCCGCCGCGCAGCTTGTTGACGACCAGCGTCGCCAAAGCCTCGCCCTCGACCTCCTCGGCGATGATCAGCAGCGGCTTGCCCGACTGCACCACCGCCTCGAGCAGCGGCAGCATCGGCTGCAGGCCGGAAAGCTTCTTCTCGAAGATCAACAGGTACGGATCGTCGAGCTCGGCCACCATCTTGTCGGCGTTGGTGACGAAGTACGGCGAAATGTAGCCGCGATCGAACTGCATGCCTTCGACGACGTCGAGCTCGGTCTCGAGGCTCTTCGCCTCCTCGACCGTGATCACGCCCTCGTTGCCGACCTTCTGCATGGCCTTGGCCAGCATCTCGCCGACTTCCTTGTCGCCGTTGGCCGAGATGGTGCCGACTTGGGCGATCTCGTCGTTGGTCGAAACCTTCTTCGAGCGCTTCTTGATGTCCTCGACGACGGCCTCGACCGCCTTGTCGATGCCGCGCTTCAGATCCATCGGATTGAGGCCGGCGGCGACCGCCTTGACGCCTTCGCGCACGATGGCCTGGGCCAGCACGGTGGCGGTGGTGGTGCCGTCACCCGCGGTGTCGCTGGTCTTGCTGGCGACTTCGCGGATCATCTGCGCGCCCATGTTCTCGAACTTGTCGGCGAGCTCGATCTCCTTGGCGACGGTCACGCCGTCCTTGGTGATGCGCGGCGCGCCGAACGACTTGTCGAGCACGACGTTCCGGCCCTTGGGGCCCAGGGTCACGCCGACCGCGTTCGCCAGAATGTCGACGCCGCGGAGCAGCCGCTCGCGCGCGTCGCCGTGGAATTTGACTTCCTTAGCAGCCATTGAAATGTCTCCTTGAAAAAGGTCTTTAGGCGGCTTTGCGCTTCGTGGCGCTGCCTTCGATGATGCCGAGAATGTCCGACTCCTTGGCGATGACGAGCTCTTCGCCGTCAATCTTCACGTCGGTGCCGGACCATTTGCCGAACAACACGCGATCGCCCGGTTTGACGTCGAGCGCGTGGAGCTTGCCGTCCTCGCTGCGCGTGCCGGGACCGACGGCGACGACTTCGCCCTCCATCGGCTTCTCCTTCGCGGTGTCCGGAATGATGATGCCGCCCGCCGTCTTCTCCTCGGACTCGAGACGACGGATCAGGACACGGTCCTGCAACGGCTTGAACTTCATGGGAAAATCCCTCCTCGTTGATGCCTTCGGCGTGTGATTGCCGGCCGCCGTTCGCGGCGGCCTGTTAGCACTCATGGCCGTTGAGTGCCAGTGAGATAGGGGCTGTAACCGGCCCTGTCAACGGGCCGCCCCGGATTTAGCAGCACTTTTTGGCGTAGGCTGCTAAGTCATTGAAATAAATAATATTTTCTTGATCAAAAACGGCCAAACTGGAACGCTGTCGGCAACGGAAAGTGGCGCAGCAACGTCTGTATTGGTGAGGTGCGCGCGATGGAGCATTGGCGGTTGCAACGCGTCGACGGCTATCGGCTGACCACGGCCGAGATCCTCTATCACCTGCCGGATCACCCCCATCTGCTGCAAAGCTTCGTCTGGCAGGAACTCGACATCGCGCCGCGCTTTCCGGTGCTGCGCCGCTTTCTCGACTTCTGGGCGCACAATCTCGATGGCCGGCTGCACTCGGTGAAAGTGGCGCAGGCGCCGCTGCTGGTGCCGGCCCGGCTCGGTCATGCCGAGATTTCGCTAAGCCTGCACTGAACAAACCGGCGGCGCGGCAACGCGTCGCTTGCCAGAGCGCGCCGGTCGGACGAGTGTCGCGGCATGACCGCAACCGAAGCCGGACGCGAGCGCAGCCTCGCCGCGGCGGAAGAGACGCCGCGTAACCGCGCTGTGGCCGTCTGGCTGCTCGTCTGCGCGGCGATGATCTTCGTCATGGTGGCGCTCGGCGGCGTGACGCGGCTCACCGAATCAGGTTTGTCGATCACGCAATGGCAGCCGGTCTCGGGCATCCTGCCGCCGCTGAGTGCGGCCGAATGGCAGGCGGCGTTCGACGCCTACAAGCAAATTCCGCAATACGACGCGGTCCATGCCGGCATGACGCTGGCGCAGTTCAAGACGATCTATTTCTGGGAATGGTTCCACCGCCTGTGGGGCCGGCTGATCGGCGTCGTCTTCCTGCTGCCGTTCCTCTATTTCCTGCTGCGGCGGAAGATTCCGCCGAGCCTGGCGCCGCGGCTCATGCTGCTGTTCCTGCTCGGCGCGTTCCAAGGCGCGCTCGGCTGGTGGATGGTCGAAAGCGGTCTCGAAAGCCGCATCGAGGTCAGCCAATATCGTCTCGCCGCGCATCTCGCCATGGCGATCGTGATCTACGGCGCGATCGTGTGGGTGGCGCTCGATCTGCTGCGGCCAGTGCGGAATGAGACCGCGGCGGGCATGCGGCGCGGCGCCGGCGCGCTGCTGGCGCTCGCTTTCGTCACGCTGATTGCCGGCGCCTTCACGGCCGGTTTGCGCGCCGGCTATATCGACAACACCTTCCCGCTGATGGATGGCCACATCGTGCCGCCGGCGTGGGGCCATCTGGCGCCGTGGTGGCGCAATCTGTTCGAAAATCCGGAAGCCGTGCAGTTCGATCATCGCGTCCTGGCGATCACGACGTGGTTTGGCGCGCTGGCGCTGTTTCTCGGCTCGTTCAAGGCGATGCTGTCGCGCTTTGCGCGCGGCGCGGTGCATGCCTTGTTCGCGCTGGTGACGATCCAGGCGGCACTCGGCATCTCGACGCTGCTGCTGGTGGTGCCGCTGCCGCTGGCGCTGGCGCATCAGCTCGGCGCGACGCTTGTCATCACGGCCGCCTTGGTCGTGCGCCACGCCTTGGGAACCCCCGTCTAGAGCCGCAACCGGCGTGAACTCGCGCCCGGCGGACCGCCGGGCTAATATCGCGCCATGGCCGATTTTCCGCGCAAAACGCCGGCGGATTGGGCCGCTCTCGCCGCCAAGGAGCTCGGCGGCAAGGGCGCCGATGCGCTGACCTGGCAGACGCCCGAGGGCATCGCGGTCAAGCCGCTCTATACCGCCGCCGATCTCGCGGCGATCGAATTGCGCGACGAGCTGCCCGGCTTGGCGCCGTTCACCCGCGGCGTGCGCGCGACCATGTACGCCAACCGGCCATGGACCATCCGGCAATATGCCGGCTTCTCGACCGCCGAGGAATCGAACCGCTTCTATCGCGAGAATCTCGCCGCCGGCCAGATGGGTCTGTCGGTCGCGTTCGATCTCGCGACCCATCGCGGCTACGACAGCGACCATCCGCGCGTCATTGGCGATGTCGGCAAGGCCGGCGTGGCGATCGATTCCGTCGAGGACATGAAGATCCTGTTCGACGGCATACCCTTGGACCGAATGTCCGTATCCATGACCATGAACGGCGCGGTGCTGCCGGTGCTCGCGGGCTACATCGTCGCGGCGGAGGAGCAGGGCGTCGGTCCGGACAAGCTCGCCGGCACCATCCAGAACGACATCCTCAAAGAGTTCATGGTGCGGAACACCTACATCTATCCGCCGGCGCCTTCGATGCGCATCGTCGCCGACATCATCGAATACACCGCGCGCAAGATGCCCAAGTTCAATTCGATCTCGATCTCGGGCTATCACATGCAGGAAGCCGGCGCGACCTGCGTGCAGGAATTGGCCTTCACGCTCGCCGACGGACTCGAATATGCGCGCGCGGCGCTGTCGAAGGGTTTGAAGATCGACGAGTTCGCGCCGCGACTGTCGTTCTTCTTCTGCATCGGCATGAATTTCTTCATGGAGATCGCCAAGCTGCGCGCCGCGCGGCTGCTGTGGGCAAATCTCGTGCAGGAGAAATTCAAGCCGGCCAATCCGGCGAGCTTGGCGCTGCGGACGCATTGCCAGACGTCGGGCGTCTCGCTCACCGAACAGGACCCGCACAACAACATCATCCGCACCACCATCGAGGCGCTGGCTGCGGTCTTGGGCGGCACCCAGTCGCTGCACACCAATTCGTTCGACGAGGCGATGGCGCTGCCGACGCCGTTTTCGGCGCGCATCGCCCGCAACACGCAGCTCATCATCGCCGAGGAATCCGGCGTGCCGCATGTCGTTGATCCGCTCGGCGGCAGCTATTACGTCGAAAGCCTGACGCATTCGGTCGCTGCCGCGGCGCGCACGCTGATCGACGAGGTCGAGGCGATGGGCGGCATGACCAAGGCGGTCGAAAGCGGCCTGCCCAAGCTCAAGATCGAAGAGGCGGCGGCGCGGCGCCAGGCGCGCGTCGACCGCGGCGAGGAGGTCATCGTCGGCGTCAACCAATACCGCGCCAATCAGGGCGACGAGGCCGAAGTGAGCCTGCTCGACATCGACAATTCCAAGGTACGGGCGCAACAGGTTACGCGGCTCGAAGCGATGCGGAAAAAGCGCGACGCCGCGAAGGTGACGGCCGCGCTCGACGCGCTGAACGAAGCGGCCAAAACCGGGCAGGGGAACCTGCTGGCGCTGGCGATTGAGGCAACGCGCGCGCGCGCCAGCGTCGGCGAAATCTCCGACGCGCTCGAGCGCGTCTTCACCCGGCATCGCGCCATCATCCGGTCCGTCTCGGGTGTCTATGGCGGCGCCTATGAAGGCGACGAAGGCTTCCGCCGCGTGCGCGAGGAAGTCGAAACCTTTGCCCGTGCCGAAGGACGCCGGCCGCGCCTGCTTGTCGTTAAGCTCGGCCAGGACGGTCACGACCGCGGCGCCAAGGTGATCGCCACCGGCTTCGCCGATTTGGGCTTCGACGTCGATATCGGGCCATTGTTCCAGACGCCCGACGAAGCCGCGCGCCAGGCGATCGAGAACGACGTGCACGTCATCGGCGTCTCGTCGCAGGCGGCCGGCCACAAGACGCTGGTGCCGGCATTGATCAAGGCGCTCAAAGGCCAGGGCGCGGGCAACATCCTCGTCGTCTGCGGCGGCGTCATTCCGCCGCAGGACTACGCCTTCCTCCAGGAAGCCGGTGTCGCCGCGATCTATGGGCCGGGCACCAACATTCCGCTGGCGGTGTCCGAGGTCCTGCACCTCATCGCCAAGAAACGCATGGCGGCCTAGCGCGGGAAGGCTCGCGGAAACCGCCCCGCCGCGCTATCTAAGCCTCCGTGGGCATCCTCTTTTTCATCGTCTTCATCGACCTGGTCGGCTTCGGCGTGGTGATTCCGCTGCTGCCGTATTACGGGCTCGATTTCCACGCCACGCCGTTCGCGATCACGTCGATGATGGCGTGCTATTCGCTGGCGCAGTTCTTCGCCTCGCCGCTGCTCGGCCATCTGAGTGACCGCCTCGGCCGCAAGCCGGTCATCCTCGCGAGCCTGGTATGCTCGGTTCTCTCCTATCTCTGGCTCGGCTTCGCGACGCAGCTCTGGATGCTGTTCGCGGCGCGACTCTTGGCCGGCGCCGGCGCCGGCAACATCTCGGCGGCGCAGGCCTATGTCGCCGACGTCACGCCGCCGGATCAGCGTGCCAAGGGCATGGGCATGATCGGCGCGGCCATCGGCTTGGGATTCACGCTCGGTCCGGCGATCGGCGGCGCGGTCGCCGGCGGCAACGCGCAAAGCGCGCATCTCGCCTGGCCGGCTTTCGTCGCGGCGGCGCTGTCGGCCGCCGCTTTCGTGTTGGCCTTCGCGCGGCTCGAGGAAAGCCTAACGCACAAGCCGACGGCGCGCGTCGGCCGCATCGCCATGGCGAGGGCGGCGGCCGGCCGGCCGATGTTGCGCAGGTTGCTCGTGCTGGTCTTCGTCTCGATCGCCGCGTTCGCTGGCATGGAAACCACCTTCGCGCTGTGGGCGCATGACGGCTTCGGCTGGGGTCCGTTCCAGGTCGGCATGATCTTTTTCTACGTCGGCATCCTGCTGTCCGCGCTGCAAGGCGGCGCCATCGGCAAGCTCGCCAAGGCGGTTGGCGAGCTCAATCTCGTGATCGCCGGTGCCGCGATTATCGCCGTCGGTTTGTTCGCGCTGACCATCGCACACGCGCTGTGGCTGGTTCTGGTCGCCAGCGGCTTGCTCGCGATCGGCATGGGCATGTTCAGCCCGTCGATCGCCAGCCTGTTCTCGCAACACGCGGGCGAAGGCGAACGCGGCGGCGTGCTCGGCCTGTCGCAATCGGCGCAAAGCCTCGCGCGCATCGTCGGTCCCACCGTCGCCGGCGCGATCTATGGCGGGCTCGGCCGCAACACGCCTTATTATCTCGGCGCGCTGCTGATGGTCGGCGTCGCCGTGTTCGCCGCACGGCTGCCGCGGCGGCAACAGCCATGACACGTGAACGGCCGCCGAGCGCACTGACCAGCCAGCCGTCCGAGGTCGGTTTCCGCCGCGAGCTCAAGGCGCTGTCGGGCGTCCTGCCCTATCTCTGGCCGAAAAACGCCGCCGGGCTGCGCGTCCGGGTCGTGCTCGCGATCGCGTGCCTCGCGGCCGCCAAGGCGGTCAATGTCGGCGTGCCGGTGCTCTACAAGGGGGCGGTCGACAAACTGGCGCCGACGGCGGGCGCGCTCATCGTCGTGCCGACCATGCTGATCGTCGCCTATGGCGCGGCGCGGGTCGGCGCCCAGCTCTTCAACGAGCTGCGCGATTCGATCTTCGCCAAGGTCGAGCAGCGCGCCATCCGCACCATCGCACTCAGCACCTTCCGTCACCTGCACGGATTGAGCCTGCGCTTTCACTTGGAACGTCAAACCGGAGGGCTTTCGCGCGCGGTCGAACGCGGCGTGCGCGGCATGGAGTTCCTGCTCTCCTACCTGCTGTTCAGCCTGCTGCCGACGGTGTTCGAGATCGTGCTGGTGTGCGTGATCCTCTGGCACTTCTTCGCGGCGGGCCTGGCGCTGGCGACGCTCGCCACCATCGGCGCCTATGTCGCCTTCACCTTCGCGGTCACCGATTGGCGCATCAAGTACCGCCGCGAAATGAACCAGCGCGATACCGAAGCCAACACCAAGGCGATCGACAGCCTCTTGAATTTCGAGACGGTGAAGTACTTCGCCAACGAGGAGCACGAAGCGCGCCGCTTCGACAGCGCGCTCGCCGGTTACGAGCAGGCCGCGGTCAAAAGCCAGGTCACGCTGTCGGCGCTCAACATCGGCCAAGGCGCGATCATCGCCACAGGATTGGTCGTCGTGATGTGGCTCGCGGCGCGCGGCGTCGCGGCGGGGCGCATGACCGTCGGCTCGTTCGTGCTGGTCAATTCCTACCTGGTGCAGCTTTACATGCCGCTCAACGTGCTCGGCATGGTCTATCGCAACATCAAGCAGTCGCTGACCGATCTTGAATCGATGATTCGGCTTTTGGGTGTGAAGCCCGAAGTCGTCGACAAACCGAATGCCCCGGCGCTTGCGGTGACGCGCGGCGAGATCGTCTTCGATCACGTCTCCTTCGCCTACGATCCGCGGCGTCCGATCCTGGAAGATGTTTCGTTCCGCGTGCCGCCGGGCCACACGCTCGCCATCGTCGGCTCGTCCGGCGCGGGCAAGTCGACGGTGGCGCGCCTGCTGTTCCGTTTCTACGACGCCGACCAAGGCGCGGTCCGCATCGACGGCCAGGACATCCGCGACGCGACGCAGACAAGTCTGCGCCGCGCCATCGGCGTGGTGCCGCAGGACACCGTGCTGTTCAACGATTCGATCGCCTACAACATCGGCTACGGCAAGCCGGGCGCGACCCAGGCCGAGATCGAGCAAGCTGCGCGCGTCGCCCGGATTCACGATTTCGTCGCCGCGTTGCCGGACGGCTATAGGACACAGGTAGGCGAGCGCGGCTTGAAATTATCGGGCGGCGAAAAGCAGCGTGTCGCCATCGCGCGCGTCATGCTCAAGGGGCCGCGCATCCTGGTGTTCGACGAGGCGACCTCGGCGCTCGACACCAAGACCGAGCGCGCGATCCAGACCAGCCTCGAAGAGGTCGCGGCCAACCGCACGACGCTGATGATCGCGCATCGCCTGTCGACCGTCGTGCATGCCGACGAGATCCTGGTGCTGGAGAACGGCCGCGTCGTCGAGCGCGGCACGCATGCGGCGTTGCTGGCGAAGGACGGCCTCTACGCGGCGATGTGGCGCCGCCAGCTCGAGGCCGACGAACGCGCCGCCGCGCTCGCCGCCGTCGCGGCGGTCGCGGAATAAACGCGACGATCGTCGGTCACACTTTTGTGATAAACGCGTCGCGCAAACCCGGCGCAGTGTTCGGCTCCAATTCATTCGGCACGGAGAGCGGTCATGGGCAATCCTTTCGTTCACGTCGAGCTTGCCACCACGGACGTGGCCAAGGCGAAGTCGTTTTATAAGTCGTTGTTCGATTGGCAGTTGAGCGACGAGGACATGGGCGACGTCGTCTACACCATGATCAAGGTCGGCGACGGCACGGGCGGCGGCATGATGAAGCAGATGGCGCCCGGCGCGCCGTCGGCGTGGCTGCCCTATGTTCTAGTCCCAGACATCCGCGCGGCGACCGCCAAAGCCAAATCGCTCGGCGCCAAGGTGGTGCGCGACGTCATGGAGGTGGCGGACGCGGGCTTCCTGTCGATCATTGTCGATCCGACCGGCGCCACCCTTGGCATGTGGCAGGTGAAGACGAAGTAGCGAGGCGCGCCTTTTCGCTCCTGCGCTCGCGAAGGCGCCGCCGCCCGGCTCACGCCATCGGCCGCCGCAAACCGCGTTTTGGCGGTCTTCCGCCGCGTTCCGTCCTAGGAACGCGGCTTGACGGACCCGGCGGCTTCGCTTAAAAACCCGCCAACCGCCGGGGCTCGCCCCGGCCTTAATCTTTTCAAGGATCGAGCGATCATGGCGCGACGCTGCGGCATCACCGGCAAGGGCGTGCTCGTCGGCCACAATGTGAGCCACGCCAACAACAAGACCAAGCGGCGCTTCCTGCCGAACCTGCAGACGACGTCGCTCTTGTCCGACGCGCTCGGCCATGCGGTGCAGCTGCGACTGACGCCGCGCGCCATCCGCACCATCGAAAAGAACGGCGGGCTCGACGCCTATCTCGGCTCGATGCCGGATGGGAAATTGCCCATCGACGCGCGGCGGTTGAAACACCGCATCCGCGCGGCGCAGGCGCGCAAAGCCGGCGCGGGCGCGACCGCCTGACGCAGGCCCCGATCGGCGCGGCATCCGGCCGCCGCCCACATCGCCCTGGCATGCCCCAAAATTGACCGCGCCTTCGTGGTTGCGGTCGAGCGGCGGGTCACCCATTATCCCGCCGCCCGCCGCGACGGGCCAAGGAATGACAAAGGGAGCACGACGGTGAGCCTGCGCGACTACGTTTTCACCAGTGAATCGGTTTCCGAAGGCCATCCGGACAAGGTCGCCGACCGCATCTCCGACGTCGTGGTCGACGCCTATCTCACCGCCGATCCGATGTCGCGCGTCGCCTGTGAGACGCTGTGCACCACCAATCGCGTCGTCATGGCCGGCGAGACACGCGGCCCGGCTTCGGTGAATCACGACAAGCTGGTCGAGCTCGCGCGCGCCGCCATCAAGGATATCGGTTACGAGCAGGACGGCTTTCACTGGAAGAAGGCCAAGGTCGAGTGCATCGTGCACGCCCAGTCCGCCGACATCGCCGTCGGCGTCGACGCCGCCGGCAACAAGGATGAAGGCGCCGGCGACCAGGGCATCATGTTCGGCTATGCCTGCCGCGAGACGCCGGAGCTGATGCCGGCGCCGCTCTATTACGCGCATGCCATTCTCAAGTCGCTCGCCGAGGCGCGTCATTCCGGCGCCACGCCCGAGCTCGGCCCCGACGCCAAGAGCCAGGTTACCCTCGAATACCGCGGCGGCAAGCCGGTGCGCGCCACGTCGGTCGTGGTCTCGACCCAGCACAGCGACAAAGTCGATCAGGACGGCGTGCGCGCGATCGTGCGCCCGCACGTGCTCGACGTGCTGCCGGACGGCTGGATGTGCGACGAGGAGCATTTCTACGTCAATCCGACCGGCCGTTTCGTCATCGGCGGTCCCGACGGCGACACTGGCGTCACCGGCCGCAAGATCATCGTCGACACCTATGGCGGCGCCGCGCCGCATGGCGGCGGCGCGTTCTCGGGCAAGGACCCGTCGAAGGTCGACCGTTCGGCCGCTTATGCCGCGCGCTATCTCGCCAAGAACGTGGTGGCCGCCGGCCTCGCCGAGCGCTGCACCATCCAACTTTCTTACGCCATCGGCGTCGCCAAGCCGTTGTCGGTCTATATCGACACCGCCGGCACCGGCAAAGTCGACGAGGCCAAGCTGTCCAAGGTGCTGCAGGACATGGTCAATCTGAGTCCGCGCGGCATCCGCACGCACCTGCAGCTCAACCGGCCGATCTATGCGCGCACCGCGGCTTACGGCCATTTCGGCCGGCCGCCGGAGGCCGACGGCGGCTTCTCGTGGGAGAAGACCGACCTCGCCGACCAGCTTCGCCGCGCCTTCTAGTCTGATCCAAGGACCGATTTCACGATGACCGCCGATTACAAGATCAAGGATATCGGGCTGGCCGATTTCGGCCGCCGCGAACTCGCCATCGCCGAGACCGAAATGCCCGGCCTGATGGCGACGCGCGAGGCCTATGGCAAGCAGAAGCCCCTGAAGGGTGCGCGCATCGCCGGCTCGCTGCACATGACCATCCAGACGGCGGTGCTGATCGAGACGTTGAAGGCGTTGGGCGCCGATGTGCGCTGGGCGTCGTGCAACATCTATTCGACGCAGGACCATGCCGCGGCGGCGGTGGCAGCCGGCGGCACGCCGGTCTTCGCCTATAAGGGCGAATCGCTCAAGGAATACTGGGAATACACCCACCGCATCTTCGAATGGGGCGACGGCGGCGCGCCGAACATGATCCTCGACGACGGCGGCGACGCGACGCTGCTGGTCCATCTCGGCATGCAGGCCGAGAAGGACGCCACGGTGCTGGCCAAGCCGACCAGCGAAGAAGAAGAAGTGCTGTTCGCGACGATCCACGAGCGCCTGAAATCGAAGCCGGGCTGGTATACGAAGCTGGGCACTTCGATCAAAGGTGTCTCCGAAGAGACGACGACCGGCGTTCATCGCCTCTATCAGATGGAGAAAGACGGCCGCCTGCTGTTTCCCGCGATCAACGTCAACGACAGCGTCACCAAGTCGAAATTCGACAATCTCTACGGCTGCCGCGAGAGCCTGGTCGACGGCATCCGCCGCGCCACCGACGTGATGATGGCGGGCAAGGTTGCGCTGGTCGCGGGCTTCGGCGACGTCGGCAAGGGTTCGGCGGCGAGCCTGCGCAACGCCGGTGCGCGCGTTCTCGTCACCGAGATCGATCCGATCTGCGCGTTGCAGGCGGCGATGGAAGGCTATCAGGTCGTGACGATGGAGGAGGCGGCGCCCGCCGCCGACATTTTCGTCACTGCCACCGGCAATCTCGACGTCATCACCATCGACCACATGCGGCAGATGAAGGATCGCGCCATCGTCTGCAACATCGGCCACTTCGACAACGAGATTCAGGTGGCGGCGTTGAAGAACCTCAAGTGGCACAACGTCAAGCCGCAGGTCGACGAGATCGAATTTCCGGATGGCAAGCGGATTCTCCTGCTCGCCGAAGGCCGGCTGGTCAATCTCGGCTGCGCCATGGGTCATCCGAGCTTTGTGATGAGCGCGTCGTTCACCAACCAGACGCTGGCGCAGATCGAGCTGTGGACCAACCAGGGCAAGTACGCGAAGAAGGTCTACACGCTGCCCAAGCACCTCGACGAGCGCGTGGCGGCGCTGCACCTGGCCAAGGTCGGCGCGCATCTGACCAAGCTGACGGCCAAGCAGTCGCAGTATCTCGGCCTCAAGGCCGAGGGCCCGTTCAAGGCCGACACCTACCGCTACTAGACGCCATCGTCGGCGCTTGGCCTAATCGGCCGTGGCCGACGCGATCACGATCTTCTATGGCGCGGCGACGCGCGACGACGCTCAGGCGGTTTCGCTCCGTAAGGGCGCGCCCCTGCGGCTGAGCGCCGGGCCCTATCCCTTCGCCGAGCCGCCCGATCTCATCCGTCTTTCCACGACCGCGGCGCGGCTCGATTGCCTGCGCGAGCATCTGCGGTCGCTCTGCGGTTTGTGGGCCAAGCCGCCGCTCGCGTTCCTCGACACATATTTCGCGTGGATCGGCGCGGCGCTTGCCGCCGCGCCGGCGCAGCGCGCCTTGACTGAGGCGGGACATGGCCTGTTCACGCCGGCAGACTGGAGCTTCGCCGCGCTGCGGCCGCTGCCGTCGGCGTTGTTACCAACCGGCGACGCGACGGTCCGCGTTGATTTCGCCTTCTGGATTGGCACCGGGTTCGTCGCGATCGAATTGCCCGGCGAACGACGCGCACAGCGGCGCAGCGAATTGGCGCGTCTGTCTGACTCTGGTGTGGCAGTGCTCGATCTCACGCCGGCCGATCTTGCGGATGCGGCGGCGCTCGGCGCCAAGCTGCCGGCGGATTTCTGCGATTTCTGGCGCGGCGTGACGTTGCCGCAAAGTCCCTTCGGCGCGCGCGGTTTGACGATCGCGGCGGCGCACTAGAGGTTCAATTCGAGCGTGTAAAGTCCGCCGGTGAAGCGGTCGACGGCGTAGACGATTTCGTTCTCGTCGACATAGACGTCGTTGATCTGCGCCGCGCCGGCCGGTGAGCGTACCGGCGGCTCGGGCACGAAGAATGCCACCTCCTTCGGCTGGAACGGATCGCTGATGTCGTGCACGCGTACGCCGCCGTTGAAATAGCTGCCGAAGATGAGATTGCTCGAGCGGAACGCCGGTCCCGGCCGGTTTTCGTGCATGTTGTGCGCGCCATAGCGGCCGCCGACATTGCGGAATTTCTCGACCGCCGGCAGCGGCAGCGTCGCGATGTTCACCAGATTATCCTCGCGCCGCATGTCGAGCAGCCAGACCAGCTTGGGCCAGTCCGACGCCTTGTCGCGCACGCTTTCGTCGCTCACCACCAGCAGATCGCGATCGAAGAGCGGCATCGCCGTGTGCGTGAAGCCGGGGAAGGGTGGATGCGGATTCCAATGACCGACCGGCTTGGGTTTCGCCTTATCCGCAATATCGAGAATCCAGACGCCGCCGTCGATATAGCCCAGATAGGCGCGGTCCGGCCGGTCGGGATAGACGTTGGTGTTGTGCGTGCGGAAGCCGGAATCGAACTTGGGATGGCGCGGCGGCGGCGGCGCGCTGTCGGTTTCGGCCAGGCCCGGCATCCACCAGCGGCAAATCTCGCACGGCTTTACCGGATTGCTGACGTCGATGGCACGGTAGAACTGGTCGTCCTTTGGATCGCGCGGCTTGAAGTCGGGCGCGCCGCCCGAGAAATGCACGGTCTTGCCGTCGACGAACCACAGTTGGTGCACGCCACGCGAAAACGGACCGGAACAGTCGAAAAACGCGATCGACTTGGGCTGCTCGGGCTTCGAAATGTCGAACAATTCGACGCCCGCCGGCTTCAACCCGTGCGTCGCCGTCTGGTAGGCGACAGCTAGGATATCGCCGCAGACTTCGAGCGAGTTGGAACGTACTTGCTTGTGCGGCAGGTCGGTCTGCACCACCAGCGCGAGCTTGCGCGGATCGGTCACGTCGACGGCGGTGAAATTCTTCGGCGCCGATTCATGCGCCAGCCACAGGATGCGGCGGCCATCGTGGGCGAGTTGCAGGCTCATGCCTTCGCCGATGCCGCCGAAGCCGGCAAGATCGTGATGGGCGAGCAGCTTCAGATTGTGGGCTTGCGCGGGCATGGGCGCGAAATCACCGGCGGTTATTTGCCATCGATGCGCTTCTTGGCTTCCTCGATCAGCGACAAATCGACGTATTGGGGCTCGAGCGTCACGACCTTCGGAATGACGTGCAGCTTCGCCGCCTGCTCGATGTCGTCCTGCGCCGCCTTGACGTTGGGCATGGCGTCCGGCGAGCGATAGAAATCCCTTTTGGTGAAGGCGTAAGCGAGATCCTCGGGCTTCTGCTTGGTCGCTTCTTCGGCGATCGCCAGCGCCTCGTCGCGGTTCTTCGGGTCGAGGAACCAGCGCACGGCGCGGATATGGTCCTCGAAGAAATCGACCAGCGCCGGCCGGTTCGCCTTGATGAAATCTTCGCGCATCGCCCACAGCACGGTCTGCGACGGACCGATGGCCTGGCCCATGGTGAACAGGGTGCGGTACTGGCCGGCTTCGTCAAGCCGATGCTCGAACTGCGGCATGACCGCGATGAGATCGACTTTGTTCTGCTCGATCATCGACACCATGTTGGCGAAATTGGCCTCGACGGTGGTGAATTGGTTGTCCTCGACGCCGTGCTTGTGGAGCATCACGCGCATCGCCGCGTCGCTCGCCGAGCCGATGGCGTTGGTGGCGATCCGCTTGCCCTTGACGTCGGCGACGGATTTGATCGGCCCATCCTTCCGCACCATGTACGGCTGATCGAAATAGCCGTGCGTGCCGGTCTGGATGACGTCGGCGACGACGCGCACGTCGAGATGCGCGTTGGTGATGGCCAGCGCCAGCGACGACGGCGCGAAGGCGGCGACCTGGAGCTCATTCGCCGCCATCGCCTGAATTTGCGGCGTCGAGCCGGCGAAGCGCACCGCCTTGGCGATGTAGGTCTTGCCGTCGTGCGGCATGATTTCGGGGTGCTTTTGCGCCAGGATATCGAGCAGCGGCGCCAGATGGCCGGGCGCCTGCGCCCAGCCGACATTGATCGGGACCGGCGTCTGGGCGCCGGCAGGCGCGCCGGCAAAGGATAAGATGGCAAGCAGCGCGGCCCCAGCGGCCGCCGGGCGAATTCGGATCATGTCCTCCCCCTTGCCGTGTTCTTGCGGCACGCGCCGCTTGGCGCGATCTTAACAGAGCGGCGGGCGATGGAAATGCGGGAAAAATCCACGATTCGCGGGGCGACGGCCGGCCCGATTCCGGTGGCGCTGATCACCGGCTTTCTCGGCAGCGGCAAGACAACGCTGCTCAACGCGCTGCTGCGGCAGCCGGCGTTGCGCAACACCGCCGTCATCGTCAACGAGTTCGGCGCGATCGGCCTCGACCATCTGCTGATCGAAACCGCGTTCGAGGACGCCGTGCTCCTGAAAAGCGGCTGCGTCTGCTGCACGGTGCGCGGCGATCTCACCGACACCATCGTGACGCTCGATGCGCGCGTCCGCCGCGGCGAGATCCCGCGCTTCGAGCGCATCGCGATCGAAACCACCGGTCTTGCCGATCCGGCGCCGATCGCCGCGACGCTGCTCGAAGACACACAACTGACGCCGCTGGTGCGGCTCGATCGCGTTGTCGTGACGGTCGATGCGGTGAATGCGGCGGCGCAACTCGACGCGAATTACGAAACGGCGAAGCAGGCGGCGCTCGCCGACGTCCTGGTGCTGACCAAGACCGATCTGGTTGCGCCGGCGACGCGCACGGTCCTGGAAACCCGCCTGCGTTCGCTCAATCCATCGGCGGTGATCGTCGCGGCGGTCAGCGGCGCGATCGCGGCCGAGCTGCTCTTTGGCACGCCGTCATCGACGGTGCGGCGTGCCGCTGACGAGCACGACGGCCATGATCATCACCACGATTCATCGCCCGATCATCTGCTGCGCCATCACGGGATCACGACCTTCACCCTGACGCACGACGCACCGCTTGCCTGGCCGGTGCTGGCTGTTTGGGTTGAGGCGCTGGCGGCGTTCAAGGGGCCGGCGCTGCTGCGGCTCAAGGGTTTGGCGAACATTGCCGGACGCAGCGGTCCGGTCGCGCTCGACGCGGTGCAGCACCTGGTCCATGCGCCGCGCGAGCTGCCGCGTTGGCCCGACCCCGACCGGCGGACGCGGCTCGTTTTCATCACCCGCGGCCTCGGCCAGGACGCGGTGGCGCGCTCGTTTGCGGCGACGGTAACGGCGCCAAGCTGAGGCCGCCGGGTTATCCACGGCGTCATGGAAGCGCCACCGACACGTCACGCTGTCGTCATTGGCGCTGCGCAGAGTGGCCCCATCGCGCGACGGCGCGACCGACGACCACCCGGGCTGAGACAGCCCTCTCGGCCCGGCGTTTTCCCGACGACTTATGCCTCCCCCAAGGGGCAGGGTGGCGGTTCGGCTTGGCGCCGGACCGCCGCCTCTTTTTGCCGCTGTCATGGCGCGCGAAAACGGTATCATCGCGTCCGGCCGCGGCGTCGAGAAGACCGCGGTCCGGGAGGGCTGGTTGACGGCGAAAAGTGAAGTCCGCGACGGCATGCGGATCGATTGGGATGTGCCGATCGCGATGGATGACGGCGTCGTCCTGCGTGCCGACATCTTCCGCCCGCTCAAGCCCGGCAAGGCGCCGGCGATCGTCACCTACGGACCCTATGCCAAGGGGCTCGCCTTTCAGGAGGGTTACAAGACCGCCTGGGAGATCATGGCGACGAAGCATCCCGACGTGCCTGCGGGCTCGTCGAACAAGTATCAGAACTGGGAAGTCGTCGATCCGGAGAAATGGGTCCCCGACGGTTATGCCTGCGTGCGCGTCGATTCGCGCGGCGCCGGGCGTTCGCCTGGCACCATCGATCATTTCTCGCCGCGCGAGACGCAGGATTTCCACGACTGCATCGAATGGGTGGCACGGCAGGATTGGTGCAACGGCAAAGTCGGCATCAACGGCATCTCGTATTACGCGATGAATTCGTGGGCGGTGGCGTCGCGGCAACCGCCCCATCTGGCGGCGGTCTGCGCCTGGGAAGGCGCCGCCGACTGGTACCGCGACTCGACCCATCACGGCGGCATCCTGTCGACCTTCTGGGCTAACTGGTACGACATGCAGGTGAAGACCGTGCAGCACGGGCTCGGGCTCCGCGGGCCGAAAAGCGCGGTCACCGGCGAGTTGGTGTGCGGTCCGGAGACGCTGGGCGATGCCGCGCTCGCGGCCAATCGCTGCGACTTCGGCAACGACATCTTGGCGCATCCGCTCGACGACGCCTGGTACAAGGTACGCTCGCCGCGCTGGGACAAGGTCAAGGTGCCGTTTTTGTCGGCGGCGAATTGGGGCGGACAAGGCCTGCATCCGCGCGGCAATTTCGAGGCCTTCAGCCGCGCCGCTTCCAAGCACAAATGGCTCGAAGCGCACGGCGGCACGCACTGGGTCGAGTTCTATACCGATTACGGCGTCGGCTTGCAGAAACGCTTCTTCGCCTATTTTCTCAAAGGCGAGAAGAACGGCTGGGACAAGGAGCCCAAGGTGCGGCTCCAGGTGCGGCACGTCGACGGCTTCCGCGAGCGTTTCGAGAACGAATGGCCGCTCAAGCGTACGCGGTGGACCAAGTTCCATCTGCGGCCCGACCTGACGCTCGCCGCTAAGCCAGCGGCGAAGAAGGCGACGCACGCTTTCGCTGCGCTCGGCGACGGCTTGACCTTCATGAGTGCGCCCGTCACGCAGGACACCGAGATCACCGGGCCGATCGCCGCGCGATTATTCGTATCCTCTTCGACGGCCGACGCCGACCTGTTCCTGGTGCTGCGGCTCTTCAACCCGGCCGGCAAGGAGGTCGCGTTTCAGGGCGCGCTCGATCCGCACACGCCGATCGCACAGGGCTGGCTGCGCGCCTCGCACCGCCGTCTCGACCGCCGGCTGACGCGGCGCTGGCGGCCTTATCACACGCACGACAAGGTCGAGCCGCTGCAGCCCGGCCGCAAAGTCACGCTCGACATCGAGCTGTGGCCGACCTCGATCGTCGTGCCCAAAGGCTGGCGCTTCGGCCTGTCGGTGCGCGGCCGCGATTACGAGCATGATGGGCCGGCGGCGGCGCTCTCCAACATGAAACATCCGATGCGCGGCTGCGGCCCGTTCCTGCACAACGATCCGCGCGACCGGCCGGCGGCGCCGTTCCGCGGCGAGACCACGCTCTATTTCGGCGCGGGCGCGGCGCCTTGTCTGCTGCTGCCGGTGATTCCGGCCCCACGCGCCAAGCCCGCCAAACGGCCGCGGCGCCGGAAGTCGCGATGACCGAGACGCAACCCGACAGTAGCCTCGGCGAGCGGTTCGCGGCGTTGCACGAGATCGTGCGCGCCGCGCGCGACGCCCTACCGACGAATTTCTGGGACTACCTCACCGGCGCCGCCGAGACC
>DASYXI010000043.1:0-74976 GCA_035934995.1 Allostellaceae bacterium
TGCCAGGTTCTGGCCGATCTGGGCGTCAACGACGTGCCGGTGGTCGGCGTCGCCAAAGGGCCCGACCGCAACGCCGGACGCGAGCGCTTCTTCCGTGCCGGCAAGCCGCCGTTGAGCCTCGACCCCAAGGACCCGGTGCTCTACTTCCTCCAGCGCTTGCGCGATGAGGCGCACCGCTTCGCTATCGGCGCCCACCGCAGCAAGCGGACGCGGGCCATCGGCGCATCGCTGCTCGACGAGATCGCCGGCATCGGCGCCGCACGCAAGCGCTCCCTGCTGCACCATTTCGGGTCAGCGCGCGCGGTCGCCACCGCTGGCTTGACCGACCTCGAGCGCGTCGACGGCATCAGCAAAATCGTCGCAAAAAAGATTTATGATCATGTCCATGCCGAGGGCTAAACTCGCGGTCGGCTATCGGCCCGGAACGCCATGTTGACGACACTGCCCAACCTGCTGACGCTGTCGCGGATCGTCGCTATCCCCCTGGTGATCGCGACGTTCTATGCCGCGGCGCCGCTCGGACCGTGGCTGGGCTGCGTCATCTTCAGCCTGGCAGCGGTCACCGACTGGCTCGACGGCCGGCTCGCCCGCATGTGGCAGCAGCAATCGGAGCTCGGCCGTTTTCTCGATCCGGTCGCGGACAAGCTGCTGGTCGCGACCACCTTGTTCATGCTGGCTGCCTATGATCGCCTTTCGACGGCGAGCATCCTGCCGGCGCTGGTCATCCTGACGCGCGAGATCATGGTCTCCGGCTTGCGCGAGCATCTCGCCGGCCTGCGGGTCGGCATGCCGGTGTCGAAGCTCGCCAAATGGAAGACCTTCATCCAGATGCTGGCGATCGGCTTCCTGCTGATCGGCGACGCCGGCCCTGCGGCGATCCACGTGCGCGCGATCGGCGAAGTCCTGCTGTGGCTTGCCGCCGTACTGACGGTGAAGACGGGATACGATTACCTGCGCGCCGGGCTCACGCACATCAACCGCCCGGCACCGTCCGGTGCGTCGATTAAGACGGCCAAGCCGAGCGCGACGTGAGCGGTCCGGCCATGCGGGTATTCGGTCTCGCCGGTTGGAGCGGCAGCGGCAAGACGACGTTGTTGACACGGCTTTTGCCGGCGTTCATCGACCGCGGCCTGCGCGTCTCGACCGTGAAGCACGCGCACCACGAATTCGACATCGACCAGCCGGGTAAGGATTCGTGGCGCCACCGCAAGGAAGGCGCGACCGAGGTTATGGTCGCGTCGTCGCAGCGTTGGGCGCTGATGCACGAGCATCGCGGCGCGCCGGAACCGAAGCTCGACACCCTGCTGCGCCAAATGACACCGGTCGATCTCGTGCTGGTCGAAGGCTTCAAGCGCGAGAACTTTCCAAAGCTCGAAGTCTACCGCGCATCGGTGGGCAAGCCGCTGATGTACCGCGAACAAACCGACATCGTCGCGGTGGCGAGCGACGAGAACCTCGCCGGCTGTCCATTGCCCCAGTTCAACATCGACGATATCGACGGCATCGCCGGGTTCATCCTCGAACGGTGCCGCCTCGAGCCGCTGCTCCATGGCGCAACTGACCGATGATTGCTTCGCCTTCGGCGGGCAGCTGATGTCCGCCGGCGAGGCGCTGAAGATCCTCAAAGCCAACGTCCGCGCCGTCGCCGAGACTGAATCGGTCCGGTTGAACGAGGCGCGTGGCCGTATCCTCGCCGAGCCGGTGGTGGCAACCCGCGACGTGCCGCCGCACGACAACGCCGCGGTCGACGGTTATGCGGTGAGCTTCGACGCGCTCACGCCCGGCGAGCCAACGACCTTGCCGATCGGCGGCCGCGCCGCGGCCGGTCATCCGCTCGGCCGCACGGTGGCGCCCGGCGAATGCATCCGCATCTTCACCGGCGCACAGATGCCCGAAGGCGCCGACACGGTGCTGATGCAGGAGGATTGCCGGGTCGCCGACGGCAAGGCGATCCTGCCGACGGGCATCAAGCGTGGCGCCAATCGCCGGTTCGCCGGCGAGGACGTGAAACGCGGCGCAACCGTACTGGCCGCGGGCCGGCGCCTGCGGCCACAGGAGATCGGCCTCGCCGCCTCGCTCGGCCTGACCGCACTGACGGTGCGGCGCAAGCTGCGTGTCGCGATCTTTTCGACCGGTGACGAGGTGCGCGAACCGGGCGGCGACCTGCCGCCGGGCGCGATCTTCGATTCCAACCGCTACACCTTGCGCGCGCTGCTCGAAGGCTTGAGCTGTTCGGTGACCGATCTGGGTATTCTGCCCGACAGCCTGGACGCGGTGCGCGACGCGCTTGGCCGCGCGGCCGAGGCGCACGATCTGGTGATGACGTCGGGTGGCGTATCGAGCGGCGAGGAAGATCACGTCAAGGAAGCGGTCGAAGCGCTCGGCAAGCTTCACTTCTGGCGGCTGGCGATCAAGCCCGGCCGGCCGGTGGCGATGGGCCAGATCGGTCGCGTGCCGTTCATCGGCCTGCCCGGCAATCCGGTGGCGGTGATGGTGACGTTCCTACTGCTGGCGCGGCCGCTGGTGCTGCTGCTGTCCGGCGCCGAGGACGCGCCGCCGCGGTTGTTTCGTGTCGTCTCGGGCTTCGCCTACGACAAGAAGGGCAGCCGCACCGAATATCTGCGGGCGCGGCTCAAGCCCGGCGAATCCGGTTGGGTGGCGGAGAAGTTTCCGCGCGACGGCGCCGGCATCCTGACCTCGATGGTAGAATCCGACGGCTTGGTCGAAATTCCCGAAGGGTTGAGCCGTGTCGAGCTGGGCGGCACGGTCGATTTCCTGCCGTTCAGCGAGGTCATCGCGTAAGGCTTGCGCCGCCCCGCGCCAACGCCTAAGTCAGCCCCATGCGGCTGCTTTATTTCGCCTGGCTCAAGACCAAGATTGGCAAGACCGAGGAAACCCTCGATCTGCCCGCCGGCATCGCGACGCCAGCGGCGTTGGTCGACTGGCTCAAGACGCGTGGGCCCGGCTTCGCCGAAGCGTTGAAGGACCGGCGGACGCTGCGCGTCGCGGTCAACCGCCGCCATGTCGGCTGGGATTTCGGGCTCAAGCCGGGCGACGAAGTCGCGCTGTTTCCGCCGGTGACCGGCGGTTGAGGCGGCTATGATCCGCGTCCAGCGCGAGGATTTCGACATCGGCCGTGAGATCGAGACGCTCACGCGCGGCAAG
Organism: Allostellaceae bacterium; assembly: GCA_035934995.1. Classification (GTDB taxonomy): domain Bacteria; phylum Pseudomonadota; class Alphaproteobacteria; order ATCC43930; family CGMCC-115725; genus REEB95. Next base: position 3,166 of record DASYXI010000043.1, read on the forward strand.
ACGACCATCGGCGGCATTGTCACCTTCGTCGGCACGGTGCGCGACGCCGGCGGCGCCGACACGATCCGGTCGATGACGCTCGAGCATTATCCCGGTATGACCGAGGAAGAGCTGACGGCGATCGAAGCCGAAGCCAACAAACGCTGGAAGCTCGAAGCCTCGCTGATCGTCCACCGTCACGGCAAACTATTGCCGGGCGAGCGCATCGTGCTGGTGGTGACGGCGGCGGCGCATCGCGCGGCGGCCTTTGCAGCCAACGAATTCCTGGTCGACTGGCTCAAGACCAAGGCGCCGTTCTGGAAGCAGGAAGAGACGCCGCAGGGCACGCGCTGGGTCGAAGCCCAGGACAGCGACGACCAAGCGGCGAAGCGCTGGGCGAAGGGCTAGGCGAGCTTCAGGCTGCGCTGGCTTTTTCGGCGGCGCGGACCGAGCGATCGAAATCCTCGATCAACTGCTTGGTCATGGCACCGGGCGTGAACTTGTACTGGCCGATCTCGCGCACCGGCGTGATCTCGGCGGCGCTGCCCGTGAGGAACACTTCCTGCGCCTTGGCAAGTTCGTCCGGCATCATCGCGCGCTCGACCACCTTGATCTGCCGCGCGCGCGCCAGACTGATGACGTGCTGACGGGTGATGCCGTTCAGAAAGCAGTCGGGCGTCGGCGTGTGCAACGCGCCGTCGATCGCCAGGAAGAGATTGGCGCCGGTCGCCTCCGCGAGCTGACCGCGCCAGTCGAGCATCAGCGCGTCTTCGTAGCCCTCGGCCTCGGCGGCGTGTTTCGACATGGTGCAGATCATATAGAGGCCGGCCGCCTTGGCATTGGTCGGCGCCGTGTTGGGCGCCGGCCGCGACCATTTTGCCCAAGTCATGCGGATGCCCTTGAGCCGCGCCTCGGGCACGAAATAGGTGCCCCAGTCCCAGGACGCGACCGCCATGTGGATCTTGGTGGCCTGCGCGGAAACGCCCATCTGCTCCGGTCCGCGCCACGCGATGGGACGGAGGTAGCCGTCCTTGATGTTCTGCGCCTCGACCGCCGTCTTGCACGCGGCCTCGATCTGCTCGCGCGTCCATGGAATTTCGAATCCCAGGATGCGGCCGGAATCGATCAGCCGCTGACAATGCTCGCGCAGCTTGAAGACCGTGCCGCCATAGACGTGCGCGCCTTCGAACACCGCGCTCGCGTAATGCAACGCGTGCGTCAGGACGTGGATCTTGGCATCGCGCCACGGCACCAGTTTGCCGTCGAGCCAAATCGAACCGTCGCGATCGTCGTAGGGAATGAGGCTGGCTGCCATGGCGGTTTCCTAGTGCGCTCCCGGGCGTTTTCTTCTGGCACGATAGACGATAAAGGCCGCGCCCTGCACCTGCATCGCCCAAGACGATTATGTGCGAATATGACCCTGAGGAAACGGCTCCATACAACCATCCGGGCGCATATAAGTCAACATGGCTGACGTAAAATCCACGACCAATCCGCCATTCCTGCGTGAGGAAGAGCTGCGCCAGGCCATTGAGCTGCTTTACTACGGTTACCGCGATTTTACCGCCGAGCCCGACGCCATGCTGGCGCGCTATGGTTTCGGCCGCGCCCATCATCGCGTCATCTATTTCGTCGGCCGCCATCCGCAGATGAGCGTCAGCGACCTGCTGGCAATCCTGCGCATCACCAAGCAGAGCCTGTCGCGCGTCCTTAGCCAGCTGGTGCGGCAGGGTTTCATCCGGCAGTCGCCCGGCAATCGCGATCGCCGCCGGCGGCTGCTCGAACTGACCGAAAAAGGTGTCGAGCTCGAACGCCAACTGTCCGAGAATCAACGCCAGCGCATTGCGCGTGCCTATCGCGAAGCCGGCGCGCCGGCGGTCGACGGATTCCGCAAGGTCATGTTCAGCATCATGTCGAGCGAGGAGGACCGCAAGCGCATCGGCCGGCGCGGCGAAGGCTCCCGGTGAGTGGGCCGTGCGTCGGCGGCAATGAGCGCCTATACTGAGACCATGGACGCCACGGAGCCGCATCTCCTGGTCGTCGACGACGATGCGCGGCTGAGGGATTTGCTGCGCCGCTATCTCACCGACCAAGGCTTTCGCGTCACGACTGCCGGTGACGCCGCCGAGGCGCGTCGCAAGCTCGACAGCATCGCCTTCGATCTGCTGGTGCTCGACGTGATGATGCCGGGCGAGGACGGCTTCGCCCTCACCGCCAGCCTGCGCACCTCGAGCCGTATTCCCATCCTGCTGCTCACTGCCAAGGCGGAAACCGCCGACCGTATCGGCGGCCTCGAGCGCGGCGCCGATGACTATCTGACCAAACCGTTCGAGCCGCGCGAGCTGGTGCTGCGCATTCGCAACATTTTGCAGCGCGCCGCGTCCGAAACCGAACGCCTGTCGGTGCTGCGTCTCGGCGAATACCGGCTCGATTTGCGGCGCGGCGAATTACGCCGCGGCGAAGAGCCGGTGCGCCTGACCAGCGCCGAGCAATCGCTGCTGGCGGCGCTGGCGGCGCAGCCGGGCGAAGCGGTATCGCGTCAGACCCTGGCCGAAGCGACCCAGCTCGGCAGCAATCTGCGCGCCGTCGACGTGCAGATAACGCGGCTGCGGCGCAAGATCGAGCGCGACCCGCGCTTCCCGCGCTATCTCCAGACAGTTCGAGGAACGGGTTATGTCCTCAAGCCCGATTGAACGTCGCGAAGACGGCATCGAGCCGCTGTCGGACGTCGCGGCGCGGCGCGCGCTCGCTCTCGACAGCCACCGGCGCTGGTTCAAGCGCATGCTGCCGCGGTCGCTCTGGGGCCGGTCGCTGCTGATCCTCATCTTGCCGCTGGTGATGGCGCAGTCGATCGCCACTTGGATCTTCTACGACCGACATTGGGAGACGGTGGCGCGCCGCCTGTCGACGTCGGTTGCAGCCGATATCGCGCTGACGCTCGATTCGTTGACCCCGACGACGACAGAGAACCAGCGCGACGCGGTTTTCCGGATGGCCGACGACGACACCGAGATCGCTTACAGCTTCCACGCCGGCGCGCATTTGCCCGCCGACGTGCCGCAAACCGGCAATTCGCGCATCGAAGAGACGCTGGCGCACGCCGTCACGCAACGTGTCGGCCTGCCGTTCGTGATCAGCGGCGAGGACGGCGACCATAACTTCCTGGTATCGGTCCAGACCGACGACGGGGTCCTTTTGGCCGTTGTGCCGCGCGATCGCCTGTTCACGCCGACGACCTATATCTTCATCATGTGGATGGTCGGCTCGTCGCTGGTGCTATTCGCCATCGCCTCGGTGTTCATGCGCAACCAGATCAAGTCGCTGCGGCGGCTGGCAGTTGCGGTCGACGATTTCGGCAAGGGGCGCGAGGTGCCGAACTTCAAGGTCGAGGGCGCGACCGAAGTGCGGCAGACTGGTCTGGCCTTTCTCCGCATGCGCGACCGCATCCAGCGCGCCATCACGCAGCGCACCGAGATGCTGGCCGGCGTGTCGCACGATTTGCGCACGCCGTTGACACGGCTGCGACTGGCGCTCGAGCTGCAAAAGGACGACCCACGCGCCGCCGAACTCAAGGCCGACGTCGCGGCGATGGAGCGCATGATTCAGGGCTATATCGACTTCGCCCGCGGCGAAGGCAGCGAGCAGACCCGGCCGACCGACTTTGTGGCGCTGATCCGCGCCCTGGTTGCCGGCCTGGGTCAATCCGGCCCGCCGGTGATGGTGGCGCTGCCCGAGGAATGCATGTTGCCGTTGCGGCCCGACGCCATGCATCGCTGTCTTGTCAACCTGATCGCCAACGCCCGGCGTTACGGCAAGCATGTCTGGGTTACGGTCGTCGAAAGCAACGCCCTGGTCGAGGTGCTCGTCGACGACGACGGGCCGGGTGTTCCGCCGGCGGATCGCGAGGCGGTTTTCCGGCCGTTCTTCCGTCTCGATTCCTCGCGCAATCCGGAAACCGGCGGCACCGGCCTGGGTCTCGCGATTGCGCGCGACGTGGTGCGCGTCCACGGCGGCGAAATTGCGCTCGAAGACTCGCCACATGGCGGCCTTCGTGCTCGCGTGAGGCTGCCGAAATAGCGCATGGAACTGACCTTCATCGGCAGCGGCGACGCCTTCGGCAGCGGCGGCCGGTTCAATACCTGCTTCCTGGTGCGCGGCGCCGATTGCCGCTTTCTCATCGACTGCGGCGCGACGGCGCTGGTCGCGCTGAAACGCGCGACAGTCGATCTCAATGCGCTCGACGGTGTCATTCTCACGCACCTGCACGGCGACCATTTCGGCGGCCTACCGTTTCTGCTGCTCGACGCCCAGCTGATGAGCAAACGCGCGCGGCCCCTCTTCATCTGGGGACCCGAAGGAACCGAGATGCGGTTGGCGGCGTTGCGTGAAGCGCTGTTTCCCGGCTCCTCCAAGGCTGCACTCAAATTCGCGATCGATTTCACCGCACATCAGCCAGGCGTGCGCCGCGCGGGCGATCGATTCGCAGTGACGCCTTATCCGGCCGCCCATTCGGCAGGCGCGCCGTGCTTTGCCGTTCGGATCGAATGCGACGGCAAGATCATCGCCTATTCGGGCGATACCGCCTGGACCGATTCGTTGATCGATGCGGCGCGCGGCGCCGATTTGTTTGTCTGCGAATGCAGCAGCTTCGAGCGTGATCTGACGGGCCACCTGAGTTGGCGGACGCTGGCGGCGCGGCTGCCGTCGCTCGGCGCCAAGCGTGTCGTGCTGACGCACATGAATCCCGACATGCTGGCGCAAGCGGCGCAACTCGGCATCGAAACCGCGGCTGACGGTTTGACGCTCAGAGTCTGACTGCAGCGCCGCATAGAAAAAGGGCCGTCCGGGGGCGGGACGGCCCTTTCATATCGCTCCAGCGCGGCCTCCACGAAGGAGGCGCGCCGACGCGGTTACTTCGTGACGCGCTTCTTGGCTTCGTCGCGAATCTCTTCGAAACCTTGCGCAACGCGCTTGGCGACGACGTCGAAAGCTTCGGTGTTGGCCTTGGCGAGCAGCAACGCCAGCTCGCGGGTATTGGCGAGGCTGCGTTCGAACGTCTGCTTCAACAGCTCGGCCTGCTTGGCGATGCGCTCTTCCGGCGCGGTCGGCTGCACGATTTCGCGCAGCACCGTCGAGACTTCGTCGATTGCCTCGCGGGCGATTTCGGCTTGGCGGCGGGCAACGGCCTGCACGCCTTCGACCGCAAGCTGATTGGCCTGGGTCAGCGCTTCGATGTTCTTGCGCTGGCAGACGAGCACCGCCTCGACGTCGAAGCCGGGCAACGTGAAGCCGGCAAACGCCTTGCTGAAGTCCGTATCCAGGAAAGTCTGTCGGCTATCCATGTCTGGGTCCTCGGTTGGAGTGGAGCTCTATGCTGCACTGCACAATAAGGAATATGACCCCTCCACCAGAGGCCGTCAAGGGCCATAAATGCCGCCTAGGCCGATTTTTGCGGCGCAACAATATTTCAATATAAGTTCAATAAAAACCGGCGCCGCTAAAGGCCCAGAAGCGGCTCGATCAGCGATAGGCGGCGGTCGAGCGCCGCCATGGTCTTATCGAGATCCTGGCTTTCATCTCGCAGGAACACCGCGAGAACGGAGGCATAGGCCACAAGCAGGATCCGCCGCTTGGCCAAACCCGCCACGCCCGCGGTCGGCACACCGGCGGCCTCGAGCATCCACCCCATCGACGCCAACAGCCGCTTCAAGGCGAGCAGCGCGGCGGGATCGCCGAGACTGTCCCAGGCCATCGAGCGGATCGCCTTGCGGTGCGGCTTCATGGCCTCGAACCGCCGCATCAGCCGATCGAACAGCCGATCCTTCGGCTTTTCATCTTTGTCCGCTGCCGGACCAGCGAGCGCGATCCGATCGAAATGCCGGACGCACGCTGCGAGAATGGCGCCGCGCGAGCGCAAATGGCCGTGGAGATCGGCCAGCGACAGCCCGGCCGCGCCAGCGATGTCGCTCAGCGTCGTCCGGCGCCAGCCCTTGCTGTCCGCCAAGTCGAGCGCCGCTTCGACCACACGGCTTTCGACACCGCCCGCGGCACTCAGCGGCCGCGGCGTGGCGCGTTTGGACGCGGTTTTACGGCCTCTCGCCATGGCGACAGCTTAACCTAAGCCGCGATAACCGCCAAACTGGGGTTCGAATCCTTATTGTGCCAGTTCGCGCGAACGCCGCGTCGCGGCGGCGACCGCGTCGCGGATTAGCTGGGCAAAACCGTTGCCGGCCATCAACACGTCGAGCGCGGCGCGCGTCGTGCCGCTCGGGCTGGTCACCGCCTCGCGGAGTTGCGCCGGCCGGTGTTCGGCGATGCGCGCGAGCTCGCCAGCGCCGGCGACTGTGGCAATCGCCAACCGATGCGCGAGCGTGGGCGAGAGTCCTTGTGCCTCGGCGGCCTCGGTCAGACATTCGATGAAGAGGAAAACATAAGCCGGCCCGCTGCCCGAAACCGCCGTCACGGCGTCGAGCATGCTTTCGTCGTCGACCCAGGCGATCTCGCCAACCGCACCAAGCAGTTTCCCGCACAAGGTCCGCGCCGCGGCGCTCACCGACGATCCGGCGCAGGCGACCGTGATGCCGCGACCGATGGCAGCGGGCGTGTTCGGCATCGCGCGCACCAGCGCGGCATCCGCTCCGAGATGGCGTGCCATGCCGCCAAGCGTTTTGCCGGCGGCAATCGACAGCATCACCGTGCCGGCGTCGGCAAATCGGCGATAGGCCGGCACGACGGCGTCGAAGGCTTGCGGCTTCACGGCGAACACCACCGCCGCCGGCTTGAGTGTGCGCGGCAGTTGATCGGGCGTGGTGTAATAGCGCGCGCCGCGCGCGCGGTGCGCGGGCGACGGTTCGACGACATGGAAAGATCCGCCGACGCGTTTGCGGATCCAGCCGGTCAGCAACGCGCTGCCCATCTTGCCGCAACCGACCAGCAGCACCGCCGCTGAACGGGGGCGTCGACCGCTCACGCCTCGCCGACCGGATCGATCATCGCCGACGCGATCGCCTCGTGCGCCGATTTGCCACCCCAGACGACGAGCTGGAACGCGGGATAGAAGCGCTCGCATTCGGCCAGTGAGATGTCCACCAGATCCTCGATCTGTTCGACGCTAACGCCGTGCGCGCCGCGCAGCAGCACGCCCTGGCGGAAGGCGGGACTTTTATCGTCGGCGAAATCGAAATGGCCAATCCACAGCCGCTCGTTGACCACCGCCAACAGCTCGTGCGCGGCGGGACGTCGGCCGCGCGGCACCTTGAGCTCGAAGCTGCAGGAATATTGCAGGGCGGTGACCGATGGCTCCCAGACGAAATGCAGACGATAGGAGCACCACCGGCCCGCCACCTCGATCACCATTTCGTCGTCGCCCGTGCGGTCGTGCGGCCAAGCATTGGCCTGCACGATTTCCTCGACCAGATCGATGGGATTGGCGCCAGCGACCGGGGTTTCGAGCGACAGTGCCGTCATCCGCCCTCCTTGGCGGCGGGGCGGAGATTTCGACTAATGGTGTGGAGTCTCCCCGCCAACCACTATGGCTAATCTGCCAAATGGTTTCGAGCCGACGCAAGCATCGAATGACGGAAAACTGTGGAGGACTCGCGTCCTAGTGCGATTTGCCGCGGGCGCCAGCGCGCCGACGTGCCCGTATCGACCCCGACTTGCGCGACGCACCGCCGGTCTTCCGGCCTTCGAGCGCATCGAGCCGCGCGCCCAAGACTTCCTGCTCGCGCCGCGCCTTGGCGGCCATGGCCTGAACCGCCTCGAACTCCTCGCGTCGGACCAAATTCATGCGTGAAAGGACCCGATCGACCTGATCCTTGACCCGGGCCTCAAGCTCGTCGCGCAGGCCGACAAACGCGCCGGCGGCGCCTTGCGCGACGCGGGCGAAATCCTCGAACAAGCGGTTGTTGGCTGCCATTCCCGTGTCTCCTTTACGGTCAACATAAGCAGGCACGCGGCCGAGGAACAGGCTATAACACCGCCCGCAGGAAACCAGCCATGATCGTCGTCACCGGCGGCGCCGGCTTCATCGGGTCGAATCTGGTTGCCGCGCTCGAGGAACGAGCCGCCGGCGACATCGTTGTGTCCGACTTCCTCGGCCAGGAGGAAAAGTGGCGCAACCTGGCCAAGCGCGAGCTGGCGGCGGTGATTCCGCCCGACCGGCTGTTCGACTATCTCGACGACCACGCCGCCGAAATCGAGGCGATCTTCCATATGGGCGCCATCTCGGCGACCACCGAGCGCGACGTCGATCTGATCGTCGCCAGCAATTTCGCGCTGTCGCAGCGGCTGTGGGATTGGTGCACGCAACATCAGACGCGGCTGATCTATGCCTCGTCGGCGGCGACCTACGGCGACGGCAGCGCCGGATTCGACGACGACCTCACGCCCGCCGCCTTGGCCAAGCTGCGGCCGCTCAACGCCTATGGCTGGTCGAAGCATCTGTTCGACCGCCGCGTCGCGCGCCTCGTCGCCGGCAACGCCCCGCGGCCGAAGCAGTGGGCGGGACTCAAGTTTTTCAACGTCTACGGGCCGAACGAGTACCACAAAGGCACGATGCAGAGCGTCGTCGCGCACATCTATCCGCGCGCCAAGGCCGGCGCGCCGGCGCGGCTGTTCAAATCGCACAATCCGGCCTATCCCGACGGCGGCCAGAAGCGCGACTTCGTCTATGTGCGTGATTGCGTCGCGTTGATGCTGTGGCTCTACGATCATCCGAGCGTCAACGGCCTGTTCAACGCCGGCACCGGCAAGGCGCGTAGCTTCGCGGACCTGGCGGCCGCGGTATATCGCGCACTTGGCCGCGAACCGAAGATCGAGTACGTCGACACGCCCGCCGAGATCCGCGACAAGTACCAATACTTCACCGAGGCGCGGATGAACCGCGCGCGCGCCGCCGGCTTTGCCGCGCCGGCAACCGAGCTCGAGGACGGCGTCCGGCACTACGTCCAGACCTATCTCGCCGCCGATCCATATCGCTGAGGGCTGCCGTCGTTCATGCTGGCGATTCCGTTTCCTCCGCTCAATCCGATTGCGCTGTCGCTCGGCCCGTTCGTCGTCCGCTGGTACGCCCTCGCCTACATCGCCGGGCTGGTGATCGGTTGGCGTTATTGCATGTGGATCGCATCGCAGCCGCCGCGCGTTGCGCGGCGCGAGGACATCGACGATTTCCTGGTGTGGGCGACGCTCGGCGTCATCATCGGTGGCCGCACCGGGTATGTCCTTTTCTATCGGCCGGAATTCTATTTCGCCAATCCGAACGAGATCCTCAAGCTGTGGCATGGCGGCATGTCGTTTCACGGCGGCGCGCTCGGCGTGCTCGTCGCCATTTGGCTGTTCGTCCGGCAGCGCAAGCTCAAGTTCCTCGCGTTTGCCGACATCATCGCGCCGGCCGTGCCGATGGGCCTGTTCTTCGGCCGCATCGCCAATTTCATCAACGACGAGCTCTGGGGCCGGGTCACCGACGTGCCGTGGGCGATGGTCTTTCCGTCAGACCCCGACCATCTGCCGCGCCATCCGAGCCAACTCTACGAAGCGACGCTCGAAGGCCTTGTGCTGTTCTTGATCCTGTTCTTCGTCATGCGCCGCACCGATGCACGGCAACGGCCAGGCACGCTGGCCGGCACGTTCCTGATCGGCTATGGCGTGGCGCGGATCATCGGCGAATGCTTCCGTCAGCCCGATGCCAATCTGAACTTCATCTTCTGGGACGTGACCATGGGTCAGATCTTGTCAGTGCCCGTATTGATCCTGGGCATTTGGCTCCTGTGGTACGCGCGGCGACAGCCGAAGCAGGCGTGAGCACGACGCCGCTGCTCGAATATCTGTGCGGACTGATCCGCGCCGGCGGACCGCTGACGGTCGAACGCTACATGGAAATCGCGCTGTGGCACCCGCAATGGGGCTACTACGCGACGCATTCGCCGGTCGGCGCACGCGGCGATTTCATCACCGCACCCGAAATCAGCCAGGTCTTTGGCGAACTGATCGGACTCTGGCTGACCGATCTCTGGCAGCGAAGCGGCGCGCCCGATCCGGTGATCGTCTGCGAACTCGGCCCCGGCAAGGGCACGTTGATGGCCGACTTGCTGCGGGCCGCCGCGACGGTCCAGGCGTTCCGGCGTGCCATCCACGTACACTTGGTTGAGACCAGCATGACACTGCGCGCGGTGCAGGCCGATGCTCTGCACGCGGCAACGCCGACCTGGCACGAATCGCTGATGACCGTGCCGGCGGGTCCGCTTCTGCTGGTCGCCAACGAATTCCTCGACGCGCTGCCGATCCGCCAATTCGAGCGCCAAGCCGACGGCTGGCACGAGCGGTGTGTCGGTCTCGCCGCACGCAGCGATCTAGCGTTCGTCGACGGTCCGAAACTTTCCGCCGAGGGCCTCGCCGTTTGGCCCGCCGGGAGCGTCGCCGAGCACCGGCCGGCGGCGCGAATCTTGGCGCGCGATCTCGGCCAGCGCCTCGCGCAACACGGCGGTGCGGCGCTGTTCATCGATTACGGCTATTTCCCGCCGGCGCCGGGCGACACGTTGCAAGCGGTTGTGCGCCATCAAAGGCACGCGCCGCTGCGCGATCCCGGCACCGCCGATCTCACGGCGCATGTCGACTTTGCCGATTTCGCCGCGGCGGCGACCGCCAGCGGCGCGCACACTTGGGGGCCGGTATCGCAGGCGCGATTCCTCAAGGCGCTCGGCATCGACGCCCGCGGATGCCGCCTCGCCGCCGGCAAGGGCGCGCAACAGCAGGCGCAGATCGAATCGGGCTGCCGCCGCTTGCTTGACGAGACGCAAATGGGCACCTTGTTCAAGGTGCTGGCCTTGACCGGCCGCGATGTGCCGACGCCCGCCGGCTTCGATTGACGCGCATGATCCGTCTCGACGTTTTCGCCTCGGCTCCCGTCCGCCACGCGTTCTTCACGCGCGCCGGCGGCGTGAGCGAAGGGGTTTGCGCCTCGCTCAACTGCGGCTTCACGGCGACGGACGATGCCGCGCGGGTCAGCGAGAATCGGGCGCGGGCGATGCACGCCCTCGACCTGGCGCCCGACCGTCTCGCCACCGCCAAGCAGGTGCACGGCGCCGAAGCGCTGGTGGTCGAGACGCCGTGGCCGCAAACGGCGTTGCCGCGCGCCGACGCGCTGGTGACGCGCGTGCCGGGCGTGGCGCTCGGCATCCTGACGGCCGATTGCGTGCCGATCCTGTTCGCCGATCCGGGGGCGCGCGTGATCGGCGCCGCGCATGCTGGCTGGCGCGGCGCGCTCTCTGGCGTGATCGAGGCGACGGTGGCGGCAATGGAAGATCTCGGCGCGTCGGCGCAGCGCACGGTCGCCGCCATCGGACCGGCGATCGCCCAGGCCTCGTACGAAGTCGGCCCCGAATTTCCGCGCCGCTTTCTGGCGCAAGACCCCAGCAATTCGATCTTCTTCGTGCCGTCGTCCAAGACGGGCCATTTCCTGTTCGACTTGAAGGGCTATGTCGCGCGGCGGTTGGCCGCGCTCGGCATCGGCACGGTCGCCGACGCCCAGGCCGACACCGCCGCCGAGCCGGACCGTTTTTTCTCCTATCGGCGCGCCTGCCTGCGCGGCGAACTCGGTCACGGCCTCGGCCTGTCGACCATCGCCCTCGCGCCATAGCTTTGTCGCCAACGCGACGATAAGATCGCCGCCCGATGCGCCGCTCTTGGCTTCTCGCTCTCCTGCTGTTGGCTGCCTGCAACGGCGCGCCGCCGCCGATCATGGCGCGCACCGCGCCTGCGGCGGCGCTGAGCCCGCCCGACAGCGCTGGTATCTACGTGCTGCCCGGCGAGAACGCGCCGGCGGGGGGTGCCGGCGCCTTGGCCGCGGCGATGGCGACAGCGCTGCAACAAGCCGACGTGCCGGCGAGCGCGCAATCGTCCAACCGCCAAAGCTACCGTCTGCAACCCATCGTAACCGCCACGTCCAGCCCGGATGGGCAGGCCACCATCCGCGTCGTGTGGGGGCTGCGCAACGCCGCCGGCAAAGCCGTCGGCTCGACGTCGTCGGGAACCGTCGCCGCCACCGCCGCCTGGCAGCGCGGCGACGACAAGCTGGCGGCGGCGCTTGCCGCACCAGCGGCACCGATCGTCGCCAAGCTGATCGCGGGCGATGTGTCGCCGCCGCAAGGCAGCCTCAATCCGGTGGTCGCCCTGCGGCCGATCGCCGGCGCGCCGGGCGACGGTGACCGTTCGCTGACCCGCGCGATGAGTTCGGCGCTGACGCGCGCGAACCTGACTCTCGCCGCCGTGCCATCCGACAAAAAGGACTTCATCGTCGCCGGGACGGTCGAGGTCTCGCCGGCGAACGGACCGCAACAGCAGGTCAAGGTGACCTGGGTCCTGATGCGGCCGGACGGCAGCGAAATCGGCCGGGTCAAGCAGGAGAATGCGGTCCCCGCCGGCAGCCTCGATGGCGCCTGGGGTGACGTCGCCTATGCCGTTGCCGGCGCCGCCGCGCCCGGCGTCCGCCGCCTCATCGAAGAGGTCGGGCTGACCACCGCCAGCCACTCCTAAGGCCCTGGATTGCCGCGACTTTTTGCCCGCCCTGGGGCGGTCAAAGTCGTTGCGGCAGCGAAACCCCTTTGTTACATTCCGCCGCGCTTGGAGCGGCCCATCCGGGCGCACTGCCGCGGACGGCGAAACCGACATGAAAATCCTTGCTTGCAATGCCAATCGGCCGCTCGCCGAAGCGATTTCCGCGTCTCTGCACATTCCGCTGACTGACGCCAGCGTGCGGCGTTTCTCGGACATGGAAGTGTTCGTCGAAATCCACGAAAACGTGCGCGGCGAGGACGTCTTCGTCATTCAGCCGACCTCGTATCCGGCGAACGACAATCTGATGGAATTGCTGGTGACGCTCGACGCGCTCAAGCGCGGCTCGGCGCGCCGCGCCACCGCGGTCATCCCCTATTACGGCTACGCCCGCCAGGATCGCAAATCCGGCCCGCGCACGCCGATCTCGGCCAAGCTGGTCGCCAACATGATCACCGCCGCTGGCGCCGACCGCGTCCTCACCCTCGATCTCCATGCCGGCCAGATCCAGGGGTTCTTCGACATTCCGACCGACAATCTGTTCGCCGCACCGGTGTTCGTGCAGGACATCAAGGAGCGCTTCGACGGCGGCGACTTAACCATCGTGTCGCCCGACGTCGGCGGCGTGCTGCGCGCCCGCGCCATCGCGCGCCGGCTTGACGCCGACCTCGCGATCATCGACAAGAGGCGCGAGCGGGCCGGCGTTTCCGAAGTGATGAACATCATCGGTGACGTCCAGGGCCGCCGCTGCATCCTGGTCGACGACATCGTCGACAGCGCCGGTACGCTGTGCAACGCCGCCGAGGCGTTGATGGAGCGCGGCGCCAAGTCGGTGTCGGCTTATGTCACGCACGGCGTGTTGTCCGGCGGCGCGGTCGCCCGCGTCACGGCAGCGCCGATCGCGGCGTTGGTCACCACCGACAGCATCGCCGCGACCGAGGCGGTGCGGGTGGCGCGCAATATCCGGCGGCTGTCGATCGCGCCGCTGATGGCCGAAGCCATTCAGCGGATCAGCGAAGAACGGTCGGTTTCGAGTCTGTTCGCGTAATAAGGAGTTTTGTCATGGCCGAATCGATCACATTGAGCGCCAAGGCGCGCGCCGGCGGCGCCGGCCGCGGGCCCGCCCGCGCCGTCCGCCGCGAGGGCCGCGTGCCCGGCGTGATCTATGCCGAAGGCAAGCCGCCGACGATGATCACGGTCGATCCGCAGCAGTTGAGCCGCGAGCTGGTGAAGCCCGGCTTCTTCGCGCGCCTGGTTGAGGTCGAGCTCGACGGCAATAAGGTGCGCGTGTTGCCGCGCGAGGTGCAGCTCGATCCAGTCACCGACCGGCCAGTGCATGTCGACTTGCTGCGCGTCACGGCCGGCACCCGCATCCGCGTCAACATTCCGGTGCGCTTCCTCAATCCCGAGGCGTCGCCGGGCATCCGCCGCGGCGGCATCCTCAACGTCGTGCGCCACGAGATCGAGATGCTCTGCCCGGCCGACAAGATTCCGAGCGAGATCACGGTCAATCTCGACGGTCTCGAGATCGGCGACAGCATTCATATCAACCAAGTCAAGCTGCCGGACGGCGTCAAGCCGACGCTGGGGCGCAACTTCACCGTCGCGTCGGTGACCTCGCCGACGGCGGTGCGCGAAGAGGCAGCAGCAGCCGCAGCGGCGGCAGCCGCAGCGGCGGCAGCCGCAGCGGCAGCGGCCGAAGCCGGTGTGCCGGCCGAAGGCGAAGCCGGTGCCGCACCGGGCGCCGCGCCCGGTGCGCCGGGTGCCGCAGCAGGTGCCGCGGCGGGTGCCACGCCGGCAGCGGGTGCCGCGCCGGCGGCTGGCGCGAAGCCGGCGGCAGGTGCCGGTGCCGGGCCCAAGGCCCCGGCCGGCCAGCCGCCCAAGAAATAACCGGAACCGGCGATGCGGCTTATTGTCGGGCTCGGCAATCCCGGAGCCCGTTACGAGCGCACGCGCCACAATGTCGGATTCATGGCGCTGGACGCGATCCAGCGAAAGCATCCGTTTGCCGCCTGGCGCAGCAAGTTTCAGGGCGAGTTGGCCGAGGCCACGCTCAAGGCCGGCGAGAAAGTCTATCTCCTCAAGCCGCTGACCTTCATGAATCTGTCGGGCGAATCGGCCGGCGCGGCGGCGCGGCTCTATAAGATTGAGTCGCCGCAGATATGCGTGTTCCACGACGACATCGATCTCGATCCCGGCGAGCTGCGGGTCAAGCGCGGCGGTGGCACAGCCGGGCATAACGGGCTGCGCTCGCTCGACGACGCCATCGGCAACGATTACTGGCGGGTGCGCGTCGGTATCGGCCATCCCGGCGCGCGCGAGTTGGTCGAGCCCTACGTGCTGCACGATTTCGACGCTGACGAGATCGAGTGGCTCAAGCCGCTGATCGACGCCTTCGCAGAGGCATTTCCGTTATTGGTGCTCGACGACACCGCGAGATTTGCCGCGGAGGTCGCTGCGCTCCGCATGCCCAATCGCAAAGCGCCGCCGGACAAGAGCTAAAGCATGGGATTCAACTGCGGCATCGTCGGCCTGCCCAATGTCGGCAAGTCGACCCTCTTCAACGCTTTGACTGCGACGCAAGCGGCGGAAGCGGCGAATTATCCGTTCTGCACCATCGAGCCCAATGTCGGCCGCGTGGCGGTGCCCGATCCGCGTCTCGACACGCTCGCGGCGATCGCCAAATCGGCCAAGATCGTACCGACCCAGCTCGAATTCGTCGATATCGCCGGCCTGGTGCGCGGCGCGAGCAAGGGCGAAGGGCTGGGCAACCAGTTCCTGTCGCACATCCGCGCGGTTGATGCCGTTGCCCAAGTCCTGCGCTGCTTCGAGGACGCCAACGTCACCCATGTCGAGGGTTCGATCGATCCGATCCGCGACGTCGAGACGATCGAGACCGAGCTCATGCTGGCCGACCTTGAAAGCCTCGAGAAGCGCCGCATCGGCGCCGAGAAGCGCGTGCGCGGCGCCGACAAGGAGGCCAAGGCCGAAATGAGCGTCATCGAGGCGGTGCTGGCGGCGCTCAAGGATGGCAAACCGGCGCGCACCGTCCGCGTTGCGGACGAGCTCAAGCCGGTCCTGAAGTCGCTTCAGCTGCTGACCGCCAAGCCGGTGCTTTATATCGCCAACGTTGAAGAAACCGCAGCGGCGAAGGGCAACGCTCAGTCGCAACGGGTGGCCGAATTTGCCAAGCGGCAAGGCGCGCAGAGCGTGGTGGTCTCGGCAGCGATCGAAGCCGAAGTGGCGCAGCTCGCCGACGCCGAAGAGCGTCGCGGTTTTCTCGAAAGCCTTGGCCTCAAGGAGACCGGCCTCACCCGAATCATCCGTGCCGGCTACGCCCTGCTCGATCTGGTCACGTTCTTCACTGTCGGCCCCAAGGAAGCGCATGCCTGGACGGTGCGCCAAGGCGCCAAGGCGCCGGAGGCCGCCGGCGCTATCCACACCGATTTCGAGAAGGGTTTCATCCGCGCCGAAGTCATCGGCTACGCCGATTACGTCGCGTCCAACGGCGAACAAGGCGCCAAGGACGCCGGCAAGCTGCGGATCGAAGGCGCCGAATACACCATCGCCGACGGCGACATTCTGCATGTCCGGTTCAACGTCTAGCGGCCTTCGGCCGGGCCCCGTATAGTCGCGAGCCGAGAAAAAACGGGAGGCACGCGCGATGGGTCAGACGGTTTCGCTTACCGCCAAAGACGGACACAAGCTCGACGCCTACGTCGCGACGCCGGCCGGCAAGCCGAAGGGCGGCTTGGTGGTGATCCAGGAAATTTTCGGCGCCAACCATCACATCCGCAACGTCGCCGACCGTTTCGCCGCGATGGGCTATGCCGCGGTGGCGCCGGCGCTGTTCGACCGCGTGCAGCGGGGCGTCGATCTCGGCTACGACCCCGAAAGCATCGCCAAGGGCCGCGCGCTGCGCGAGAAGGTGCCGATGGACGGCTCGCTCGCCGACGTGCAAGCGGCGATCGACTATGCCAAGCAATTCGGCAAGGTCGGCGTCGTCGGTTATTGCTGGGGCGGTTCGCTCGCCTTCCTGGCGACGACGCGGCTCAACGGCGCGACAGCGGCCGTGGGCTATTACGGCGGCATGATCGCCGGCCACGCGACCGAGAAGCCCAAGATTCCGATCATCCTGCACTTCGGCGACAAGGATCAGTCGATCCCGATGAACGACCTCGAGAAGGTGAAGCAGGCTCGATCCGACGTGCCGATCTACGTCTACAGCGCCGGCCACGGCTTCAACTGCGACGCGCGGCCGGCGTATGACGCGCCCTCGGCCAAGCTCGCGCTCGAGCGCACCACCGCCTTCTTCAAGCAGCATATCGGCTGATTGATTTGCTTCGCACGACGGACGCGGGCCTGATCTCGGCCCGCGCCTGTGCTACGTGCGCGCGCGCCGCTCGGGAAACAGCGACGCCAGGCCGTCGCGCGAAGCCTTGCACACGCCGCGTTCGGTGATGAGGCCGGTGACATATTTCGCCGGCGTGACGTCGAAGGCATAGTTGGCGGCCGGGCTGCCGTCGGGAATGACGCGCACCCGCGCCACTTCACCCGAACCGAGCCGGCCGGACATTTCGGCGACCTCGTCGGCGTTGCGCTCTTCGATCGGGATCGCGCGACCGTCGGTCAGGGTCCAGTCGATGGTGGGCGACGGCAGGGCGACATAGAACGGCACGCCGTTGTCGTGCGCCGCCAGCGCCTTGAGATAGGTGCCGATCTTGTTGGCCACATCGCCGGTGGCAGTCGTGCGGTCGGTGCCGACGATGCACAGATCGACCTTGCCGTGCTGCATCAAATGGCCGCCGGCGTTGTCGGCGATCACCGTATGCGGCACGCCATGCTGGCCGAGCTCCCAGGCCGTCAGGCTGGCGCCCTGGTTGCGCGGCCGCGTCTCGTCCACCCAGACATGCAGCTTCACGCCCTCGTTATGCGCCAGATAGATCGGCGCCAGCGCGGTGCCCCAATCGACCGTGGCGAGCCACCCCGCGTTGCAATGGGTGAGGATCTCGACCGGCGCCGTGTTGCCTTTGCGCGCCAGCGCCGCACGGATCAGCGGCAGGCCATGGCCGGCGATGGCGCGGTTCATGGCGACATCGGCTTCGGCGATCTCGCCGGCGCGGCGATAGGCGGCTTCGGCGCGGCGTTCGGCCGGCGTCTGCTGCAACAACGTGCGCAAATCCTCGATCGCCCAGCGCAAATTGACCGCGGTCGGCCGCGTCGCCAGCAACAACTCTGTCGCCTTGGCGATCGCCGCGTCGCTCGGATCGGCGCGCATGGCGAGCGCCATGCCGTAAGCCGCCGTCGCGCCAATAAGCGGCGCGCCGCGCACCAGCATGGCGCGGATCGCATGTGCCGCTTCGTCGACGGTGATGAGCCGCACGGTGCGCAGCTCGAACGGCAAGCGGGTTTGGTCGATGATGCCGACGCCGGCACCATCGGCTTCGAGCCAGATGCTGCGCATGGCCTGGCCCGCGACTTTCATCGGTCTATGCCTTGCGCTTCTTGCCCTTGTCCGCCGGGCGCAGAACGCGGCCGGCGACGGCGTCGAGCTTCTTCAACAGCTTGGGATCGCGCTTCTCGGGCGCGGTAATCAGTGCGTGGTCGAGCGCATGGTCGCAACCTTGCGGACAACGCGTGGTGTCGCCCGCGATCAACGGCACCACCGCCTTGACCAGCGCCTTGGCCTTGTCGGCGTTGGCGAGCAGCGTCGCGACGATCATGTCGACGCTGACGTGGTCGTGATCCGGATGCCAGCAATCGAAATCGGTCACCATCGCCACGGTGGCGTAACAGATCTCGGCTTCGCGGGCGAGCTTGGCTTCGGGCAGGTTGGTCATGCCGATGACGTCGCAGCCCCACTGGCGATAGAGCCGGCTTTCGGCCAACGTCGAGAATTGCGGACCCTGCATCACCAGGTACGTTCCGCCGCGCACCAGCGCGATGCCGGCGGCGTTGCCAGCCTCGGCGAGGCGCCCGCCGAGCCGGCCGCATACCGGGTGCGCCATCGAGATGTGCGCGACGCAGCCGGTGCCGAAAAAGCTGCTGTGGCGCCCGTGCGTGCGGTCGATGAATTGATCGGCCAGCACGAAGGTGCCGGGAGGGAGGTTTTCGCGGAACGAACCCGCCGCCGACAGCGAGATCAGATCGGTCACGCCGGCCCGCTTCAGCACGTCGATATTGGCGCGGTAGTTGATTTCACTCGGTGGAATCGGGTGGCCACGGCCGTGGCGCGGCAGGAAAACCAGATCGACACCGTCGAAGGTACCGAAGCACAACGCGTCGGACGGCTGGCCGAACGGCGACTTCATCCGCCGCCAGGCGACGCCGGTCATGCCGTCGATCTGGTAAAGCCCGCTGCCGCCGATGATGCCGATGACGCGTCCGGTCATTGCGGCCCCCCGAAGTTCCGGGCGCAGTCAACCAGCCCGGCGACGCGCCGACAACCGGAATCAGTGCTCGACGTCGGACCAGACGCGGCGCTTGGCGCCGTAGAGCACGCCGGTCATTGCCAGCAGGAACAGCACGACCTTGGCGCCGGTGCGCTTGCGCTGTTCCATATTCGGGTCCGATGCCCAGGTGAGGAAGGTCACGACGTCGTGCGCTTCCTGCTGCAGGGTCGCCTTGGTGCCGTCGGCGTATTGCACCGAATCGTCCTGCAACGGCTGCGGCATCGCGATGACGTGGCCGGGGAAGTACAGGTTGTAGTTGCCGCCGGTGGGCGGCATCGCGAACCCCTTCGGTGCCTCGCGGAAGCCGGTCAGGATACCGTAGACGTAGCGCGGCCCGCCTTCGCGCGCCTTGATGATATCCGACAGGTCGGGCGGCGCCTTGCCGAGCGATGCGGCGGCGGCGGCCTCGTTCGGGAACGGCGCCGGGAAATGATCCGACGGCCGCGCCGGACGCTTGATCGGCTTGCCGCTCTTGTCGATGTCGTCGACCTGTTTCTGCGCGGCGATCGCCTTGACTTCTTCCTCGGTGTAGCCAAGTCCCTCGGAACCCTCGAGGTCGTCGTAGGTCACTAGGTTCATCGAATGGCAAGTCGAACAGACCTGGCTGTAGATCTGGAAGCCACGCTGCAAGGCGGCACGGTCGAAGGTGCCGAACGGCCCCTCGAACGACCACGACACGCCAGGCAGCGCCGGCGTCGCTTCGTCGGCCTGGGCGCGCGCCGGTTGCGCCGGTTGCGCCAGGATCGCCGCGGCGGCCACGGCACCGGCAAGCAGCGCCGGAATCATCAGGCGTGGTTTCATGGCTTGGCCCGCGCCGCGGCAGCGCCCGCAAGCGCCCCGCCGCGTTTCTTCAAGACGGCTTCGGCGATGCTCGGTGGCAGCGGCAGCGGCCGCTCGAACCAGCCGATTAACGGCATCAGCACGATGAAATGGAAGAAGTAATAGAGCGTGCCGAGGCGGCCGATGATGATCCACATGCCTTCCGGCCGGTGCGCGCCGACCGCGCCGAGCGCGAAGACGTCGATCACCAGCAACCAGAACACCCATTTGTAGACCGGACGGAAATAGGCGCTGCGCACCTTCGACGTGTCGAGCCAGGGCACGATGAACAAAATGCCGATCGCACCGAACAGCGCGCAGACGCCGAGCAGTTTGCTCGGGATCGAGCGCAGGATCGCGTAGAACGGCAGCAGGTACCATTCCGGCACGATTTCCGGCGGCGTCTGCATCGGATTGGCCGGGATGTAGTTCTGCGGATCGCCCAGCGCGTTCGGGAAATAGAACACGAAGATCGCGAAGATAATCAGGAACACGCTCAGGCCGAACATGTCCTTGTAGGTGTAATAGGGATGGAACGGCACGCTGTCCTGCGGGCCCTTGCGGTCGATGCCGAGCGGGTTGTTGGAGCCGTGCTGGTGCAACGCCAGGACGTGCAGCACGACCACGCCGAGGATCACGAACGGCAGCAGATAGTGGAGCGCGTAGAAGCGGTTGAGCGTCGGATTGCCGACGGCGAAGCCGCCCCACAGCCAGGTCACGATGTCCTTGCCGACACCGGGTATGGCCGAGAACAGATTGGTGATGACGGTCGCACCCCAGAAGCTCATCTGGCCCCACGGCAGCACGTAGCCCATGAAGGCGGTCGCCATCATCAGCAGGACGATGACGACGCCGAGCATCCACAACAGTTCGCGCGGATTCTTGTAGGAGCCGTAATAGAGGCCGCGGAACAGATGGATGTAGACGACGATGAAGAAGAACGACGCGCCGTTCATGTGGATGTAGCGGATCAACCAGCCGTAATTGACCTCGCGCATGATGCGCTCGACCGACTGGAAGGCATCGCCCGTATTGGGATCGTACTGCATCGCCAGGAAGATGCCGGTGGCGATCATGATCAGCAGCATCGCGCCGGCGAGCGAGCCGAAATTCCACCAATAGTTCAGGTTCTTCGGCGTCGGATATTCGTGCAGCTCGTGATCGAGATAGGTGAACATCGGCAGGCGGTGATCGATCCATTGCACCAATTTGTTCTGCGATACCGCCATGGCCCCGCCTCAGATCTGCTCGACCGAATCAAAATCGAAAGTCGAATTCGGCGGGTTCTCGCCGATCCGGACGGTGGTGTCGTTGACGAAGTGATACGGCGGCACCGGCAAATTGTACGGCGCCGGCACGCCTTGAAAGACGCGGCCCGATAAATCATAGCGCGAGCCGTGGCACGGACAGAAATAGCCGCCGGGCCAGGCCGGGCCCAGGTTGCCGCCGACCTGCGGCGTGAATTCGGGAATGCAGCCGAGATGGGTGCAGATGCCGACCAGCACCAGATACTCCGGCTTGATCGAGCGATGCCAGTTGGTGGCGTAAGCCGGTTGCTGCAACACCGCGGAATTGGGATCGCGCAGCTGGTTCGTGTCGGCCGGCGACTGCAGCTTGGTGAGCTCGGCCGGCGTGCGATGGACGATGAAGATGGGCCGCGACCGCCAGAGCACGAGAACCTGCTGGCCGGGCTGCAGGCTCGAGATGTCGACGTCGATCGGCGCGCCGGCGGCCAACACGTCGCGCGCCGGATTCATGCTGGTGATCAGCGGCCACACGGTGCAGGCGGCGCCAACGCCGAGAAGCGCATTGCCGGCGATTACCAGGAAGTCGCGTCGCGAACCGCCTGATGCGTGTGCGCCAGCCGTATGCGAATGCGCCGAATCCGCCATCGATCCCCTCTTTCGCCCCGCTCGAAGCCCGCGCGCAAGCTACAGGCTAAAACGAAAGCTTCTATGCGACATCCTGCCGCACGAACCGCCGAAATCCCAGTCCGCGGGCCGCGCGCGGGCCTTGCCAAAGCGACAAATTCATACCCAAGGTGCGGCCATGCGTCTCGCCCTCTACGAGCCCGATATTCCGCAAAACGCGGGGGCGATTCTGCGGCTCGGCGCCTGCTTCGGCGTCGCCGTCGACATCATCGAACCGTGCGGCTTCGTGCTCGACGATCGCCGGCTGAAGCGCGCGGCGATGGATTATCTCGCTCACGCCGAGATCGTGCGGCATGCGTCGTGGGCCGCGTTCCGGCAAGCGCATCTCGGCCGGCTGGTGCTGCTTTCGACCAAGGCCCGCCTCCCCTATCATCGCTTCGCCTTCGCCCGCGACGATGTGCTCCTGCTCGGACGCGAAACTGCGGGCGTACCGCCGGAGGTCGCTGAATCCGTGGACGCCAGCGTGCTGATTCCGATGCGGCCGGGCTTGCGCTCGCTCAACGTCGCGCTCGCCGCTTCCTTGGTGCTCGGCGAGGCGCTACGACAGACGGCGTTGCTGCCCGAGACATCGCCATGAACGACGCGGCGCGGCAGCAGGCCGAGGCCACGCGCTGGTTCGAGGAATTGCGCGACCGGCTGTGCGCCGTGTTCGAGGCGATCGAGGACGAATACGCGTCGGCGCGACCCGAGGAAGGCGCGGCCGGCCGCTTCGTGCGCACGCCCTGGCAGCGTGACGGCGGCGGTGGCGGCACTATGGCGCTGATGCACGGCGGCGTGTTCGAGAAAGCCGGCGTCAACGTCTCGACGGTGTGGGGCGAGTTCTCGCCCGAATTCCGCGCGCAAATTCCCGGCGCCGCAAATGATCCACGTTTCTGGGCGGCCGGCATTTCGCTGGTCGCGCATCCGCGCTCGCCCCTGGTGCCGGCGGCGCATCTCAACACGCGGCACATCCGGACGACCAAGGCGTGGTTTGGCGGCGGCGCCGATTTGACGCCGGTGTTTCCCGAGGAATCCGACACGCGCGATTTCCATGCCGCCCTCGAAGCCGCCTGCACCGCGCACGACCCGGCCTATTACCCGCGCTTCACGGCGTGGTGCGACGAGTATTTCTTTTTGAAACACCGCAACGAGCCGCGCGGCGTCGGCGGCATCTTCTACGACGATCTAGCGAGCGGCGACTGGAACCGCGATTTCGCCTTCATGCGCGCCGTCGGCGAGGCCTTTCTGCGCATTTATCCGCGGCTGGTGCGGCGGAATATGCTGCGGCCATGGACCGACGAGCAGCGTCAGGCGCAGCTGGTGAAACGCGGCCGCTATGTCGAATTCAATTTGCTCTACGACCGCGGTACGCTGTTTGGCCTCAAGACCGGCGGCAATGTCGAAGCCATCCTGATGTCGCTGCCACCGGCGGTGAAGTGGCCCTGAGATTCATTCGCTTTCTTCCGGCGGCTTGCGCCGACCGAAACAGGCGAGCAGCAGCACATCGTAGATTCCTTTCAGTCCGCCGGCGATCAGCACCGGCCAGCCGAATGGCGTCAACGCCAACAGCCAGCCGGCGAGCGCCGGCGCCACCGCGGCGACCAGGCTCCGCGGCACGGCCGTGACGCTGGCGGCCGCCGCGCGTTCGGCCGGCGTCACCACCGCCATGACGTAGCTGCTGCGTACCGGCACATCCATCTGCGACAGCGCGCAACGCACCACCCACAGTGCCACCACCAGCCACAGCTTGGTCGTGAAGGCCATCGCGATCAGGCACAGGTTCGACGGGAAATGCGTGAACACCATCGTATTGATCAGGCCGATACGCTTGGCGAGACGGCCAGCTGCGACAAATGACGCGGCCGACGCGAGGCCGCTCCAGAAGAAGATCGTGCCGGCGACCGCCAGCGATAGACCGAAGCGCTCGAACAGCCAGAGCGCCAGCAACGACTGCACCACCAGCCCGCCGCCGAAGGCGTCGAGGCTAAACAGCGCCGCCAGGCCGAAGACCACGTTGCGCGATGGACCGAGCGGCGGTGCCGGCTTGTCGGGCTTGGCGTCGAGGCTCGCCGGCAAGCGGCGATAAAGGTGATAGGTCGCCAAGCCGAGCAGCGCGTAGAGACCGAACATCCAGCGCAAGGCATCGATCGCATCGAGACCGAGCCAGCCGTGAATGAGATCGGGCAAGCCGGCCGCCAGCGAGCCAAGCGCGCCGACCAGCGAGCCGATCAGGCTATAGAGCACGAAGGCGTTGACGCGCGCTTTGGCCGGCGCGGCTTCGGCGAGCAGGGCCTGCTCCAGCGGCAGGAACAGGCTGACATCGCTCGGCGACGGATTGAGCGTGCCGATAAAAGCGACGACCATCAGGGGCCAGAACTGTCTGGCGGCGACGAAGCCGATGCCGGTGCCGATCATCAGCAGCGTCGCGATCACCAGCAGCGAACGGCGGCCATACCGATGGGCGGTGAAGCCGACGATGATGGTCGCCGCCGCCGAGCCGATCAGCGTCGTCGCGGTGATCAGTCCGATCTGGAAGGCGCCGAAGCCGAGCGCCTTGAGATAGACCGGCAGCAGCAAGCTGACATAACCGTCGGCGAAGGCGCGCAGGCCACGCGCCCAATAAAGCGGCGTCGCGGCCGGCGAAACGCCCGCAGGAAGGAGTCGCGGCACCGCCGGCACTAGGCCGCCCGCGCCAGCCGCCGTCGCAGCTCGGCGCGGCATTGCGCCGCCGTGGCGTGGAAATCACCCTTGATCCACCATGCTTCGAGCGCCGCGAGCAACACGCCAACCTCCGGGCCGGGCATGACGCCGGCGGCGAGCAGATCGCGGCCGCGCAGCGGAAAGCGCGGACTCTTCCAACTTTGCGCCAGCCGCAACAGCTTGCGCACGCCATGTGGCCGTGGCCGCGCAGCGGCAGCCAACAACACGCGATCGGCATAAATCGCCGACCCCCAGCAGTAGAGCGCACGGCGTTGGGCCACGCGATCGGCGCCGAGCGCTATTGCCGGCTTGGTAAGCAACGCTTCGAGACGCTCGCGTTGGGCGCCCGACAGCTTGAACCGTTCGGCGATCGTATCGGCATCGCGCGTGATCAGGGCCGCAAGGCGCCGGATCGGATCGGCGGTGGGCTCGAGCACAACCAGGCGCCGAAGCCGCACCAAACCGACATTCTCTGGCAACACCACCTTGAGGACGCCGTCGGCCTGCATCATGCGCAGCGCCGGCAGCGGGTCCGTCGCCGCCAACAGCTTCAAGAACTCGACGGCAATGCGCTCGGCCGACAAGGTCGGCAGCAAGCGAGCGGCGGCGCGGCAGGCGGCGCGTGCGGCCCGGTCGCCGCTGCCTTTGCCGTAATACGCGAAGAAGCGGTAATAGCGCAGCAGCCGCAGCACATCCTCGCGGATGCGCGTCGCCGGATTGCCGACGAAACGCACGCGGCCGGCCTTGAGATCAGCAAGGCCGCCGACGTCGTCGTAGAGCCGGCCTTGGCGATCGAGTGACAGCGCGTTCATCGTGAAATCGCGGCGCTGGGCATCGGCGGCCCAGTCGACGCCGAAGGCGACCTTGGCGTGCCGGCCGTCGGTCTCGACGTCGCGGCGCAGCGTCGTGATCTCGAAAATCCGCTTAGGCGTCGCCGCCGTCACCGTGCCGTGCGCGATGCCGGTCGGCACGACGCGAATCCCGGCCGCGCTCAACTGCCGCATCACCGCGTCGGGTTCGAGCGGCGTGGCGATGTCGATTTCGCGCGGCAACCGGCCAAGCAGCGCGTCGCGCACCGCGCCGCCGACAAAACGCGGCTCGGCATCGGCCGCCGTCAGGGCGTGCATCACCCGCCGCGTGGCGGCGTCGCGCATCCACGGACGCGGCTTTATCGTGCGAACCGGACTGATCATCAATGCGACCCTGGCGGCGCGATCTGACCGGGCACGACATGACCATCCTCGACATGCGGCGGTACATACGATCCCGCCTGATTGCCGCCGGTGTCGACGCCGACGACCACCAAGGCGATGGCCGCCGCGGCCAGACCGCCGATAATGAGCCAGGTCCACGGCGTATTGCGTTCGGCGGTGCGGCCCAAGGTGGAGAGCCAGAGAAAATAGATCGCGGTCGGGGCGAGCAACGGCAGCAGGATGGTGAGCGCCACCCGGATCATGGCGTGCTCACGTCGCCAGCACCTCGGCGAGGTTGACCAGGATGCCGGCGGTCGCGCCCCAGATATGCCGGCTGTCATGCGTCAGCACGAAATAGGTGCGCACGCCGTTCTTGAGCTCGCGCGTTTCCTGCCGATAGTTGGCGCGGTCCGCGACCAATGTCAGCGGCACCTCGAAAACCTCCGTCACTTCGCGCGGATCGGGCATCAGCGGCAGCGGCGGCGCCAGCAACGCGACGATCGGGATGATCTCGAATCCCGTGCCGGTGATATAGGTGTCGAGACGGCCGATGACTTCGATGCGATCGGCTGTCAGGCCGATCTCTTCGCGCGTTTCGCGCAACGCGGCGGCCACCGCATCGACATCGGTCGGCTCGATCCGACCGCCGGGCAGCGAGACCTGCCCCGCATGCGCAGTCAGCTTCTCGTGGCGTTGCGTCAGCAGCACGCTGAGCCCGGCCGGGCGGTCGACGATCGGCACGAGCACCGCCGCCGGCCGCAAACCAGGCGGCAGCTTCGCGTCGGGACTCAACACGTGGTCGCCGCGCACCTTCTCGCTGTCGAACGAGCGCATCCCCGGCCGATAGGCGCCGAAGCGGGCGCGCACCGACGCGGCCGTCAGTCCGCCGGTCCGATCTTGCCGAGCGGAAAGAATCTCGCGTTGCTCCATACGCCGAATTCCGTTTCGCCCCCGAACCGTTCTTCGCGGCCCAACTCCACCAGGTCGTAGAATACAGGCCGCGCTATGCGGGCTTCCAGCCCGTCACGCACCAGGATATAGGGCACCGGCGTGCGCGTCATCCGGTCCTCGGCGATACGGAGCGGATGCGCCGCATCGAGGATCACAATCTCGTCAACATTGGTGCGGAAGATCAACCGCTGCCGCGCGCCGGGATTGGCGACCTCAAGCGACACGGCGACGAACGGCACGTCATCGACCGCGATACGACCGCGTTCGGTGGGCGTCGTCAGCCAATATTGCCCTGTCGCGTCGCGCTCGAGCGCGCGGCTGAACAGACGGACCAGCGCCATGCGATGGATTGATGAGCCGCGATAGAACCAGCTACCATCGCGACCGATGCGGATGCCAAAATCACCGCAATCGCGTCGGTCGCGGGTGGCCGGCGGCGGCCTTCCCGCATCCGCCGCCAGTCGTTCGAGCGCGAGAGACGAAGCTTTGTCCATGACCACCCGCGTCCGCAACAGGAGCGTCCGTTGACTGCCACCGATTCGATCGCCGCTACCGCCGGCAACGACCTCACGCGCGAGATCGAAGCGCTCGGCGCGCGTCTCGCCGCCGTGCGACAACGCATCGGCCGCGTCATCTTCGGGCAGGCCGAGGTCGTCGATCAAGCGTTGATCACCCTGCTCGCCGGCGGCCATGCGCTGCTGATCGGCGTGCCAGGATTGGCGAAGACGCGTCTGGTCGAAACGCTCGGCACGGTGCTGGCGCTCGACGACAAACGCGTCCAGTGCACGCCCGATCTGATGCCGGCCGACATCATCGGCTCGGAAGTGCTTGAAGAAAGCGAGAGCGGCCGGCGCGGCTTCCGGTTCATTGCGGGGCCGGTGTTCTGCCAGCTGCTGATGGCCGACGAAATCAACCGCGCCAGTCCGCGCACGCAATCGGCGCTGCTGCAGGCGATGCAGGAAGGCCGCATCTCGGTCGCCGGCCAATATCATCCGCTGCCCAAGCCGTTCCATGTGCTGGCGACGCAAAACCCACTCGAGCAGGAAGGCACATATCCGCTCCCCGAGGCGCAACTCGACCGGTTCCTCCTGCAAATCGACGTCGACTATCCCGACCGTGAAGCCGAGCGGCGCATGCTGATCGCGACCACCGGCGTCGCCGAGGACGAAGCCGCGCCGGTGCTCAACGCCGCCGAGCTGTTGGCGGCGCAGCGGTTGGTGCGCCGCGTGCCGGTCGGCGATAGCGTCGTCGACGCGATCTTGACGTTGGTGCGCTCGGGCCGTCCGGACGACGGCGCCGCCGACGCGGCGCGGACGCATATCGCCTGGGGTCCGGGCCCGCGCGCCAGCCAAGCCTTGATGCTGGCCGTCCGGGCGCGCGCACTGCTCGACGGGCGGCTGGCGCCGTCGATCGACGACGTCTTGGCGCTCGCCCATCCGGTGCTACGTCATCGCATGGCGCTGACCTTCGCCGCGCGCGCCGACGGGATGAGCATGGCGCAGGTGATCGACCGGCTGCTGGATCCGTTGCGCTGATGGCCGGGCCGGCGCTGCGTCACCGCGCCGAAGCAGCCTCGCTCGCGCTGCCGCCGTTGCTGATTGCCGCCGAGCGCGTGGCCGCCGCCGTCGTGCAGGGCACGCACGGCCGTCGGCGCACCGGCCAAGGCGAGACTTTCTGGCAATTCCGCCAATACGAACCGGGCGATCCGGTGACGCGCATCGATTGGCGCGAAACCGCCAAGACGCAGCACGTCTACGTGCGCGAGACCGAATGGGAAGCGGCGCAAAGCGTCTATCTCTGGCGCGACGGATCGGGTTCGATGGACTACGCCTCGGACGCCAATTTACCGACCAAGCGCGAACGCGCCGATCTGCTGACGCTGGCGCTGGCGTCGCTGCTGGTGCGCGGCGGCGAGCGGGTGACACTGATGGGCTCGGGCCTGGCGCCCGTCTACGGCCGCGCAGCGCTCGATCGCCTGGCGTTGTTGCTTTCACGCGGCGCGACCGCATCCGACCTGCCGGCCTACGAGAAACTGCCGCGCCACGGCCAGGTGATCTGGATCGGCGACCTGCTGGCGCCGCTCGAAGCAACGGCGACGCTGGTCCTGCGTTATGCCGATGCCGGCCTCAAGGGCCATCTGCTGCAAGTTCTCGACCCAGCCGAGGAAAGCCTGCCCTTCGCCGGCCGCGTGCGCTTCGAAGGCCTGGAAGACGAGAATTCTTTGTTGATCAGCCGCGTCGAATCGATCCGCACCGGCTATGCCGAACGCCTGCAACGGCACCGCGACGGATTGGCGGCGCTGACGCGCGGCGTTGGCTGGACCTTTGCGACGCATCGCACTGACCAGTCGCCGCAACATGCGCTGCTCGGTCTCTACCAGATCCTGGCGGAGCGCTAGCGGATGCTGTCGCTCGGTTCCATCGCATTCGCCGCGCCATGGTTATTGGCCGGATTGGCGGCGCTGCCGGTGCTGTGGTGGCTGTTGCGCGTAACGCCGCCAGCGCCGAAGCGCATCCGCTTCCCAGCGCTGCGCCTGATGCTGGGCCTGGCGCCACCGGAGGAAACGCCGGCGAAAACGCCCCTGTGGCTCATCCTTCTCCGCATGGTGCTGATAACGGTCGTCATCCTGGCGTTGGCGCAGCCGCTGCTCAATCCACGCACGCCGATTGCCGCGACAGGCCCCGTCGTCTTCGCGGTCGACGACGGCTGGGGCGCGGCGCGACACTGGGACGACATGCGCGCCGCGCTCGACCGGCTGATCGACCAGGCCGCACGCGAAGACCGCGAGATCGTGCTTGTCAGCACCGCCGATCCGCCCGGTGGCCGCGCCGCGAGCGAATTGTCGTTGCTCCGCCCCGCCGACGCGCGGGCGGCAGCTGCGAACTTGCAACCGCTGCCGTGGCCGGGCGATCGCACCCAGGCGCTCGCGCGACTCCAGCGGCTGGGCCTGTCGCACGCGGCCGAGATCGTCTGGTTGAGCGACGGACTCGACGGCGGCGATGCCGCGGCTTTCGCCGCCGGCCTCGTTCGCCTTGGACCGGTGACGGTGATGGGCGCGGACGGCAACGCGTTGCCGCGCCTGTTGGCGCCGGCGGATGCCGACGACCAGGACCTGACGGCGACGGTCGAGCGCGCCGACCCCAGCCTGCCCGAAACGCTGACACTGCGTGCGCTTGGCGAAGACGGACGGTTGTTGGCGCGGCGCGCGGTGACCGTTCCCGCCGGCCAAGGCTCGATCGTCGCACACATCCCGATGCCGACCGAGCTGCGTAACCGGGTTGCGTCGATCGCGATCGAGAACGAAGCCTCGGCCGGCGCCGCTCTGCTGCTCGATGAGGGCTGGAAACGGCGGCCGGTCGGTATCGTCGCCCACCGTGACACGGCGCAGCCGCTATTGAGCGGCGCCTATTATCTCGACAAGGCCCTGTCGCCGTTCAGCGAGGTGCGGACCGGCGACGTCGCCACCTTGCTCAAAGGCGGCATTGCCGTGCTCGCGTTGCCCGATAGTGCGGCACTGAGCGACGGCGATCGCCAAGCGATCACCGGATGGCTCGACAAAGGCGGCACAGTCGTACGCTTCGCCGGTCCGCATCTGGCGGCCAAGCCCGACGATGCGCTGCTGCCGGTGCGTCTGCGCAGCGGCGACCGCACGCTCGGCGGCGCCTTATCGTGGGAGAAACCGGCGAAACTCGCGCCGTTCGCCGCCGACAGCCCGTTCACCGGTCTGACGATTCCCGACGACGTTACCGTCTCGCGGCAGGTGTTGGTGGAGCCGACGATCGATCTCGCGCAAAAAACCTGGGCACGGCTTGCCGACGGCACACCGCTGGTCACGGCGGCGAAACACGGCAAAGGCTGGCTCGTTCTGGTGCATACGACTGCCGATCCGGAATGGTCGAATCTGGCGATGTCGGGATTGATGGTGGAGATGCTCCGCCGCGTCGTGGCCGTCAGTCAGGGCATCTCGGGCACGAGCGACAAGCCGCTGCCGCCGGTCGAAACCCTCGACGGCTTCGGTCGGCTGCACGCGGCGCCAGCCACGGCGGCGACCATTTCCGCCGGGGCCGCCGCCAAGACGGTCGCCGGACCGCGCTATCCGCCTGGCTTCTATGGCACCGCCGATGCGCGCGTCGCGCTGAACCTAGCGCCAGCGGTGATGCATTTCGCGCCGCTGCCGGCGTTGCCGGCCGGCGTCCGCCGCGAAAATTTCACCCGCAACACCGAGGTCGATTTCCGGCCGCCGCTGTTGGCTATCGCCTTGCTGCTGATGCTCGCCGATTTCATCATCGGTCTCGCGCTGCGCGGTCTGTTGCCACGAATCAGATGGCACGCCGGCGCGGCGGCGGGCGCGATCGCGTTCGGGGCGGTGCTGATGAACGCGCCGATTGCGCGCGCCGCCGGCAACGACGCCGCAGCAATCGCCGGCGCCAGTCAGTTCCACCTTGCCTATGTGCGGACCGGCGTTCCCGATGTCGACGCCGAGTCCAAAGCCGGGCTTGTGGGCCTGGCGCATGTCTTGAACGAACGCACGGCCGTCGAAGCGGCCGCGCCGATGAGCGTCGATCCCGAAACCGACGATCTGGTCTTCTTTCCCTTGCTCTATTGGCCGGTGGTCGACGGTGAACGTGCCTTATCGCCACAAGCGGTCGCGCGCGTGCAGCATTATCTGAACACCGGCGGCATCATCCTGTTCGACACGCGCGACCAAGAGCAGCCGAACGACTTCAGCGCCGCCGCGGCACAAGCGCGCCTGAAGCGGCTGGCCGCCGGCCTGACGATTCCGCCGCTGGTGCCGTTGCCGCCCGACCACGTGCTGACGCGGTCGTTCTACTTACTGGAGAATTTTCCCGGTCGCTGGAACGGCGGCGAGCTCTGGGTCGAGCCGACGGCAGACGCGATCAACGACGGCGTGTCGAGCGTCATCGTCGGCGGTAATGAATGGGCCGGCGCCTGGGCGACCGACGCCAACGGCGTGCCGCTCTATGCCGTCGTGCCCGGCGGCGAACCGCAGCGCGAAATTGCCTATCGCTTCGGCGTCAACCTGGTGATGTACGCGCTGACGGGCAACTACAAGAGCGATCAAGTCCACGTGCCGGCGATTCTCGAACGGCTGGGACAATGATCGGCTGGGGCCTCGCCACATCGCCGCTGCTGCCGTGGTGGGCGATCGGCGCCTTCGCCGTCGCGACCGCGGTGCTGATCGCGCTCGGCGCCTGGCGGCGCGCCCGCGGCACCATCTGGCGGTTGCTCGCCTGTCTGGCGCTGGCGGCGATCGTGGTCAATCCATCGCTGGTCAAGGAAACGCGCACACCGCAGCACGACGTCGCCGCCGTGATCGTCGATGATTCGCAAAGCATGCGCATCGGCCAGCGGCAGCAGTACGCCGCGACGGCGCTCCAAGCCGTCACCGATCAACTGGCGCACGTACCGGGTCTCGACGTGCGCGTGGTGCATGCCGGCGCGCCCGATCCCGCGTCGCTTTTGGTCGATCAGGGAACCCAGCTCTATACCGCGTTGAATCACGCGCTGGCCGACGTGCCGCGCCAGCGCATTGCCGGCGCGATCCTGATCACCGACGGCCAGATCCACGACATGCCGACGCCGCAACGGCTGGCGTTCGATGCGCCGCTCCACGTTCTGCTCACCGGCCAGCCAGGCGAAGCCGACCGGTGGCTCGACGTGCGCAATGCGCCGAAGTTCGGGCTGGTCGGCAAAACGGTCGAGCTGACCGTGCGAGTCGAGGACCTGCCCGCGAACAAGGCTGCCGACGAGGCGCAGCTTACCATCCGCAAGGACGGCGGCCTGCCGACGATCCGGACGGTGCCGGTCGGCAGCGACGTCAACGTGCCGGTCGACATCGACCACGGCGGCCCCAACGTGGTCGAGCTGTCGGTTAATGCCGGGCCGCATGAGCTCACGCTCGAAAACAACCGCGCCGCCTTCGTCATCAACGGCGTCCGCGACCGCCTCAAGGTGCTGCTGATCAGCGGCGAGCCGAACCAGGACGAGCGCACCTGGCGCAACATCCTCAAATCGGATCCGTCCGTCGACCTGATCCACTTCACCATCCTGCGCCCGCCGGAAAAGCAGGACGGCACGCCGATCCGCGAGCTCAGCCTGATCGCCTTTCCGATCCGCGAGCTGTTCGACGTCAAGCTGCACAGTTTCGACCTGATCATCTTCGATCGCTATCGGCAGCGCAGCGTGCTGCCGCAGGCCTACATCGAAAACATCGCCGATTACGTGCGCGACGGTGGCGCGCTGCTGGTTTCCGCCGGCCCGTCCTTTGCCACGCCGCTGTCGCTCTATCGCACGCCGCTCGGCAGCGTGCTGCCGGCGGCGCCGACCGGCGACGTCTTCGACCATGGCTTCGTGCCCCAGGTGACGGCGGTCGGGCGGCGCGATCCGGTGACGGAGGACCTGCCCGGCTTGCCAGCGCAGGCCAACGCGGTACCACCATGGGGCCGCTGGTTCCGCATCATCAGCGCCCAGACCCAGCGTGGCGTAACCGTGATGACCGGTTATCAAAACGAGCCGCTGCTGGTGCTCGATCGCGTCGGCAAGGGCCGGGTCGCGCAACTCATGTCCGACGAGATGTGGCTGTGGACGCGCGGCTATGAGGGCGGTGGGCCGCAGGTCGAGCTGCTGCGCCGGATTGTCTATTGGTTGATGAAGGAGCCCGAGCTCGAAGAAAACGATCTGCGCGCGAAGATCGACGCCAACAAGCTGACTGTGACGCGGCAATCGCTGCAGCCCGACGACTCGCCGGTGCAGCTGACCCTGCCGGACGGCAAGACCATGAGTTTGACGTTGGCGCCCACCGATGGCGGGCGCAGCGCTGCAACGTTGGGAATCGATGAAAGCGGCCTCTACCGCGTCACCGACGGTCAGCGCACGGCGTTGGCAGCGGCGGGTTCGCTCAATCCGGTCGAGATGGCCGACGTGCGCACCACCGACGAGAAGGTCAAAGCCGATGTCGCCGCCACCGGCGGCGGCATCTTCTGGGTTGGACCGGGCCACATGCCCGACATCCGGTCCGTCGATCCGGAGCAGTCGGCGGCCGGACGCAATTGGATGGGCTTGCGCCGCAACGGCGACTATGTGGTCACGGGTGTCGGCGAGACGCCGCTGGTGCCGGGCGTGCTTGCCTTGCTCTTGGCGCTTGGACTGTTGATCCTGGCGTGGCGGCGAGAGGGACACTGATTCATGCTCGGTGGCTGGCACGATTTTTACGCCATCCTGGCGATGGTGGCGGGGACGCTGCTGGGCGCGATGTTCATCGTCGCCTCGATCAGCGGCCGCAACATGACCAAGACGCGCGCGGCTGCGGTGGCATCGTTCGTCACGCCGACGGTGATCCACCTGTCGGTCGTGATGAGCGCGTGCGCGCTGCTGGTCGTGCCAACCCTTCCGCTCCAGACCTTGGGCATAATCGGCGTCGTCGGTGGGTTCGTTGGCTTGGCCGCCGCAACGCGCATCTGTTGGCGGGTGCTCCATGCCAAAATCGAGCATATCGACCGGGTTTGGTACGGCGGCGTGCCGCTGCTCGGTTATGCCGGCATCCTTGCCGCCGCGACGATGATCGTGACCGATGCTCGCTTCGGCCTCGAAACCCTCGCGGCCGCCTTCGGCCTGCTGATCATCGCCAGCATCCGCAATGCCTGGGACCTGATTATCTTTCTGGTCGGCCAAGAGGGCAGCGCGCGCTAGACGGCGGCCGCCGATCGCAGTGGGCTAAGCCCGGTCGGATTTGCTAGGGTCCGCGCCCAGGAGGAACCCCATGTGGCGCCGGGCCTTGCCGCCCATCCATCCCGATGGCTGGCGATTCATTGCGATCTTTGCCGTTGTGACGCTGATCCTGTTCTGGATCGCGCAGCCGCTCGGCTGGCTGGGCGTGATCGCGACGATCTGGTGCGTGACGTTCTTCCGCAACCCGTGGCGTGTCACGCCGCAGCGCGACGGCCTGGTGGTCGCGCCCGCCGACGGTGTGGTGGTCGCGGTCGACGAGGCCGTGCCGCCGGTCGAGTTGGGCATGGGCGACGCGCCGATGCGGCGGATCGGCATTTTCCTCTCGATCTTCGACGTGCACGTCAACCGCGTGCCGGCCGCTGCGCGCGTGGTGAAGACCGCCTACCGCAAGGGCAAGTTCGTCAACGCCGCGCTCGACAAGGCAAGCGAGGACAACGAGCGCATGGCCATCCGTCTGGCGCTGCCGGACGGCACTGAAATCGCCGTCGTCCAGATCGCCGGCCTGATCGCGCGGCGCATCCTGTGCGAACTGACCGAAGGCCAGAGCGTTGTCGCGGGACAACGGCTGGGCCTGATCCGGTTCGGCAGCCGCACCGATCTGTATTTGCCGCCAGCGTGGTCACATTTCGCCATCGTCGGCCAGCGCATGGTTGGCGGCGAGACGGTCCTCGCCGATCGGCGCGCCAACGAGAGCGCCCGGTCGGGCCTGGTGCACTGAT
Organism: Allostellaceae bacterium; assembly: GCA_035934995.1. Classification (GTDB taxonomy): domain Bacteria; phylum Pseudomonadota; class Alphaproteobacteria; order ATCC43930; family CGMCC-115725; genus REEB95. Next base: position 38,187 of record DASYXI010000043.1, read on the forward strand.
GCCGCTGCATCGCCCGCGCGTCCGCGTCCGGCCGATGGGGGCATTCTCGCTCAACCGAATGATTCCCAACATCCTGACGCTGCTGGCGCTGTGCGCGGGCATGACGGCGATCCGCCTCGCCTTCCTCGACCGCTTCGAGCAGGCAGCCGCCGCGATCATCATCGCCGGCATCCTCGACGGCATCGACGGCAGGATCGCGCGGTTGCTGAAGGGTACGTCGAGCTTCGGCGCCGAGCTCGATTCGCTTTCCGACTTCGTCAGCTTCGGCGCCGCACCGGCGATCATGCTCGACATTTGGACGATGGATTCGCTGCACGGCATCGGCTGGACACTGGCGCTGTTGTTCGCCGTGTGCACGGCCCTGCGCCTGGCACGGTTCAATACCCAGATGGGCGCCGAGCTGCCGCCTTACGCCTACAATTTCTTCACCGGCGTGCCGGCGCCCGCCGGGGCCGGGCTGGTGATGATTCCGATGTTCTTGAATTTCGAAAGCGGCATCGACTTTTTCCGCTCGCCGATCCTGTGCGGCGCGGTGCTGGCAGCGGTCGCCGCGCTGATGGTGAGTCGTGTGCCCACATTTGCGTTCAAGAGCTTCCGGATTCCGCGCGAGTGGGTCCTGCCCACGTTGCTGCTGGTGGGCGTGTTGGCGGCCTTCCTGACGACCGAGCCGTGGCTCACGTTGTTGATTATCGGCGCGCTCTATATCGCCTCGATCCCCGTCAGCATCCATGCCTATGGGCGATTGCGGCGCGCCGCGGAAGAACTGCGGGCACCGCGCCTCGGTCAACCTTGAGCGGCTCAAGCGGCTGTGATCGTCGCTCGCAGCGCGCTCATGCTAGAAGCGCCGGACGCTCGGGATAACACCGGAGGCATACCATGACGTATCGGAGCATCGCGGCCGCAGCGGCGTTTGTCGGGTTTGGTCTGGTTCTGACCGCACCGCTCGTTGACGCGCAAGCGCCGGCGACGCCGCCAGCCCGCGTGCGTGGCACGATCAGTGCCTTCAACGACCATACGCTGACGGTCAAGACGCCGGCTGGCGTGCTGGTGACGGTCGCGCTCGCGCCGAACTTCGTGGTGCGGACGGTGGTGCGCAAGCGTCTCACCGACATTCACGACGGCGATTTCGTCGCCTCGACCTCGATCCGCGGCAAGGACGGCAATCTTCACGCAATCGAAGTCCATATCTTCCTGCCGGTCCAACGCGGCGTCGTTCCCGAAGGCCAGATTCCCTGGGACCTTGCGCCCAACAGCCTGATGACGAATGCCATCGTCGAAGGCGTCGCGACGGTCAAGGGCGGCCGCGTGCTGACCGTGACGTACAAAGGCCAAAGCACCGACATCGAGGTCGATCGCAAGACGCCGATCGTCACCTGTGCGCCCGGCGATCCGAGCATGCTGAAAGCCGGCCGTGCGGTCTTCGTCATCGGGCCCAAGCGGCCCGACGGCACGGTGGCGGCGAACAACGTCACGGTCGAGAACAAAGGCGTCAAGCCGCCGATGTAGCGGCGGCGTGGGCCAGATGCGCGTTGACACGGAGGTTTCCCAGGCGGTCTGATCCCGCCGGGGAATCGGATGGTTTTGCGCGCACCTGTGATCGTCGTCGGCGGAGGGCCCGCCGGACTAGCCGTCGCGGTCGGTCTCGCGCTCCAGAACGTCGCGGTCGCCGTTTACGAGACCGAACCACGTCTTCCGCGCGACCTGCGCGCCGGCAGTTTCCATCCGCCGACACTCGAAATGCTCGACGGTATTGGCGTCGGCCAGGATTTCCTGGCGCTCGGCTATCGCGTGCCACGGTGGCAGATCCGCGGCCGCCGCGAGGGCGTGATCGTCGAGTGGGACCTGTCGCTGATCGCTGACCTGACGCCTTATCCATTCCGCTTCCACTGCGAGCAATTCAAGCTCACGCCGCTGCTGCTGGCGCGGTTCCAGGCGCTGGGCGGCGCGGTGCACTGGCAGCGGCGCTTCCTCGACGCGATGCAGGATGGCGAGGGCGTCGTCGCACGCTTCGCGACGCCGGACGGAATCGAGACGGTGCGCGGCAGCCACCTCGTCGGCGCCGACGGCGGCCGCAGCGCCGTGCGCCACGCCATGAATGTCGCCTTCGAGGGCTTCACCTGGCCCGAGCGGTTTCTCGTCGCTGGCATCGACCGCGATCTGGCGCCCGAAGGCTTCACCATGAACGCTTATGTCTCGGATCCGGTCGATTGGTCGGCGATTTTCAAAATGCCGCACGATGGGCCGCCGGGCCTGTGGCGCGTGCTGTTCCCGACGGACGCCGAAGTTCCCGAGGAACAAGTGTTGGACGCGGACTTTGTCGAGCGGGCACTGCAGAATTTTCTGCCGTGGAGCCGGCGCTATGGCGTCGAACACAAATCGACCTATCGCGTACACCAGCGCGTCGCGAGCGAATTCCGTCGCGGGCGCATGCTGCTGGTCGGCGATGCGGCGCATGTCAATAATCCGCTCGGCGCCTTCGGCCTCAACGGTGCGCTGCACGGCGCATTCAATCTGGTAGGAAAGCTCGGCCCGGTGTGGCGCGGCGACGCGCCCGAAACCTTCCTCGACCGTTACACGCGGCAGCGACGGGCGGCGAATATCGAGTTCGTGCAGGCGCAATCGATCCGCAACAAGGAGCTGCTGCAGGAACGCGATCCCGGTCAGCGGACGCGCCGGCTCGACGAGTTGCGACGGATCGCGGCCGACCGCGCCAGCCGCAAGGCGTACCTGGTGAAAAGTTCGATGATCTGGAGCGTGCAACGCGCGGCAGAAGTCGAATGAGTGCGACCCCAACCGGGATACGGAGCGGCCGGCGGCTTTCGCCTTATGTCGTGCTGCTGATCGCCGTCTGGACGGCCATTATGACCGCGCGACTTTATCCGCAATTCGACCGAACGCTGCGCATCGACGGTCGCATCACGACCGTCGACGATTACATCGCCGATCGGTGCGACGCGCGATTGGGGCCGGAAGTCGCCAACTGCCTGGCGACGGCGCATGACAAGGCACGGACGCAGCTGCGGCGGGAACAGGCCCGAACGGTGCTGATCATCGCCGCACCCGGCGTGCTATATTTACTTTATCTGGCGCCCGCCGCGTTGGCCGGTGCGCGGCGCCGGCGCGCGGCGAAGCGAAACAAGGATACGCGATGAGTCGATTGTGCATGATCCTCGGCGGTTTGGTGCTCGTGCTGCTGGCGTTGGCGCCGGCTTTGGCCGATCCGCGGAGCGAGAGCGATGCGGTCTGGTCAGTCGCGGATCGCTGCGCCCGCGAGGCGGCGCGCCTATTCCCGGATTTCACGCCGCAAGGCAACATCGCGCGCGAGAACTACCGCCGCGCCTGCCTGCGCGCCAACAACGACCCCGCGCCCAACGGGAGCGCCACCACAACGATCCGATAATTCCGGCGTCTAGGCGACGTGACGCAGCGCCGCCGCAATGCGGCGGATCTCGGCGTCGACGTCGATGGCCGCCGACGACGTGATCTCGAGCCGCCGGTCTTCGAGCACGTGCACCTTGCCGCGGCGGCGGCGGCGAAAATCCATCACCGCCACATCGCGTTCCGCCAGCAGCCGGGCGACCGTCGGCCTGAACAAGCCGAACATCGCCGTGAGCCAGCGGTCGAGCGGGCTCGCCTGTTCGCCGTCGATGACGAAACGGTCGAGCGACGCCGCGATGTCGGCCGCAGCGTACCAGGTCTCGCCGGTCACCCACCGGTTGGTGGTGAACAGCCGAAGCGGCTGGCCCGCCCGATCCATCGCAATCGCTGCCAGGTGAATCCACGGTGCGTTAGGCTCGCCGGCGGGCGCGGGCGCGGACGGCGCCGCCTGCGCTGGCAACGCGGGATGGCCGGCAATCGCGAGTTCGGGCATCACCAGCGGCCGCGCGTCCGACTTCAGGCCACGCGCCCGCAGGAAGGCGTGGAAGTGGCCGTGCTCATCGTGTACCGCGGCGCGCGGCTGTGGCGGGTGCGCATGATAGAAATACTGCGCATGCGTCGCCGGGTCGTACACGTCCCCGGCGGGATAATGGCGCCAATGGAAAATCCGTGTCGCGCCGCCGAGGGCGGCCGAGACGACCGTGCGGCCGTCACGCGCCAGTGCGTCCCGCCAACGAACGACGGCTTCGCCGTAGCGTGCCTGCCGCTCGAGCGCAGCCCGATCGGCTCCGTGCGCAGACGTGGGCGTCAAGGCCGCTTCGCGGACCGCAGCAAGGAGTCGGCGACCCAGGCCGGGACGTCGTGCAATGCGCGATGACTGGCGGCGTCGAATGCCTCGACCACCGCCGGCACGGTGTTCTCTGTCGCCGGCACCGTGGCCACGAACTGCCGCTGCGCGAGGATATCGCCGTCGGGCATGCGCAGCAGCCGCAGATCGAGTGTCACCCGCACCTGCGGCGGCGTGCCAGCGCCGTAATCGGCCTCAAAATGATCGAGCGCGCCGAGCACGACGTAGTCGGCGCGCAACGCCAGGGAGCGTTGTGCCACCCGGCTGAAACGGCTGGCATGCGCGAGCGTATCGAGCAGCAGATTGTCGATCAGCACCGGTGCGCGGTCGGTCCATTCCGCATCGGCGAAATATTCGAGGCGTGTCGCGCTCGAGCTGAGTGCGATCCGGGCGGTGTCGAGCGCACCGGGCGCATCGACGCTGCCGATGAGAATCTGAGCCTGGATTGGCGCACCCGCGGCCGGCGCGGCGGCCGCGGGCGACAGGCGGTAAAGCTTGGGCGGTGGCGGCGGTGCCGGCAGCAGCCCGCTGCTGCAGCCCGCGAGCGCCAGGGATAAGAACAAGATTGCAACGCGCCGCGGAGCCATCACTGGGGAGTATAGCCTTGCAAGCGGTTGCCGTAGATCACCCGCGATGGATCGCGATTGAGCGAATCGACCAGCCGCGTCAACTCGGCAACCAGCACACGCGAATCGGCCAGCAGCTGCTGCAATTCGGGCAGGCCACGGGTGGCGAAATCACTGACCGGCTTCTGGCTGGTGCGCACCATGCTGTCGAGATTGTCCGCCGCCTGGTCGAAATGCTTCACCGCCGCTGACAGGCCGCCGAGGCTCGCGTCGAGATCGCGCGAATGCGCCGCCAGGATCGTGCTCACTTGGCGCATATTGGCCAACGTTTCGGTCAGCGCCTTGCGGTTATCGGCATTCGTGACGTCGTTGAGCTGGTCGGCGAGCGTCGACAGCTTCTGGATGAGGACGGGCATGCCGTTGAACAACTCGGTCAATTGCGACGAACGCGATCGGATCACCGGATAAGGCTGGCCTTTTTCGGCGACCAATGGCGGCGCCGTGCCGCTGGCGCCGGCGATCTCGACATAGGCCGTGCCGGTCAGGCCTTTGACCTGCAATTCGGCCACGCAGTCGTTTCGGATTATAACGTTCTGATTGATGTCGACGGTCACGCGCACCTGGGTCGGCCGTTGCGGATCGAGCGTGATTGTCGCCACGCGGCCGACCAGCACGCCGTTGTAGCGCACGTCGGAGCCGACATCGAGGCCGGAGACCGATCCGTCGAAATAGACGTCGTAGTGTGCGGCGCTGACCTTGAACGGCGCCTGCACGAACCACAACAGCACGACCGCCAGCCCGGCGAGCAGCACGAGCACGAAACCTCCGACGAGCACGTATTCGGCGCGTGTTTCCATTCCCCTACCCGCTGGCGGCTTCGGTGATCTGCGCGGCGCGCCCGCGCGGGCCGCTGAAATATTCCTGGATCCACGGATCCGGGTTGCGCAGCAGTTCGGCAAGCGTGCCGATGACGAGGTGCTGGTCGACGATCACCGCAATGCGATCGCAAATCGCGATCAAGCTGTCGAGATCGTGCGTCACCATGAACACCGTCAGCCCGAGGCTTTCCTTGAGATCGCGCACCAAACCGTCGAATTCCGTGGCCGCGATCGGATCGAGCCCGGCGGTGGGCTCATCGAGGAACAGCAGCTTGGGATCGAGCGCGAGAGCGCGCGCCAATCCGGCACGTTTGCGCATGCCGCCTGACAGCGCGGCCGGCATCTTTTCGGCCGTGTCGGGCGGCAAACCGACCAGCGCGATCTTGAGCGCGGCGATCTCGTGCATTAGCGCCGGCGACAGATCAAGCTGTTCGCGCAGCGGCACCATGATGTTCTCGGCGACCGTTAGCGAGCTGAACAGCGCGCCGTCTTGGAATAGAACGCCCCATCGTCTGCCGAAGCGCCGCAGATCGCCTTGGCCTGGCCGTCCGAGCTCCTCGCCGAAAATCGCGACCGCGCCGGCAGCTGCCGGGGTCAGGCCGACGATCGTGCGCAACAGGACCGACTTACCCGACCCCGATGCGCCGACCACGCCCAGCACTTCGCCGGATCGCAAATCGAAGGTCACGTCGCGCAACAGAATGCGGCCACCGGCCCTGGTGGCGAGACCCCGCACCCGCACGACCGCGGGATCAGACTCCGATCGCATTGAAGAAGATCGAGAAGAGCGCATCGAGGACGATGACCAGGAAAATGGCTTGGACCACGGATTGCGTCGTGCGGCGCCCGACGCTTTCGGCGCTGCGGGTCACGAGCAGACCCTCGTTGCAACCGATGAGAGCGATGCAGGCGGCAAAAAATGGCGCTTTTATGATACCGAGAAACACGCTCCACAGCGATACCGCGCTGTGCAGCTGCGTCAGAAACGTCGTTAGCGGGATGTCGAGCGATATCCGGCAGATAACGGCGCCGCCGGCGAGGCCCGTGAAATCGGCCCAGAAAGTCAGGAACGGCAGAGTCAGGATCAGCCCGAGGATGCGCGGCACCACCAGAACCTCGATCGGATCGAGGCCGAGAGTGCGCATCGCGTCGACTTCCTCGTTGACGATCATGGCGCCGATTTCGGCGGTGAAGGCGCTGCCGGAGCGGCCGGCGATGATGATCGCGGCCAGCAACCCGCCCAACTCGCGGAGAAACCCGACAGCGAGAAGATTGACGGTGAAGATTTCAGCGCCATACGGCTTCAGCTGCTGCGCGCCGATATAGGTCATGACGATGCCGACGAGGAACGACAGCAACCCGACGATGCCGAGCGCCGAAACGCCGGCACGTTGCATCTGCGCCACCATCGGCGTGAAACGCAGCCGGCGCGGCTGCGCCCCGGTGCGCAGGAACGTGATGGCGACCTCGCCGAAGAACCCGAGTAACGCGCGCGTCAACCGCAGGAACTCGACCGTGCGGAAGCCGATATGGGCCAGCAACACGAGCGGCCCGAAGCCGCGATGCATGGGCTTGATCGGATCGGCTGGATGCTTCTCGATTTGCGCGAACAGCGGCGCCAACGCGGCACCGACATGATCGACGCTGACCGTGGCGCCGCGCGCTTCGAGGCCGCGCTTCAGGCGGAACAGAAGCCACGCACCCGTCGTATCCATCGCCTCGACACCCGCCAGGTCGATGCGCACCCGACGGGCCGCGCCGGTCCGCACTTCGGCCAGGCGTGCGTCGAGCGCCTGGGCATCGGCGATCACCCAACGGCCGCGCGGGCGCAGCACGAGCGCATCGCCGTCACGGGTCTGCTCGATGGACTGGGCCATCCCCTCCCTCGGCCGGATTTTCCGCCATTCTAGCGCAAGACGGCGCTTTCGTACCGGCGCGCCGACAGTCTAAATTGAGCCGCAATTTCCGTCGGGGCGGGGGCAATGGATCTGAAACAGCACATCCGAAGCGTGCCGGATTTTCCCAAGAAAGGGATTCTTTTCTACGACATCTCGACCCTGCTCGCGCATGCGAAGGCGTGGCGGGCGACGGTCGAGCGGATGGAAAAAGCGCTGGCGCCGCATCGGCCCGAGATTTTGGTCGGCATCGAATCGCGCGGCTTCCTGGTCGCAGCGCCGCTGGCGCTGGCATTGGGCATCGGCTTCGTCATGGTCCGCAAGCGCGGCAAACTGCCGGGCGCCACCGTTCCCTACACCTATGCCCTGGAATACGGCACCGACACGATCGAGATTCAGGCCGATGCCATCGAGCGCGGCCGGCGCGTCGTCGTACTCGACGATCTGCTCGCCACCGGCGGCACGATGGCGGCGGCGATCGATCTCTGCCGCCAAGTCGGGGGCAACGTCGTCGCCGCCGCCTGCATCATCGAGCTCAGTTTTCTCAACGGCCGCAAGCGGCTTGAGGTGCCGTTCACGTCGGTCGTGGCCTACGACGCCTGACGGCGATTTTCAGCCGCTCGTTTCCTCTTCGGCGTCGTGGAAGTGCTCGTAATCGACGGTAAGGCGGCCATCCGAGGTGCGGCCGATGATATCGGACAGGCGCCACCCCCAGCGGATATTGTCCGGCCGGTAGCTTTTCCGCGCATAGATCGTCTGGGCGAAGCTTTCGTCGAGGCCGCTGATGCTGGCGATGATCTCTGCCTCCTGTGCCCGTAGCGTCGCATCGCTGGCCTTGTGCAACGGGCTGTTCTCGTCGATCGGATGCATGACGGTCCAGGTCAGCACGAACGTCGGGTTGTGATGTCGCGCCGCCTTCAAATCGTAGAAGCGCCGCATCACCTGCCCCTCGGCCGTGATCTCGTTGCGCACGAGCATGAGGCTCGCCGATGCCTCGAGAATCCGGTTGCGGCGCTGATTGGCGGCGCGAAACATCAGCGTCTGCACACCGTCATATCGGCTGACGACGGCGACGTCGCTGAACATCACGCGCGCCGTCGGCCGCGAGAAGCGTGCGAAAATCAGACCGGTGGCCAATGCGAAGCCGGTCATGCCGAGCAGGACCTCGACCGTGACCACGGCGTTGACATAGAACGTCGCCGGATGCATGTCGCCATAGCCGATCGTCGCCATGGTTTGGACGCTGAAAAAGAAGGCGTCGGCGAAGGAACCAGGCTTGGCGTTGGCAATGCCGCCTTCCTGCACGAAATAGAGCAGCGCAAAGGCGAAGTTGAACAGCATGTAGGCAACGCTCAGCAGCGCGAAAAATCCGCGCCACGAGACCGTCAGCAACGAATGGTAGATATCCGTGCGCGACTGGCCGCGTTGGCGTAGCGCGCGTACGGCCCGTATGCCGCGCAGCAGCGGGAATCTGGCGGCCGGCCTTTCGGACGGTACGGCGTAGGGCGGTTTGACGCGCTTACGCCCGTCGCTCATTGCGTCGACGGTTGCTGTTGTGCGTTGTTGAACTGAATCTGGTCGGGCGTCAGCTGAAAGCCAGCGACGACGGCATAATCCGCGCCGGCCCCCACCCGCTTCACCGGCAGGTGCACGGTGATGTTTTCCGCCGTGGCAACGACGGATTCGTTGCCGGCGAAATGCGCGACAAGACCGAAGCGCTGCTCGTTCAGGATGTTGCTGGCACTGTCCACCACCGCGACAAAGTAGGTGAATTGCGGATTCTGGACCTTCGGCGAGGCGCGCACGATCGTGAACGTCACGACGACATCGGCGCGAATGCCGCCTTTTTTGTCTTCGTCGCACGTGTCTTTGACCGCGAGGATTCGGGCCGCCGTGATCACGTCGTCGCGCGTGCGGCCGGGACCTGAGAACAACGGCGCGACGTCGAGTCCCGGAGTCGCCGCGGTGCCGGGACAGGTGAGCGTCTCGGCGCTGGTCTTGCCAAAGCAGCCGGCAAGCAGAACCGGCAACGCCAGCGCTGCGACCATTGCCAATCGACGCTTCAGCCGCTCCGCCGACTCCGGTCTCTTCATCGCCCTTTCCATCGGGGTTCCGCCTGTATTAACGTGCCGAAAACCGGCGGGCGAAAATCGGCTCGCACTCTATTCGACGATCCAACGCTGCACAAGCGCCCGAGCGTCGCGAGTCGCAATTCGCATGGCCGTCTACACCGACGTTCCCGACGAGGAGCTCAAGGCTTTCATCGCCGAGTACGCGATCGGCGACGTGGTGTCGTGCAAGGGCATCGCGGAGGGAGTCGAAAACTCGAACTACCTGCTGCGCGCCGACACGGGCACCTACATTCTGACGCTCTATGAGAAGCGCGTCGCGCCCGCCGACCTGCCGTTCTTCCTGGCGCTGATGGAGCATCTGGCGAAGCACGGCATTCCGTGCCCGACGCCGATCCACGGCCGCGACGGCGGCGCGCTGCGCAAGCTCTGCAACCGGCCGGCGGCGATCGTCACTTTCCTCGACGGCATGTGGCCGCGCCGTATCCATCCGTATCATTGCGCCGGCGTTGGCGGCGCCTTGGCGCAGCTGCATCACGCCGGTGCCGGCTTCGCGCCGAACCGTCCCAACGACCTGTCGCTCACCGGCTGGGAGCGGCTTTACGGCGCGTGCGCGGCGCGCGCCGACGAGATCAAGCCTGGTTTGGCCGAAGAATTGCGCACCGAGCTTGCCGAATTGCGGCGGTTATGGCCGAACGATCTGCCGCGCGGCATCATTCACGCCGATCTGTTCCCCGACAACGTGTTCTTTCGCGGCGAGACGGTCTCCGGCCTGATCGATTTCTATTTCGCCTGCACCGATTTCTTCGCCTACGACCTGGCGATCTGCCTCAACGCCTGGTGCTTCGAAAGCGACGGCAGCTTCAACGTCACCAAGGCCAAACTGCTGCTGGCGAAATACCGGGCGGTGCGGCCGCTGGCCGACGCCGAGATTGAAGCTTTGCCGCTGCTGGCGCGCGGCAGCGCCATTCGCTTCCTGCTGACGCGGCTCTACGATCGACTGCACCAGGCGCCCGGCGCTTTCGTGCGGCCGAAGGACCCGCTCGAATACCTGCAGAAGCTGCGCTTCCACCGCGGTGTCACCAGCCCAGCCGCGTATGGAATCGATTCGTGAGCGACGGCGTCGTCGAAATCTTCACCGACGGCGCGTGCAGCGGCAATCCCGGCCCCGGCGGCTGGGGCGTGCTGTTGCGCTACGATGGCGTCGAAAAGGAACTCTCGGGATTCGAGCCCGAAACCACCAACAACCGGATGGAAATGATGGCGGTGATCGCGGCGCTGGAACAGCTGAACCGCGGCGTGCGTGCCGTCGTCCATACCGACAGCCGTTACGTGCACGACGGCATCACCCTATGGCTGCCGCGCTGGAAAACGCGCGGCTGGAAGACCGCCGACAAGAAGCCGGTCAAGAACGCTGATTTGTGGCTGCGACTCGAAACGGCGCTCCAACGCCACCAGGTCACGTGGCGCTGGATCCGCGGGCATTCCGGCCACCCCGAAAACGAGCGCGCCGACGCGCTCGCGCGCGCGGAAATCACCGCGGCGCGGCGCGGCGCCACCGATCTGGTCTAGAGCGTCTTCAGCACCGCGTCGGCGCTCGACACCTCGAAGGCGCCAGCCGCTTCGACGTTGAGCGTCTTGACCACGCCGTTATCGATGACCATGGCATAGCGCTGCGAGCGCTTGCCGAGGCCGCGATCGGTGAGATCGAGCTCGAGCCCGACGGCCTTGGTAAAGTCACCGCTGCCGTCGGCCAGCATCAGCACCTTGTCGCCGACTTTCTGGTCCTTGCCCCAAGCGCCCATGACGAACGCGTCGTTGACCGACAGGCAAGCGACGGTGTCGACCCCCTTGCCCTTCAACGCCGAAAATTTCTCGACGAAGCCGGGCAGGTGCTTGGCGGAACAGGTCGGCGTGAAGGCGCCGGGCAGCGCGAACAAAACGACCTTCTTGCCTTTGAAGATGTCGTCGGTGGTGATGGGTTTCGGTCCATCGCCGGTCATGGTCATGAGCTTGACCGACGGAATCTTGTCGCCAACCTTGATGGTCATTGCCTCTCCTGTTTTGAGCTGGGCCGGTTGCGCGGCCGCACCATAAACCCGCCGGCTCGAAAAATCATCCACCCCGCGCGGCCGCGGCCGCAGTTGCCGGCGTACCCGGACCCGCGGCCCGGGCAAGACCGTTCAGCACCGAGTCCGGGGTCAGGATCTCGGGCAGGACGACGCCTTGGGGGGCGCGCGGCCCATAGACCACGTTGAACGGAATGCCATAACGGCCGAACTCGCGTAGATAACGCGCGATGGCGGCATTGGGTCGCGTCCAGTCGGCGCGCATGGCGACGACGTCGGGCGCCGTCAGGCGCTGACGCACCGCCGCCGGCGCCAGCGCGAAGCCGGCGTTGACCTTGCATGTGAGGCACCAATCGGCGGTGACGTCGACAAAGACGGTGTCTCCCTGCGCGACCAGTGCCGCAATCCGGCTTTCATCGAACGGCCGCCAGAATCCAACCGGCGCTTCGGTCGACAACGGCGGAGCGACGAGAGTGGGCGCGACCAGTGCGGCAGCGATCAGCGCGACAACGGCGATCCGGCGCGGAGTTGCATGCTGTATCCAGCCAACCGCGAACACCACCGCGATGAGCAACGCGCCGCAAACGATCGCAACCGCCGTACCGCTTTCGACCGCCAGGATCCACAGCAGCCAGATCGCGGTCGCAGCCAACGCCACACCGAGAACGCGCTTCAATTCGATCATCCAAGCGCCGGGCTTCGGCAACCACAACGCCAGGGCCGGTGCGGCGGCAACCGCGAGATAAGGCAGCGCCAAACCGACGCCCATGGCGCCGAAGACCGCGAGCGCCACCACCGGCGGCGACAGCAGCGCGAAGCCGAGCGCCGTGCCCAGCAGCGGCGCCGTGCAGGGCGTCGCGAGCAACGTCGCCAGGACGCCGGCGAAAAAGCTGCCGAGATGGGCGCGTCCCTCGCCCAGCGCGGTCACCGCCGCCGGCAGCGGGATCTCGAACAGACCCCAAACGTTCGCGGCGAACACGGTCAGGATCGCCGCCATCGCGACCAAAAATGCCGGCTGCTGGAACTGCAATCCCCAGCCGACCGCGACGCCGGCGGCGCGAAAGCCGATGGCGATGCCGGCCAGGGCAAGGAATGTTGCGACGATGCCAGCGGCGCTCGCCACGAAGCCGGCGCGGACCGCGCCACGGCCGCGCGCCGCATGGTCGACCGTGCCGAGCAGCTTCAGCGCCAGCACCGGCAGCACACACGGCATGAAATTGAGGATGAAACCACCGGCCAGCGCCAACGCCAGCATCGGCAGCAGGCGCACCCAGTCGACGGCGGGCGACGGCGCCAGCGTCGGTACGACTGCCGCGGTCATCGCGCGCGAACCGTCGGTGAGCGTCACCGTCAGCGGTTTGCCGACAAGCTTGCGGAGCGCGTCAGTCCCGCCGCCATCGAGCGGAAGCCGCAGCAAGCTGTTGCCTGGCCGCGCACCTGCGATCAGCCGCGGCACGCCGAAGGCGACGTTGGCGGCGCCTTCGACAAAGGCATCGGGTGACACCAGCGGCGGCGATGCGGTCACGCGCAACAACAACGCCGGACGCGGTCCAACGTCGACCGCGACACCGTCAAACTTAAGCCCGACCTTACTGCCATCGCCCGGCACCTGCGCCACGAATTGATCGATGAGCGCGGCATAGCCGGTCGCATCGGCCGGCGCCGCGCCCGCGGGCAGCGCCAGATGCAGCACCGTTTGATAGGGAACGCAAATCTCGCGGCAGGTGAGATAATCGAGGTGTGCCGTCAGATCGAGGGGCTTGCCGGGATCCGCGACGCGCACGGTAATAGGCAGCACGACGGCGTCGCTGTAGCCCATGGTCTCCAGTCCCAGGACCGAGAACCGCTGCGGCGCTGGCCACAGCATGTCGGCGCGCACGAGATTCGCCGAACCATTCCAATCGAGCCGCGGTGGATAGCCCGCATCGCCCGGCGAGCGCCAGTAGATATGCCAGCCCGGCGCCATGCGGAACTCAAGGCCGAGCGTCTGCGTTTCCTGACCGGCAAGCGTGGCGTGCGCGGCGATGAGCCGTACCTTGCCCTGGTCGGTGGTGAACCATGCTGACGACGTCGTTTCGGCACGCGCCGGCATGGTAAACATCGCCGCAAGCACGATGAGCGCTGTGACCATGCGCCCGACACGCCAGCGTGTCTTGCAAGGTTCACGGCTCGGGGTTATTTGAGAAGGCCGGAGGTTTTCGTGACGACGCTTGCCGGCCACCTTCTGGTCGCGATGCCGCAAATGCAGGACCCGCGTTTCGCGCGGTCGGTGGTCTATCTCTGCGCCCATAACGAAGACGGCGCGATGGGACTGGTGGTCAATCGCCTGCTCGACGACGTGACCTGGCCGGCGTTGATGAAGCAGCTCGGCATCGAGATCAAAGCCGAGAGCGACGACCGGCGCATCCATTTCGGCGGTCCGGTCGAGGCCGGCCGCGGCTTCGTGCTGCATTCGGCCGACTATGTCGAGGACGGCACGCTGGTCGTCGGCGGCAATGTCGCGCTCACCGCAACGCTCGAGATTCTGCGCGCCATCGGCCGCGGCAGCGGACCCAAACGCAGCCTGCTGGCGCTGGGCTATGCCGGCTGGGGACCCGGCCAGCTCGATTCCGAGATCCAGGCGAACGGCTGGCTGAGTGTCGCTGCGGACGAAGAAATCGTCTTCGACGCCCAATACGGCGAGAAGTGGCAGCGCGCACTCGCAAAGCTCGGCGTCGACTTGTTGTCGTTGTCCGGCGAATCCGGGCGCGCCTAAATCGTTCACGACACCGTCTCGGCGGCGCGAGTCGTCTCGCTGTGCCGCGTCCATTCACTGGCGAGCAGCCCGAAGAGCAGATGATCCTGCCAGCGGCCGTCGATCGATAGATATTCCTTGGCGTAGCCTTCTTCGCGGAAGCCGCACTTCACCAACAGCCGCCGGCTCGCCTGGTTGTGCGGCAGGCAAGCGGCTTCGATCCGGTGCAGTCGCAGCCGATCGAATGCGAAAGCGAGCGTGAGCCTGAGTCCGTCGGTCATGTAGCCTTGGCGGGCAAAGCGCTCGCCTATCCAATAGCCGAGGCTGGCGGTTTCAGCGACGCCGCGACGAACGTTCGATAGGCTGATGCCGCCCAAGAGCACGCGGTCGGCGCGGCGCGCCAGCAGGAAACTATAGCCTTGGTCGCTGCGCCAGTCCGCGGCGTAACGCTGCAATCGCCGGCGGAAGCCGGCGCGGGTGACGGCGTCGTTCGGCCAACTCGGTTCGAACGGCGCGAGGAAACCGCGCGATTCGGCGCGCAGGACCGCCCATTCGTCGAAATCCTCGCGTTCGGGCGTGCGCAGCGTGACGCGCGGGCCGACGAGCCGGAACGGCGGCGGCGCGGCGCCGAAAATACGGGTGATGGCCAGAAGCTCCGACCCCACCTTGGTTCTCCTATGCCGCCAGACGCCGCGCGAGGCGGTCATAATCCTCGACGGCGCCGATCGGACCCAGCGCGGCAAACGTCGGCTGCGCCGCGATCAGCCGCGATGCGACGCGCGCCACGGCGGATGCGTCGACCGCGTCGATGCGACGGACGATTTCGGCAGCATCGAATGGCCGATTGAACACCAGCACATGACTGCCGTGTTGTTCGGCGCGCGCGGACGTCGCTTCAAGCGACATCAGCAGACCGGCCTTGAGCTGCGCGCGTGCGCGGTCAAGTTCGAGCGGATCGAAGCCGCGCTCCAGCTTGCGGATCTCGTCGCACAGGACCGGCAGCAGCTCAGCCGCCTCGCGCTCGCCGGTGCCGGCGTACACGCCGAACAAACCACCGTCGGTATAGGAGTGACTGAACGAATAGATCGAATAGACGAGGCCACGCTTTTCGCGAATCTCCTGAAACAAGCGCGACGACATGCCGCCGCCGAGCGCCGCGGAGACAACCGATGCGGCGTGATAGTCCGGATCGGTGAAGGTGAAGCCAGGAAACGCAAGCACGACATGGACCTGCTCGAGATCGCGGTCCTCGCGATATTCGCCACCGACATAGCGTGCAGGTTCCGTCGCGGAATGACTCAGCTTCGG
The DNA here is from genome assembly GCA_035934995.1 of Allostellaceae bacterium. Lineage (GTDB taxonomy): Bacteria > Pseudomonadota > Alphaproteobacteria > ATCC43930 > CGMCC-115725 > REEB95. Next base: position 53,931 of record DASYXI010000043.1, read on the forward strand.
CAACGCCACGAACGCGCGCTCGGCCAGCGCTACCACCGCATCGTGATCGCAGTTACCGGCCGCGGCCAGAACCATGCCCGGCGCGGCGTAGTTGCGCGTTAGATAGCCCGCCACCGCATCGCGCGCGAGCGCCCGGATGATCGCGGCGCGGCCGAGCACCGGCCGGCCCATCGGCTGATCGGGAAACGCATGCTCCTGGAGGTAGTCGTAGATGATGTCCTCGGGCGTATCCTGTGCCTGACCGATCTCTTGCAAGATGACCGCGCGCTCGCGCTCCAGCTCCGCCGGCTCGAACGTCGAATGTTGCAGGATGTCGGCCAGGATGTCGATCGCCAGCGGCACGTCCGGCTTCATCACCTTGGCGTAATAGGCGGTGTGCTCGCGCGACGTATAGGCGTTGAGATGGCCGCCGACCGCCTCGATCTCGGCGGCGATCGCGAGCGCCGACCGGCGTGTCGTTCCCTTGAACGCCATGTGTTCCAGCACGTGCGCGACGCCGTTGATCTCTTTCGGCTCATGCCGCGTGCCGACACCCACCCAGACGCCGAGCGATACGGTCTCGACCGAGTCCATCGCATCGGTGACGACGCGCATGCCGTTGGCGAGCTGGCTGATGCGGATGCTCATGCCGCAACCCCTTGGCGTATGTGCGTCCGAACGAAGTGTTGTACGGCCGCGAGATCGTTGGGCAGGCTGACACGCCGTTCCGGCAAGGCCATAAGGTTGGCGAGGCGGGCCGGCATCATCGGCCGCACGCCGCACGCCGCCATCACCGCGTCGGGGAATTTGGCCGGGTGCGCGGTTCCGATGACGACCATGGGCGTCGCCGGTTCGTGTTTGACGCGGCGCGCCGCGGTCAACGCCACGGCGGTGTGCGGGTCGATCAGCACGCCCGTCGCACGATAGAGTTCGCCCATGGTCGCGCGCGTCGAATCGTCGTCGACGCGTTCGGCCTGAAATAGCGCGCGTGCCGCCTGCCACTGGCGCTTCGTCGTCGGCAGCGTGCCGCTGGCGCGGAAATGCGTGAAAGCGGCCGCGGTCTTCGTGCCGCTGTTGCCGGACAGCTCGAAGAAGAAGCGCTCGAAATTGCTCGACACCTGGATGTCCATGCTCGGGCTGATCGTGGGCTCGACGGTGCCGAGGCTCATCGTACCGTCGGTGAAGAACCGCGTCAGGATATCGTTGCGGTTGGTGGCGATCGCCAGTTGCGCGATCGGCAGGCCCAGGCGACGCGCGACGTGGGCGGCATAGACGTTGCCGAAATTTCCCGTCGGCACGGCGAAGGCGACGTCGTGCGCCGGCGCACCGAGCGCCACCGCCGCCGCGACGTAATAGACGATCTGGGCCATGATCCGCGCCCAGTTGATCGAATTGACCGCGGACAGGCCGAGCTCGTCGCGGAAAGCCGCATCGGCGAACATCGCTTTCACCAAATCCTGGCAATCGTCGAACGTTCCCTCGACCGCGACGGCGTGCACGTTGCGCGCGGGCACCGTCGTCATTTGGCGCCGCTGCACGTCGGAGATGCGGCCGGCGGGATAGAGCATGAAAAGGTCGATCGCCTCGCGGTCGCGGCAGGCTTCGATCGCCGCCGAGCCGGTATCGCCCGAGGTGGCGCCGATGATGGTGACGCGGCGGCGGCGTTTGCGCAGCACGCGATCGAACAGCGGACCGACGAGCTGCAACGCGTAATCTTTGAAGGCGAGCGTCGGGCCGTGGAACAGCTCGAGCAGCCACAGGCCGGCGTCGAGCTGCCGCAGCGGCGCCACCGCCGGATGCGTGAATGGGCGATAGGCGTCTTCGATCATGCGACGCCATTCCACTGCCGGCACGGCGCTGCCCAGAAACGGCTGCGTCACCCGTGCGGCGATCTCGGCATAGGACAAGCCGCGCAACGCCTCGAACCAAGCCGCGCGATAACGCGGCAGCCGCTGCGGCACATAGAGGCCGCCGTCAGGCGCCATGCCGGTCAGCAGGATTTCGTCAAACTGCCGGCTTGTCGCCGCGGCGCGGCCGTGGCGGGTGCTGATGTATCGCATCGTTGTCCGTGGATCGCGGCGGTCGAGGCCGAGCCTATGCCGCGAGATAGCGCGCGCGCAAGTGGCCCTCGAAGATCGCCGCGTCGAGCGGCTTGCCGGTGGCGCGCACGAGGATGTCGCGGGTTGAATAGCGCGAACCGAGACTGTGCACGTGGGCGCGCAACCAGCCGAGCAGCGGCGCAAAATCGCCGCGCGCGATGGCGCCGGGGATCGCCGGCACCGCCCGTTTCGCCGCATCGAAGAGTTGCGCCGCAGTCATGGCGCCGAGCGTATAGGTCGGGAAATAACCCCAGGCGCCGTCGTACCAGTGGATGTCCTGCAGGCAGCCGTCGCGATCGTCGGGCGGCGTCACCGCCAGCAGCCGTTCCATCCCTTCGGACCAGGCATCCGGCAGATCGGCGAGGTCGAGCTCGGCGGATATCAACGCGCGCTCGAGCCGATAACGCAGAATGACGTGCGCCGGATAGGTGACCTCGTCGGCGTCGACGCGGATTAGCGAGCGGGCAACCCGCGTGCCGAGCCGGTAGAGATTCGCCGCCTCCCATTCGGGCCCGCTGCCGCCGAAGCGTTCGCGCAGGATCGGCGCGGCGAATTCGACAAACTCGCGCGAGCGGCAAACCTGCATCTCAATCAGCAGCGATTGGCTCTCGTGGATGCTCATGCCGCGCGGCTCGCCGACCGGCTGCCGCCGCCACGCCGACGGCAGACCCCGCTCATACAACGCGTGACCGGTTTCGTGCAGCACGCCCATCAATGCGCGCGCGAAATCGGCTTCGTCGTAGCGCGTGGTGATGCGGACGTCGTCCGGCGTGCCGCCGCAGAACGGGTGCAGGCTCTGGTCGAGCCGGCCGTGGTCGAAATCGAAACCGAGCCGCGCCATCAATTGCCGTGCCGCCTGACGCTGTGCGTCGACGGGAAACGGCCCCTTCGGCCGCAACGGCGGCTTGCGCGCCGCCTGTGCCGCCAGCGCCCCTTCGATCAGCGCCGGCAGCCGGGGCGCCAGATGATCGAACAGCCGATCGATCTCGGCGATCTGGCCACCCGGCTCGAACTGATCGAGCAACGCTTCGTAGGGTGAGACGCCGAGCTTGGCGGCCTTGGCGGCGGCGACCTCGCGCGTCAGATCGAGGACGCGTTGCAGGCGCGGCTGGATTCCGGCGAAATCGTTGGTCGACCGTGCCTTGCGCCAGGCCATCTCGCATTCCGAACAAGCGCGCGAATAGGTCGCGACCAGATCGACCGGCACCGCGGTGGCGTGCAGCCAGAGCCGGCGCATCTCGGCCAGATTGGCGTGCTGCCAGTCGTCGAGCCGGTCGCGGCCGGCATCGTCCATGAGATCGGCGAGGCGCGGATCGGTGAGAATGTCGTGCGCGATGACCTTGAGCTCGGCCAACTGCTCGGCGCGGGCTGGGGCGGCGCCGTCGGGCATCATTGCAGCGGTATCCCAGTGCAGCATCGCCACCGCCTCGTTGACGAGGCCGAGACGCTTGAAGCGCGCTTCGAGCGTGGCGTAGGCGGCGGTCATGCGCGTTCCTTCAACCGGCGGCGGACGAAGATCGCATAGATCTGAACCAGACTGGCCGCCAAAGCATACCAAGTGATGGCATAGGACAGATGGTGATTGGGCAATTCGATCGCCGTCTGGCCGCCCTTGGGCCAACCGCCCGGATTGGGCGTCGCATCGGCATCGATATAATAAGGCAGGACATCGGCCGGCAGCGTGGAAGCGGCGGCCATCGCCTTGAGATCGATGAAGTACCATTCGCCGCGCGCTGGCTGGTTGTCGGGCGTGAACCACGACGGCCGCCCACGGTCGAGCCGCAACGGGCCGGCGATCTGCGTCGGGCCGGCGATCTCGCCGGCGCGGCGGCTATCCGGCGCCGCGAGCCCGGTCGGCACGAAGCCGCGCTCGACCATCAGCACCTTGCCGTCGTCGAGCACAAACGGCGTGACGATGTCGAAACCGGCGGTACCGTCGTCGGCGATCGCCGCCACACGCATTTCTCGATCGTTGAGGAAATGGCCGCTCGCGCGCACCGGGTGGTATTCGAGCGCCTGCGCGACCGCGAGGCTCGACGGCGGCGGCACTGGCGGCAGATGGAACGCCGCCTGGCGGGCTGCGATCAGCCCTTCTTTCCAGTGCAGCCGCTGGACCTGCCAGGTGCCAAGGCCGATCAGGATGACGAAGCCGATTGCCGCCCAGACGCTCGGCCAGAGCAGCGAGCGTCTCACCGGTTCGCAACCGGGTTTCGGTTACTCGGCGAGATAAGCGCCGCCCGATCCCCACCAGTAGACGCAGATGAACAGGAACAGCCAGACCACGTCGACGAAGTGCCAATACCAGGCCGCCGCCTCGAAGCCGAAATGGTGGTCCGGCTTGAAATGCCCAGCGATGGCGCGGAACAGGCACACCGCCAGGAACGTCGTGCCGATGATGACGTGGAAGCCGTGGAAGCCCGTCGCCATGAAGAAGGTCGACGGATAGATGCCGTCTTTGAAACCGAATGCCGCGTGCGAGTACTCGAAGGCCTGCAGGCATGTGAACGAGATACCTAGCAGAACCGTGACGAGCAAGCCGCGCACCAGGTTCTTGCGGTCGCCCTCGATCAAGGCGTGGTGCGCCCAGGTCACGGTCGTGCCGGACAACAGCAGCACCATGGTGTTGAGGAAGGCGATGTCCCACGGATCGAACGGGCGGATGCCCTTGGGCGGCCAAATGCCGCCGACCGGATAGAGCGCCGAGGAGAAGAACGCCCAGAAAAAGGCGGAGAAGAACATCACCTCCGAGGCGATGAACAGCGCCATGCCGAAGCGCAGGCCGATCTGGACCACCGGCGTGTGGAAGCCCTGGAACTCGGCCTCGATGATGACGTCCCGCCACCACACGAACATGATGCCGAGCACGCCGAGCATGCCGGCGGCCATCACCCAGGGCGGGCCACCATGGAACCACCACACGGCGCCGCCGGTGACGACGCCGGCGACGATCGAGCCGACCAGCGGCCAAGGGCTTGGGTCGACGAGATGGTACGGATGCTTGTGGCCGGCGTGGCCCGTAGCGTGGCTGGTTTCGGTCATTGGCTCATCCTTCAGCGATACTGGGCCGCAGCGGCGACGGGCACCGACGCAGTTTGGCCGGCGCCGTCTTGGTCTTTGGCACGGAACATCGTGCAGCTCAACGTGATCGTGGTGGTATTCGGCGTCACGACCAGACCCCCAACCGCACAAGCGCGATCAGATAGAACAGCGCCACCACGCCCAGCAGCAACAGCAGCAAGGCCCGGTTGCGCGCGCGGATACGCCGCTGGCGGTCATCCATCAACGCAAGCTCGCTCATGCGCCAAGGCCTAGACCGGCGAATAGCCCAGGAGCGCGGTCGATCGCCATCAGGGCGAAGAGCAGGAAAAGGTAGAGGAGCGAAAAGCCGAACATGCGCCGCGCCGCGCGGTCGCTCGTGTCGCGCCAGACGGACACTGCGCACAGAGTGAACAGCGCCGACAGCACCAACGCCGCAGCGCCGTAGAGCCAGCCGGTCGCATGCAGCAGCGCCGGCGCAACCGCCACCGGCCACAGCACCAACGTATAGAGCAGCATCTGCTTCTTGGTTTCCGTCTTGCCGGCGACGACGGGCAGCATCGGCACGCCGGCGCGCGCGTAATCGCCGGCGCGATAGAGCGACAGCGCCCAGAAATGCGGCGGCGTCCAGAAGAAGATGAGCGCGAACAACGCCAGCGACGCGACGCCGACCTGGCCGGTCACCGCCGCCCAGCCGATCATCGGCGGAAAGGCGCCGGCCGCGCCGCCGATGACGATGTTCTGCGGTGTCCGGCGTTTCAGGCCGATGGTGTAGACGAAGACGTAGAAGCCAATCGCCAGCGCCAACAGCACCGCTGCAACCGGATTGAGCGCCAGCCCCATGACGATGACCGAGCTGACAGCGAGCACCGCACCAAAGCCGAGTGCATCGCCCGGCGCCATGCGGCCGGCAGGCAACGGCCGATGGCGCGTCCGCTCCATCAGCGCATCGATGTCGCGCTCGTACCACATGTTGATGGCGCCCGCCGCACCGGCGCCGACGGCGATGCACAACACCGCGACCGCCGCCAGCAGGGGATGCAAATGACCGGGCGCGAGATAAAGCCCGACGAAGCCGGTGAACACCACCAGCGACATCACCCGCGGCTTCAGCAGCGCGAAATAGTCGCCGACCGCAGGAACGAAATCGGCCGGCGTCGTGCGCTGAAGCGCGACGGTTGCGATGTCGAGCGCCAGCGGGCTCATCGCTCAGTGGCCGGAAGTCGAGGCAACGTGCGGCAGCTCGTCATAGCTGTGGAACGGCGGCGGCGACGAGACGGTCCATTCGAGCGTCGTCGCGCCTTCGCCCCAATAGTTCGCACCCACCTTCCGCCCGGCGAGCAGCGTGTGAAAGACGATGAAGATGAAGAACAGCGTCGACGCGTAGGAGATATACGAGCCGATCGAGGCGACCATGTTCCAGCCAGCGAAGGCATCCGGATAATCGCTGATCCGGCGCGGCATGCCAGCAAGACCGAGGAAGTGCATCGGGAAGAACGTCAGATTGACGCCGATAAATGTCGTCCAGAAATGGATCTTGCCGAAGGTTTCGTTGTACTGGCGGCCCGACATCTTGCCGATCCAGTAATAGAAGCCGGCAAACAGACCAAACACCGCGCCGAGCGACAGCACGTAGTGGAAGTGCGCCACGACGTAATAGGTGTTGTGCAGCACGCGATCGACGCCGGCATTGGCGAGGACGACGCCGGTCACGCCGCCGACGGTGAACAGGAACAGGAAGCCAATCGCGAACAGCATCGGCGTCTTGAACTCGATCGAACCTTCCCACATCGTCGCGATCCACGAGAAGATCTTGATGCCTGTCGGCACCGCGATGACCATCGTCGCGGCGGTGAAATAGGCCTGGGTGTCGACGCTGATGCCGGTGGTGAACATGTGGTGCGCCCACACCACGAAGCCGATGACGCCGATCGACACCATCGCGTAGGCCATGCCGAGATAGCCGAACACCGGCTTCTTCGAGAAGGTCGAGACCACCTGGCTGATGATGCCGAACGCCGGCAAAATCATGATGTAAACCTCGGGGTGGCCGAAGAACCAGAACAGGTGCAGGAACAGCAGCGGATCGCCGCCGCCCGATGGGATGAAGAAGGTGGTGCCGAAATTGCGGTCGGTGAGCAGCATGGTGATCGCGCCAGCGAGCACCGGCAGCGCCAACAGCAGCAGGAACGCCGTGACCAGAATGGACCACACGAACAACGGCATCTTGTGCAGCGTCATGCCGGGCGCGCGCATGTTGAAGATCGTGGTGATGAAATTGATCGCGCCCATGATCGACGAGGCGCCCGCAAGGTGCAGCGAGAAGATCACCATGTCGACGGATGGGCCGGGGTGGCCGATCTTGGCCGACAGCGGCGGATAAAGCGTCCAGCCCACGCCGGCGCCGGCCGGATCGCCAACCATGGTCGAGGTCAACAACAGAAGGAGCGCCGGCACCAACAGCCAGAAGCTGATGTTGTTCATGCGCGGGAAGGCCATGTCAGGCGAGCCGATCATCAACGGCACGAACCAGTTGCCGAAGCCGCCGATGAGCGCCGGCATCACCAGGAAGAACACCATGACGAGGCCGTGCGCGGTGATGATGACGTTGTAAAGCTGGTGATCGTTGTGGAACAGCGCATCGCCCGGCTGCATCAGGTTATAGCGCATGACCACCGAGAGCGCGCCGCCGATCAATCCCGCGGTGATCGAGAAGATCAGATAGAGCGTGCCGATATCCTTGTGGTTCGTCGAAAACAGCCAGCGGGCGACGAATCCCGGGCGGTGATCGGCGTGCTCGTCGTGCGTCGTTGTTCCGTAAGTCATGGTTTCCTCGCGAATGCTACCGCGATGCGTCGGCGGCGAACTTCAGCGCGCCGTCGTCATTGCTCGAAAACTTCTTCTTGGCGTCCGCCGCCCACTTGGTGAAATCGTCGGCCGAGACGGCGTGGATCTCGATCGGCATGAACGGATGGTTGATGCCGCAGATCTGGTTGCACTGGCCGTAATAGACGCCCGGCCGCTCGAATTTGAACCAGGCCTCGTTGGTGCGGCCGGGCATCGCGTATTCCTGCACGCCGGCCGAGGGCACGAACCAGCTGTGGATGACGTCGGTGCTGTTGATCAGCACGCGCACCACCTGCCCGACCGGCACCACCATCACGTTGTCGGTGCCAAGCAGCCGTGGATTGCCGGCCTGCTTGTCCTGCGCATCAGACAGGATGTTGCTGTCGAAGCTGAAATCGCCCTGATCGGGATAGTCATAGCTCCAGTACCATTGATGACCGGTGACCTTGACCGTCATCTGCGCACGCGGTGTATCGGCCATGAAGTAGAGCAGCTTGAACGACGGCACGGCGATGATCACTAGGACCAGCACCGGCACCAACGTCCACACCAGCTCGAGCAGCGTGTTGTGCGTCGTGCGCGACGGCGCAGGGTTGCGTTTGGCGCTGTAGCGAATCATCACGTAGCCCAGCAGGGCCATCACGAACAACGTGATCACCGTGATGATCACAATCAGCTCGTTGTTCAGGCTGTCGATCCGATCGCGCACCGGCGTCGCCGCCGGCTGCAAGCCGAGTTGCCAGTCGTGCGCTGTTTCGGCCCAGGCCGGCAGCGCACCCAAGAGCAGCGCCGGAAGCCCCAGCAGCGCGCGCGCCGCGCGCCGCGCGAAGTCCGTGATCCCATCTGCCGGAAGCCGTGTCATGGACATCCCCTCGTCCTCACCAGAGCCGAAGCGCCGCCGCGACGCGGCGGCGACGGTGCGGGACGCTACACGAAAGCGTCATGCCGCGAAACCGGCCCGCATCCGGCCTGTCATAGCGAACAGCGGCGCGCGATGCCAACCGCAACATTGCGACTTTATGCCGCATAAACTGCCGCGCGACCGCCGGAACGCGCGGCGTCGGCGCTGGCACAAACGGCCCTGGCACCCCATGTCTGTTTCTGGCAATGAAGCAGGACCGAAAAGGAGCCGAAACATGACCGATCTGGCGCGCGCGGAGACGTTGTTTTTCGCCGGCACGGGCATGGATCGCGCGCGCGTCGAGCGGATCGTCCGCGACTCGTTGTCGGGTATGGACGACGGCGAACTGTTCCTCGAATGGAGCCAGTCGGAAGCGCTGGCGCTCGACGACGGCCGCATCAAAAGCGCGAGCTTCGATCAATCACAAGGCTTCGGGCTGCGCGCGCTGTCCGGCGAAGCCGCCGGCTACGCGCACGCGTCGGAATTGTCCGAGGATGCGATCCGGCGCGCCGGCGAGACCGTACGCGCCGTCAAGCATGGCCACGCCGGCACCATGGCTGCGCCGCCACCAGGCACCAATCGGCAGCTCTACACCGATGCCAATCCGCTCCAGCTGGTGCCCTTCGAAACCAAGACCAAGCTGCTGATGGACATCAACGCCTACGCCCGCGCCAAGGATAAGCGCGTGAAGCAGGTGATGGCATCGCTTGCCGGCGAATGGCGCGCGATCGAGATCATTCGCGCCGACGGCCAGGCGCAGGCCGACATCCGGCCGCTCGTGCGCCTTAACGTCAGCGTCGTGGTCGAGGAAAACGGCCGCATGGAAGTCGGCGGTCACGGCGCCGGCGGCCGCGTCGAATATGCGCTCTACCTCGATTCCGCCCGATGGCAGGCGCAGGTTGACGAAGCGTTGCGCCAAGCCCTCGTCAATCTCGCGTCGGTGCCCGCACCCGCTGGCGAAATGACCGTCGTGCTCGGCCCCGGCTGGCCCGGCGTCATGCTGCACGAGGCGGTGGGACACGGCCTCGAAGGCGATTTCAACCGCAAGAAGACATCGGCTTTCGCCGGCTTGATCGGCCAGCGCGTCGCGGCGCCCGGCGTCACCGTGGTCGACGACGGCACGCTCAAGGACCGGCGCGGGTCGCTGACGGTCGACGACGAAGGCACGTCGAGCAGCGCCACGACGCTCATCGAGGATGGAATCCTCAAAGGCTATATGCAGGATCGGCTCAACGCGCGGCTGATGGGCATGAAGCCGACGGGCAACGGACGGCGGCAAAGCTATGCGCACGCGCCGATGCCGCGCATGACCAACACCTATATGCTCGCCGGTGCGCACGATCCGGCCGAGATCCTCGCCTCGGTGAAGCGCGGCGTATATGCCGTCAATTTCGGCGGCGGCCAGGTTGACATCACCTCGGGCAAGTTCGTGTTCTCGGCCTCCGAGGCCTATCTGATCGAGAACGGCAAGGTCGGCCCGGCGCTCAAAGGCGCGACGCTGATCGGCAACGGTCCCGATGCGCTGACCAAGATCACCATGATCGGCAACGATCTGAAGCTCGACGATGGCGTCGGCACCTGCGGCAAGGACGGCCAAGGCGTGCCAGTCGGCGTCGGTCAGCCGACGTTGCGGATGGACGGGCTCACCGTGGGTGGCACCGCCGCATGAGTCTGCTCCGGCGGGCGTGTCTCGGCGCGCTCGCCGCTTTTCTCATTCTGACCCTTCCCGCGTTCGCCGATTGCAACTTGGCGCAAGCGCCGACGACGCGCTGGCGCGCGGTCGAACAGGACGGCCGCGCCTGGCTGGTCGATCCGTGCGGCACGCGCACCTTCTCGCTCGGCGTCAACGTGCTCGACGACGGGCTTTCGGGCGCCAAGCTCAACCGGCCGCATTACGATTGGCGCGCGCACTATGCGTCGCTCGACGATTGGATCGACGCGACCGATAAGCGGTTACGCGCCTGGGGCTTCAACGCCGCCGGCGCCTGGTCGTTGCCGCCGCCGCAACTGCGCCTGCCGACGACCATCGATCTCGAGCTCGGCCGGTTGGCGAAATACCATTGGTTCGATCCGTTCCGGCCCGACATGGGCGCGATCATGGACGCGGAGGCGGCGAAGCTGACCGCGCCGTACCGCCACACCGCGTACCGCATCGGCTATTTCTCGGATAACGAAGTCGGCTGGTGGGATGGTGCGCTCTTCACCTTCTATTCGCGCAAGCCAGCCGCGAATTTCACCAAGCAGCGGCTGGTTGCCATGCTGCGCGCGCGTTACGGCGGCGACTGGCCGCGCTTCACCCGCGATTTCGTGCCGCCGCCGGGCGTCGATTCATGGGCCGGGCTACTGACGACGTGCCGGACGACGCGTCTCAGGCCCGGCGGCGACGGCGCCAAGGCGATATCCCAATGGACCGGCATCGTCGCCGAGCATTATTACGCGCTGGCATCGGCAGCGATCCGCAAGGCCGATCCCGATGCGCTCTATTTCGGCGACCGGCTGCCGATCTATTACGATCCGGCGGCGGTCCGCGCCGAAGCGCGTTACGTCGATGCCATCGCCACGAATTACAACGTCGACAGTCCCGAAGGCTGGATCGCGCCTTATTTCTTCGACGGCCTGCACGCGCTGTCGGGCGGCAAGCCGGTACTGATCTCGGAATGGTTCTACGCCGCGCACCAGAACCGCACCGGCAACCGCAACAACGGCCACCTGATGACGGTCGAGACCCAGGCCGAACGCGCCGCCGGCGCGAGCGCCGCCGCGCGCAACTTCGCCGCCGTGCCGGACATCCTCGGCCTCGACTGGTTCCAGTACTACGACTATCCGCTCGGCGGCCGACAGGACAGCGAGGACTATAATTTCGGCCTGGTCGACATCAACGATCGACCGTATGAGCGGTTGGTGACGGCGCTCGCCGTGGCCAATCGCCAATTGCCGACGCTGCATGCCGCTGCTGCGCCGATGCCGCGCCTAAGCCGCGAAACGATCCGCGTGCCACAGGCGGTGATCGATTTCGCCAAGCCGTCGCTGATCGATTGGCCGAAGCCGGTGTCGTTGATGCCGCCGCTCGCGACCCCGGCCGGCGACGTGCCTTTCGGCGAGGTCTACTTGACATGGGACGCACGCGGCATCGCCCTCGCCACCATCGGCCAGGATTATTACGACATCGGCGTACTTGCCTATAAAGGCGGCTTCCCGTTGAGCGAAGCCTATCGCGTCGAGCTCGATCTCGATGCCGGCGCCGGGCCGCACCGCTTCACACTCTATTTCATCCCGCCCAAAGGCAAGACGCGCGACTATCCGCCGATGAAGCCTTTGCTGTGCGTCGGATCGCCGAGCGAGCATCACGGCGCGTCATGTCCCGCGGTCGCCGGCGGCCGCGTGCATTATTTCGGCGCCGATCAACCGCGCATCGTCGCCGACGCGCTGATTCCCTGGAGCGCGCTCGGTCTGTCGGGTCCGCCCGAATCACGCCGGATCAAGCTCGACGTATCGGCGCGCAGCTGGTTCCGCGCGCGCTGGATGTCGCTGTCGGGCGAGCCGCCGGAGACTGCATCGGCCGATCCCAAGCTTTGGGAAACGGCAACGCTCAATTAATAGGCTTGCTCGCTGTAGAGCGGCTCGATCTTGCCGTCCCAGCGCGTATTGAACTCGTCGACCAAAAGCTCCGCTGGCGTGCGGCCGCGTTCGGCGATTTCGAACAACGGCTCGAGATAGATGCGCTCGTCGTCCTTGGTGGTGTCGAGCTCCGCGCGGCGTTTGAGTCCGTCGCGCGCAATCGCCAACATGTCCATCGCCCAGTCTTTCAGCTTGCGACCGCGGAACGGCGTTGCCAGGCCCTGGCGCGGCACAGCGGCATGCAGCGTATCGACCTCGGCCGACGTCCAATCCTTGATCAACGAAGCGGCGGCGTCGAGCGCCGTCTGCTCGTAGAGCAAGCCAGTCCATAGCGCCGGTAGCGCGCACAACCGCCGCCACGGCCCGCCATCGGCGCCGCGCATCTCAAGGAACTTCTTCAACCGGACTTCGGGAAACGCCGTCGTCAGATGATCCGACCAGTCGTTGAGCGTCGGCAGCGCGCCCGGCAGGCCGGGCAGCTTGCCCTTGAGGAAATCGCGGAAGCTCTGGCCGGCAACGTCGACGTACTGGCCGTTGCGGTAGACGAAGTACATCGGCATGTCGAGCATGTAGTCGACATAGCGCTCGAAGCCCATGCCGCGTTCGAAGACGAACGGCAGCATGCCGCTGCGGTCGGGATCGGTGTCGGTCCACACGTGGCTGCGATAGCTGACGAAGCCATTGGGTTTGCCCTCGGTGAAGGGCGAGTTGGCGAACAGCGCCACCGCCAGCGGCTGCAACGCCAAGCCGATGCGGAACTTGGTCACCATGTCGGCTTCGTCGGCGAAATCCAGATTCACCTGTACCGTGCAGGTGCGCAGCATCATGTCGAGGCCGAGCGAGCCCTTTTTCGGCATGTAACGGCGCATGATGGCGTAGCGGCGCTTCGGCATCCATGGCACGTCCTCGCGCCGCCATTTGGGATCGAACCCCATGCCGAGCATGCCGAGGTCGAGTTCCTCGGCAACCTCGCGGACCTGGCGCAGATGGCGATGCAGCTCGCCGCAGGTCTCGTGCAGTGTCGTCAGCGGCGCGCCGGACAATTCGAATTGTCCGCCGGGCTCGAGCGAGATCGCATCCTGACCTTCCGATAGGCCGATGAGATTGTCGCCGTCCATCACCGGTTGCCAGCCGAAGCGCTGCAAGCGCTCGAGCAGCGCGCGAATGCCGTCGGCGCCGTCGTAAGCGGGACGCGACAGATCGCGGCGGCGGAAGACGAACTTCTCGTGCTCGGTGCCGATGCGCCACTGTGCGCGCGGCTTGCTACCCGAAGCGAGATATTCGACCAGTTGGCGCCGGTCGGTGATGGATGCGCCACCGGATTGCGAGGGAGCCGACATCGGAATCCAAAGATGTTGCGAAAGCCGGACGGTCAGCGCGACCGGGTCGCAGACCAATCCCCGATCACCGCCTGGACCACCGCCAGCGCGGCCAGCGCCGCGGTGTCGGCGCGCAAGACGCGCGGGCCCAAACCGACGGCGCAAACAAACGGCAGCTTGCGCAACAGGTCAAGCTCCGAATCCGCAAAGCCGCCTTCCGGTCCGATCAACACGGCGCACGGCGCGCCGACGACGTCCTTGAGCGCGATCGCAATGGCCGGCGAATGACCGGTTTCGTCGCAAAAAACGAGTCGGCGACCGCGCGGCCAATCCGCGATCAACTCTTCGAGCGTCATCGGCTCGTGTAGAATCGGCACGGTCAGGCGTTCGCTTTGCTCGGCGGCTTCGATCGCGTTGGCACGCAAACGTTCGAGATTGACGCGGCTGGCAATCGTGCGCGCGGTGATCACCGGACGCAGTTCTGCGACCCCCAGCTCGGTCGCCTTTTCCACCAGATAATCGATCGGCGCGCGCTTGAGCGGCGCGAAGCACAACCACAGATCGTCTTTGGCGCGTTGCGGCCGCAGGCGCTCGCCCAGTTCAAGCGTGCAGACACGACGGCCGGCATCGGCGATGCGCGCGCTGAATTCGCCGTCGCGGCCGTTGAAGACTGCCAGCGTCTCGTCGCGTTTCATCCGCATCACCGACAGCAGGTAGTGGGCCTGCCCCGCGGTCGTTCGCAGGCTGACGCCCGGCGCAAGGTCGGAGTCGACGAAAATGCGCGTCATCTTGCGATAGGCCATAAACCGGATACTGCCACACTTTTATGACAGCGGCTCCGCGGGCAAGATGGGGCATGACCGACATAAGGAGCGGTGATTGGGTCGACCGCTGCACGCCGGCGGCGTGGCGGCCCTATCTCAGGCTGGCGCGGCTAGACCGGCCGATCGGCACCTGGTTGCTGCTGTTTCCCGGCTGGTGGGGCATCGCCCTGGCGGCGCCGGCGCAGCCGGATTGGCGATTGATGACGCTGTTCGCCATTGGCGCGGTTGCCATGCGCGGCGCTGGCTGCACGCTCAACGACATCGCCGACCGCGATTTCGATGCGCGCGTCGCCCGTACGCGCACGCGGCCGATCGCCAGCGGCGCGATCTCGGTCAAGCAGGCAATCGCTTTCATGGCTCTGGAGCTCGCGATCGGCGCCGCGGTGCTGTTTTCGTTCAACCGCACGGCGATCCTGTTCGGTTTTTTGGTCCTTGTGCTGATCGGTACCTATCCGTTCATGAAGCGCATCACCTATTGGCCGCAATTCTTCCTTGGCCTCAATTTCAACTGGGGTGCGCTTTTGGGCTGGGCGGCAGCGCGCGGCGACGTCGATTGGTCCGCCGTTCTTCTCTATGCCGGCGGCATCTGTTGGACGCTCGGTTACGACACGATCTACGCCCATCAGGACAAAGATGACGACGCGCTGATCGGCGTTAAATCGTCGGCGCTGGCACTCGGCAAGCGCACACGGCCGTTTCTATTCGTTTTCTATGCCGGCGCGGCGTTGTTGTGGGCGGCGGCTGGCGCGCGGACCGCGAATGGCTGGCCGTTCTGGCTCGGCCTTGCGCTGGCGGCGGCGCAGATGTGCTGGCAGGCCGCGGCGGTCGATATCGACGACAGCGCCGATTGCCTCGCCAAGTTCCGCTCCAACCGGTTCGTCGGCTGGAGCCTGTTGTTCGGCATCATCGCCGCGCATGTCGTCTGAGCGCGACTTCGTCCGCGACCATACGGTGATCGCGTCGCCGCCGCTGGTGCCGGAGATCCGGCTGCACCTCGCCACCGAGGTCACGCCGCTGTGGCAAGCGACCGAAGCGACGTTGCAGCGATCGCAGCTGCCGCCGCCTTACTGGGCTTTCGCTTGGGCGGGCGGTCAGGCACTGGCGCGGCATCTGCTCGACCATCCGGCACTGGTCGCCGGCCGGAATGTCCTCGATTTCGGTGCCGGCAGCGGCATCGTCGCCATCGCCGCCGCCAAGGCCGGCGCGCGCGTCACCGCCGCGGAACCCGATCGCTTCGCGCTGGCGGCGCTGGCGCTCAATGCCGCGCTGAACGGGGTCGCGATCACAACCGAGGGCGGCGATGCGCTTGCTGGCGATGGAAGCTGGGACGCCGTGCTAGCGGGCGACATGTGCTACGAGCGGCCGCTCGCCGAGCGATTAGTCGCATGGCTTACGGGGCGGGCGCGTGACGGCGCGCTGATCCTGCTCGGCGATCCCGGCCGCGCTTATCTGCCAACGACCGGATTGCGGGCGCTGGCGCGTTACTGGGTGCCAACGCCGCTCGATCTCGAAGACCGCGAAGCACGCGAAACCACCGTGTGGCAGCTCAATGCTTGAGCCGTCGCGCTAGCAAACGCCGCCGCCGAACCCATATGATGCGCCATGCCCAAATCCCTCGACCCGCTCGCGCTGCTGGGCGATCTCGTCAGCCGCGCCCGTAAGGATGGCGCCGACCAGGCCGACGCGGTGCTGATCGAAAGCATCGCGCTGTCGCACAGCCAGCGGCTCGGCCATCTTGAAAAGCTCGAACGCCAGGAGAGCTTCGACCTCGGCTTGCGCGTTATCGTCGGCAGGCGCCAGGCGATCGTCTCGGCCAACGATCGCGACGCCGATCATGGCGAAGAATTGGTCGGCCGCGCCTTGGCGATGGCGCGCAGCGTGCCGGAAGACCCTTATTGCGGTATCGCCGACGCGGCGGCGCTGGCGAAGCAGATCCCCGATCTCGATCTGGCCGATCCGGACGAGCCTTCGCCCGCAGCGTTGGCGGCGCGCGCGGGCGCGGCCGAAGACGCGGCGCGCGCGATTAAGGGTGTCACCAATTCCGAAGGCGCGCAGGCCAGCTGGTCGCGCCATCGCGTCGCGCTCGTCGCGTCCAACGGTTTCGCCGGCAGCTATGCAACGACCGGCCACGCCATCGCGGTTTCGGTGCTGGCCGGCAACGGCGCCGCGATGGAACGCGACGACGATTGGGATTCGGCGGTGTTTGGCACCGACCTGAAGGAGCCGGCGGCGATCGGCCGCAAGGCCGGCGAACGCGCGGTCAAGCGGCTCGGCGCCCGCAAGATGCCGACTGCCAAAGTGCCGGTGGTGTTCGACCCGCGCGTGTCGTCATCGCTGTTGGGTCATTTGAGCGGCGCCATCAGCGGCCCATCGATTGCGCGCGGCACGTCGTTCCTCAAGGACCGGATGGGCCAGCCGGTCTTTCCGCGCGGCATCACGATCGTCGACGATCCGCACATGAAACGCGGCCGCCGCTCGGCGCCGTTCGACGGCGAAGGCATCGCCACGCGGAAACGCGACATCGTCGCCGACGGCGTGCTGCAGACGTGGCTCCTCGACCTTGCGTCGGCGCGGCAGCTCAAGCTCGAGACCACCGGCCACGCGCGCCGCGGCACGTCGGGTCCACCGGGACCGGGGCCGGCCAATTTGTATCTCGCGCCGGGCGTGCTGACCGCGCAGGAGCTGATCGGCGCGGTGACGAACGGTTTCTATGTCACGGAGCTCATGGGCATGGGGGTCAACGGCGTCACCGGCGACTACAGCCGGGGCGCGGCGGGATTCTGGATCGAGAACGGCGCGCTCGCCTTCCCGGTGAGCGAGGTGACGATCGCCGGCAATCTCAAGGACATGTTCCGCAACCTCACGCCGGCCAGCGATCTCGAGTTCCGCACCGGCATCGACGCGCCGACCGTGCGGATCGACGGCATGACCGTGGCCGGCGCCTGACGCGCCGGCCTTGCCAGGGCCGCGGCGCTTCCGTTAACAGTGCAACCGGCCCGCCACGGCATGCTATGATCGCGCCCTAAACCCCGGGTTTTACAGAGGATTCCGGTCGCTTGAGCATTGATGCACCTTCGCGAGACGCCGCGAGGCAGCGGTCAGCCACCCTGCCGCTGCTGCGCCGGATGATCCGCCAGTTCGTGCGTCCTTATGTCGGCCGTCTGGCGCTCGCGCTCGTGTGCATGGCCCTGATGGCCGGCGCGACCGCGACCAACGCGTGGCTGATGCAGCCGATGCTCGACCGCGTCTTCGTCGCGCATGATGCCAAGTTGCTGCTGGTGATTCCGGCGGCAATCGTCGTGCTCGCGTTCATCAAGGGCTTCGCCAATTACGGCCAAACCGTGCTGATGACCAACGTCGGCCAGCGTGTCGTCGGCGACGTTCAGGCGGTGCTGTTCGCCCGCATGATGCGCAACGATCTCGCCTTCTTCCACGCCAACCCGACCGGCACGCTGATCTCGCGCTTCACGACCGACGCCGTCCTGCTGCGCGCAGCGGCAACCGACATTCTCGCCAACATCGGCAAGAACGCGGTGACCGCTGTGTTCCTCGGCGCGCTCATGTTCTATCAGGATTGGCGCCTGGCGCTGGTGGCGATGGTCGTGTTCCCGCTCGCCTTCCGGCCGCTCATCAGCATCGGCAAGCGCATGCGGCGCGTCTCGGCCAATACGCAGGCCGAGGTCGGTCTGTTCATGACGCTGCTCAATCAGACGTTCCAGGGCGCGCGACACGTCAAGGCCTATGGGATGGAGGCGTACGAGATCTCGCGCGTGCGCCAAATGATCCGCAACATCGTCAAGCTGGTGAACCGCGCGGCGCGCATCCGTGCCGTCGCCTCGCCGCTGATGGAGACGCTCGGCGGCGTCGCCGTGGCGCTGGTCATCCTTTATGGCGGCCACCAGGTGTTGATCGGCGCGCGGACGCCCGGAACCTTCTTCTCGTTCGTCACGGCCTTGCTGCTCGCTTATCAGCCGGTCAAGACCTTGGCCGGGATCAACGCCAGCCTCCAGGAAGGCATGGCGGCGGCGCAGCGCATTTTCGACGTCCTCGACACCGAGCCGACGATCACCGACGCCCCGAACGCCAAGCCGTTGGCGATCAAAGGCGGCGAGATCCGTTTCCGCGACGTACAGTTCAGCTACGCCAACGGCGCCATCGCGCTGCGTGGCGTGTCGTTGACCGTGCCGGCGGGCAAGCGAGTCGCGCTGGTCGGCTCATCGGGCGCCGGCAAGTCGACGATCCTGAACCTGGTGCCGCGCTTCCACGATGCGACCGCCGGCAGCATCACGATCGACGGCCAGCCGCTGCGCGAGGTCACGGTGGCGAGCGTGCGCGGCGCGATCGCGCTGGTCAGCCAGGAAATCACGCTATTCGACGACACCATCAAGGCCAACATCGCCTATGGCCGCTTGGGTGCCGCGGACGCCGAGATCGTCGCCGCCGCCAAGGCCGCGGCGGCCGACGAGTTTATCCGCCGGCTGCCGCAGGGTTACGACACGCTCGTCGGCGAGCATGGCGTCAAACTGTCGGGCGGGCAGCGTCAGCGCATCGCCATTGCCCGCGCGATGCTCAAGGATGCGCCGATCCTCTTGCTGGACGAGGCCACGTCGTCCCTCGACACCGAATCCGAGCGCCACGTGCAGGCGGCTTTGGACACACTGATGCAAGGCCGCACGACGGTGGTGATCGCCCACCGGCTGTCGACCGTGACCGGCGCCGACCTGATCTACGTCATCGACGGCGGACGCGTCGTCGAGCACGGTACGCATGCCGAGTTGCTGCGCCAGCAGGGCGTCTATGCGCGGCTTTACGCACTGCAATTCGCCGACCAGGCGGCGGCAGAGCCCGCGCCGCGCACCATCCGGGCGTCCTAGCGCATGAGCTGGACGAAGCGCGTCCTGCGCCGGGGCGGTGTGCAGCGTTTCCTGTGCTGGCTGGTGTCGCTCTACATCCGACTGGTGCATGCGACCGGCACATGGACGGTCGAAGGCGGCGCAATTCCGGCCGCGCTCCATGCCGCGCGACGGCCGTTCATCCTGGCGTTCTGGCACGGCCGCCTGCTGATGATGCCGTGCGCCTGGCAGCGGAACGTGCCAATCCACATGCTGATTTCCGGGCATCGCGACGGACGCATCATCGCCGACGCGGTACGCCATTTTGGCATCGATTCGATCGCCGGCTCGACGACGGCCGGAGGCTCATCGGCGCTGCGCGGCATGGTGCGCTACCTGAAAGCCAACGAATGCGTCGGCATCACGCCCGATGGACCCGACGGTCCGGCCATGCGTGCCTCGACCGGCATCGTCGCGGTGGCGCGGCTTGCCGGCGTCACGATCGTGCCGTTGGCCTATGCCACGCGACGGCGGCGCATTCTCAACACCTGGGATCGCTTCCACCTGCCGTTGCCGTTCTCGCGCGGCGCATTCATCTGGGACGAACCGATCGAAGTACCCGCCGAGCTCGATGAGGCCGGCGTCGAACGTTATCGCGCGCGCATCGAACAGCGGCTCAATGCGATCACGGAGGAAGCCGACCGCCGCGTCGGCCGCGAGCGCGTCTCGCCCGGAACGCAATCGCGCCAGGCGCTGCGCCGTATGCAGCGCCAGAACGGTCACGGATGAGCCGGCTGCTTTCGCTTTACCGCGGCGGCACGTCGGCGCTCGGACCGCTGGTCGCACTCTATTTGGCGCGGCGCATGTCGCACGGCAAAGAAGACCCGGAACGGTTCGCCGAACGCCAGGGCGTCGCGTCGCGGCCGCGGCCCACCGGACCGCTGGTCTGGGTGCACGCCGCCAGCATCGGCGAGGCCATGTCGATGCTGTCGCTGATCGACCGTCTGCTGGTCGAGCGCCCGCATCTTTCGGTGCTTGTCACCACCGGCACCGTGACATCGGCGCGGCTTCTCGCCAACCGTCTGCCGGGCGATCGCGCCTGGCATCAATATGTGCCCGTGGATCGCTGCGCCTACGTCCGACGCTTTCTCGAGCATTGGCGGCCGGACTTGGCGCTGTGGGTCGAATCGGAGCTGTGGCCCAACCTGATCGCCGAAACCAACCGCTTCGGCGTGCCGTTGCTGTTGCTCAACGGCCGCATGTCGGCGAAGTCGTTCCGCGGTTGGCAGCGCGTGCCGGGAATGATCGCGCCGCTGCTGGCGAGTTTCGATCTGTGTCTGGCACAGGACGATGTCCAGGCGGCGCGGCTGAAGCAGCTCGGCGCCGTCGGCGCGACCTCGGTCGGCAATCTCAAGGCGGCGGCGGCACCGCTGCCGGTCGACCAGGGCGAACTTGCACGCCTCGCCGCGGCACTCGCCGGCCACACCATCTGGCTGGCGGCCTCGACTCATCCGGGCGAAGAAGAGGCAGCGGCGGCGGTCCATCGCCGGCTGCGCGCCACGCATCCCAACCTGCTGACGATCATCGCGCC
>DASYXI010000044.1:0-45995 GCA_035934995.1 Allostellaceae bacterium
CATTCGGCGAGCGCGATGTGCTCGTTGACCAAGCCGGAGCGCTCGGGTCCGAACAGGACGCCGCAGCCCTCGCCCGCCGCCATCAACGCGCGCATCTCGCCGGCGGCGGACCGCGGCGTCAGGATGCGCTTCACCATGTAACGGTCGCGCGCGGTCGTCGCATAGACGCGGCGTAGATCGGCGATCGCATTCTCGACGCTGTCAAAAAGCCGCGCCTTGTCGAGCACGGTATCGGCGCCCGAGGCGGCGGCGACCGCCTTCTTGTTCGGCCAGCCGTCGCGCGGTTTCACCAGGCGCAGATCGGTGAGGCCGCAATTGTACATGGCGCGCGCCGCGGTGCCGATGTTCTCGCCGAGCTGCGGTAGGACCAGGATGATCGCAGGACCGCCCGAAAGCCGCGCCCGGCGCCGATCGGTGCCGGCCATCTCAGCCTCGCCGGCCCGCGCGCCAGAGCTTGTAGGTCAGGGAGTCATGCAGCGCGTTGTAGGACGCGTCGATGACGTTGGTCGAGACGCCGCACGTCGACCACACCGTGCCGTCGCGGTCGGTGGTCTCGATCATCACGCGCGTCACCGCGCCGGTGGCGTCCTGCGGCGTCAGGATGCGCACCTTGTAATCGGTCAGCCGGATCTCGGCGACTTCGGGAAACGCCGGCAGCAGCGCCTCGCGCAGCGCCGCGTCGAGCGCGTTGACCGGGCCGTTGCCCTCAGCGACGGTCATTCCGGGCTGACCCTTGACGCTGATCTTGATCGTCGCTTCCGACAACGTGACGAGTCTGCCCTTGGCGTTCCAGCGGCGCTCATCCAGCACGCGGAAGCTTTGCAGCTGGAAATATTCCGGCACGCTGTCGAGCGCGCGCCGCGCCAAAAGCTCGAACGACGCACCGGCGTCGTCATAGGCATAGCCCTCGAATTCGCGCTTTTTGACGTCGTCGAGCAGCGCGCCGAGCTTGGGATGGTCGGGCTTCACCTCGATGCCGATCTCGCGCAGCCGCGCCAGCAGGTTGGATTTCCCGGCCTGGTCCGAGACGACGATGTGGCGATGATTGCCCACCAGATCGGGATCGATATGTTCGTAGGAGCGCGGGTCCTTCTCCACCGCCGAGACGTGCAGCCCGCCTTTGTGCGCGAAGGCGCTTTCACCGACATAGGCGGCGTGGCGGTCGGGCGCGCGGTTCAAGCGCTCGTCGAGGAAATGCGAGACGTGCGTCAGGTGCTTCAGGCCCTCGGCATCGACGCCGGTCTTGAAGCCCATCTTGAGCATCAGGCTGGGGATGATCGAAATCAGATTGGCGTTGCCGCAACGCTCGCCCAAACCGTTGAGCGTGCCCTGGACGTGGCGCACGCCGGCGCGCACCGCGGCCAGCGAATTGGCGACACCGGTTTCCGTGTCGTTGTGACAATGGATGCCGAGCCGGTCGCCGGGCACCGTCTTCACCACCTCGCCGACGATCTTCTCGATCTCGTGCGGCAACGTGCCGCCGTTGGTGTCGCACAGCACGATCCAGCGCGCGCCCGCCTTGAGCGCCGCCACGATGCAGCCGAGCGCGAATTTCGGATCGGCCTTGTAGCCATCGAAGAAATGCTCGGCGTCGAAGATCACCTCGTCGAGCTTCTTCGCGGCATGCGCGACGGAGTCCGCGATCATCGCCTGGTTTTCCTCGGCGCTGACGTTGAGCGCGACCTTGGCGTGAAAATCCCAACATTTCCCGACCAGCGTCGCGACGCGTGCGCCCGCCGCCAGCACCGCCGTGAGGCCCGGATCGTTGTCGGCGCTGCGCCCCGAACGGCGCGTCATGCCGAAGGCCACCAGCCGCGCCCGTACGAGCTTCGGCGGCCGCGCGAACAACGCGTCGTCGGTCGGATTGGCGCCCGGCCAGCCGCCTTCGATGTAATCGATGCCGAGCTGGTCGATCTCGCGCGCAATCGCGAGCTTGTCGGGCACGCCGAAATCGACGCCCTGCGTCTGCGCGCCGTCGCGCAGCGTCGTGTCGTAAAGATAGATGCGTTCGCCCGCCATGACCGATCATTGGAAAAGTGAGTACCCGAACCGTCGTCATTGCGAGCTCCCAAAGGGAACGAAGCAATCCAGCCAACGAGATGATGTCTCTGGATCGCCGCGACCGCTGCGCGGTCTCGCGATGACGGCAGATACTAGGGGGACGGACCTCGAAAGTCGAGCCGCAGGAATGGGTTAAGGCGCTATTCTCAGGCGTTCAAAAGCTCGCCGCGACCGCGATTGGCCATTGGCAAGGATGGCCGCGCGCGATTAAGTGTGCGCTCCGTCCCTCCAACGCGAAACCCGCATGCGACTTCTTGTCCTTCCCGGCGACGGCATCGGACCCGAGATCACCGCAGCGACGCTCGCGGTGCTGCGCGCGGCCGACAAGCGCTTTGGCCTCAATCTCGATATCGCCGAGGACGTCGTCGGCCACGCCAGCCTGGCGCGGCATGGCGCCACCGTGCGCGCCGAATTGCTCGATGCGGCGCGCCGCGCCGACGGCCTGATGCTCGGCCCGACCGCGACCGCCGAATACAAGGATCCGGCACGCGGCGAGATCAATCCGTCAGCATTCTTCCGCAAAGGGCTCGATCTCTACGCCAACATCCGGCCGGCGCGGACCTATGACGGCGTGCCGGCGAAGGTCGGCGCTTTCGATCTGGTGATCGTGCGCGAGAACACCGAAGGCTTCTACGCCGATCGCAACATGGAGCAAGGCAGCGGCGAAATCCTGGTGACGCCGGACGTCGCCATCGCGCTGCGGCGGATCACGCGGCCGGCCTGCGCCCGCATCGCCCGCGCCGCTTTCGACCTTGCGATGCGCCGCCGCCGTCATGTCAGCATCGTGCACAAAGCCAATGTGCTCAAGATCGGCGACGGCATGTTCATCGACGAGTGCCGCAAGGTCGCTAAAGATTTCTCGGACGTGACGGTCGACGACTTCATCGTCGACGCGATGATGGCGCATATCGTGCGCGCGCCGCAGCGCTTCGACGTTATCGTCACCACCAACATGTACGGCGACATCATCTCGGATTTGACCGCGGAGCTATCCGGCAGCATCGGCCTCGGCGGCTCGCTCAACGCCGGCGACGCTCATGCCATGGCGCAAGCGGCGCACGGCTCGGCGCCCGATATCGCCGGCCAGGACCGCGCCAATCCGCTGTCGCTCGTGCTCTCGGCGGCGCTGCTGCTCGACTGGCACGGACGGCGCCGAAGCGACGCGAAGTTCACCGAGGCCGCGACCGCGATCGAACGGTGCGCCACGGTGGCGGTCGCCGCGCGCGAATGCACCCGCGACGTCGGCGGGACGCTGGGCACGCGCGCCACCGGCGCGGCGCTGGCCAAGCGGCTTGCCGCCGGTTGATTTCGCGCCGGCTTTCGGCCGATAGTTCGCCGGGATCGAAAACGGGGGAAGCCATGAAACGCGTCCTGATTTACGCCGTGGCGTTGACGGCGCTGCTCGCAACGCCGACGGAAGCCCTGGTGAATTCCGTGCCGCTGCCGGCGGAAGGCATTACGCCCACCGAGCTGGCGCAACTCCTGGCCCAACATGAAACGACGCCCAAACTCGCCCAGGACGCCGACGGTCATCCGATCATTAATGGCCGCACCGCCGGCGTCGGGTTCGACGTCAGCTTCGGCCAATGTCACGGCGACCGTTGCCGCGACGTGATATTCGAAGCCGGCTGGGGCAATGCCAAAGGCGACGCGAAATTGACCCTCGAGCATATCAACCGATGGAACGCGGAGAACCGATTCCTCCGCGCGTACATATCCAACAATACGTTGCGGGCCGAGATGGACGCCCGCATCGCGCGCGGCTCGACCGCCAACGTCGAGGAATATATCGAATTGTGGAAACAGCAACTCCGCCAGTTCAAGTCGTTCATGGATCTGTAGCGCCCGGGTCACGCGCGGTGACGCGTTGGCTCGGACTCTGCGCGCTGTTGTTCGCGTTCGCCGGCACGGCCGCGCCGGCGCAGGCCGATCCGCTGGCGCTCTGGCACATCGTTCACGACCAGTGCGTGCCCAATCAGATCGACCGGCATAACCCGTCGCCGTGCGCGCTGGTCGATCTAGCGGGCGGCTATGTCGTGCTCAAGGATCGCCGCGGCGCGACGCAATTCCTGGTGCTGCCGACGGCGCGCATCACCGGCATCGAAAGCGCCGCGCTCCTCTCGCCGCGCGTGCCCGATTACATGCAGGACGCCTGGGAGGCGCGGCGTTTCGTCCAGAAACGGGCGCCGGGACCGCTCGCCCGTGACGACCTATCGTTGGCGGTCAATTCGATCTTCGGTCGGTCGCAGAACCAGCTTCACATCCACGTCGATTGCCTGCGCCAGGACGTCCGCGACGCGCTGGTGCAACACCGCAACGCCGTCGGTGACAAATGGCAGCCCTTCCCGGTCGCGCTTGCCGGCCACCATTACATCGCGCGGCGGCTGGTTCTCCTCGATCTCGCGGACGTCAATCCGTTCCGGACGCTCGCCGACGAGGTGCCCGAGGCGCGCGCCAACATGGGCGCCTATACGCTCGTCGTTGCCGGCGCAACATTCGGCGGCAAGCCGGGCTTCATCGTGCTCGCGGATCATGCCGATCCGGCGCTCGGCGACGTCGCCAACGGCGAAAGCCTGCAGGATCACGCCTGCGCGGTGGCGCGTTAAGCGCGACGCCGCGTGTCGGCGGGTACGCTGACGGCGATCCAAAGACCGGACCCAGCGACGAGAACCGCGGTGAGCCATATCGCCGGAAGCGGCGCGCCGGTGGCCTGAGCGACCCCGCCCAATAGCAAAGCGCCGATCGCGTAACCGGTATCCCGCCAATATCGGTAAGTGCCGAGCGCCTTGCCGCGCCACAAGGGCGGCGCTCGATCCGACATCGCCGCAATCAGGTTCGGATAAAGCAGCGCCATGCCGACGCCCATGATCGTGGCGGCGGGGAGCCAGACAAGCGCATCGTGGCCGAACGCAATCGCGACGATTCCGGCTGCGAGCAGGAAGAACCCGGCGACAATCGGTGCTTTTCGTCCGACCCGATCGGCGAGATGGCCGGTCCAAAGCTGGGAGAAGCCCCACACTGCCGCGTAGGCGCCGGTCAGCCATCCGATCTCGATCAAGCCCGCACCACGCGCCTTGAAGAACACCGGAAACATAATCCACACAAGGGCATCCGCGATCTTATTGGCCGCGCCGGCCTGGCAGATGGCGCGTCCTGCCGGATCACGGAAAGAGATTTGCCGAAAGATCGTTCCGAGTGACGGCGTGTGTTCATCCGGCGCATGCGGCGCGGCCGATTTGGCTTCCGCATGCTCGGCCTTGACCCAAGCCAAGGTGTCGCGGGTCCACAACAGGCAGATTAGCGCCGCCACGATCGTCGCCGTCCCGAACGCGAGCAACGCCGCGCGTACACCGAAATGATTCGCCAGCCACGCGGCGACGAAGCCCGCAAGGCCGACCGCGACATAACCGGTCGCTTCGTTGACGCCGACCGCCAAGCCGCGCTGGTCACTTGCGGCCAGATCGATCTGGCTCGTTACCGTCATCGTCCAAGTAAAGCCCTGGCTCACGCCAAGAAAGACGTTCGCGGCGACGATCCACCACCAATTCCCAGCAAAGCCAATCAGCAGCGGAACCGGAATTGCCGCAAGCCAACCGGCGATCAACACGGGCTTGCGGCCGACACGATCGGCGAGACTGCCGGCGACAAAATTCAGCACGCCCTTCACCACACCGAACGAAACGACAAAGCTGGCCAAGAAAAGAAACGCCCCAGGCATCACGCCGAACTCGACAGCGAGTGCGGGCAGCACCGCCCGCTCCATGCCGATCACCAGTCCGACGAAAAAGACCTGGACCGCTTGCAGAACGAACTGCTCGCGATTGAGCGCAATGCCGCGCCGATGGCGCGTTGCGAGCGGCGGCACAGAGGCGACGGCGATGGTGGTTCCTCCCCTCCAGAACCACCCAAATCGATCGGGCGGCCCGGCTCCGGTCGCGTCAGTCGACCACTTTATTATAAGACCTGGTGACCAGTCATACCCGACGTCAACGGCATTCGAAATGGGCAACACGCATCGTGCGGAAGCGTTCGGCGCTATCGAGCGCCGAGGGAGCAGCTCACGCCACCAAGTAGTGCACGCCGAAGCGGTTTTCGGAATCGGCCCAGCAGTCGAGCGGCTTGAAGCCGGCGCGCGCCGCCAACCAGCGGAACTCGTCGACGGTGAACTTGTAGGAATATTCGACGTGCATGCGCTCGTCGGCGAAAAAGGCAATGCGCTGGCCGGCCAGTGTGACGATCTGGTCCATCAGGCTACGGATGTAGATTTCAATGCGGCCAGCGGCTTCGTTATAAAACGCCTCGTGCGCGAAGCGCTTGAGGTTGAAATCGGCACCGAGCTCGCGGTTCATGCGCGCCAGCAGGTTAAGGGTGAATTGCGCGGTAACGCCGGCCGCGTCGTTGTAGGCGGCATGCAACACGCGCGGATCCTTCTTCAGATCGGCACCGACGATCATCGCACCGCCGGGTCCCAGCAAGGCGCGACAGCCGCGCAGGAACTGCACCGCTTCGTCCGGCATCAGATTGCCGATTGTTGAACCCGGAAAGAAACCGACGCGGCGTGCGCGTGTCGCCGCGACCAGCGGCGGCAGGCGCGCCGGATCCATGTAGTCGGCGCACACGGCGATCACTTCGAGCACGGGGAAGTCCGCGGCGATGGCAGAGGCCGCCGGATGCAGCATGCCGCCCGAAATGTCGATCGGCACATAGGACGATGGTTTGTCGAGCGCCTCGAGCAGCAGCCGCACCTTGGTGCTGGCGCCGCTGCCAAATTCGATCAGCCGCACGCGCGGACCGATGCGCGCCGCGATCTCGCCGGCGTGCTCGGCCAAGAGCGCGGTCTCGGCGCGGGTGACGTAGTATTCCGGCAGGTCGCAGATGCGCTCGAACAGCGCCGAGCCTTGCGCGTCATAGAGAAAACGGCACGGGACGGCCTTGCGGCGGCGGGTCAATCCGGCCAGTGCGGCGTCGCGGAAACTTTCCTCGCGCGGCGCAAAGTCGAGATAGGCGGCAAGCGTTCCCTTTGCCATCAGCCGTCCTCCGCCAAGCGAATTCCGCCGAAACACCAGCGCGCGGCCGGCGGGAAGAAATTGCGATAGCTGGCGCGCACATGGCCAGCCGGCGTCGCACAGCACCCGCCGCGCAGAACGATCTGCCCCGACATGAATTTGCCGTTGTATTCGCCGAGCGCGCCGTCGGGCGCACGGAAGCCCGGATAGGGTGCGTAGGCGCTTTGCGTCCATTCCCAGCAATCGCCGAACATCTGTTGCAGGCCCTCGCCCGCTGCAACACGCGGATGCAGCGCGAAGCTGTCGAGGAAATTGCCGTCCGCCGGAACATCGGCGGCGGCGGTTTCCCATTCCGCCTCGGTCGGCAAACGGCGGCCGGTCCAGCGCGCGAAGGCGTCGGCTTCGTAGTGGCTGACATGCACCACCGGCGCGAATGGATCGAGCGGCGCCAACCCCGCGAGCGTGAGCTCGAACCAGCGCTCGCCATCCTGTCGCCAATAAAGCGGCGCCAGCCAGGTGCCCGCGTTGACCGCGGTCCAGCCGTCGCTCAGCCAGAATTCCGGCCGGCGATAACCGCCGTCGGCGACGAAGGCGAGATATTCGCCGTTGGTGACGAGCCGCGTCGCCAGACGGAACGGCTCGAGCCAGACCTTGTGACGCGGACGTTCGTTGTCGAAGGCAAAGCCGCTTTCGGCATCGCCGATCTCGACCAGACCGCCGACAAACGGCTGCCATTCGAGCGCCGGCGCGGCGCGCGCCGGCTGCGGCACGGCGGACTTGTATGCCGGCAGAAGCGGGTTCTGGGCGAAGACATGCTTGATGTCCATCAGGATCAATTCCTGATGCTGTTCCTCGTGCGCGATGCCGAGTTCGATGAGCGGCGCGAGCACCGCGAACGTCGCCGTATCCGCGGTCGCGATCAGCCGCTCCATCGCCGCGTTCACCTGTGCCCGATAGCGCGCGATTTCGGCGACGCCCGGCCGCGACAACAGACCGCGCGCCGGCCGCGGATGGCGCGGCCCGACCGCTTCGTAATAGGAATTGAACAGATGGTTGTAGGCCGGATCGAAGACGCGGTAGCCGGGTTGGTACGGCACCAGAAGAAACGTTTCCCAGAACCAGGTGACGTGCGCCAGGTGCCACTTGGTCGGGCTGACCTCGGGCATCGACTGCACGACTTGGTCCTCGGGCAGCAGCGGCGCCGCAAGCGCCTCGCTGCGCGCACGACATTCCGCGAAGCGCACACGCCATGCGTCGCGCCCCTCGGCGACTGCCGTCCTACCGGCCACCAGGGTCATCAACCCTCCCACGCACAGCGCCTTCTTGTTGTGATGGCTTAGGCGCTCGGTGAACAACGATTATAAGGGCGACGGGGTTGCGCGCCACCAGCTTGGCGTCACAGTCGCGTGACGCCCGCGTGACCGCGCCTAGGAAACCTGCACGCCTTTCCAAAAGGCCACGCGGCCTTTGATCTCAGCCGCCGCCGGCTTGGGATCGGGATAGGTCCATGCCGCGTCGGCGTTTTCCTTGCCGCCGGCGACGATCGTGAAATAGCGTGCATCGCCCTTCCACGGACAGGTATAGGTCGAGGCGCTCGGCTTGAGCGCCGACCAATTCACCGCCTCTTGCGGGAAATAATGGTTGCCTTCGACGATCACCGTCTGATCGCTTTCGGCGATGGTCTCGCCGTTCCACACCGCCTTGACCATGCGAGCCTCCATGACCCGGACGTTCCGCCGATCAAGCCGCGAAAAGGGTCCGCGATCTATTTCGTTGCGGCAATCCGGCGTAGAGCGGAAAATCGCGCCCGCTTCCGGTTCGGCAACCGGGCGTGTAGCGGCTCAATATAACCCAGGGGAGGACACGATGTTCAAACGACTTGCGGTTTTCGCCGCCGCGGCGATCTTCGCGGCAACCATCGGCGGCGGTTCGGCCGTCGCGCAGCAGGCCGCCCAGACGCAGGGCGGGGTCAAGCGGACCATACTCCAGACCAACGACCTGCCGGGATCCAAGTACGAGATCGTGATGGCGATCTCCGAGGTCGGTCCTAACGTCGCGTTTGCCCGCCACACCCATCCGGGCCCCGAGACCGATTACGTCCTGAAAGGAAGCTTGATCCTCGACGCCGAAGGGCGGCCGGAGCAATCGCTGAAGGCTGGCCAGACCACCTTCGTGCCCGAGGGCGTCGTGCATTGGGGCAAGGCCGGCTCGAAAGGCGCCAAGGTCCTCGCCATCTATGTCGTCGAGAAAGGCAAACCGCTCGCCTCGCCGGCGCCAGCGAAATAGCGCCCGTTACCCCGTGCGGCGCCACGTGGTACCGCCGGGGCCGTCCTCGAGCAGAACGCCGCGCGCGGCGAGCGCGTTGCGGATGCGGTCGGCCTCGGCGAAATCGCGCGCCTTGCGCGCGGCGTTGCGCGCGGCGATCTGCGCTTCGATCTCGGCGGCGCCAGAATCGCCGCCGGCACCCTTGAGCCAGGATTCCGGCTTCTGCTGCAAGATGCCGAGCAGCTTGCCCGCGTCCAAGAGCGCGCCCTTGAGCCGCGCTTTCTCGGCAGGCGTCTGGGCCTTGTTGAGCGCGGCCAGATCTTCGTGCAAGGCGGCCAGTGCCAGCGGCGTGTTGAGATCGTCGTCGAGTGCGCCGCGCGCCTTCGCGCCCTGCCCTTCGGCCGGCACGTCTTCGACCGAACGCAGCGCGAGATAGAACCGGTCGAGCGCGCGCCTGGCCTCGGCCAAACGCTCGGCCGTCCAGTCGAGCGGATCGCGGTAATGCGCGGTCAGCATGGCGAAGCGCGCCGCCTCGCCCGGCGCGTCCTTGAGCACGTCGCGGATGGTGACGAAATTGCCGTCCGACTTCGCCATCTTGGCGCCGTTCACGGTGACGAAGCCGTTGTGCAGCCAGTATTTGACGAACGGCTTGCCGCCGTGGGCGCAGACGCTTTGCGCGATCTCGTTCTCGTGGTGCGGAAAGATCAGATCGAGACCGCCGCCGTGGATGTCGAAGGTCTCGCCAAGGTGGACTTCGCTCATCGCCGAGCATTCGAGATGCCAGCCCGGCCGGCCGCGGCCCCACGGGCTGTCCCAACCCGGCAGGTCCGGCGGCGACGGCTTCCACAGCACGAAGTCGGCGGGATCGCGCTTATAAGGCGCGACTTCGACGCGCGCGCCGGCGATCAATTCATCCCGATCCCGTCGCGAAAGCCGTCCATAGCCCGCCATGCTCGGCACGGCGAACAGCACATGGCCTTCGGCGACATAGGCGTGGCCGGATGTGATCAGCGCTTCGATCAGCTTGATCATCGGCGCGATATGCTGGGTCGCGCGCGGCTCGACGTCCGGCGGCAGGCAGCCGAGCGCCGCGACGTCCGCGTGGAAGGCGGCGGCGGTGCGCGCGGTCAGCGCCGCGATCGGCTCGTTGTTGGCCTTGGCGGCGGCGTTGATCTTGTCGTCGACGTCGGTGATGTTGCGCGCGTATTTGACGTGGCCGGCGCCATAGCGATCGCGGAGCACGCGATAAAGCACGTCGAAAACGATCACCGGCCGCGCGTTGCCGATATGCGCGAAGTCGTAGACGGTTGGCCCGCAGACATACATCCGCACATTGGCCGCATCCAAGGGCGCAAATTCCTCCTTGCGGCGGGTCAGCGTGTTGTAAAGCGACAGGGCCATGCGGCGGTGGAGTCTCGCGGTTTGCGCGCCAGTCCTAACAAATCGAGCCGACGCGGTCGATACCGCTAGGGCGATCCGGCAAAATACGCGAATGACCGCGCCAGAAACAGCACGCCGAGGACGCCGAAGAGAATCGCCGCGCCGACGTGAATCGCCCGCATCGGCAGGTGTTTCTCGAAGGCCTTGCCGATAAACACCGCCGGCAGGTTAACGAGCATGAGCCCCGCCGTCGATCCGCCGATCACCGCGAAAAGATTCGGATAGCCGGCCGCCAGCGCCGCCGTCGCGATTTGGGTCTTGTCGCCCATCTCGGCGACGAAGAACGTCACCAGCGTGGCGATGAACGCGCCGCGATTTTTGGCCGCGATCGCCCCGTCATGCGTGTCGGCCTTGAGCGCCCAGACACCCATGGCGACGAGACCCAACCCGACGACGCCGTCGACCAGTCCCGGCGTCAGCAACGCGCCAAACGTGCGGCCGACAATGCCGGCCAGCACGTGCGCCGCCAGGGTCGCCAGCAACATGCCGGCCAGGATCGGCCACGGCCGGCGATAGCGCACAGCCAGCATGAAGGCGATGAGCTGCGTGCGGTCGCCGAGCTCGGCGATCGCTACCGTGACGAACGAGACGAGAAGGGATTCCATGCGGGCATCCGGGCCGGGCGGGGTGAAACCACGGCCGACCCCTCCGCCCAGCAAGCGGAAGGATCGGACCGTTGGTCTCGCCATGCTCGTGAGCCCCATGCACCATGGCCGAAGCCAAGTGTGTTGACGCATGGCCCGGACAAGCCGGGCGGCTACTCCCCAAGGTGCGCGCATCCTAGTGCGGGCGCGTGCGCCCGTCGAGCACGATCCCGAAGCGCAGGCGCGCGATGCGCGGCGCACCGCTTTGAAAATTCCTTAGGTTCCGAACTATAATCGGCGTGGGAGGACCGCCATGGCCGTCGACGCGAAGCTCCAGCGCCTGATCGACCTTGCCGCGCCCTATTGGGCGGGCGAAGCCGAAGTGGTGCGGACCTATTGGAGCGCGCCCATGCGCACGCGCGCGACCGACCTTCTGTGGCTGTCACGCCAATGCTTCAAGGAATTCTGGGGCTCGGGCGTCGGCAAGTACGACAAAGGCGGCATCTTCCTCGGCGTGCTCAAGAGCATCGTCGCGCGCGCCGATGCGATCGACGTCGGCTTCGACCGGCACGAGATGCTCGAGCTGCTCGAAGGCTTCAAGGCGGAGTTCGCGCATTATTGCGCCTTTGCCGACGTCTACGACGCGCTCCGGCCGGCCGGGTCACCGCGGCTCAATCCCAAGCTGCTCGAAAGCTGGCCGGACGAAGACGCGCTCACGGCGCTGCGCTTCCACCATCAGGAGCAGCACGGCGAGATCGGCTTGCGCGCCTGCAAGCTGACCGAAGGCGGCTATTGCGGCCTGTTCCGCGAGGGCATGGCGCTCGCCGGCAAAGGCGGCGTCGACGCCAAGATCGCCACCGCCTGCGCGCTGGTCTATGACGACGAATTCGGCCACATGCTCGGCGGCATCGCCAACATCGTCACCGAAGGTTTGAGCGACGCGGAATGGAAGCTGCTGGGCGACCTGGTGACGGCGCAGCTCCAGCTGCGCATCCGCATGCGCAACGCGCAGTTCAGCCAGCCGCTGTCCGAAGCGCGTGTCGCCGCCATCTTCCGCGGCGAGATCGAGCCGATCGCGTTCGATTATCGCCGCGCCGGTTTGGCGGCGTAAGGCGCTGCACCGCCGCCGAATCCGCCCGCTGGAATCATGCCGGGATTTCCGCCATGATTGCGCGACGGCCGATGCCTATAGGGGTGGGCGCGACTGGACAGAGCGAGCGTGCGTTCCCGTTCTTGATGGCCAGGGGGTCGGTCATGTGGGGGAAGTGCCTTATTGCCTGCGCGGCGTTGGCCGCGCTCGTCGCGGCCGGTCCGGTCCGCGCGCAAACCAGCGATCAGCAGTGGGATTGGTGCAAAGGCGACAATCCCGATCTGAGCATCGGCGGCTGCACCGCCATCATCCAGTCGGGCCAGGAAACCACGATGAACCTGGCCATCGCCTTTTACGACCGCGGCAACGCCTATGACGACAAAGGCTAGTACGACAAGGCGATCGCCGACTATACCCAGGCGCTGCAACTCGATCCGCGGCACGAGACCGCGCTGGTCAATCGCGGTCTCGCCTATAAGCACAAAGGCGACTACGACCGCGCCATCGCCGATTTCAACGCCGCGCTCGGCCTCAAGCCCGACGACGAAGACGCCTATATCGATCGCGGCCTGACGTTCGAGAAAAAGAATCAGTACGACCGCGCCGAACAGGATTACGCGCAGGCGATCCGGCTGAAGCCGGACGACGCCGAAGCCTATGTCGATCGCGGCATCGCCCGGCGGCATCTCGGCCAATACGATCTCGCTCTCGCGGACTACACCCATGCCATCGCGTTGAAGCCCGGCTATTCCGACGCCTATTTCAACCGCGGCACCGCCTATTGGTACAAAGAGGATTTCCGCAACGCCGAAAAGGATTTCGACGTTGCGATAAAGATCGACCCCAAGCAGGCGGACGCCTGGTACTGGCGCGGCCGGTGCAAAGAGAAGCTGGGCGACAAGGCCGGCAGCGACGCCGATATCGCCCATGCGCGCGCGCTCGCTCGATCCATCGATCGGTAAATGAACGCCATGTGTCATCGCGGAGGACAGACATGAGCAAGAACGGACGACTGACTTGGAACCAGCTTTTGTTCGCCGTTGAAGGCCGCGCCACGCGTTTCGATTATTGGATGCGCTGGGTGTTGCCCTATTTCATCGGCGCCTTCATCGCCGCCGTTCTCGACGACGTGCTCGGAACCGTCAACCCGGCGGGCGGCCTCGGCGTCATCATGGTCATCTATTTCATCGCCGCGATTTGGCCGAACCTGGCCGTGAGTATCAAGCGTTGCCACGACCGCGGCCGCTCGGGCTGGTTCATTCTGATCAGCCTGATTCCGATCGTCGGCGGCATCTGGCTGCTGGTCGAGCTCGGCTTTTTGCGGGGGACAATCGGTTCGAACCGGTTCGGCCCCGA
This sequence comes from Allostellaceae bacterium, assembly GCA_035934995.1. Classification (GTDB taxonomy): domain Bacteria; phylum Pseudomonadota; class Alphaproteobacteria; order ATCC43930; family CGMCC-115725; genus REEB95. The sequence goes on from DASYXI010000044.1 coordinate 13,803, forward strand.
TCCGCTCGACGGCATGGCAGGCGCCGCCGCCGGCATCACGACCTAGTTACGGCCGCCACCATCGCACTGCGCTAAGATCGGTGGTGTACGGGCCCAAGCGCGGGTCGGTTGCCGACGAGGAGGTTGCGATGGGGCTGAACCGTGCGCGGTAGGGCATGGCGGCTCGTGATGGCGCTGGCGGCCGTTGCCGCCCTCGCCGGCTGTGTCAGCGATGCCGAGCTGCGGCAGCAGGATCAGGCGCAGTGCACGTCGTACGGCTTCAAGCCAGGCACCGATGCGTTCGCCCAGTGCCTGCAGCAGGAAAATCTCGCGCGCCGCTATCAGCTCGAGCAGTACCAGGCGTGGCCCGGTCCGCCCTATTGGTGGAACATGCCGCTGCCTCCGCCGCCGCGATAAGCGCCACGGTCGCCGCGCTCGGACAGCGCTATACGAAGCGCGCTTCATGCCTTATAAATTACGCAGCGTGCCTGGATCGCATCGGGGGGAGTTGTTGCGACACGATATAAGGCCGTTCCTTTCCGTTGCGGCGTTTTCCGTCCTGTCTCTCGCATGGGTCGCATCGGCGACCGTCGCGAAAGCGCAGCCGCCTGCCGATCCAGAAGGCATCTGGACGTTGCAGGACGAGAACTCGTCGATCGCGACCGCACACCTCCGGGACAAATATTACGTCAACGGCTTGCGGCTCGGTTACACGTCGCCGACCGATAAGCTGCCGGCCTCGCTGGAGAATTTCGACAACTGGATGTGGGGGCCGGGGCGCAGCCGCTGGGCGCTCGACTTCGCGCAGCAGATGTACACGCCGGCCAACGTCAACATCACGCCGCCCGATCCGCGCGACCGACCCTATGCCGGCGTTTTGACCGGCACGTTCTCGCTGCTGCACGACACCGATTCTTCGCGCAGCATCCTGGGCGTTCAGGCCGGCGTCGTCGGACCCGCCGCGCTGGCCAAGCAGGTGCAAAACGACTTCCACAGCCTTGTCGGCTATAACGCGAGCAAGGGTTGGAATTACCAGATCAAAAACGAGCCGGTGCTCGACCTGCTGGCGACGAAAATCTGGCGCGTGCCGCTGCTGAACGACGGTCTGCAAATGGATGTGCTGCCCGAGATCGCGGGCGGCGCCGGCAATCTGCGGGTTTATGGACTGGCCGGATCGGTGCTGCGGATCGGCCAGGGCCTCGCTGCCGATTACGGCGTGGCGCGCATCAATCCCGGCTTGAGCGGCACCGACGTTTACCAGCCGACGCGTACGTTCTCGTGGTACTTCTTCGTCGGCGCCGACGGCCAGGCCGTGGCGCGCGACATCACCATCGACGGCAACACGTTCCGGACGAGCGCGCATGCCAGCCGGCAGCCCTTCGTCGGCGAGTTCGAGGCCGGCCTCGCCTTCATCCTCGGCCGCGTGCGGCTGTCTTACACGCAGGTCGTCCAGACCGAAGAGATCAAGGGCCAGCAAGGCGGCCCGCATCAATTCGGCTCGCTGGCGCTGTCGGTGCGCTACTAGACTTCACGCCTTGGCGTAGCTGTCGCGTAACCCCACAGTTCGATTGAACACAGGCTTGCCCGGCGCGCTGTCGGCGTCGCGCACGAAATAGCCCTGGCGCTCGAACTGCACTGGCGCGTCATCGTCATCGGCGAGCGCCGGCTCAAGCCGCGCGTCCTTGATCGCTTCGAGCGAGTTGGGATTGAGCGCGGTGAGCAAATTGGCCGGATCGGGATCGGGCCGAGTGAAGAGCGGATTGTAGAGCCGCACCTCGGCCGTCACCGCCTCCTTGGCCGCGACCCAATGCAGCGTCGCCTGCACCTTGCGGCCGTCGGGCGCGTTGCCGCCTTTTGTTGCTGGATCATAGGTACAGCGTAATTCCGTCACCTCGCCGGCGGCGTTTTTCACCACGTCCTTGCAGGTGACGAAATAGGCGTAGCGCAGGCGGACTTCCTTGCCCGGCGACAGGCGATAGAATTTCTTCGGCGGGTTCTCCATGAAATCGTCGCGCTCGACATACAGCTCGCGGCCGAACGGCACCGGACGCGCGCCGCGCGCGGGATCGTCGGGATGGTTGACCGCATCGAGCAGCTCGCTCTTGCCCTCGGGATAGTTCTCGATCACCACCTTGAGCGGCCGCAGCACGCCCATGCGCCGTTGCGCCGATTTGTTGAGCGCCTCGCGCACGGCGAAATCGAACAGGCCCAGGTCGACCGTCGAATTCGCCTTGGCGACGCCGATACGGCCGACGAAATCGCGGATTGCCGCGGGCGGCACGCCACGCCGGCGCAAGCCGGCGAGCGTCGGCATGCGCGGATCGTCCCACCCCGTCACGCGCTTGTCCTGCACCAGCTGCGTCAGGAACCGCTTCGACAGCACGGTGTAGCCGAGATTGAGCCGGGCGAATTCGTATTGATGCGGCTGCGACGGCACCGGCAGGTTGGCGATGAACCAGTCGTAAAGCGGCCGGTGATCTTCGAACTCGAGGGTGCAGATCGAATGGGTGATGCCTTCGATCGCATCGGACTGGCCGTGCGCGAAATCGTAGGTCGGATAGATCGACCATTTTTTGCCGGTGCGCGGATGCTCGGCGTGCAGGATGCGGTAAAGCACCGGATCGCGCAGGTTGATGTTGCCGCTGGCCATGTCGATCTTGGCGCGCAGCACCCGCGCGCCGTTGGGGAATTCGCCGGCGCGCATACGTCGTAAAAGTTCGAGATTTTCATCGACGCTGCGGTTGCGGAACGGGCTTTCCTGGCCCGGCTCGGTCAGCGTGCCGCGCATCTTGGTCATTTCGTCGGGCGATGTGTCATCCACATATGCTTTTCCGCCGCGGATCAGCTGCTCGGCCCATTCGTAGAGCCGCTCGAAATAATCCGAGGCGTGATGGAGATGCGCGCCCCAATCGAAGCCGAGCCAACGCACGTCGCGCTCGATCGCGTCGATGAATTCCTGCGCTTCCTTCGCCGGATTGGTGTCGTCGAAGCGCAGATGGCAGACGCCGCCGTATTCCTTGGCGATGCCGAAGTTGAGGCAGATCGACTTGGCGTGGCCGATATGGAGATAGCCGTTGGGCTCGGGCGGAAAGCGCGTCACCACGCTTTTGACGCGGCCCGATTTGAGATCGGCCTCGACGATATCGCGGATGAAGTCGCGGCCGGGCGCGGCGGCGGTATCGGGCGGGGTCATGGCGCGCTCAATTTAGCCATTAACCGCGCAAAGCGAAGCCAGAAATTCGCACCACGGAGGCACGGAGAGCACGGAGGCAAACAATGTCGTGCTCCGCCGGTCTCCGTGATCTTCGTGTCTCCGTGGTGATGGTCTGCGTCACTTCGACGACGCCGGCGTCGGCGCGCGCGGCGTTTCGCCGGGATCGAATTCGACGGAAGGCGCCGCCGCCGTGAAGGCGTTGGTAATCGGATAACGGCGGTCGCGGCCGAAGGCGCGACGGGTGATCTTGACGCCGGGCGGCGCCTGGCGGCGCTTGTATTCGGCGCGGTCGAGCATCGCCCACACCTTCCGCACCGTCTCCTCGGCGAAGCCCTGCTTGACGGTGTCGGCCACCGCCATGTCGCGCTCGATCAGGCACGCCAAGATGCCGTCGAGCGTCGCATAGGGCGGCAGCGTGTCCTGATCGGTCTGGTTGGGCCTGAGCTCGGCGGTCGGCGCCTTGGTCAGCACGCGCTCGGGCATGACGCGGCCGGCGGGGCCGAGGAAATCGTCCGGGCGGTTCGCATTTCGCCAACGACAAAGCGCATAGACGGTCATCTTGTAGACGTCCTTCAAGACCGAATAGCCGCCGCACATGTCGCCATAAAGCGTCGAATAACCGACCGACATCTCGGACTTGTTGCCGGTCGACAGCACCATCCAGCCGAACTTGTTGCTGAGCGCCATCAGGGTGATGCCGCGGGCGCGCGCCTGGATGTTTTCTTCGGTCGTGTCCGGCGCCCGGCCTTTGAAGGAATCCGCCAGAATCTTGTCGAACGCTTTCATCGCCAGCGATATCCCGATCGAGCGCAGCTCGCAGCCCAACAGCGTCGCCACCTCGGTCGCGTCCTCGACGCTCTCATGCGCGGTGAACGGCGACGGCATGACGACGCCATGCACCTTGTCGGGGCCGAGCGCATCGACCGCGATCGCCGCGGTCAGCGCGGAATCGACGCCGCCCGACAGGCCGATGACGACCCCGGGAAAGCGGTTCTTGCGCACGTAGTCGCGCAGGCCCAGCACCAGCGCGTGATAGATCGCGGCCTCGCCCTCTTCCGGCTTTTCGAGCGTGCCGGGTTCGACCGTCCAGCGCCGTCCGCGGTGCCATGTGGTCACCGGCTGCGCTTCGCGCCAGCTCGGCGCCTGGAGACGCAGGTTGAACGCCGTGTCGAGCGCGAACGAGGCGCCGTCGAACACCAACTCGTCCTGGCCGCCGACCTGGTTGACATAGAGCAGCGGTAGTCCGGTTTCCTTGACGCGCGCGACGGCGAGCGACACGCGTTCGCCCAGCTTGTCGGTTTCAAAGGGGGAGCCGTTGATGACAATGAGCAGATCGGCCCCCGATTCCTGGAGCGTCTCGGCGACGTCCTGCCTCCACATGTCCTCGCACACCATGACGCCGATCCGCACGCCCTTGAACGGGATCGGACCCGGCGGCGGGCCGGCGGCGAAGACGCGCTTCTCGTCGAAGACGCCGTAATTCGGCAGCTCGTGCTTGAAACGCAGCGCCGCCACCTTGCCGTCGGCCAAAAGCACCGCGGCGTTATAGAGCTTGCCGTCCTGGCGCCAGGGCGATCCCAGCAGCATCGCCGGCGCGTCTTTGGTCTCGCGGGCGAATTCCGTCACCGCGGCCTGACAGGCGGCGACAAACGCCGGCTTCAGAACCAAATCCTCGGGCGGATAGCCGGCGACGACGAGCTCGCTCGCGACTACGAGATCGGCGCCCTGCCCGCGCGCCTCGGCGAGCGCGCGGCGCAGCTTCGCCGCGTTGCCGGCAATGTCGCCGACCGTGGGGTTGAGTTGAGCGACCGAAATGACGAGCGAATCGACCATGACAGGGCGCACGCTAGGAGGCGTGCCGGAGGGTGTCAATCAGCCGCCGCACCAGGCAGTGTCTCAGTTTGCCTCATCCTGAGGGCCCTTTCGCCTCTCCTTCGAGACGACCGTCGCGGAGCGGCGGTCTCCTCAGGATGAGGCGAAAGGGTGTCTCGAAGGATATGGAGGCAAACCGAGACACGACCCCGCGCCAGCGGCATCCACGCCTCAAACGACGTCGAATTCGCGCGCGATGATCGAGTTGGCCTCTTCATAGGAGAAGGCGTCGCGGACTTCGTCGGTAAAATGGATGATGTCGTTCGGATGCCAGCCGTGGGCGCGCGCGACGAGCTCGCAGGTTTCGAGCCGCTTCCAGATGTTCTCGCTATCGAACGAAACCTTGGGGCGCGCCGGCATGACCCTTTCTATCTAGGTCTTGCCGGGCGCAAGACAAGATATCAGGAGGGATCAGGGTTCAGGCGGCGAAGCGCACGACGTTGACCGGCGGCAGCCGCCCGTCGGGCGCGGTCCAGGTGTCGCCGGAATCTTCCGAAACCCATATACCGCCGCTGCTCGAGCCGAAGGCGAGCGTTGCGCCGTCGCTCGCGACGTCGAGACCGTGCCGCAGCACCAGGTCGTAGGCGTGGCGTTGCGGCAGGCCCTTGTTCAGCACGTCGAAGCTCCGGCCGCCGTCGCTCGTGCGTGCGACCACGATCTTGCCGTCGACCGGCACCCGCTTTTCGTCCTTGATCGCCGGCACGAACCACGCCGTTTGCTTGTCGCGCGGATGCGCGGCGACGGTGAAGCCGAACTTCGAGGGCTTGATCGCGGTGATCTCGCTCCAGCTGAGGCCCGAATCCTCCGAGCGGAAAACGCCGTTGTGATGCTGACACCAGACGGTGTCGGGATGCGCGGCGCAGCGCGCCAGGCGATGGATGTCCATGGCGATCGGATCCTCGCGCCGCTCGGGCGGCATGTATTCGTTGTACATGCCGCCGCGGTTCATGATGCGCCACGATTTTCCGGCGTCGTCGCTCGCCCAGACCCCGGCGGTCGAGACGCCGACACGAATCTTGTCGGGCTTGCGCGGATCGACGAGCACCGCGCTGATGCCCGGCTGCTCGCCGCCGGCGACGCCCATCCATTGCTTGCGCTCGGGCATGGTCCACAGTTTTTCGACCAGCTTCCAGGTTTCGCCGGCATCGTCGGAGCGGAATAGCCCGCCGGGCATGGTGCCGGCCCACAGCCGGCCGCTGACGAAACCCGGCTCGAGCGCCCAGATCTTGCCGAGCGACCAGGGATGCGGATCGTCGGTCGCGTTATCGGGCTTGGCCGGAAACGTCGGCACGCCGAGTTCGCGCCAGGCCTTGCCTTCGCGCTTCCAGAGATGCGTGCCGAAATGGCCGAGATCGAGCGCCGCATATAATGCTCCGTCCAACGGCAACAGCGCCGAAACCGGCTCGCCGAGGAAGTGCACGTCGGCGATCTGCCACGCGCCTTTTCCCGTGCGCGCGATCTCGAACAGGCCCTTGCGGGTGCCGACATAGATGCGATCGGTCATGGGGTCACTCCATTCAACTCGGCGTCATTGCGAGGCTGCGCGCAGCGCGGCCGAAGCAATCCAGGCCGGAAACCTGTCCACTGGATTGCTTCGCCTGCGGCTCGCAATGACACATCCATTTATCCGCCCGTCAGCGCCTGAAACACGTAGATCTTGTCCGACACCGCCACCGGATCGCTCAACCGCGCCCGGTCGCGCACCGGCTTGCCGTTGACGTAGCAGGCGACGTGCCGGCGCAAACCGCCCTGGTCGTCGAGGACGTAGCCGCGCAGCGCCGGTCGCGACGCGAACACCACGCCGAGCGCCTCGCCCACCGTCGCGCCGCCGACATCGGCCGGCGGCGCCTGGAGAAAGCGCTCGAGCGCGCGGGTGAAGGCGACGGTCGGCACGTTGATCACCCCGCCACGCGCATCGAGCGCCGCCTACGCGGCGGTGCGAGAGCGCGCTTCTTCGGCGGGTGCGACATAGACCATCCACATGATGCCGAACTTGTCGGTCACCATGCCGAAGCGCGGCGAGAAGAACGTCTTGCCGAGCGGCATCATCACGTAGCCGCCTTCGAGCAGGCCGTTGAACATCCGATCCGCTTCGGCCTCGTTCGCGACGGTGAGCGACAGGCCGAAGCCGTCGAAGTGACTCATGCCGTCGACGCGGCACTGGCCATCGCCAGCGAAGACCACGGTATCGCCGATGCGGACGCGCGCGTGCATGACTTTGTCGGGCTGGAGGTTCGGCGGGTTGCCTTGCGGCTCGGGATTGTCCTTGAAACGCATCAGCATCGTCACTTCGGCGCCGAGCGCCTTTTTGTAGAACGCGAGCGCCTCGTCGCAGCGACCGTCGAAGAACAGATAAGGCTGTATCTGCATGATTGCTCCCTTTCCCTTCCCGGGTTCCTGGGCTGGAGCGTGCGGGCCATACCCGCCCTCTGTCCAGCCCTTGACATTTACGTTGATACCAACATATTTAAGCCATGTCAAACGGCGTTTCATTCGCGGCCACGGTGCACGTGCGCGACACCTGCCTCTGCCTGCATCTCCAGCGCGCGGCGCGCGCGGTGGCGCGCCGGTTCGATACGGCGCTGCGGCCGCTCGGCCTGACCAACGGTCAATTCTCGCTGATGATGTCGCTCAACCGGCCGGCACCGCCGACCATGGGCGACGTCGCCACGCTTTTGGCGATGGATCGTACGACCCTCACCGCCGCGCTCAAGCCGCTCGAGCGGCGCGGCCTGATCGTGATCACCGTCGATCCCGCCGACAAGCGCAACCGGCGCCTCCAGCTGATGCCGGCCGGCCGCGCGCTGCTCGCCAAGGCGCTGCCGATCTGGAAACGCACGCACGCCACGCTCGACAACGAACTCGGCTGGCCGAGCGCGGCGCGGCTGCGCGCCGATCTGCGCGGGCTGTCCTGAGCCGGCATCGCCGGCCCAGGCTCATCCCGCCCCAGCGTCAGGGATGCTGATGGTCAGGCTCGCCGCCGCCCTGCGGCGGACCGCCACCGCCCGGTCCGCCTTCCGGCGGCGGATGGTGCTGTTCGCCCTGGCCTTGCGCTTCCGGACGACCCGGCTGCGGCGGACCATGCGGTGCGGCCTGGCCTTGCGCCACCGGATGACCCGGCTGCGAACCGTGCGGCGCTCCCTGGCCTTGCGCTTCCGGACGACCCGGCTGCGGCGGACCATGCGGCGCGGGCACATTGGCGCGCTGGACAGCTGGCCGCTGCTGCGGACGCTGCTGCTGCGGACGCAGGGGCGCGGCGCCTTCGGCGTGGACCACGCCACGGGCCTTGAACTGCGCCGGCCGCGGCGTCGCGGCGATCGCCGGACGACCGTGATTCGTCGACGAGCGCATTGCCGGATTGGCCCGAGCCGTGTTCTCGTGCCGTTGCTGCAACGCCGTCGGCGCGACATGTGCTTCACGCGAGAACGACTCTTCCTGCGCCGTCGGCCGCGCGGTCAGGCCGCCTTGGCCGCCGTTGTAGCTGACGCGGGTGACGTTGACGTTGTTGACCACCGTCTTGTTGTAGACGTTGGTGATGTGCACGCCGCCGAAGTTGTTATAGGCGCGGTTGTAGAAAAAGCGGTCGCGATCCCAGTAGCCGCCGGCGTAACCGACGCCGATATAGCCGAAGCCATAATTGATGCCGCCGTAATATCCAACGTGCGGGCCCCAATAGCCGCCGTGCCAGACATAGACGCCCTCGGCCCAACCCCAATAACCGGGAGTCCAGAGGAAACCGACCCGCGGCGGCCGCACCCAGGTGCCCGGCACCCAGTAATAGCCATAGGGTCCCCACACCCAATAGCCGGGGGCCCAAATCCAACCCGGTCCCGGGATCACCGGCTGCACATAGACCGGCAGCGGCGGCGGCGCGACGGTGATCGAGACCGCGACCTGCGCCTCGCCGGTACGCGGCAGCGCGATCACGGCGAGCGCCAACATCAACGGCAAAAGCAAACGGCGAATGCTGTGCATGACGGACCCTATTTATCGTTGCTGCAAATTAAGGCCGCACACGGCGCGGCGGAAAATTGGGGCCCATTCTATTCGGCAGATTATGGCGGCCCTATGGCGTCATGACGCCGCCGCACAGCGAAAATCCGGGTGACGGTGTCGCCTGGGTCCCGTCCGTTATGATTGGCAGCGCTGACCTTATCCGGCGAGCGGCTGGCCGATCAGCCGACCGCACAAGCAATCGGCCGCACGCGCGCTTAAGCGCGTGTGGCCGTCTTGCCGTCGATAACGAAGTTTCGGCTTAGTGGGTCGTCGAACCGCCGGACGGCATCCCGCCGCCAGCGCCACCGGCCTGCGACAGCTTCTTCATGGTCGCGCTGTCGAGGTGAGCGGTCTGCTTCAAGCCGTTTTCCTTCTGGAACTCTTTGACGGCGGCCTTGGTCTGCGGCCCGAACTTGCCGTCGACCTTGCCCTTATAGAGACCGGCTTCTTGCAGGGCCTGTTGCGCTTCCTTGACCTTGGCGGACGACGTCGCATGCATTGCCGCATGCGTCGTGCTGGCCTTGGGCGCTTGTCCCATCGAGCCGCCGGACGTGGCCGGCGCCGCCATCGGCGGCGCAGCCGGTGCCGGAGCAGGCGAAGACGGGCTGGTACCCTGCGCAAAGGCGCCGCCGGCCGTGAGCGCCAAAACCGATGCGGCCAGCAACAAACGCTTCATCATTTATAACCTCCTGATTGCCCCCGGGGCCCCGGGGGAGTGGAAATAGCACAAGCGACAACGGCGGTGGACGCGATCTGTTCCGCCACCGCCGCAAGCCGCCTGCAGATCACCGTTTTGTCACATTCTCGGTACGGCGCACAAGCCATGCGCGGCGTAATCGGCGATCAAAATTGCCGCTGTTGCGTCCGTGTCACTAGGCAGATTACGCGAGATCGATGGCGTATTTTTTGAGATCGGCAAGTTTGCAGTCCTCGAGTGCGCCCTCATGCGTCGCGCGCAGCACGACGCGCGGCGCCTTGCCGGCATCGAGCGCTTCCTGCCAACGCGGCGCGCACAGGCACCAGCGATCGCCCGGCTTCAGGCCCGGGAAACCATATTCCGGCATCGGTGTCGACAGGTCGTTGCCGCGCGCCTTCGAGAAGGCGAGAAACTCGGTCGTGGTGACGACGCAAACGGTATGGCTGCCGGTATCGTCGACGCCGGTGTCGCAGCAGCCGTTGCGGTAGAAGCCGGTCATCGGCTTGATCGAGCACGATTCGAGCTTGCCGCCCAGGACGTTGCGCGACGGCGCCCGGCCGCGCCGTTCGCCGCCGCCTTCGGTGGGATCGAAAGGCATGGCCGCCCCTCCTCGCCAAGCCACGCTGCTCCCTCTCACGACGCGGCAGTCCGGGTCAAGTCGCGCCTGCGGCCACCCGCCCGGCGTGGCTGACATAGAATTGAATTGCCCGCCCTGGAGGCGCTCTCTACCGTCGAACGCAACGGCGGGGAGCGATTCGGGTGGGTTTGCCACGACGGCATGGCGTTCGTTGGGCGGCACGCGCCGGCATTCTGGCGCTGGCGCTCAATGCGCTCGTGCCGGTCCATCTCGCGTTCGATCTGGGCGAGGAACTGGCGCCAGCGCACCACGACGCGACCGAACCCGAACATCATAGCGTCGAGTGGCGCGTACTCGCGGCGCTGATCGGCCACGACGCACACGACGCCGACGACACGGATGATCACGGCCACCATCACGACGCCACCTGCCCGGTCATCGCCGCATTCGGCGCCCTGACCGGGCTTGTCACGGTGACGGTGCCGACGATCGCGCAACCGATTGCGGTCGCGACCGTCGATCCACCGGCGCCGGCTGCGATCCAATCGGCGGACACGCCGTCTGTCGCCTATCGTTCGCGCGCGCCACCGTCCGTCTGAAGCCGACAAAGATCTATGATGCCCGGACGCGCTCGCGCGGCCGCGGCAATCGGCATGATTCGAACTTTGGAGATTGCGATGAAACGCACCCTCTGGTGCGCTGCCGCGTTGGCGGCAGTAATTTGGCTTGGCGCGCCGTCGAGCGCATCGGCACACGCCGTTTGCGGCAACCGCGTCTTTCCCGCCACGCTGACGATGGACGATCCCGGCGTCGGCGACGAGTTGTCGCTGCCGACGATCCAATATCTGCCGATCCCGGCGACCGGCAGCAATGCCGCCGGCCATTCGATCGATTACGGCTTCGAATGGGACAAGACGATCACCCAAGATTTGGGCGTCGCCATCAACGACGACTATTTCACCCAGCACGGCGCCGCCCAGAACCTGCACGGTTGGGACAATCTCACGGCGACGCTCAAGGACGAGTTGCCGTGCTGGGACGCGCACGAATTTCTCGCGTCGGTCGGCGTGATCCGCAATTTCGCCCGGACTGGATCGTCGCAACTGATCAACGCCGGCGCCATCGGCAACGTCAGCGACACCGCGCCGACGCTCTATCTCGGCAAAGGGCTCGGCGATCTGCCCATCGGTTATCTGCGGCCGCTCGCGCTCACCGGCGAGCTCAGCCGGCAGTTCTCCGATTCTCCTGAGGTCAGCCCTGACGCGTGGGCCTATGCGGCGTCATTGCAGTATTCGGTGCCGTACTTGCAGCAGCACGTGAAGGCGATGAACCTACCGGCCTTCATGGGGCGATTGATTCCGTTGGTCGAGGTCTCGATGACAAACCCGGATCGCGGCGCGACCACCGGCACGATCGCGCCCGGATTTCTCTATGAAGCCGACACCTGGCAACTCGGCGCCGAAGCGTTGATACCCGCCAACGCGGCGACGCGGCAAAAGCAAGGCACGGGCTTCATCGTCCAGATGCATTTCTTCCTCGACGACATACTGCCAAACACACTCGGCAAGCCCTTGTTCGACAAGGATATCTGGCAATGAGGCGACGACATTTCACGGCAATCGCCTTCGCCGCCGGCCTGTTCGCGGCCGCACCGGCGCACGCGCACGCGTTTCTCGATCACGCCAACCCGGCCGTCGGCAGCACGGTTCCGACGGCGCCGGCCGCCATCGCGCTATGGTTCACCGAGCACATCGAGCCGGCCTTCAGCACGGCGACGGTCACCGACGCCGCCGGCCAGCGCGTCGATCGCGGCGACGCGCATGTCGCGGCGGACAATCCCGCCGAGTTGCAGCTCGGACTGAAGCCGCTGCCGCCCGGCACCTACACCGTTCACTGGCACGTCGTCTCGGTCGACACGCACACGACCGCAGGCACGTTCACCTTCAACGTCGGCAAGTAGACGCGATGGACGCGTTCCTCGTCACCGCGCGCATGCTGCACTTCGCCGCGTGCGTGTCGCTGGTTGGCGGCGGCGTGTTCGAATGCGTGATCGCCGCACCGGCGCTGGAGGGCTCGGCCGCGGCGGCCGATTTGGCGCGGCGATTGAAACAACTCACCTGGATCAGTCTGGCGCTGGCGGTGATTTCGGGCGCCGCTTGGCTGGCAGGCGTCGCCGCCGACATGAGCGGGCAAAGCCTGGGTGGCGTGTTCGGCTCGAGCGCCATCGGCACGGTGCTGATGCGCACGCGCATCGGCGAAGACTGGTTGCTACGGCTCGCGTTGGCAATCGCGTTCGGCGCAACCCTGGCGTGGCGCCGGCGCGAACGCGTCGGGGATGTCGCCTGGATCGGCTTTGCGCTGTCGGTGGCGCTGCTCGCCAGTCTCGCCTGGGCCGGACACGGCGCGGCGGACGAAGGCGCCGACGGCAAGATCCATCTCGCCGCCGATCTGCTGCATCTGATCGCGGCCGGCGCCTGGCTCGGCGGCCTCGTGCCGCTCGCATTGCTGTTGGCGGCGGCGCGGCGTGGCGATGCGATCACTACCCAAGCGGCGGCGCTCGCGACGCGGCGTTTCTCGCTGATGGCGATGATCAGCGTCGCCGTGCTGCTGGCGTCGGGAATCGTCAACACCTGGTATCTCGCAGGCAACGTGCCGGCGCTGATCGGCACGCTCTATGGCCACCTGCTGCTGATCAAGGTCGGCTTGTTCCTGATCATGCTGACGGTCGCGGCGGTGAATCGCTTGCGGTTGACGCCGCGTCTCGCCGGCGCCGAGCCAAATGCGGCGCTGGCGCAGTTGCGGCGCAACGCGCTGATCGAAAGCGGCCTCGGTCTCGGCATCCTCGCGATTGTCGGCGTGCTCGGTATCTTGCCGCCGGGGCTGCACACCGAACCGGTGTGGCCGTTGCCGTTCCGCCTTCTGGCCGGTGCATTGTCGACCGGCGCGATCGTCATGCTGTGGATCTTCGCCGCGGCGTTTTGCGTTTGCGCGATTGTCGCGGTGGCCGCGCTCGCCGCCGGCTGGAAGAAACCGCTTGGCGCCGCCTTCATCGGGCTGATCGTCTGCGTCGCATTCGGCAGCGCGCCGGCGATGCGCGCCTTGGTCGTCGCCTATCCGACGACGTATTTCGCGCCGACAGTCCCCTATGACGCGGCGGCCGTGGACCGCGGCACCGCGATCTACGCGCAGAGATGCGCCGTCTGTCACGGCGCCGACGGCAAAGGCAACGGACTGGTCGCTGCCAGCCTGCCGATCAAGCCGCCGAATTTGGTCCGGCTGCATCTCTTCGCGCACACGCCGGGCGACATATTCTGGTGGGTGAGCCACGGTTACGGCGACGTCATGCCGTCCTTCGCGACCGTGCTCACGCCGCCCGCGCGCTGGGACGTCATCCATTTCATCCGCGCGCGCGCCGCCGGCGCGATCGCCGGCGAGATGGGGCCGACGGTCAGCACCGTCGCCGCGGCGCAGGTGCCCGATTTCGCCTTCGAAAGCGGCGGCGTGCAGGACACGCTCCGCCAAGTGCTGGCCGAGGGGCCGGCGTTGCTGGTGCTGTTCGGATCGGATGCGCCGGTCGCGCGGCTGCAGCAGCTTGGCGCGGCGCAGCTCAAGCTGATTGCCGCCGGCTTGCCGGTGATCGCCGTCGGCGTCGCCGGCGCGAGCCACGGCGCCGTGACGAACCCGCCTTATGTCGTCGGCGTATCGGGAAATGTGGCGGCGGCGCTCAGCCTGTTCCGGAACGACGGCGACGGCGGCGAGACCGAATTGATGCTCGACCGCAACGGCAACGTCCGCGTGCGCTGGACGGCGCGCAACGTCGTGCCGCCCGAAACGCTTGCGGCCGATGCCCTCACGGTGGCGCGTTTCGCAGGATCGGCGCCGAACCACGCCGGCCACGGCGGCTAACGGACGCGCCGTCAGCCGTCGCTCTTCTTCCGCATCAGGAATTCACGGCCGATCTTGACCAGCGGCTTGCCGTCATATTCGACGATGTCGGCGGTGGCGTACGTCTCGTTCCAGGACTCCGGCAGGTACGATCCAGTACCCACAACATCAATAGGCGCTTCGGCGATCGACATGGCGCGGCATTTGGCGGGCGTGAAGCCGGAACTCGCGACGATCTTCACCTTGGGAAAGCCTTCGCCGTCGAGCCGCTTGCGCACATGCCAGATCGCCGCCGCCGAAACGCCGGTGCCGATGAGATAACGCAGCTCGGCCTCGGTGCGATAGCCGCGGATGGCGTTGGGCACGGCGGCTTCGAGCACGGCATAGGACCGCGCCACGTCGAGCTCTTCGATATAGCGGCCGCCATGGGTGTCGAGGCGTATCGCCAATTTGCCGGCGGCGGCGAGATCGGGAAAGCGCCGCGCGACGGCGAGCGTGTCGGTCACTTCCTGGCCGAAATAATCGACCAGCACGGTCAGCTTCTCGTCGGGAAAGGTCTCGCGGAACATCTCGGCGGCGCGCACGGTCGAGCCGGCATAGCCGATGAGCGCGTGCGGCATGGTGCCGAGGCCGAACTTCTGGCCGAAATAATGCGCGGTGGCGTCGGTGGCATTGCCGATGAAGCCGACGGCGTTCGCTTCGCGCTTGGCGGCCGCCGAGCCGACGGCGGCGGCGTAGGCCATCATCTCGGCCATTTCCGCGCCCGCGCAGTGGCGCGCATCCATCGCCAGGAATGCCGCCTTGGGCAGATCCGAACACATGGCATAGGCGTTGTAGGCGGCGACGCAGGAGGCGCCGAGCTTCTGGAGATAAAGCGTCTCGAGATCGACCAGGTGGACCAGCGAGCCAGAGATATAGGCGAGCACCTCGCCGGCGCCGACCCATTCGCCCTCTTTATACGGTAGATCGATCTGAAAGCTTGTGCCGCGCGCCCGCGCCGTAGCTTCGAGAAAATCCACCATGAGACGCGGCGTCGCGATCACCGGCCGGCGCATGAACACGGCATAGGTGACGCGCTTGTCGCCGTGGCGGCGGACGATCTCCTTGGTCTTGTTGAAATAAGCGTCGGTGAGCCGCGTGACCGGATCGTCCGGCGGCGGCGACGGATTGGCGCGCCGGGGCGCGCCGCTCAGGACGCGGCTCGTGCGCGCGCCGCCGCGGCCTGGCCGGCGCGCTTCTTCTTCAGCTCTTCGGCGATCATGAAGGCGAGCTCGAGCGCCTGGCCGGCGTTCAAACGCGGATCGCAATGAGTGTGATAGCGGTCGGCGAGATCGGTCTCGCTCACCGCGCGCGACAGCGGCGTGGCGCCACCGAGGCATTCGGTCACGTCCTGGCCGGTCATTTCAAAGTGCACGCCGCCGGCATAGCTGCCCTCGCCTTCGTGCACGGCGAAGAAGCCGCGCACCTCGCGCAACACGCTCTCGACCTGCCGGGTCTTATAGCCGGTCTTCGAGACGATCGTGTTGCCGTGCATCGGATCGCAGCACCAGACGACCTTGCGGCCGGCCTTCTTCACCGCGCGCACCAGCGGCGGCAGCTTGGCCTCGATCTTGTCGGCGCCCATGCGCGCGATCAGCACCAGGCGGCCGGCCTCGTCGTCGGGGTTGAGGATGTCGATGAGCTTCAGCAGATCGTCCGCCGGCAGCGACGGGCCGCATTTGAGGCCGATCGGATTCTTGACGCCGCGGATGAACTCGACATGCGCGCCGTCGATCTGGCGCGTGCGGTCGCCGACCCAGAGCATGTGCGCCGAGCAGTCGTACCAATCGCCCGTCGTGCTGTCGACGCGCGTCAGCGCTTGCTCGTACGGCAGCAGCAACGCTTCGTGCGAGGTGAAGAGATCGGTCTCGCGAATCTGCGGCGTGGTCTCGCTGGTCAGGCCGCACGCCGCCATGAAATCGAGCGTCTCGGTGAGCCGGTCGGCCAATTCCTGATAGCGCGCGCCGGCCGGGCTCTGCGCGACGAAGCCCTGGGTCCACGAATGGACGCGGTGGAGATCGGCGTAACCGCCTTGCGCGAACGCGCGCAGCAGGTTGAGCGTCGCCGCCGCCTGGCTGTAGGCCTGCACCATGCGCGCGGGATCGGGCTTGCGCGCGGCCGCGGTGAACTCCATGCCGTTGATGATGTCGCCGCGATAGGCGGGCAGCGTCACGCCGTTTTGGGTTTCCGTGTCGGCGCTGCGCGGCTTGGCGAATTGCCCGGCCATCCGGGAAACTTTAACGACGGGGCATGCCGCCCCATAGGTCAGCGCCACCGCCATTTGGAGCAGGACGCGGAAGGTGTCGCGGATGTTGTTGGGGTGGAACTCGGCGAAGCTTTCCGCGCAGTCGCCCCCTTGCAGCAGAAAAGCCTTGCCGGCGACGACGTCGGCCAGCGCAGCCTTCAGCCGCCGCGCCTCGCCGGCGAAAACCAGCGGCGGATAATGCGCGAGCGTCGCCTCGACGGCGGCGACCGCCTTGGCGTCGGGATAATCGGGCGCCTGCCTGACGGGCTTCGACCGCCAGCTATCGGGCGTCCATTTTGCTTTCGTGGCCATGGGCTAGGCTATGTTCTTATAATAACGCTATGTGATTATAGCATAACGACTAAATAGCGATTTCCGGCCGCGATTGCCAGAGGAACGCTTAGAATTGGCTCCCTCGTCCGCGGCCCGGTTAGGCCCGCTTCGGGTTATCACCTTTGTCCTGCGACGCATTCAAAAGCTTCAAATTAATCGGCAACCTTGCCGACGACTTTTCACGCATCTTTCAATAGTTTTTGATGAGCGCTGCCAAACGCCTTACCAACTGCGCGTTCGAGCAAAACCATTGCCTGGAGCATTACCAGATTGTCCACACTGTTATCTAACTCAAGAAGCACAGAAGAAATTTGGGTAAGAGAAATCGCAGTGCAATGCCCTGGTTCTGCTAATCCGGCGTTGCTTGGCCCGGCGAGCAGGATGTCTGCATCAGACAAAATACCGTGCTGCGCCCGAAGGCCCTTCGGATTTGCGTGAACGCTGTGGCTGGCAATTTTGTAGTAAGGCTTCCAATGACTAATGCCCGCTGTGTCAACCAAGTCGGCGAATGTCGGGTCTTTTTTCTCTAGATGCTTAGCTGCCCAGCCATATTGATTTCGAAAGCTCGAGCCGAACCGAGCAATAGCAGAACTGTAGCGACGTTCAATAGCCTGTCGGGCAGCGACCCCAACGGCCTCCTCGCGCAATTTTCTTCCATACTTCTCAAGCTGCTTGAGTGCCCTCCACTCTTCTATCGCCACGTGCTCCAAGTAGCGTTCGGCAATCTCATTGCCAAATTTTGCAATTACGTATGCGACCGTCGAAATTTCGAACAATGTGCGCCAGCGCGCCATGGCGCCGTCCGCGAAGCCACCGTAAAGTAGCCTTATACATTCGGCTGCAATTCGGCACGCTCTCGTGTGTAGCCGGACCAATGCATCAGCCTGTGGTGGTGCGCGACGATTCCGTGGGAAGCGATTCTGAATTATTCCCGCCCCAAACTCCTGCGTCAGTGCGAGCAATAGATTCAGGTCGCCAAGCGCGGCTCCCCACCGACGGCAGAGCCTTTTCTCAAACTCCCTTGCGTGTCGGTCAGCCTTCTTGCTTGCGGTGCGCCAGGTGGTCCTCAGCTTGGAAAGCGCTCGTGATGCAGTGTTTGCAACTATGGGCCCTAATGAATCGATCAGCGCCTTCGTAACCCGATCAAGTTTCGCTTGGATATTTGGTATATCGGATTCCGAAATAGCAATTTCGACAGCGCGATGATCCTGCGGTCCACCACGTTTAACGGTGAAGGCGCCCTCCGACCCATGAATTATATGGTTCGCGAATCTTTCCAATTCGCCAGGTCGCAACCTAATTCCTTTTTCGGTGAGTTTTTCGACCAAGATCGAAGAAAGAACCAACCGCGGCGTTTGGGAAATTAATGTCTCTAAAGATTCCTGGAGAACACCCATTGATCACCTCGCGTGGCTGCTCACAAATGAGGGCGATTGTAGAGCATCGAGCCTGAGCTGAATCGCGCGCTGGAACGGTCCAACCGCGTTAGCTGGCTGTTTCAGACCGAGCAGATAGACCTGTCCGAGATTGTACCAGCCGTCCACGCCGTTGGGCTGCGTCCGCGTCCACGCCTGCAAGCGTGAGCGCAGCAAAAATTATAAAGCGCTTTAGGCGTATGTCCCCCTCCCCGAACCCGGGCGGGCCTATAGCGCGCAGCGGCGCGAACCGCGACGTGTCAGGCGCCGGCTATTGCGCCGCCGGCTTCGGCGTCGCCGCGCTACTGCTGTCGGTCGAAGGCGAGGAAGGCGTCGCTGCGATGAACGCGCCCGCCGGCACGGACGCCGGTGATGCCGAGGCGTTCGACGTCGCCGCAGGCGTGCCTGGCGGCGTGACCGGCATTGGCGGAGCGGACGCCGCCGTGACCGGCCCCTCGACCGGCGGCACATGCGCCGTGCCGGATTTGTTGTTAATCGGCGCTGGTGTCGGCGTTGGCGGCGGCGCCGACGCCGTGGTGTAGTCCGGAATGATGCGCGCCTGCTTGCCGTAGATGACGAGCACCTTCTGACCAACGATAAGCGGCTTGTCCTGACGCTGGGTCACCGAGATCAGATCGCCCTTGCCCTCGCGCACGATGTATTCCCAACCGGTGGTGTCGCCGCTGGTGTGCGCGACGGCCGTGCCGACCAAGCCGCCGGCCAACGCGCCGCCGACCGCGCCGAGCGCGTGCGTCAGATCGCCTTCGCCAGCCTGCGCGCCAAGCACGCCGCCCGCCGCGCCGCCGGCTACGGCCCCGACCGTGCCGTCCGATTGGATCTCGACCTGGCGAAAGCCGATGACGGTGCCGGATTCGACCTTATCGGCCTGCTGAACGGCAGCGCCGGAATAGACGTTGGGCGAGTAGCTTGGTGAGCAAGCGCTGACCGTGAAAACGGCAGCCAACAGGCCGAAGGCGACAAGACGCGACACGACCGCTCCCGCGAACGAACTCGCGCGACTTAAAGAAATCGGCTCGGCGGAGTCGTGTGATTTTTCTGTGGCCGGGCAACCCGAATCGTCTGTGACAAATTTGAGTCGCGATGGCGAGTCGGGATTTACGCGAATCCCGACTCACTATAAGGCAGTCTTGGTTCGTCACGAGCGAGAGGGCTCAGACATGAACAAGCAAGGGTTAGTTGACGCTGTCGCGACGGCTGCGAGCTTGAAGAAGACGCATGCCGAAAGCACTATCGACGCCGTGCTCGAGTGCATCAGCACGTCGCTGAAAAAAGGCAACGAGGTCCGCCTCGTCGGCTTCGGCACGTTCCGGGTCGCGCAACGCGCGGCGACGGAAGGCCGCAATCCGCGTACCGGCGAGACGATCCAAATTGCCGCGCGCAAAGTGCCGCGTTTCCGCGCCGGCAAGGAACTGAAAGAAGCCGTCGGCTAAGCGGCCGGACCTCGCGTCCGGACGTTCCTGTATTGAATCGCCGCGCGTGAATGCGCGCGGTGTGGGGTGGGTTGCCTCGTCGGCCATTGCATCGATGCGGCGCTTAAGCATGAGGTGTGATGAGCAGGCGTAAAGGCGACACGCAAGGGCTTTGGATTCCCGGACTGGCACGGTTCTACGGCGTTGCCGTGCCAGCCAGCTATTTCATCATGCGCGCTTGTCTGGGCTTGATGTTGGTGGTGCACGGCACCGACAAGCTCTTCGGCGACGGCGTGCTGCACACGGCGCAAGGCTTGACCAAGCATGGATGGCCCGCGCCGTTCGTTTGGGCCTGGGCCGCGTGCCTCATCGAATTCTTCGGCGGCTTGATGCTGGCGGCTGGTTTGCTCACGCGCATCGTCGCCGCCGCCATCGCCATCGAGATGGCAATTATCTCCTTCGCCATTTTGGCGCCCGCCTGGGATTGGGCGCACCACGGCATGGAATACACGTTCATGGCGGGCGTCTTCGCCTTCGCCATGGCGCTGCGTGGCGGCGGACCCTATTCCGCCGATCGCCTGATCGGCACGGAGCTTTGACGCGGATTTGCGCTAGCGCGCCGGCGCGTTGTGGCTCTTGATCCAGGCCACCACCGGCGGCACGACTTGATTCTCGATGCCGAGATAGCCGTGGTGCGATAAGGCGCCGCACGGATCGCCTCGACTGTCGCCGCCGGAAACCAGCAGCAGTTCCTTGGCCGGCGCATTGGTCAACGCCGCCAAGGCGGGCGCCACGCCGCCGACCGGGCTGTGGCGGCATTGGTCGTCGCGATTGTGGACGATGAGGGTCGGTACCGCGATCGGCGTCAGTGGAACGAGGTCCATGCCGCCGTTCCACACCGACGACGTCAGCACGACGCCGCCGATCTGCGACGGGCCGAGACGCGCCGCAACATTCGCCGCCGAAATAGACCCGCGGCTGGTGCCGATCAGCCAGACTGGTACGGCCGCCTTCGTCTTGAGAAACGCGACGACGGCGGCGGCATCGGCCGCGGCATCGGCGCCGGCGCGGTAGCCGTTGGCCGCTTCGGCGTGATCCGACGGCACATCGATCACGGCGACGCTGATTCCTTGGGCGGCAAACTCGCCGCGGACGCGCATCAAAAAATTGTTGCGCACGCCGGCGATGACGCCGCCGCCGCCGGGAAACAATACGGCGCTGGCGACCGGCGCCGACGCCGGCACGTAAAGGATCGGCTGGACGATGCCCGGCCGGCTGTGAAGCTCGATGCGGTCCTCGGCAGCGGCGTGGCCGGCGGCCAGGACCAAAACCAACAGCCACGCTGCGGTACGGAACACGTTCGGCATGATCCCCCTTCCGTCGCTTACGGTCGCCTCAGGCGTTCCCACCTTTCATTGCATCACCGTTACCGCCGGCGCCGGCTTCGGCCGGCGGCGGCACGTCGGTCGCGGCGCGGGCCAGCGCCTTGTCGCCGTCGAGCATTTCGGCATCCAGCAGCGCGCGGATCCGCGCCGCCAGATCCTCGCGCGAGAACGGCTTCTGCATCAGTTCGACGCCGGGTTCGATCCGGCCGCGATCGACCACGACGTCCTGCGGATAGCCCGTCATGAACAGCACCTTGATGTCGGGCTGCACCACACGCGCCTGGTCGGCGAGATGGCGGCCGTTGATGCCCGGCATCACCACGTCGGTCAGCAATAAATGGATCGGTCGGTTGGGTTCGGCCACCATCGCCAGCGCCGCGGCTGCATTGGTGGTCTCGAGCACGTGATAGTTGAGCTCGCGCAGGACTTCGGTGACGTAGCCCAGAACGCTGGGATCGTCCTCGGCGACCAGCACGGTTTCGCCATGGCCCGGTTGCGGCGCCGCGATCAACGACGTGCGCGCCCGCACCGATTCGGGAATCGCGGCGGCGATGAAATGCGGCAGCAGCAGGCGGATGGTCGTGCCGCGGCCGACGACGCTGTCGATCTCGACGGTGCCGCCCGATTGCTTGACGAAACCATACGCCATGGCGAGGCCGAGACCGGTACCCTTGCCCGCCGGCTTGGTGGTGAAGAACGGCTCGAAGGCGCGCTTCACGGTTTCGGGCGCCATGCCGACGCCCGTGTCGCTCACCGCCAACATGACATAGCGGCCCGGCTCGACGTCGCCGGTCTGCGCCGCCGCCGCGTCGAGCTCGGCATCGGCGGTTTGAATCTCAAGACGTCCGCCCTGGGGCATGGCGTCGTGCGCATTGATAACGAGATTTAAAATCACGGTTTCCAGCTGATTGGGGTCGCAGAAACACGGCGACAGGTTGCGCGCGAGCGCGAATTCGTAACGGATCGTCTCGCCCTGCGTGCGGCGGATCAGCTCGGACATGCCGGTGATGAGCTTGTTGATATCGACGGCACGCGGCTTGAGCGGTTGCTTCTGACCGTAAGCGAGCAGCCGCTGCGTCAGCGTCGCCGCCCGCGTGGCGGCGGCGGTCGCCGCGGTCACCGCGCGTCGGGCGCGGCTCGTGTCGGCGACCATATCGGCGTTCAACGTACGGCTGGTGATCTCGAGATTGCCGATGATCGCCGTCAGCAGGTTGTTGAAATCGTGCGCGATGCCGCCGGTAAGCCGGCCGATCGATTCCATTTTTTGGAGTTGGTGCAGATGCTCCTCGGTCTGGTGCAGCGTGCGCGCCGCTTCTTTTTCGGCGGTGACGTTGCGGCCGATCACATAGATGAGGTCGTCCTGCACCGTCATCGTCCAGGCAATCCACCGATAGGTGCCGTCCCTGTGCCAAAAGCGATTTTCGACGCGCACCGTGCCGGCACCGTCTCCGAGCCGCCGGCGCACCTCGATCGCGGCCACGGCATCGTCCGGATGGCGCAGCTTGCTGACGTGCATCGTTCTGATCTCGTCTTCGCGCCAGCCAAGCGTTCGCGTCCAGGCCGGATTGAGGCTGACGAAATAACCGTCGAAGGTGCCGACGCCGAACAGATCCTCGGACACCTGCCAGATGCGATCGCGCTCGCGCGTGCGATGCTCGGCCAAACGGGCCATGCGCTGCCGCTCGCCGGTGCCGAGCATCAGCAGCGCGCCGAGCAGGCTGGAGCTGAGCACGCCGGCGATGAGCACGGCGATGCTCTGCCAGCCGCGATGCTCGGCGGTGTAAGCCGCCGTCGGCGCGGTGGCGATCACATAATGTCGGCCGCCGAAATCGAAGCCATCCTCGTAAGGCGCGGCGGTTACCGTCTCCGATAGCGTGCCGAATAGCGGCTGCTTGGCGGCGCCGTCGAGCAGCCGCACGTCGAGCAGCTGGCTGGTCGGACCGAGCAGCGTGTCCATGAGGACATCCATGCGCAATGCCAGGACGAGGATTCCGGCGCCATTGGCGCCGTGCGGCACGGTCACGGTCAGCAGGATGCCGGTCGGATCGCCGGGCTGCTCGACCAATCCAACCGGCGCCGTCGCGGCGATGCGGCCACTTTCGACGGTCTGCTGGATCGCGGCGCGACGCACCGGATCGGCGGCCAGATCGAAACCAAGAACGGCCGCCTTGTCGTCCGCCGGCGCAAGATAGGTCACCGGATAGAATTGCGGCCGGGCGCCAGCACGGCGGAAGTGGCCGAGCTCATCCTGCTCACGGATGGTGAAATCCGGCGACGATGGGCGCTGCGCCGCCTCGAATCCGGCGCGGTGGCTGGAATCGATGCGCGGCGCCCACATCACCGTCTTGACCGCCGGAAAGCGCTTGAGCAAATCGTCCGACAAGTCGCGGAAATCGCGCCGCGACAGCGACGCAGAGCCCGCGAACGAGAGGCCGAGCTGTTCGAGCAACGTGCCGTACTCGCCGAGCTGCGAGCTCGTCTTGTCGACCAGCTGCTGCGACAGCAAACGAAATTCGAGCAGTGTCTGTTCGTTTTCCCAGGTGCCGACGCGGATGAAGATGGCGACGAACAACGCGAAGAACATCAGCATCGGCACCGCGACCGGACGCAGACGGGCGCGCCACAGGGCGCGCGGCTCGCCGAACGCGACCATCACCAGTGGCAGGAAAAACAGCACGCCGAGCGTGTCGCCGATCCACCAGGTAAACCAGCTCTGACTGATCTCGGCGCCATGCACATAGCCGGCCGTCACCAGGCCGGCGAGCGCCAGCGTCGCGCTGATGACGCAGAGCGCCGGCGACACGATGAAGAAGCGCGCCAGATCGCCGCCGCTGTCGAGCGGCGCCGGATAGCCGATCAAGCGGCGCAGCGACCAGCCGCCGATCGCCGATTGGATGGTCGACGCGGCGGCAATGATCGCCGCCGCGCCGGCGGCGCCGGCGGCGCCGGAAACGCCGACGCGGTAGCCGATCCAGATGTTGAGCGCCAGCGAGCCGACAAAGGTCCAGGGCAGCGTCTCCGCGCCGCCGATCAGCATCGCCGCCATCGCGATGCCCGCCGGCGGGAACACCGCGGTCGCGTAGCCGGGCGGGACGGCCAGCAACAAGCCGAAGCCGCCGCTGACCGCGTAGGCAACAGCGAGCGCAAGCCCCGCCGCGACCCGGCGATGCATCACCAATGATGGAACGCGACCTAACTTCAGCATCGCCATCGACGTCCGCAGGCGTGCGCCAAAAAAACTACTCCGGGAAAGCGAAAACGGTTCGGCTCCCCACCCCCGGAACATGCTGTTAGGACAGCACGATCCGAAAGAACACATTCATTAATGTGGAAGGTATCACCTTCGGTCTAGAGCCGAAAGCGCCGAAGCCGGCGCGGCTTTAGCCGTCGAGAGCCGCCAAATCCTTGCGCAGATGCTTGCCGGCGGGCGTGAGGATCGCGACGAAATAGGCTTCGCGCAGCCGCCGCTGTGCCCGCGCGGTGCGGACATAGCCGCGGGCGCCGAGATGCAGCATGGCCGTGTGCGCCGCCTTGATCGCCCAGTCGCCGGCGTCGATGCGCGATTGCAGGACGCGGCGGATATAGTCGCGGTCGGTCGCAAGCGGCGTGGCGCAAAGCTCTTCGGTCTCGCGCTCGAGCTTCTCCAGCGCTTCGGCAATCGGCTCGGCTTGTTCGGGCAGGTAGCGGTTGACGTGACCGAGCGAGCGGGAGGCGCGCGCAATCATCGCCAGACAATCGCGCATCAGGCCGGTCGCGAGTCCGTTCTGCAGCAGGATGAAGGTCGGCCGGATTTTCGGCACCAGCGCTTCGGCCGGCGCGGCGAGCACACGCGCATCGGGCACGAAGCAATCGTGCAGCGACACCGCCCAGGTGCGCGTGCCGTCGAGCGCGACGAATTGGGCGCGCTGTCCCGACTTGACGCCTTCCATGTCGGTGTCGAGCAACGCCATGACGTGGCTGCCGTCGTCGACGCCGAGGATCGCGCCGAAGACATGGCCGCGGCCGAGATTGGAGACAAACGGAACCTGGCCGCTGACGCGGTAGCCGCCGGTCACCTTGCGGCCCTTGAGGCGGATCGATTCGATGCCGGCGAAGGCCTTCATCGGATTGGACAAGGCCGTGCCGCCGAGCTGCTCGCCCGATGCGACCGGGCCGAGATAATGCGCACGCAGCGTTTCGTTCGGCGTCACCGCGAGGTACCAGGCGCATGCATCCTGGCACCACATGCAGAAAGCGGTGGCGCCGCACTCTTCGGCGACGGAAGCGATGGCGCGGACGCCGTCCCACAGATGCCCGTCGCCCTCCGCCGCAGTAACGTGCGCCGCATAGGCGCCGGCACCGCCGAGCGCGCGCAACACGGCCTCGGGATAGTAGCCCTCGAGATCGATGCGCGTCGCGAGCGGCGCCAGCTCCTGCGCGACGATCGCGCGCACGCGGTCGAAATCGACCGGCGACGCGTCGGCCGCCGGTCGTCGCGACTTGGCGGCCGCGCCGCCGCTTGCCGCCGTGCTCTTAGGCAAGGGCAACGCTGACCGGCACGGCGTTGCGGAACGTGCCGGTGACCGGCGACCAACGCACCGCATGCGCCACCAGCTCGTCGAGCGTCTTGCGGTCGGCATCGCCTTCGACATGTGCCTTGATGCGCACGGCGGTGAAGCCCACCGGCTTTTCGCTGGTATCGCCGACGCCCCATACCGAGGTGATGTTGATGTCGCCTTCGAGCTCGAGCTCGATGCGGCTCAAGGCGATGCCGCGGTGAATGGCGTTGGCGTGGATACCGACCGAGATGCACGAGCCGAGCGCCGCCAGCGCCGCCTCGGACGGATTGGGCGCGGTGTCGTCGCCGAGCAGCTGCGGCGGCTCGTCGACGACGTGCGCCGGCAGCGTGCGGACGTAGTTGAGATGGCGGAAGCGGCCTTCCGCGACGGTGCGGCACTTCGCGGTGCGCACCTGGGTCGGATCGGATTTGCCTTTGGCCGCCAGCTTCTCGAGACCGTCCTTGTCGACCGGCGCAAGCCGGGTTTTTGTCGTCGTCATGTCGTTGCTCCTTCTTCTCTGTCGATCAATTGTCGGGGTGCCAGGCGTAACGGCGGATCAGCGCCACGCAGCAGGAATCCATCGCGAAGCCCAAGAGGCCGATGAAGAGCACGATCGCGGCCAGATTGTCGTAGCGCAAAGTGTCGCGCGCATCGTTGATGGCATAGCCGAGGCCGGAGGTGACGCCGAGGAATTCCGCCGGCACCAGGATGATCCAGGCGACGCCGAGCGCCAGGCGCACGCCGGTGAGAATGTCCTGCGCCACCGCCGGCAAGGTGATGCGCCACAGCATCTGGAGCGAACTCGCGCCGAGATTGCGCGCGACCTTGTGCCAATTGGGATGCACCTTGCGCAGACCGTTGGCCGTGGCGAAGGTCACCGGCCAGACCGCGGCGGCGGCGATCAGGAAAATGATCGCGCCGTCCCACGTCGCAAACGCCATCACGGCGATCGGCATCCAGGCCAGCGGACTGATCATCCGCAAAAATTGGAACGGCACATGCGTCATCTTCTGGAAGGCGCGGCTGCGGCCGATGCCGATGCCGACCGGCACGCCGATGATCGTGGCGATGGCGAGACCCTGGCCGATGCGCGACAGGCTGGCGAGCGCCTGTGGCCAGACCTGGCCGCCGATGGCGAGATGGACGAGCGCTGCAATCGCCGGCGCCGGCGCAAAATTGCTGAACGCCGCCGTGTCGGGATTGGCGGCGACGATCACGCCGCCGAGCCACCAGACGACGAGCAACACCGCGATGCCGATCAGCGGATAGAGCCGATGGACGGACAGCCGCCAGCGAAGCGACGCGCGGGCGCCGCGTTCGGCCGAAGGCGTTCCGACCATCGAAATCTCCGTCATACCTCGACGATCTCCTGCCGCTCGTACGGATGCGCCGGATCGACGCCGACGGTCTTGGCCCAATCGGGGTACTTGTTCAGCGCCGCGCGCACGTGGGTGTAATCGACCAGATCCTTGGCGACGAACGCGGGATCGAGGCCTTTCAGGAACGTGGTGTCGCCGGCGACGACGGTCTCGTTCATCGCCTTGACCACCAGCTCGGTGGCCGATGGATAAGGCCAGGGCTGGAAATCGATGCGGTGATTGTGCCACTGCGCTTCGTGCTCGATGGCGTGCGTCGGACCGTAGAAGTCGACGTCGTAGTAGTTCATCGCGCGGTCGACCACCGCGCCCGGCACCGGCAGATAGCGCTTGCCGTCGGCCGACAGCATCTGCGCGACTTCCTTGCGGTGCTGCGAGGCGTAAAGCTCGGCGCGCACGATGGCGTTGACGATCTTCTGCGTCCATTGCGGCCGGCGCGTGACATTGTCCTCGTGCATGGTGATGACGCAGCACGGATGGTTCTTCCAGATATCGCCGGTGAAGCGCAGCATGCGCGCGTTGGCCTTGAGCTCGCCCAGCGCGTTGAACGGCTCGGCGACGATGTAGCCGTCGATCTTGCGCGCGGCGAGGCCGGCGGTCATCTCGGGCGGCGCCATCACCTGGAGATTGCACTCGTCCTTCGCCAGCGCGGCGGTCTGCGACCTGATGACGGATTTGACGCCGGCTTTGCGCAGCGCCATCTGCAGCATGATGTTGTGATTCGAATACCAGAACGGCACGGCGATCTGCTTGCCGCCGAGATCGGCGAAGCTTTTGATGCCGGTCTGATGGCCGACGACGATGCCCGAGCCGTTGGTGTGGCCCCAGACCATGATCTTGGCCGGGATCTTGTTGTTGTAGCGCATCCACACCGGCACCGGATTGAGCAGGTGCACGACATTGAAGCGGCGCGCCACGAAGCCTTCGGCGATCTCGGCCCAGCCGCGGATCAGCGTCGGCGGCGCCACCTTGAGGCCTTCGTCCTCGAAATAGCCGTTGGCGTGTGCTACCAGCAGCGAGGCGGCGTCGGTGATCGGCAGATAGCCGATGCGCACGGTCTCGTCGGCGTCGGGATCGGCGGCGCGCGCCCGCTCGGGCAGCGCCGACGCCAGCGCGGCCATGCCGCCGGCGGCGAAATAATCCAGCACGTCGCGGCGCGAAACATGGCGCAGCGCCGCGTTGATCAGGGGAAACTCTTTGCCGTCGGTGGCGTCCATGAACTGCGACCTTTCAATCATATAAGTGGTGACGACCGCCCTAGCCCGCCGCCGCCATCGCGGCGGCGCCTTGGTCGGCGGTGTGGAACAAATCCGCGAGCTGCGCGCGGAGGCGGCGGAACTCCATGGTCTCGCGCTTGCGCGTGCCCTCGATGGTGACCGCGACCTGGCCGACGATGCGGCCCGGCCGGCCGGCGAGCACCAGCACGCGATCGGCGAGCGTGATCGCCTCGTCGAAATCGTGGCTGACGATCACCACCGTGAGGCCGATGCGGCGCGCGATCTCGCGCACCTCGTATTGCAGCGCGACGCGCGTCAGCGGATCGAGACCGGAGAACGGCTCGTCCAGCAAAAGCACTTCGGGCTCGGGCGCCAGCGAGCGGGCAAAGGCGACGCGCTGCTGCTGTCCGCCCGAAAGCCGCTGGACGTTGGTGCCGGCCCATTCCTCGAGTTGAACCAGTTTCAACAATTCGGCCACGCGCGCCTGTGCCTGACGGCCGCGCCCCGCAAAGTCGAGACCGATGGCGATGTTCTGCGCCACATTCATCCACGGATAAAGCGACGGCTCCTGAAACATGAGAACGCAGGCCGGCGTCGGCGCCGCCACCGGTTTATCGGCAACGAAAACGCGCCCCGAGGTCGGCCGCGCGAAGCCGGCGATGATCTGCAGCAGCGTCGACTTGCCGCCGCCGCTGCGGCCGACGACGGCGACGATTTCGCCTTTGCCGACGCTGAAGCTGACATCGTCGAGCACCGGCTGGGCGCGGCCATAGCGATGCGCGAGCGATTCGACCCTGATGCTGCGGACGGCGTGATCCATGACCCGGCTCGCGGAAGCCCGATTTCAACGAATGATATATGTGAATAGAGTGATTTGCATACTATAGCGCCGCACAACCGCCTTATATAACATTCTTGGCATGTTGTATAAGCCGCGCGCCGCCGCCCTTCCCATGACGCTTCGACGATGGATCGGCGACATCGCGATGAACGCGCGATGACGGTGTCGAAGGTTGTGCACAAGAATATCCACAGCAGTGGATAAGTCATCCGCGCCGTGACCGGCGCGGCGCGAATTTTTGCCGCGTCTAGAGTGTTCACCCGATGGACGCGCGGCCGCGCGTGGCGCGAAAGTGTCGGCGGAACATCCTCGACGCCCGATCGTCGTCCCGGCCCTCCGGTATCGACCCGAGGACATCGAGGGGGATCACTGCAGAGCTTTCGTGATCGAATCCCGGCGCCAGCACCGGGTGCTGGCTGCTACTTCCGAAAGAAAACCGCATGGCCAAGACCAACGGAACCGTCACCGATGCCGGCGCCGCCGGCAACGCGTTCGCCAAGATGATGGGCGAATGGCCGATGTTCGCCTTCAACTACGAGGCGATGATGGACAGCCAACGCCGCAACTGGGCCGCGCTGGTCGAAGCGAACAAGCTGTGGAATGAAAGTGCACAAATGCTGGCGACACGGCACATGGAACTGACGCGCCAGGCGATGCAGGATTTCGCCGAGCTGTTCGAAGAGACGCTGCGCAAACCCGGCGCGTTCGAGGACCAGATCGGCAAAAGCGCCGCCTGCACGCGGCATGCGCTCGAAGGCATCTGCGACCTCGCCGACCACGCCACCAAATCGAGCGCGGAAGTGATGAAGCTTCTCAATAAGCGGATGAGCGAGACGCTCGACGATGCGCGCGACTACGCGAAGCGCGCACCGCATGGCGGCACGACGCACGTCGCCGCCGCAGAATAGATAAGCGGCCCAAGTTCTAGGGAGAGAAACATGATGCCGAAATCGGCACAACGCGATCCGCGCCACGAGCGGACGAATCAAGATCACGACCGCTGCACGCTGATCTCCAAGCTGCGGTGGATGGGACTGGAGCAGGAGGCGGACCGGATGACCGCCGCGGGCGAAACGCCGGCGGCGATCACCGTGCCGGCGGAGACCGACTAGTCCGCGGCGCCCTACTCCGCCGCTTTGGCGGCTTTGGGCTCCGGCGCCTTGGTGCGCAGGGTGACGAACTCCTCCGACGCCGTCGGATGGATGCCGATGGTGCGATCGAACTGGGTCTTGGTAGCGCCGCAGGTGAGCGCGACGGCGAGACCGCCGATGATCTCCGGTGCGTCCGGCCCGACCATGTGCGCACCCAAGACGCGATCGCTGGCGCGGTCGACGACCAGCTTCATCAGCGTCTTCTCGTCGCGGCCGGAGAGCGTGTTCTTCAGCGGCCGGAAGACGGTGCGATAGACGTCGATCGCGGTGTGCGCCGCGCGCGCCTCGGCCTCGGTCAGGCCCACGGTGCCGATGGTCGGATTGGAAAACACCGCCGTCGGCACGATCTCGAGCCGGGCACAGATCGGATTGTTGTTGAACAGCGTTTCGGCCAGCGCGCGGCCCTCGGCGATGGCCGTCGGCGTCAGGTTGAGCATGTCGGTGGCGTCGCCGATGGCATAGATGTTCGGCACCGACGTGCGCGACCACTCGTCGACCTTGATCGCGCCACTTTCGGGATGGAGCGCGACACCGATTTCCGTCAGGCCCATGCCCGTGGTGTTGGGCAGGCGGCCGGTCGCATACATGACGCAATCGGCCGACACCGTGCCGCCGGCCTTGGTGGCGAGGCTGAAGTTGGCGCCTTGCTTCTTGATCGCGGTGATCTCGGTGCGATTATGGATGACGATGCCGCGCGCGCGCATTTCGCGGCTCAGGTGGACGCGGACATCGTCGTCGAAGCCGTTCAACAGCTCTTCGCCGCGGATCACCAGCTGCACCGACGCGCCGAGGCCCGCGAAAATGCCGGCAAACTCGACCGCGATATAGCCGCCGCCGACGATGACGATGTTGCGCGGCAGCTTGGGCAGGTCGAGCGCCTCGTTCGACGAAATGACGTGCTCGACGCCCGGAATCTTGGGCGTCACCGGATGGCCGCCGATGGCGAGCAGGATGTTGGCAGATGTCAGGCGCTGGCCGTCGACCTCGATCGTATGCGCGTCGATCAGCTTGGCGCGGCCTTCGATGAGCCGCGCGCCGGCGTCGCTCAACAGCTTGCGATAGACGCCTTCGAGGCGTGAGGTCTCCTGGTTCTTGGCGGCGATCAGCTCGGGCCAGGAATGCACCGGCTTTGCAACGCGCCAGCCATAGCCGGCGGCGCCCGCCGCCTCGTCGGCAAAATGCGCGGCATAGACCAGCAGCTTCTTCGGCACGCAGCCGCGGATGACGCAGGTGCCGCCCCAGCGCGAGCGCTCGGCGATCGCGACCCGGGCGCCGTGGCTCGCGGCGCGACGCGACGCCGCGACGCCGCCCGAGCCGCCGCCGATGGTGAAGAGGTCGAAATCGAACCCCATGCCGCCACCTTATTCCGGGGCGGCACGGCGCTCAACAACCCGACCAGTAGGCCATCGGCAACGTCACCGCCGCGCCCTCCGGCGGCAATTTGAAACTCGCCTGGGCGAAGCTCGGCGGGGTGAAGAACAGCACGGTGGCGTTGTTGGAGAAGCCGAAGCCCTCGAGCGGCCAGCCGAGCACGTTCTTGTCGAATTTGCCGTTACCGTTGGCGTCGTGATAGGTCGCCGCGGCATAGGTGCCGGGCGGCAGGTCGAGCTGGAACACGACCTCGCCCTTGTGCGCAAGCTGCTGGAAGTCGCGCCCGTCGGTGTGCTCGTCGAGCCAGTCCGGCCCGACATAGACCGAGAGCATCACCTGCCCCCGGTCGCTGCACACGTTGCTGACCACGGCGGTCAGCGGCGCGGCCTGTGCCAGCGCGGGCGCCAGGGCGACCAGCCCGAACAGCCGCTTCACCGCTGGCGCATGCCCCAGATGAAGACGGCGCCGCCGGCCAGCATCAGCACCGCGTCCAGCGCCAGGTCCCGGGTGCCCGCCTGCTGGAAGACGAAATTGCTGCCGGGCAGCACCGCGCCCGAGCCGACGATCTTGGCGATGAGCCCCCAGTTCACGGATCCGCCTCCCCCGCCGCCTTTATATCAGGCGCAACTCCC
>DASYXI010000045.1:0-66980 GCA_035934995.1 Allostellaceae bacterium
GCGCCCATGGCGCGATTCCTCATGTCTCAGGGAAATAACGTTGAGCCGTGGCCGATGCCCCTCGAACGCGAGCGGGCTCCATCGCGCCCGCGCTCAGGGGCAGCTAAGTCGCAGCGTGCCGCCGTTCCCCCGCGCCGGGCCAGCCAGACGGCAGACGCAGTCAACCCGGCGCGGAAACGCCCGGTTAACCTTGGCTGCAAACGTCATGGCCATATTTGCCCGCTTTCTATCGACCCGCGCCGCCGCCTGGCGCCATAGGCCGGTTCCCTGGTAAGGCGAAAAAATCAAGGCCGGTACTATGTTTAGCCCGGCTTGCCGCGGTATCGCAAGCTTTCTGTGGCGGTAACCGGCGCCACGCCTCGCTAGTTCTTGGATTTGTCGACCAGCCGGTTGGCAGAAATCCACGGCATCATCGCGCGCAGCTTTTCACCGATCTGCTCCACCGGATGTTCGGCACCGCGACGGCGCATTGCTTTGAAGCTCGCCTGACCCGCCGCGTTCTCGAGCACCCATTCGCGCGCGAAACGTCCGGACTGAATGTCGTTGAGCACGCGTTTCATTTCCGCTTTCACGCGTGCATCGATGATGCGTGGGCCGCTCACATAGTCGCCGTACTCGGCGGTGTTCGACACCGAGTAGCGCATGTTGGCAATGCCGCCCTCGTACATCAGGTCGACGATCAATTTCACCTCGTGCAGGCATTCGAAGTACGCCATCTCCGGCGCGTAGCCAGCTTCGACCAGCGTTTCATAGCCGGCCATGATCAGCGAGGTGAGGCCGCCGCACAAAACGCACTGCTCGCCGAAGAGATCGGTTTCGCATTCTTCCTTGAACGTCGTCTCGATCACGCCGGCGCGGCCGCCGCCGATCGCCGAGGCGTAGCTGAGCGCGAGCTCGAGCGCATTGGCCGACGGATTTTGCGCAACTGCGACGAGGCATGGCACGCCGCCGCCGCGGACATATTCCGCGCGCACGGTGTGACCAGGCCCTTTCGGCGCGATCATGAACACGTCCATGTCGGGACGCGGCTCGATCAGCTTGAAATGGATGTTGAAGCCGTGCGCGAAGGCGAGCGCCGTGTCCGGCCGCATGTTCGGCTTCAGATCGTCGTTGTAGAGCTTGGCTTGCAGCTCATCGGGCGTGAGGACCATGACCACGTCCGCCCATTTGGCGCCGTCGGCCGGCGAGACGACCTGGAACTTGGCGGCTTCCGCCTTTTTGGCGGTGGCCGAGCCGGGCCGCAGCGCGACGCGCACCTCTTTCACGCCGCTATCACGCAGGTTCATGGCATGGGCGTGGCCCTGGCTGCCGTAACCGACGACCAGGACCTTCTTGCCCTTGATCAAGTTCACATCGGCGTCGCGATCGTAATAAACACGCATGGAAAAACTCCTCCGAAGGCGAAAACGGTTGGGTCAGAACTTACCGGAACCGCGCGCGATCGCGACGACGCCGGTGCGGGAAATGTCGACGACGCCGAGCGGCGTCATCAAGTCGATGAAAGCATTGAGCTTCTCGGTCGAGCCGGTCATCTCGAAAACATAGCTCTCGGGCGTGGTATCGACCACGCGGGCGTGAAAGATGTCGGCAACGCGCATGGTCTCGGCGCGATTGTCTGCGCCGCCGGTGACCTTGACCAGCGCGAGCTCGCGTTCGACGAACGCGCCTTCCTCGCCGAGATCGTGCACGCCGTGCACCGGCACGATGCGGTTCAGTTGTGCCTTGATCTGCTCGATGATCATCAGCGTGCCCGAGGTGACGATGGTGATGCGCGACAGCTTGTTCTTCGGATCGGTTTCGGCGACGGTCAGGCTTTCGATGTTGTAGCCGCGGCCCGAGAACAGGCCGATGACGCGCGCGAGCACACCCGGCTCGTTATCCACGAGCACGGCCATCGTGTGCTTTGCGACGGTTTCGGGAGCGATCATCGCGATCTCAGACCAGGACCATGCCCTCTTCCGAGATCCGGCCGGACGCCTGTTTATCCTCGGGGCCGAGGAGCATTTCGTTATGCGCCGCCCCCGACGGGATCATCGGGAAGCAGTTCTCCGTCGGATCGACCTGGACGTCGACGATCACCGGGCGGTCGACCGCGATCATCTCCTTGATGACGCGATCGACGTCGGCCGGCTTCTCGGCGCGCATGCCGACCGCGCCGAACGCCTCGGCGAGCTTGACGAAATCCGGCAGCGCCGCGGTGTAGCTTTCGGAATAGCGGCCGCCATGCAGCAGTTCCTGCCACTGCCGCACCATACCCATGTACTGGTTGTTGAGGATGAATGCCTTCACCGGCAGGCGATATTGGCAGATGGTCGACATCTCCTGGATGTTCATCAGGATCGACGCTTCGCCAGCGATGTCGATGACCAGCGCTTCGGGATGCGCGAGCTGCACGCCCATCGCCGCGGGCAAGCCATAACCCATGGTGCCGAGGCCGCCCGACGTCATCCAGTGGAACGGCTGGTCGAATTTAAAGAGCTGCGCCGCCCACATCTGATGCTGACCGACCTCGGTCGTGATGAAAACGTCGCGGCCGCGCGTCAGAGCATAGAGCCGCTCGATCGCATATTGCGGCTTGATGATCGCGTCCGACTTGGCGTACCGCAGGCTGTCGCGCTTGCGCCAGGTTTCGATCTGCTTCCACCATGGCGCGATGCGCGCGGGATCCGGTTTGTATTTTTGCGCCTTCAGCTCGGCGAGCAAGGCCGTCAGCACTTCTGCACAATCGCCGACAACGGCGAGATCGACGCGCACGTTCTTGTTGATCGACGACGGATCGATGTCGACGTGAATCTTGCGCGAATGCGGCGCAAAGGCGGCGACCTTGCCCGTGACGCGGTCGTCGAAACGCGCGCCGATGTTGATCATCAGGTCGCAATCATGCATCGCGTTGTTCGATTCGAACGTGCCATGCATGCCGACGAGGCCGAGATACTGTTTGTCTGTCGCCGGGTAAGCCCCAAGCCCCATCAGCGTCAGCGTCACCGGAAAGCCGGTGAGGCGCACAAACTCGGTGAACAGCGCGCAGGCCCGCGGGCCCGAATTGATCAGCCCGCCGCCAGCGTAAAACAACGGCTTCTTCGCCGACGTGATGAGTTGCGCGGCGGCGGCAATGCGCGACGCCTCCGGCTTCACCTGCGGCCGATAGGATTTGCGCTTTGGCGCGCTTTCAGGCGGCACGTAGAGGCCGGGCGCGAACAGCACGTCCTTGGGCAGGTCGACAACGACGGGGCCCGGCCTGCCCGTGCTCGCGACCATGAACGCTTCGTGGATCACGCGCGCCAGATCGTTGACGTCCTTCACCAGATAATTGTGCTTGGTGCACGGCCGCGTGATGCCGGTCGTGTCGGCTTCCTGGAACGCGTCGTTGCCGATGAGATGCGTCGGCACCTGGCCGGTGAGACAGACAACGGGTACGGAATCCATCAATGCGTCGGTGAGGCCGGTGACCGTATTGGTCGCGCCCGGACCGCTGGTGACCAACACGACGCCGACCTTGCCCGATGAGCGTGCGTAACCTTCGGCGGCGTGCACCGCCCCCTGCTCGTGCCGCACCAGGATGTGGCGCAGGCGGTTCTGTTTGAACAGCGCGTCATAGATCGGCAGCACGGCGCCGCCGGGATAGCCGAAGACGACCTCGACGCCCTGATCGACCAAGGCGCGGATCACGATTTCGGCTCCGTTCATCTCCCGGATTTCGGGTTGCGCCGCCATTCGTCTTGCCCTGCACAAAAGAACACGCGTCCCTTTCGTCCCTCTGATCCCCGCCAAGTGCGAGGAAAGGGCCGCGAAGGGGCCGCTTTGCCGCGAAAAATCGAAGCCTAGAGGGCTACTTAGACTCGGTCAACAGAAACTGACGAATAAATGAAAATATTTCAGGCAGCACCGTTTCCGAAAATTGCGCGTCTAGGACGATTTTTCGTAATTTCTTGCTCGCCGGCAGGCGGTTCCGGAACCACGTGTACTGCCGCTTGGCGTAGCGGCGGGTTGCTTGCTGCGCTGCAGCGAGCGCCGCGTCTCGCGTATATTCGCCGGCGATATAGCCGCCGATCTCGCGCACGCCGACAGCCTTCATCGCCGGCAGCAGCGGCGATAGCTGTCGCGCCAAAAGAATGCGTACTTCATCGATCGCGCCGTCGGCGAACATGCGCTCGAGCCGCCGGCCGATCGCGGCGTAGAGCGCGTTGCGCGGCGGCAGCACGATCACGGCGCCGGCCGCCGGTCCGCGATGGGGCGCCTGACGTTGCTGCCACGTGCTGAGTGGAATGCCCGTGGCACGGACGACAGCGAAGGCGCGCACCAGGCGCTGGGTATCGGCCGCCGGCAGCTTTGCCGCCGACGCCGGATCGAGCGATGCCAGCGTACGGCGGAACTCCGCGCCGCCGAGCCGCGCATGTAAGGCGCGCGCCTCAGCAGCGACCGCCGCCGGCACCGCCGGGATGTCGGCGATGCCCTCAAGCAGCGCCGATAGATAGAGTCCCGTGCCGCCGACCAGAATTGGCAACCGCCGCTCACGCCGCACCCGCGCGATCTCGATCAACGCGAGATCGCGCCAGCGTCCCGCCGAGCAGCTTTCGGCGGCATCGATCGCGCCATAAAGCCGGTGCGGCACGAGCGCCAATTCATCGTCGGACGGCCGCGCCGTCAGTACGTGCAAATCGCGATAAACCTGCATGCTGTCGGCGTTGATGATCGTGCCAGCGAATTCGCGCGCGACGGCCAGCGCGAGCCGCGATTTGCCGCTTGCCGTCGGGCCCGCAACGACGATCACCGGTCGTTCATCTGACGTCATGCCGGCTTTCTAGCATGCCGGTCGATGCCTTGCCTTTGCCGGTGCCGGCGGGCGATAAGGGCGCGCATGGCAGCAAGCGTCCTCACCTTGATCGCGGCCGACGCCAAGGCGGATGCGCAGCCTTGGGCCGACGACGCCGCGCGCGCGCTCGACCGTTTGGGCGCGAAGCTCGGTAGCACCGATTGGCTGGCGGCGCGGCGCGCCGTCGACATCCCGTTCGACGAGCTCGACCCCGACCAGGCCGAAGCGGCGGTGCGCAGCGCCCTGGGGCTCGGCTTCGATGGGCCGCCGGTGGATGCTTTGGCGCAACCGGCGGCGGACCGCCGGAAGCGACTGTTATTGTCCGACATGGAAGCGACGGCGATCGCCAACGAGATGCTGGTGGAGATCGCGAAATTCGCCGGAATCGAGAAACAGATCGCGGAGATCACACGGCGCACCATGAACGGCGAACTCGACTTCGCCACGACCTTGCGCGAGCGCGTCGCGCTCTTGCGCGGCAAATCGACGACGTTGCTCGACCGGGCGGCGCAGCGCATTCGCACCACCGCCGGCGCGAAGGCGATGGTCGCGACCATGCGCAAGCACGGCGCGCTGACGCTGCTGGTTTCGGGCGGCTTCACCGTCTTTGCCGATCCGGTGGCGCGGCAGATCGGATTCGATCGGGCTTTCGCCAATCGGCTCGTGATCGAGAACGGCACTATCGTCGGCGTCGCCGAACCGATCCTCACCCGCGACAGCAAGCTCGCGACACTGACGAAAACAGCCGCCGAACGCGGCCTCAAGCTCGCCGATACGCTCGCCATCGGCGACGGCGACAACGATCTGCCGATGATCGGCGCCGCCGGCCTCGGCATCGCCTTTCATTCGCACCCAAACGTCGCACCGCGCGCGCGTCATCGCATCGACCACGCCGATTTGACCGCCGCGCTGTTTGCTCAAGGCTACCACCAGGACGAGATCGTCGGCGGCTGATGCCAAGCCGCGACGGCGCCGTTATCATGGTGCGCCAACGACGGGGGAGCGCATGGCGCAAAAGTTGTTGCAGGATTTCGTGCTGCTTTTGGTGGCCGTCAATCCAATCCTAGTCGTGCCGGAATTCATCGGCGTCACCGGCAAATTGAGCGCCGCGGCCAAGCGCCGGATTGCCA
Source organism: Allostellaceae bacterium (assembly GCA_035934995.1). Classification (GTDB taxonomy): domain Bacteria; phylum Pseudomonadota; class Alphaproteobacteria; order ATCC43930; family CGMCC-115725; genus REEB95. The sequence goes on from DASYXI010000045.1 coordinate 5,944, forward strand.
TCCAGGCGGTGCTGATCGCCGGCGGCGTTCTGCTGGGCTTCATCGCGGTCGGCCAAGAGGTGCTGGCGGCGCTGGGCATCGAGCTGCACGCCTTCCAGATCGCGGCTGGCCTGGTCCTGTTGCTGATGTCGCTGCGAATGGTGTTCGAGGACAGCCTGCGCCACGACCCGGCCGACGGCAGCAACCCGGCGGTCCATCCGCTGGCGATCCCCTACATGGCAGGCCCGAAATCGATCATGACGGTGTTGCTGCTGACCGACGCCGAAACCTACCCGGTCAGCGACCAGATTACCGTCGGCATCCTGGTCGTCCTCATGCTGGCGCTGACGCTCGCGTGCCTCCTGGGCGCGCGCTGGGTGCATCGCGTGCTGCGCGACAGCGGCATCAACGCCATCAGCCGCGTCATGGGGCTGATCCTCGCCGCGCTTGCGATGCAGTACATCCTCACCGCGCTCGAGCAGGCGTTTCACCTGACAAGCTGAGTGCGGCTCAACTGCCGATCTTCAAGGCGTAGAAGCGCAAATCGCCCTGCCGGTCGACCAACAGCAGCAGCGATTTGCGGCCCGCCTTGGTCGCAGCGTCGACCTTTTTGACCACGTCGGCAGGTGTCTTGACGGATTCCTGAGCGACTTCGGTGATGACGTCGCCGGCGCGCATGCCTTTTTCGGCGGCCGGGCCGTCCTTATCGACATCGGTGACGACGACGCCGGCGCTATCGTTGGCGAGTTGATAGCGTTCGCGCAACTCAGGCGTCAGGTCGGCGACCGAGAGCCCAAGTGTTTTGACCGCCGTGCCGGGCGGCGGCGCTGGTGCTTTGTTCGTCGTCGCCGACGCTTGCTGGACATTGTCCTTGAGCTCGCCGACTTTGACGTCGAATGTCAGCTCCTTGTGCTTGCGCCACACCGTCACCTTGACGCTCTTGTCGATCGGCGTCTCGGCGACGATGCGCGGCAGATGCCGCATGTCGACCACCGATTTGCCGTCGAAGGTCAGCACGACGTCGCCCGGCTGGATGCCCGCCTTTTGCGCCGGTCCGCCGTCGAATACACTGGCGATCAGCGCGCCCTTGGGTTTGTCGAGCCCGAGGCTTTCAGCGATCTCATCGGTCACGCTCTGGATGTTGACGCCGAGCCAGCCGCGCCGCGCGTGGCCGTATTTCTGGATCTGCTCGATGACGGGCTTCGCCTCGCTCGCAGGGATCGCGAAGCCGATGCCGATCGAACCGCCCGAGGGCGAAAAGATTGCGGTGTTGATGCCGATGACGTCGCCGTCCATGTCGAACATCGGGCCGCCGGAATTGCCGCGATTGATCGCCGCGTCGGTCTGCAGGAAATCGTCGTAGGGGCCCGAATTGATCTCTCTCGCGCGCGCCGAGAGGATGCCAGCCGTGACTGTGCCGCCGAGGCCGAATGGATTGCCGATCGCCAGCACCCAATCGCCGACGCGCGACTTGTCGCTGTCGCCGAATTTCACGAAGGGTAGCGGCTTCGACGATTTGATGCGCAATAGCGCGAGATCGGTCTTGCTGTCCTTGCCGACGACCTCAGCCTTGAAGTTGGTGTCGTCCTGCAAGGTGACGGTGATCTGGTCGGCGTCGGCGATGACGTGATTGTTGGTCACGACCAGGCCCGACGGATCGATGATGAATCCCGAACCGAGCGAAGTGGCGTGCCGCGGCAGCGACTGCGGCTGGCCGCCCGGCCGGTTCTTGTCGAGGAAGTCCTTGAAGAATTCCTCGAACGGCGAGCCCGGCGGAAATTGCGGCATGTCCGGGCCGCGGCCGTTCTTTTCGCTTTTGTCCGGCAGCGTCTGCGTCGTCGAGATATTGACCACGGCCGGCAGCAAGCGTGCCGCGAGATCGGCGAAGCTGTCGGGCGCCGGACGCGCAAAAGCCGATGTCGCGACCGCGGTAGCGACGACCAAGGCGAGCGCACGGCTCGCAAGCACCAGACGATGAGGCACGGTCACGAATGACTCCGAACAAGGATGGGGATGGCTACCTAACGGATATTTTAGGCGTTATCGCGCCGGCAAACCAGCCTGGCGGCGGCGCCTTCAATGACGGATGGCCCAGATTGCGGCGACGCCGATGGCGGTGGCGATGACGCCGGCCCAGCGCAGCACGTTGGCCGGCAGTAGCGCGGATTCCGCCATCATTTTCTGCATCGGCCGGGTGAAAAGCGCGAGCAACACGCCTTCGATGACGGCGGCGAGCGCAAGCGCCGTGGCGAAATCCTTCATGGCGCGGCGCTAACGCGCGGGTGCCGGCTTGGCGGTGCCGCTTAGTCCTTCCGGCCCGGCTTCGAGATATTTGAAGAATTCGCTTTGTGGCGACAGGACGAAGGTGGTGTTCGAGCCGCCGAGCGCATCCTTGTAAGCCTGCAGCGAGCGGTAGAAGGCGAAGAAGCCCTTATCCTGGTTGTAGGCGTCGGCATAGATCTTGATCGCCTCGGCATCGCCCTGGCCGCGCAGGATCTGCGACTGCTTCTGCGAGTCGGCGAGGATCTGGATGCGCTGGCGGTCGGCATCGGCGCGGATGGTGGTGGACTGGCGCTTGCCATCGGCGCGGAAGGCGGCAGCTTCGCGCTGCCGTTCCGATTTCATCCGTGCATAGACCGCCTCGCTGTTCTCCTCGGGCAGATCGGCGCGGCGGATGCGCACGTCGACCAGTTCGATGCCGAACGGCTTCGCTTGGACGCCGACCTCATCACGCACCTGCGCCATGATCTGTGCGCGCTTGTCGGCGACGACGTCCTGCAACGCGACGTTGCCGATGATGCGGCGCAGGCTGGCGCTGATCAGCGCGCTGAGCCGTGCGCGCGCCACGGTTTCGGTGCCGAGGGTCTGGTAGAATTGCAGCGGATTGTCGATGCGCCAGCGGGCATAGGCATCGACCACCAGACGCTTCTGGTCGGCGGCGATCACCTCTTCCTGCGGCGGCTCGAAATCGAGGATGCGGCGGTCGTAGAGCACGACGTCCTGCACCAGCGGTATCTTGACGTGCAGGCCCGGCGTCTCGATGACCCGGATCGGGTTGCCGAATTGCAGCACCAGCCCCTGCTCGATCTGGTTGACGGTAAAGAACGTGGTGTAGACCAAAACCAGTGCGATGACGACGAGCGCAGCGACAATAGCAGTCAGCCGGGTGCTCATGGCTGACTCCCCGCCGGCTTCGCCGGCGCGGCAAAGGTCGGCAACGGCAGATAGGGCACGACGCCGGCGCCGCTCGCCGATTTGTCGACCATCACCTTGTTGGTGTCCTTGAGGATGCCTTCGAGCGTTTCGATGTAGAGCCGCCGCGCCGTGACGTCCGGTGCCGCCTTGTAGGCGTTGTAGACCGAAAGGAAGCGCGCTGCGTCGCCCTGCGCCTGAAGCACAACCTGCGCCTTGTACGCCTGCCCCTCTTGGACAAGGCGCGAAGCGTCGCCTTGCGCCACCGGCACGAGATTGTTGGCATAGGTCTGCGCCTCGTTGATGTAGCGCTGCTGATCGATCTTGGCGCTTTGCACGTCGCGGAAGGCATCGATCACCGGCGCCGGCGGATCGACCTTCTGGAGCTGCACCTGGGTGATCTCGATGCCGCTGTGATAGCTATCGAGGATCTGCTGCAACAGCGTCTTGGTGTCGGTCTCGATCTTGCCGCGGCCTTCGGCGAAGGCGCTGGCGATCAGCGTATGACCGATGACCTCGCGCATGGCGCTTTCGGCCGCGACCTTCACCGTGCCGTCGGGATCGCGGATGTTGAACAGGTAATCCTGCGCGTTCTTGATCAGGTAGAAGACCGTGAAGTTGATGTCGACGATGTTCTCGTCGCCGGTCAGCATCAGCGATTCCTCGGGAACGTTCTGGGGTGCCGCGCCGGTGCGGTAGCCGATTTCGATGCGGTTGACGCGCGTGACCTTGGGGATCAACACGCCCTCGAACGGCGTCGGCAGGTGATAATTGAGGCCGGGCTCGGCGCGCCGGTTATAGGCGCCGAAGCGCAACACCACGCCGAGCTCGTCGGGATCGACGACATAGATGCCGCTCGCGAGCCACAGCACAATCACCGCGGCGATGACGACGAACACGCCTTTGCCGCGGCCGGTCTTGCCGGGCAGCGTATTGCGGATGCGCTCCTGCAAACGGCGCAGCAAACCTTCGAAATCGGGGGGCCGCACGCCGCCGCCGCGTCCCCACGGCGAACCGCCGCCGCCCCACGGCCCACCGCCGCCACCACCCGGAGGTTGCCAACTCATCGCGCGCTGTCCATATCCCCGCTGGGTCGGTATAAGCGGGCCGAACGGCCGGTGTTGTCAAGAAATTGAGGGCGGCGATTGTGACAGAGGTTTTAGAAAAAGACGTGCTCGCGGCGCTGAAGCGCATCGCCGATCCGGATCGCGGCCAGGACATCGTGACGCTCGGCATGATTTCAGGCCTGTCGATCCGCGAAGGCCATGTCGGATTCGCCATCGAAGTCGATCGCGCGCGCGGACCGAAGCTCGAGCCGCTGCGCCGCGCCGCCGAGAAGGCCGTCGAGGCGCTACCCGGCGTCCTGTCGGTGAGCGCGGTGCTAACCGCCGAAGCCATGCACGGCACGCCGCAGCCGCCGCGTGGCCATGCTCACGCGCATGGCACGCCGCAAGCCGAGAAGCCGGCGGTGCCCGGTGTCAAATTCATCATCGCCGTCGCCTCGGGCAAAGGCGGCGTCGGCAAATCGACCACAGCGGCGAACTTGGCGCTGGCGTTCGCGGCGATCGGCCGCAAGGTCGGCGTGCTCGACGCCGATATCTACGGCCCGTCGATGCCGCGCATGCTCGGAATATCCGGCAAGCCGAACTCGCGTGACGGCAAGCGCCTCGAGCCGATGCACAATCACGGCGTCTCTTGCATGTCGATGGGCTTCCTCGTCGCCGAAGATACACCGATGATCTGGCGCGGGCCCATGGTGCAAAGCGCACTCAGTCAAATGCTGCGCGACGTCAATTGGGGCGAGCTCGACGTGATGGTGGTGGACATGCCGCCCGGCACCGGCGACGCGCAGCTCACCATGGCGCAGCAGGTACCCTTGGCAGGTGCGGTGATCGTCTCGACGCCGCAGGACATCGCGCTGATGGACGCACGCAAGGGCCTCAACATGTTCCGCAAGGTGAACGTGCCGGTCTTGGGATTCATCGAGAACATGAGCTATTTCCTCTGCCCGCATTGCGGCGAGCGCACCGAAATTTTCAGCCACGGCGGCGCGCGCAAAGAGGCGGAGAAGCTCGGCACCGAATTCCTGGGCGAGCTGCCCTTGGACGTGGCGATCCGCGAGACGTCGGACGGCGGCAAGCCGATCGTCGTCGCCCAACCCGACAGCCCGCACGCCCAAGTCTACAAGCAGATCGCGACGCGGATTTGGGAGAAACTCAGCGGCGGCGCGGAGAAGCGAGCGCCGCGGATCGTGGTGCAGTAGGGGAGCGCCTCAGATGGCCAAATACTTCGCTGGCGCGCAGACCTCGGGTCCGAATGTTGTTAATCTCAGGTGCCCAGCATGCCGGCGCAATGGCGCATTCTCGGGACTAACAAACGTTGCTGATGTGCGGCTCTCACAACAGAGTTTTGCGGGAATGCGTGCGTGCCCCAATCCCGAATGTAAGGAACTCGTATTTATAATAACAAACGGCGCAAGCATCACTGCATATCCGGCTGAAAGGCTTGACTTTGATCCGGTGGGAATACCTCCGAAAATACTTGCCAGCTTTGAAGAGGCTCTGACCGATCACGCGAACCAGTGTTTCAAATCTTCAGCGATAATGGTTCGGCGCACCCTCGAAGAGATATGTGCTGATAAAGGGAGCCAAGGGTAAAGACCTGAAGGAGCGTTTGACCGCACTGCATTCCGTCATTGTGGTGCCGAAAGAGCTGCTCGACGCCGCAGACGAGCTGCGCATCCTCGGCAACGACGCGGCGCACTTGGAAGCGAAGGTCTATGATGATATCGGCAAAGTCGAAGTCGAAGCCGCCATCGACCTCTGCAAGGAAATCCTCAAGGCGGTCTACCAATTAGACTCGCTGGTGAAGCGCCTCAAAGCCTTAAAGAAAACACCTTAACTCCGTCCCAACGCCTCCATCAGCTCGGTCCACTCCCGCTTCGAGAGGCCGCTTGCTTCCTGCGTCACCTTTTCGCCGGCGAGCAGCTTCTTCACCACCGCGAGTCCGTTGGCCGACAGATGCGCGCCGCCGAGCCGGTATTGCCGGAACGCTTCGGCGGTGATCGGCACCCACTTCTCGAGCGTTTCGATCATCGCCTCGGCATAGACGCGGATTTCGTATTGCGCGTGCGCGTCGGCGCGCAGGCTCAGGAAATTGAGCAAATTGTGCAGATCGGTCTTCCAGTACCACTGCGTATAAAAGTTCAATGACAGATTCATGCGCGCCAGCTCGCGCGCGAGGCCGGTGCGTTTCTCGTCGATGGGCTTGCCGGCATCGTCCTCGTTCAGCATCTCGACATAGCCGCGATAGGCGGTCTCGGCGTCGCGCTTCAAGAGATGAAGCACGCGCGCGGCCTCGTTCGGCGGCAGGACGTCGCCCCTGCCCTGGCGGTTGGTCGCGGATTGCGCCGCGAGCTGCTCGGGCGCCGGCACGTAGAATTCGTTGTCGAGGATCGAATAGCGCGCCGAATATTCGTTCACGTTGGCGGTGCGATGGCGGATCCACTGCCGCGCGACAAAGATCGGCAGCTTGACGTGATATTTGATCTCGCACATCTCGAACGGCGTCGTGTGCCGGTGCCGCATCAGATATTGGATGAGGCCGCGATCCTCGGTGACCTTCTTCGTCCCCTTGCCATAGGAGACGCGCGCCGCCTGCACCACCGCAGCGTCGTCGCCCATGTAGTCGATGACGCGGACAAAACCGTGATCGAGCACGGGAATCGCTTGGTAAAGAATCGCTTCCAGGCCGGGTGAGACCGCGCGGCGCGTCGGCTGGGTCTCGGCACGTTGGCGGTCGATTTCGGCCTGTTGTTCGGGTGTCAGCGGCATGGGCGGCGACTCTAACCGCGCGCTTCCGGCCCGCAAAGGCCGACTCGTCGCCCCTTTTGAGGGAGTGCGAAAGCGCTTATATTGAAGGCGCTGGGCAACCAGCTATGGCGATAAACAGCGTATGGAATAAGCGTTGCGGACCCGGGGGCAGTACCCGGCGCCTCCACCAGTTTCGCGGAGCCATCGTCTCCGCGCCGTCATGGGGGCGAACTAGGATCGACGCGCGTTGTAAAGGTACGTCTTTTGCCCGGCATGGTACCGCCGTTATCGGGCCAAAACCTAAGTGCGAACGATAACTCTGTCGCACTCGCTGCTTAGTCTCTAAGCAAGCGCGGTCCGGGGGGCACCGGGCAACAGAAGCCCCCCACTGATTTTTGGTTTGCGGGAGTGCGTGCGTGAAAGACCTTCTGCGTTACGACAAGATGGTCGAGGCCGCGCTCCGCGGCGTCGTGCGCGAGGCGCTGGCCCGCACCGCCGCCAACGGCCTGCCGGGCGCGCATCACTTCTACATCACCTTCAAAACCGGCTTCGACGGCGTCGAGATGCCGGCGAGCCTGCGCGCGCAGCACCCCGACGACATGACCATCGTGCTCGAGCATCAGTTTTGGGATCTCGATGTCGAGGAGGCGCGCTTCGGCGTGACCTTGAGCTTCGCCGGCAAGCCCGAACGGCTGGTGATTCCGTTCGAGGCCATCCTGTCGTTCGCCGATCCGGCGGTGAAGTTCGGCCTACAGTTCCAGCAGGTCGCCGCGGCCAACGAACAGGCCGACGACGAGTCGCCCGCGGCCGAAATACCGACGCCGCTCGAAAAACCGCGGGCCGCCAAGGCCGACAAGCGCGCCAAAGCCGATGACAAGGCCGGCGAAAAGGCGGCAGGCAAAGGCGCCGAAGTCCTTACCCTCGATCAGTTCCGCAAGAAGTAGCCGCCGCGCTCAGTGCGCGTTGTCGCGCGCGGCGAAGAACTGGCACCAGCCCTTCGGGCTGATGTCGCCTTGTACGAAGGCGCACCGGTTCGGCGGCTGGAAATTGACGCAAATCTCGCAGCGTTGCTGGCCGTTGGGGTGATCCTGGTATTTGGCCTGCTCCTTCGTCGCCTTGTCGTCGGCGCGCGCGGAACGCGTCAGGCCCTGCGTTGCCGACACGGCGACGGTGATCGCCGTGCCGGCAAGCAGAGTCCGGCGCGAAAACGAGCTTGGACGTTTCATCGCGCCCGTGCCGCTCACTTCGCGACACTGGCCTCGGCGGCCTCGTTCACATGCCACAGGACGATGTGGTAATGCGGCTCTTCGACGCCGGGATGGCCGGCGTTGAAGTAAAGATCGACGTGATCGACCTTGCCGCCCGGCGCCGCGAGTTCAAATTTCTTCTGCGCTTCGAAATCCTTGATCGGAATCATGTAGATCGTGCTGACCAGCCGGCCCTTGTGGTCGTAGGCCAGAAACGGTCCGGCGGGCAGGGTCTTCGGATCGACATAGAGCACGCCGATGCCGGGCAGGAAGTCCGGCAGCTTCACGAGCGTGCTGACCTTCTTATAGGCGCCGCCCGGCGGCTCCTTGGAAACGTTCTGGGCGAAAGCCGGCGTGGCCATGAAGGCCAAGAGGGCGAATACAACGAGCAGTCGACGCATGGTTCACTCCTTCGGTTTTAGGCTTGCAACGGACGGATCGGAAATTGCAGTCACGACGCCGAGGCGCGCGAGCACCCGGCCCATCAGCGCGTCGCAGCGCGCGCCGGCGAACGGAAACGCGTCGTCGAGGATCGAGGTGAACTCGTCGCTCAACGCCTGGCGCAACTGGCGGTTGGCGCGATGGAAGCGGGTCTTCACGGTTTCGGCGGGAATGCCGAGCAGCGACGCGGTTTCGTCGATGCTCATCTGCTCAACTGCGCGCAGCATGAAGACGGTGCGGAAATTCGCCGGCAGCGCGTCGACTGCGCGTTCGATGATATGGCGGATCTCGCGCCGGGCCGCGACGTTCTCCGGATTGACCATGGCGCCGACGCCTGGCAGCGCGACGACGTTTTCGGCCTGCGCCAAATCGACAGTCGGGCGGCGGCGGCGCATGCGGCCGAGCGCTTCGTTGGCGGCGATACGCGCGAGCCAGGTCGTCAGGCTCGCCTCGCCGCGGAATTCGTCGAGATGTGCGAGCGCGCGGACGTAGGTTTCCTGCACCACGTCCTCGGCTTCACTTTCGTCGCGCACGATGCTGCGCGCCAAGCGATAGAGCCGGCGGTTGTTCTGGCGCATCAACGCGGCGAACGCCGCCGGCTCGCCGCGCCGCATCAGCGCCAGCAATTCGGCATCCGCGCCACGTTGTCCGGCGATCTGCGTCACGGCCTGCCTCTTCGTCATAGACCCATAGATGATGGGCGGCGAAAAAGGTTCCCGCCGACTATCTAGCGCCCATCCCGACAAGGGAAAAACCGCAGCTTTCCTTGGGTCTTGCGACGGGGGGCTGCGCTTGACCGGGCTGGCGTAATACGCTCTTTCTCGGCCGTTTTTCCCGATCGCGAGCGCAGCATGGATGCCGCTTTCCACGAGATGTTCCCGCTGGGCGAGGACGACGCGCCCTATCGCAAGCTGACAACCGAGCATGTCGGGACTGCCACCTTCGGCGGCGAACGCGTCGTCACCGTGGGATTGCCGGCGCTGACCGAATTGACGCGGCAGGCCTTTCTCGACTGCCAGCATCTGCTGCGGCCGGGCCACCTGAAGCAGTTGCGCGCCATTCTCGACGATCCGGAGGCATCGGCGAACGATAAGTTCGTCGCCTTCGATCTGCTGAAGAACGCCAACATCGCCGCCGGCAAGGTGCTGCCGATGTGCCAGGACACCGGCACGTCGATCGTCATGGGCAAGAAGGGCCAGCGCGTGTGGACCGGCGGCGGCGACGAAGCGGCGATTTCGGCCGGCGTGCGCCGCACCTTCACCGAAACCAATTTGCGCTACAGCCAGGTGGCGCCGCTCGGCATGTACGACGAGGTCAACACGGGCGACAATCTGCCGGCGCAGATCGAGATCTACGCCGCCGACGGTGATGCCTACAAATTCCTGTTCATTGCCAAAGGCGGCGGCTCGGCCAACAAAACGTTTCTCTATCAGCAGAGCAAGGCGACGCTCAATCCCAAGGCACTGCTCAAGTTCCTCGACGAGAAGATCCGCACCCTCGGCACCGCCGCCTGCCCGCCTTATCACCTGGCGATCGTCATCGGCGGCACCTCGGCCGAGCTCACCCTGAAGACCGTCAAGCTGGCGAGCTGCCGCTATCTCGACACGCTCCCGACGCGGGGCAACAAATTCGGCCAAGCGTATCGCGACACAGGGTTCGAGCAGGAGGTGTTGGGCCTGACGCGCGCCATGGGCATTGGCGCGCAGTTCGGCGGCAAATATTTCTGCCATGACGTGCGCGTCATCCGCCTGCCGCGGCACGGGGGGAGTCTCCCCATCGGCATCGGCGTGTCGTGCTCCGCCGACCGCCAAATCCTTGGCAAGATTACCGTCGACGGCGTCTTTCTCGAACAGCTCGAGACCAATCCGGCGCAATACCTGCCCGAGATCGACGAAGCGAAGCTCGGCGGCGCCGTCGTGCGCGTCGACCTCACGCAGCCGATGGCGCAAATCCGCAAAACGCTGTCGCAATATCCGATCAAGACACGGCTGTCGCTGTCGGGGCCATTGGTCGTGGCGCGCGACAGCGCACACGCGAATCTGCAGGAGCGGCTCGATCGCGGCGAAGGCCTGCCGCAATACGCTAAGGACCATCCGATCTACTACGCCGGACCGGCCAAGACGCCGCAGGGCTATGCGTCGGGTTCGTTCGGACCAACCTCCGCCGGACGCATGGACTCCTACGTCGATGCCTTCATGGCAGCAGGCGGCAGCTTCGTGACGCTGGCCAAGGGCAATCGCGGCGCCGAGGTGCGCGACGCGTGCAAGAAACACGGCGGCTTTTACCTCGGCTCGATCGGCGGACCGGCGGCGCGCCTGGCGCAGGACTGCATCAAGAAGGTCGAGGTGGTGGAGTATCCCGAGCTCGGCATGGAGGCGGTGTGGCGCATCGAGGTGGAGAATTTCCCGGCGTTCATCGTCATCGACGACAAGGGCAACGACTTCTTCGCCAAACTGGCGTAAGCCCGATACGGATCTAGGACCGACGCGTGGCAGAAACGATCGATCTTGCCGCCTTGGTGCGCGGCAGCAAGGCGCAGTGGGATGCTTTCGTCCGGCGTTACGCCGGGCTGATCGTGTCGGCGGTGCGCAGCCAGGCACGCGACGCCGGCGAGGTCGAGGATCTGGTGCAGGAAGTTTTCGTCCGGCTGTGCAAGGACGGCTACCGCCTCCTCAAGACCTACGATCCAGCGCGCGCGGGCCTGTCGACTTGGCTGACCATCGTGGCGCGTTCGACCGCGCGCGACATCCTGCGCCGCCGCCAGCCGCTGACCACCCCCTATGACGCGGTGCCGGAATCGGCGCTGGCGGTAACCGCCGAACCGACCGAACGGATCAAGCTGCCGGACGGACTGCTGTCGCCCCGCCAGAAGCTGATCCTGACCATGCTTTACGACCGGGACATGGAAGTGGCCGAAATCGCCGCCGTCCTGAAGGTCGACCCGCAAACGATTCGCAGCACCCACCACAAGGCGATGTTGAAGCTGCGGGAGCATTTTGCCCCCGAAAACCCCGCAAAACCGGGGCTCGGACGGGGATGAATTGGCGCAATCATGCCTAAATTGAGCAGGAGATAACGATGAGCGAACCGAGGGACAAGGAATCGGCCGATTTGGCCGCCCTCTGGCGCCGTTTTCACGCGCTTGACCGCATCGAGCGGGACCAAGCCGTGGACGACGCGGATGTCGCGCTCGACCTGGCGGCTTATGCCGACGGCCGGTTGAGCGAACTCGCGGCCGAGCCGATCGAGGCGTGGCTGGCCATGCATCCCGAGGCGCTTGACGATACCGTCGCCACCCGCAGCACCGGCGACGCGACCGCTCCGCAGCGCGTCATCGATCGCGCCGCTTCGCTGGTGGCCGGTGATTTGTCCGACGGTCGCGTCATACCCTTTTACCCATCGCCCGCGTTCCGGAGCTGGCGCGTGCATGTGGCCCGGGTCGCGGTCGCGGCCTGCCTGCTGCTGACGGGCCTCGCCGGATTCACGCTGGGCTCCGGCGCTTACGACAATCTGTTCTCGTCGTCGTCAGCGAGCGGCGATACAGTCGATCAACCGACGAGCTTCTTCTCGACCGAGGACGCAGCGATATGAGCGCCAATGAGATCGCTGACCGCGCCCCGAAACGGCGACGCGGCGTCGTCATCGCGCTCGTCGTGTCGCTCGTCTTCAACGTGTTCTTCGTCGCCGGCCTGATCGGGCATCTCGTTTTCCATGCCGAATTCGGGCACCCGCCGATGGGTCCAATCCCGCGGTTCGAGCGCGCCAGCCACGAAATGGATCTGAGCGGCGCCCAACGCACCGCCTTCGACGGCATGATCGCGACATTGCGCCAGGATCGCCGGGAGACGTTCCAGAAGAACCGCCCGCTGTTCGATCAGATTTGGGACCAACTCGCCAAGCCGCAACCGGACGAGAAAGAGATCGCCGATCTGCTCGCCCAGGCCGACGCCAACCATCTCGCGTTTCAGAAAACAGCGACCGCAGCGATGGAATCGTTCCTGGCGACCCTGACGCCGCAACAGCGCGCGCAATTCGCCGATCTCGTCAAGTGGCCGAAGCCGGTTCCGCCGCATCCCTGATGTCAACGGGCGCGGCTTGACCGCTCCTGCCCGCCTGACTATCCCCTAGAGTCAGGCGAGGAGGCAGGCCATGGCGAAAGACGCGATGCGCACCGAGCGCGACAGCATGGGCCCGGTCGCGGTGCCAGCGGCGCGGCTTTGGGGCGCGCAGACGCAACGTTCGCTCGAGAATTTCCGTATCGGCGGCGAGCGCATGCCGTTGGCGCTGATTCGCGCCTTCGGCATCCAAAAGCAGGCGGCGGCCGAAGCCAATGTCGACATCGGCACGCTCGACAAGAAACGCGGGCGCGCGATCGCGGCGGCGGCGGCGGCAGTCGGACGCGGACGGTACGACGACGAATTTCCGCTGGTGGTCTGGCAGACGGGTTCGGGTACCCAGACCAACATGAACGCGAACGAAGTGATCGCGGCGCTCGCCAACGAAGCACTGGGCGGAAAACGCGGCGCCAAGGCGCCGATCCATCCCAACGATCACGTCAATATGAGCCAGTCGTCGAACGACAGCTTTCCGACGGTGATGCATATCGCCGCGGCACTCGAAATCCGCGATCGGCTGATGCCCGGGCTCAAACAGCTTGAACGCGCGCTCAACACCAAGGCGCGGGCGTTTGCCCGCATCGTCAAGATCGGCCGCACCCATCTCCAGGATGCGACGCCGCTGACTTTGGGCGCCGAGTTCGGCGCCTATGCGCATCAGGTGACAACGGGCCTAGCACGCGTCGAAGCCTGCCTGCCGCGGCTTTATGCCGTGGCGCAGGGCGGCACTGCCGTCGGCACCGGCCTCAATGCGCCCAAGGAATTCGCCGGCGCGTTCATCAAACGCCTCAAGGCGGCGACCCGCCTGCCCTTTGTTTCCGCGCCGGACAAATTCGAGGCGCTGGCGGCGCACGATACGCTGGTCGAGCTGTCGGGCGCGCTCAACGTCATCGCCGCCTCGCTGATGAAGATCGCCAACGACATCCGGTTGATGGGCTCGGGACCGCGCTGCGGCCTGGGTGAGTTGCATCTGCCGGAGAACGAGCCCGGCTCATCGATCATGCCGGGCAAAGTCAACCCGACGCAGTGCGAGGCGGTGACCATGGTCGCCGCGCAGGTGATGGGCAATCACGTCGCCATTTCGATCGCCGGCAGCCAGGGAAATTTCGAGCTCAACGTCTTCAAGCCGGTGATCATCTACAACCTACTGCAATCGATCCGCTTGATCGGCGATGCGGCGGCGAGCTTCGCGGCGAACTGCGTCGACGGCATCGACGCCGACGTCGTGCGCATCGACGAACTCCTCAATCGTTCGCTCATGCTGGTCACCGCTTTGAGCCCGCATATCGGCTACGACAAGGCGGCCGAAGTGGCGAAGAAGGCGCTCAAGGACGGCACGACGCTGCGCGAGGCGGCGATCGCCCTGGGGCATGTCAGAGGCCCGGATTTCGACCGCTGGGTCGACGCCGAGGCGATGGCCGGACCGCGCTGATGGCCGGACCGGTGCGCAAGCGCTCGGTGACTATCGCCGGGCATTCGACCAGCCTGACGCTCGAGGAGCCGTTCTGGCGCGAGCTGCGCGTGCTCGCGGCCAAGCGTGGCCAATCAATCAACGCCCTGGTCGCCGAAGTCGACGCCAAGCGCGACGGCAACCTGTCGAGCGCGTTGCGGCTTTTGGTGCTCGAAAGCTACCGCAGCGGCGAGCTGGACCATGGCTGAACCGGTCAATCTCAACCGCTTCCGCAAGGCGAAGCGTCGCGCCGACGCGCAGAAACAGGCGGCGGAAAACCGCGTCGCCTTCGGCCGCACCAAGGCCGAACGCGATAGCGAGCGGCTGAAGAAGGAAAAAGCCACGCGCGAGCTCGATCAAAAGCGGATCGATCGCGAGGACAATTGCTAGGGCCGTTGCCGGTGAATAGGGTACGCCGCGGAGATCGCGATGTACCTGCCTGACAATTTCAAAGAAACCGATGTCGGCGTGCTGCACGACACGATCCGACAGATCAAGTTCGGCACGCTGGTGACGTTCGGGCCGGGCGGTCTGGTCGCGAGTCATGTGCCGATGCTGATCGACCCCGAGCCCGCGCCGTTTGGAACGCTCAGCGGCCACGTCGCGCGCGCCAATCCGCACTGGCGCGAGGCATCGTCGGATACGCCGGCGCTGGCGATCTTTCTCGGACCCAATACCTACGTCTCGCCGTCCGCGTACGCGACCAAACGCAAGACCGGCAAGGTGGTGCCGACGTGGAATTACGTCGCCGTCCACGCCTATGGGCCGTTGCAATTCTACGACGATGCCGACCGCCTGCTGCAATTGGTGACCCGGCTCACGAATACGCACGAGACGGGTCGGCCCAATCGCTGGCACGTCAGCGACGCGCCGGCGAACTACACGCGCGGCATGCTGAAGGCGATCGTCGGCTTCGAGCTGCCCATCGCGCGGCTCGAAGGCAAATGGAAGATGAGTCAGAACCGGCCGGCCGAGGACGTGCCCGGCATCGTCGACGCGCTGTCGCGCGAAAGCGATACCGCGGCCGACATCGCACGCATCGTCGCCGAGCGGAACAAGGATCGGCGGTAGCGCGGATTACGGTCTAAGCTCGGCGCGATAAAGCGCCAGCGTCTCGGCGTCGAAACAGCAGAACACCACGCGCGCGACCGCGGTCGAACGGGCGGTGAAGGCGCGGGTTTCTAACACGGCGATGCGGCAGGCGCGGTCGCGCGGAAAGCGGTAGACGCCGGTCGAGATCGCCGGAAATGCAATCGAGCGGATACCGTGCTGTGCCGCGAGGGCGAAACACGCGCGATAGCAACCGGCGAGCAGCGCATCCTCGCCGTGTGCTCCGCCATGCCACACTGGGCCGACGGCATGAACGACATGGCGCGCCTTCAGCCGATGGCCGCCGGTGATGCGCGCCTCGCCGGTCGGGCAGCCGTCAAGCTTTCGACATTCCTCGAGCAGGCCGGGACCGGCCGTGCGATGAATGGCACCGTCGACCCCGCCGCCGCCAAGCAGGCTCTCGTTCGCGGCATTGACGATGGCGTCGAGTGCCAATGCGGTGATGTCGCCTTGGATGGCTTCGATGAGCGTCGGCATGGCCCGATGCTATCCCTCGACTTTGTCATGGGCTAGGTTCTGCGCATGAATGCCGATCCGAACTGCGTCTTTTGCAAGATCGTGGCCGGGCAGATTCCGAGCTTCAAGCTGCTCGAAGATGCCGCGACGCTTGCCTTCATGGACATCAATCCGGCCAACGAAGGCCATTGCCTGGTGATTGCCAAGCCGCATCACCCGACGCTTTACGACATGCCGCCGGAACTGCTGGCGGCGGTATCGACAATGGTCCTGAAAGTGGCGAAGGCGGTGAATGCGGCACTCAAACCCGACGGACTCAATCTGGTGCAGTCGAACGGTCCGGGCGCGGCGCAATCGGTGCCGCACTTCCATGTCCACGTGCTGCCGCGGCGTCTGGGCGACAAGTTGCCGCTCAACTGGGAGCTGAAGCCCAGCGACCACGCGGCGATCGCCGCCGCCGCCGAACGCATCAAGGCGAAACTTTGAGCCTTGGCGGCTAGCCGGCCGCGCGTTTCTTGCCGCCGTCGTTGGTAATGCCGAGCGCAGCCATGTAGGTTTCAAGCAGCGCTTCCTGTTCGTCGCGCTCGCTCTGGTCGAGCTTCCGGATGCGCACGATCTGGCGCATGATCTTGACATCGAAGCCGGCGCCCTTGGCCTCGGAATAGACTTCACGGATATCCTCGCCGAGCGCGCGCTTCTCGTCTTCGAGCCGCTCGATCCGCTCGATGAAGGAACGCAGCCGATCGCCTGCGATGCCGCCGACATTTGCCATGAAAAATCCCCCGACCCGGAAAAATCAGTGCTTGTGCGCAGCGGCCATCTTGGCCTTCTGGTCCGACGACGCTTCCTTCTGATACTTCGCCTTCCACTCGTCGTACGGCATGCCGTAGACGATCTGGCGTGCGTCGGGATCGGGAATCGTCATGCCCTTCTCCGCCGCGGCCTCGCGATACCAGCGCGACAGGCAGTTGCGGCAGAAGCCGGCCAAGTTCATCAGATCGATATTCTGAACGTCGGTGCGTTCACGCAGATGCGCGACCAGCCGCCGGAAGGTGGCGGCCTCGAGTTCGGTGCGGGTCTTGTCGTCCATGCCTCTCTCCGTTTTCGTATTTGTCTTATTGTGGGGTCGCCGCATCATTTTTGCCAGAGGCGATAGAGCGCGCCGTCGTCCAAGATCGGCCGTAGCACCGTCGCGAGGCGTTCCGCCCATCGCGCCGCGCCGGCATCGTCCGCGATCTCGTCCTGACGGACTTCGATCGCGACGTGCGGCAGGCCGCGTTCGAGCGCGTGATGGCGCATGGTATAACCGGCCGGCTGCTGCGCCGAATAAGGCTCGTTGTCGCCGACCACCAGCGCCGCGTCGCCGCGCAACGCCGCCAGCAGCGGCGCCGCGATGCGGCCGTCGCCGTCCCACAGGATACCGACATGCCATGGCCGCGCCTTGCCACCGAGCGAGGGCGTGAAGCTGTGAACCGAAATCAGCGCGGGCACGACGCCGCGCCCCAGCGCCGCTTCGATCAAGTCGGTCAGCGCCGCGTGGTAAGGCGCGAAGATCGCGGTACGGCGCGCCTGACGGGCGGCGGTACTCAACGTGCGGTTGCCGGGGATGACGACGTCGTCGCTGGTCACGGGAATCGACGACGGATCGTCAGGATCGCGGTTGCAATCGATCACCAGCCGCGAATAGCCGGCGAGCACCGAAGCGGCGCCGAGCGCCGGCACGAGCCGGCGCGTGACCGCGGCGGCGCCGATATCCCAGCCGATGTGCCGCGTCAGCGCCCCGTCGTCCAGCCCCAGTTGCGCCAGGCTTTGCGGCACGCGACTGCTGGCATGGTCGCAGCTCAAAATGATGCGCGCACCGCCGGCGCCATGGCGTTCGACCGGATCGGGGTCCTGCGCGGTCAGGAGGGTCCGGGTAACCATTTCAGCGGAGCGGCGCTTCATCGCACCCGCAGGGGGTTGAGGCTGACTCACCTGCCATCCTATCTTGTCGCACGAAAGGTTGCAGACTTGCCCGCTCCGCGAAAGCCACGCGAATTCCTGCGTTCTCTGCTCGACGCCGCCCTCGCCGCCTCCATCCCGGCGCGCGTGTTGCCGCCGCATTTGCCGAAGCCGCCCAAGGGCCGCACGATCGTCGTCGGCGCTGGCAAGGCGGCGGCCGCGATGGCCAAAGCGGTCGAGGATCATTGGCGCGGCGAGCTCTCCGGCTTGGTCGTGACGCGCTATGGCTATGGCCTGCGCTGCAAGCGGATCGAAGTGGTCGAAGCGAGCCACCCGGTGCCCGATGCCGCCGGCCAGGCCGCAGCCGCGCGGATCCTGAAAGCCGTCCAGGGTTTGACGCGCGACGATCTCGTGCTCTGTCTGATTTCGGGCGGCGCTTCGGCGCTTCTGGCGCTGCCGGCGCCCGGCATCACGCTCGACGACAAACGCGCATTGACACGCGAACTGCTGCGTTGCGGCGCGACGATCTCCGAACTCAACTGCGTGCGCAAGCACCTGTCGGCGATCAAGGGTGGCCGACTGGCCGCCGCCGCCGCGCCGGCGCGGATCATCACGTTGGCGATCTCGGATGTGCCCGGCGACGATCCGGCGGTGATCGGGTCCGGACCGACGGTGGCCGACCCCTCGATCTTCGCCGACGCACGCGCCATCCTGGCGAAATACGGCATTACGCCGCCGGCGCCGATCGCGCGTCACCTCGCGGCGGCGCCCGACGAGACGCCGAAGCCGGGCGACAAACGCCTGGCGGGCGCGCGATACGTGATGATCGCGACGCCGCAAGCGGCGTTGCAGGCAGCCGCCGATGCCGCCCGTAAGCGCGGCGTTACGCCGATCATCCTGGGTGACGCGCTCGAAGGCGAAGCGCGCGACGCCGCCATCGTCCACGCCGGCATCGCCCGCGCCGTGGCGCAAGGTCATTTCCGCCAGGGCAAGAATGCGGCACGGCCGCCGCTGGTGCTGCTGTCGGGCGGCGAGACCACCGTGACGGTCAAACATGACGGCCGCGGCGGCCGCAACAGCGTGTTCGCTCTGGCGCTGGCGTTGGCACTCGAAGGCGCCGCAGGCATCTATGGCCTGGCTTGCGACACCGACGGCACCGACGGCACCGAGAACAATGCCGGTGCGATCATCACGCCCGATACGCTGGCGCGCGCGGCAAAGCGTGGCGTCGATCTCAAGGCGTTGCTGGCTGCCGACGATTCCTGGGCGGCTTTCGACGCGCTGGGCGACCTGATTGTCACGGGACCGACACAGACGAATGTCAACGACTTCCGCGCCGTTCTGGTGCTAAAGGAAAGCTGAGATGCGACGTCGACGTTCAACAAAAATAGTCGCCACGCTGGGACCCGCGACCGCCACGCCGGAAAAGATCGCCGCGCTGTTCGAGGCCGGCGTCGACGTCTTTCGTCTGAATTTCAGCCACGGGGTTCAGGCCGATCACAAGGCGCGCCTCGACATCGTGCGCGCACTCGAAAAAACCACCGGCCGGCCGATCGGCATCATGGCCGACCTCCAGGGCCCAAAGCTTCGCGTCGGCACGTTCGCGGGCGGCCGCGTGCGTTTGGCCGATGGCGCGGCGTTCCGGCTCGATCTCGACAAGGCGCCGGGCGACGCGCAGCGCGCCAGCCTGCCGCATCCCGAAGTCTTCGCCGCGCTGACGCCGGAAACCGACCTGCTGCTCGACGACGGTAATATCCGGCTGCGGGTCGAGAAGTGCGACAAGGATTTCGCGCAGACACGCGTGATCAACGGCGGCAGTCTGTCCGACCGCAAGGGCGTCAACGTGCCGAATGCGGTGTTGCCGCTGTCGCCGCTAACCGCCAAGGATCGCGCCGATATGGCTTTCGCGCTGGACATGGGCGCCGATTGGATCGCGCTGTCCTTCGTGCAGCGACCCGAAGACGTGGCCGAGGCGCGCAAGCTGATCGGCAATCGCGCCGGCGTGCTGATAAAGCTCGAGAAGCCGGCGGCGATCACCAAGCTTACCGAGATTATCGAGCTAAGCGACGCCGTGATGGTGGCACGCGGCGATCTCGGCGTCGAAATGCCGCCGGAGGACGTGCCGCCGCTCCAACGCCGGATCGTCGGCGCCTGTCGCGCCGCGGGCAAACCGGTCATTGTCGCCACACAGATGCTCGAATCGATGATGCGGGTTCCGGTGCCGACGCGCGCCGAGGCCTCGGATGTCGCGACCGCCGTGTACGAAGGCGCCGACGCGGTGATGCTGTCGGCGGAAAGCGCCTCCGGCGAGTATCCCGTCGAAGCGGTCAAGATGATGGACCGCATCATCCGCCGCGTGCAGGCCGACCCGGCCTATTTCTCGTCGCTGCATGCTTCCGCAGCGACCAGCGAGCACACGCCCTCCGACGCGATCAGCGCCGCCGCCGGCATGGTGGCGCACACGATCGGCGCCGCCGCGATCATGTCCTATACGACGTCGGGCGCGACCGCGTTGCGTGCCGCGCGCGAACGTCCGGACGTACCTGTGATCGCGCTCACATCGAACCTGTCGACCGCGCGCCGGCTGGCGATCACGTGGGGCCTGCACTGCGTCCACACGGCGGACGTCAACAACTTCACCGACATGGTGCAGAAAGCGACTCAGACCGCGCGCGGCGAAGGCTTTGCCGAGAAAGGCGAACGGGTGGTGATCACCGCCGGCGTGCCGTTCGGCACCCCGGGCGCAACCAACGTGCTGCGGATCGCCTGGATCGACGCCTGATCAGGCGCGCAGCAATCCGTCGAACGGTTTGATCCCGGCGGTGTCCGGGAACACCTTCGTATCGAGCACATTACGCGCGAGACCGAAATGGTCACGCAGCACGGCTTTCATCACCGCGCGCGCATCGGTGGTCATGCGCAGGTCGCGATTGTCCTGCAACTGTGCCAGTCCCGGCCAATCGCCGGCGACGCGTCCGCCCTTCACGGCGCCACCCATCACAAAGACCACTGACGCCGTGCCGTGATCGGTGCCGTTGTTGCCGTTGACCGCGACGGTGCGGCCGAATTCGGTGACCGCGACGACGACCGTCTGGTGCCACGCCGGACCCATGGCCTTGGCCAACGCATCAAGGCCGGCGGCGAAACCTTCCATGTTCTGGGCCAAGCGGCCGGTTTCGGCGCCCTGGTTGACGTGTGTGTCCCACCCGCCCATGTCGAGCGCCGCGATGCGCGGACCCCGCGGCGCGGCGATCAGCTTGCCGGCGGCTTGGGCGAGCGCGGCGAATGCCTTCGGACCGAAGCCCATGCCGCCTTTGGCCATGGTGTCGTCACCGAGCACCGAACTCGAGAACGCCTGCGCCTTGATGCCTTCGGCAAGCGCCGGGCCCAACAGCGGATCGCGGGCATAAATCCGCCCGAGCGCGGCGATCAAATCGTTGTCGATGGCGCCGACGCCTTGCGGCTCCCAGCTCGCCACTTGTGCCTTGCCGCGCAGGATCAGCGGCACGGCGCCGCCGACAGCCAAACCGAGCCGCGCCTTGTCGCCGCCCTGCAAGACCACGATGGCGCGGTTGAGCCAGCCGTCGCTTTCGCCCTGTTTGACGGTCAGACCGGTTTCCATCAGGTCCTGGGCGTCGAAATGCGAGCGCGTGTGATAGCCATTGCCGGCCGCATGGACGAAAAGCAACTCGCCGCTGCGGTAATACGGCTCGACCGCGCCGAGCGCCGGATGCAACGCGAAGAACCGATCGAGCGCGATAGTGCCGCCGGAGTCACCGGGTGGCTTGAGCGCGATGGCGCCGCGCTTTTCCAGATAGAGCGGATCGCCGATGGGCGCGACGGCCGCCATGCCGTCAAGCGCGCCGCGCAAGAGCACGACGACGAAACGGAGATCGCCCGGCACGGCGGCGAAGACCGCGCCAGGCAACGATGCAAGCGTGAAGACACCCGCTCCGCCGGCGACCAGGCCGAGGAATTGACGACGCGACGAATGGCAACAGGCCATGGCTTTCATCGCCTCTGGAATTCGGGAGCCGCCAGCAGCAACGCGACGCCGGCGCGGCGCGACGGCGCGCGCTGAATCGCTTGCAACGTGTCAGCAGGCAGCGCTTCGCCGAGCGTCGCGCCCGCCAATACGATCGGATCGGGTGGACCGGGAACACGATTGGCGAAGGTCTCGCACCACCCAGCGCGGCGCAGCACCGCCTCGGGCGAAACCCAGGACGCGGCGTCGTCCGGCCAGCCGGCCGGCGACGGCGCGTAAAACGGCATTTGGTTGAGCGTGCGCAGGCCGCCGGCCAGGAATGGCGCCGGCGGCGTGAAGTTCGCGGCGCGGCAGGCGGCGGTCACCATGTCGCCGGGCGTTCGCATCTTGCCGAATGGCTTCGACCAGGCCGCTTCCAACGCGACCACCGCCTTGCTCACCGCCGCAAGATTGCCGCCCGTGTTGCGGAAAACCTTCGCGATCTGATCGACCGCGGCGCGCGGCGGCGCGTCGGCGATGAAATGCTGCGCCAGCTTGAAGGCGATGTGGTGCGCCGTCGCGGGATGGTTCGCCAGGTCGCGGAGCGCGGCGATGCCTTCCTGCTCGCCAGCCTCGGCGTAGACTTTGCCGAGCAGCTGTTTCGGGCCCGGCTCATGGATCTGCGGATAGAACTTGAACGTGCCCGGTTCGGCGTCGTTGAGCCGCGCAACCGACCAGCCGGTCAGGATGCGCGCGAGCGCGATGACATCCGCCTGGGTATAGCCGCCATCGACGCCGAGCGTATGCAGCTCGAGCATCTCACGGCCAAAATTCTCATTGATGCCTTTGTCGCGCCGCTGACCGACGATCGAATCGGGTCCGATCGACAGCGCATTGTCGAGATAGAGCAGCATCGCCGGATGCCGTTCGGCCGCCAGCAGCATGTCGACAAAACGGCCGGTGACGTGCGGCCGGATCGCTTCGCGCTCGAAAGCGAACGCAAAGCCGCGCACGAACGGGCGGAAGCCGGAAACGGTGAAATGATTGCTCCAGAAATGCACCAAGCGCTCGATCGCCGGCGTCGGACTCGACACGACGGCGTCGGTGCGCGCGGTGAGCTCGGCGAAATAGACGTCGCGGACCTGGTCGTTGAAGGCCTTCCGGTCGGCGGGCTGCTTATCGCGCCGCATTTGCAGCAACGCCGCCACCATGCGCTGCGACGGCGGCAAGGCGGCTGGGAACGCGGGCTGCACCGGCTGATCGATCTGGCGCGTGACCCAGCCGCGTGGGTCGGCGGCAATCGCGCTCAGTTCGTCGCCGCGCGCCGCGTAGCCGAAGCGCGTGGCGGCGACGACGGCTTCGAACGCGGCGGACGCAGCCATGATAGGAATAATACGGCGCCGATGGCCGAAACATCCCTGTTTCCATGGCCCGAACGGTGCGACCTGTGCTACATCCCGTCGCCGCCCGGCGGTTAACCATCCATGGACCTTTCGATCGTCATCCCCGTCCGCAACGAAGCGGCGAATATCGGGCCGCTGGTGCGGGAAATTCGCGCCGCGCTCGAAGGCCGGCTCGACTACGAAGTGATCGTGGTGGACGACGGCAGCGCCGATGACACGGTCCAAATTCTGCGCAGCGTCAAAGCCGAGTTCGCGCGCCTGCGCGTGCTGCGGCACGCCCAGCGTTCGGGCCAGAGCGCCGCCATCCGCTCGGGCGTCAAGGCGGCGCGAACGCGCTGGATCGCCACGCTCGACGGCGACGGCCAGAACGATCCGGCGGACATTCCGCGCCTGTGGGAATTGGTGCGGGCGACGCCGGCCGCGCCGCTGATGATCGCCGGCATGCGCCAGAAGCGGCGTGACACGGCGGTGAAACGATTGGCATCGCGCATCGCCAACCGCATCCGCGCGGGTCTGTTGGAAGATGGCACGCCGGACACCGGGTGCGGCCTGAAGCTGTTTCCGCGCGCGCTGTACCTCGACCTGCCGTTCTTCGATCACAACCACCGCTTCTTGCCGGCGCTGGCGCTGCGCCAGGGCGGCAAGGTGCAATCGATTGCCGTCAACCATCGGACGCGCGGCGGCGGCGTTTCGAACTACAAAGTGCTCGACCGGCTCTGGGTCGGCATCGTCGATCTGATCGGCGTGCTTTGGCTGAAGCGGCGCGCCGTCAATCCCGAAGTCAGCGAAGAATGAGCCGCGGCGATCTCCCGGACACGGCGCCGCCGCTCCGACGCGTCCGGATGGTCGGCCGCGTGCTGTGGGTGCTGATGATCGTCGTCGGCTTGGCGGCGGCCTGGCATGAGCGCGCGGCGCTCGATCCAGTGGCGATCCGCAACGCGATCGCGGGCCATCCGGCGGCGCCGTTGATCTTCCTCGCGGCACAAATCGTCGCGAGCTTGCTGTTTGTTCCACGCGCATTGCTCGCGGTCGCAGCCGCGTTGCTGTTCGGCGCCTGGTGGGGAGTTTTTTGGGCGGCGGTCGGCGCGACGCTCGGCTCGGTCATCGGCTTCCTGGTCGCGCGCTACATCAACAGCGGTTGGCTCGATCTCGAAAGCCTGCCGCGCGTCGGCCCCGTGCTGCTCAAAGCCGAGAGCGGCGGCTGGCGCGCGGTGATGGCGCTCCGTCTGATTCCGGTCATTCCGCACAGCCTGTCGAACTATGCGCTCGGCCTGACGCGCATCGGTCTTGGCCCCTATATGGTCGGCTCATTCCTCGGCCAGCTGCCGATGACGATCGCTTACGTTGACCTGGCTGCGGCTGGCGGCCGCATCGCGGGCGGTCGGACCGACTGGATCCTGCCGGTTGCGATCGGCGCGGTGGCGCTTTTGATCTCGGTTGTCGTGCCGCGGCTCTGGAAGCGTTAGGCGATTGCCGGCGGCTTCGGCCCGCCAGTCGCCCAATCGAGCAATTCGACCGTGTGGACGACCGGCACGTCGGTCCCCGACGAAATCTGGGCGATGCAACCGATATTGCCGGCGGCGACGATCTCGGGCCGGGTGCTTTCGAGGTTGACGACTTTACGCCGGCGTAACTGGTCCGCGATCGCTGGCTGCATCAGATTGTAGGTGCCGGCCGAGCCGCAGCACAGATGCGCCTCCGGCGGATCGAACACGGTGAAACCCAACTTGGCCAATAGCGCCGCGGGCTGTGCGTGAATGCGCTGTCCGTGTTGCAGCGAGCACGCCGAGTGATAGACGACGCGGCGGCCGATGATGGCGGGATTCGGCATCAGCGCCAACATCGCGGCGACCTCGCTGATGTCCTTGGCAAGGGCAGAAACGCTGGCTGCCTTAGCGGCGTAGGCCGGGTCGGTCCGCAGCATGAAGCCGTAATCCTTGACCGTGGTGCCGCAACCCGACGCGTTGATCACGATCGCGTCGAGGCCCGCGCCTTCAAGTTCGCGTATCCAGGCATCGACATTGGCGCGCGCATAATCGCCCGCGTCGTGGCCCATATGGTGCGTCAGCGAGCCGCAACAGCCGGCGCCGGCGGCAATCACGACCTCGCAACCGTGACGCGTCAGCAGCCGCACCGTCGCGTCGTTGATCGCCGGATCGAGCACTTGCTGGACGCAGCCAGCCAAAAGCGCGACACGCATGTGGCGCGGACCGATCGCGCGAAAGACGCGCGCACTCTCGGTCATGCCCGGCGCTGGCAGTCGCGCCGGAAGCAGCTTACCCATCGCGCCAAAACGGCCGGGCAACATCCGCAGAACCGGCTTCGCGAGCCGCGCCAGGCGCATCGTCGAACGGAAGCGACCGACATGCGGCATGGTCGCGGCGAGGAAGCCGCGCAGCACGCGCTCGACGACCGGCCGGCGATAAGTCTTCTCGACGTGACGACGGCCTTCGTCGATCAGGTGCATGTAGTGAACGCCGGAGGGACAGGTCGTCATGCAGGCGAGACACGACAGGCAGCGATCGAGGTGGGTCGCCACTTGTCGGGTCGCCGGCCGCTGGTTCTCGAGCATGTCCTTGATGAGATAGATGCGGCCGCGCGGCCCGTCGAGCTCATCGCCGAGCAGCACATAGGTCGGACAGGTCGCGTTGCAGAATCCGCAATGGACGCAGGCGCGGAGAATCTTGTTCGCCTCGGCGATGGCGGGATCGGCCAGCTGTTTCGGCGAAAAGTGGGTTTGCATCGCCGTTTTAGATCTCGGGATAGAGCCGGCCGCGATTCAAGACGCGCTTCGGATCGAAGCTATCCTTGACCCGAGCGCTCAATGCCGCCACCGCCGGGGGCAACGGCTCGAAAACCGGCACCGCAGCGCGCAGCGCGGCCGACGCGCGGATCAGCGTGGCGTGGCCTCGGCCGCCGAGCGCGGCGCGAAT
Organism: Allostellaceae bacterium; assembly: GCA_035934995.1. Taxonomy (GTDB): domain Bacteria; phylum Pseudomonadota; class Alphaproteobacteria; order ATCC43930; family CGMCC-115725; genus REEB95. Next base: position 31,987 of record DASYXI010000045.1, read on the forward strand.
CGGCGCGGCGCCGCCGTCGTCCGCGCCGCGCACCGCGAGCCAGGCGAGCCCGCCACCCCAGTCGAGGAAATAGTCGACATCGAGCGCGGCGCGGACGGCGCTGAGAAAAGCCGGCGCTGCCGTCGGCGCCAGCGAAACACGCCAGATCACCCCCTCGCCTGCCGCCAGCGGCGCCGCGTCGCGGATGCCCTGCCAGAGTTTCGCGGAGTCCACATCACCAAGGATCTCGGCAGCGCCAAATGGCTTGAGCTCGTCGCGCAAAGCTTGCGATCGCGCTTCGACCGACGGCAACGGCCCTTCGACGCGCAACAACGTCCGCGCGTGCCCGCCGGCGTCCGGCAAATGCGCAGCGCCGGACGGCTCGTGCGGCGAATTCAGGCCGTGGGTCATGGCGGCAACCGCGCGCGGGTCGTCGAGGCCGGTCAGCGCGACGGTGCGCGTCGCTTCCGGCGCCGGCAGGACCTTGACGCTGATCTCGGTCATCACCGCGAGCGTGCCGTAGGAGCCAGTCAGGAGCTTGCATAGATCGTAGCCGGTGACGTTCTTGACGACGCGTCCGCCGGCTTTGAAGGCTTCGCCGCGGCCGCTGACCGCTGCCAAGCCCAGGACATGATCGCGCGCGGCACCTTGGCGAATGCGGCGCGGCCCTGACAGGTTACAAGCAACCACACCACCGAAGGTCGAGTTCGCGGCGTCCGTGCCGAGCAGCATCCGCCAATCAGGGGGCTCGAACGCGAGCATCTGGCGCTTGGCCACCAGCGTGCGCTCGATCTCGGCAAGCGGCGTCGCGGCGCCGGCCGTCAGCACCAGTTCTTCCGGTTCGTATTGCCGGATGCCGGCAAAGACGCCGACGTCAAGCATATGCGGCAGCTGCGGCGGGCGGCCGAGATTCCGCTTGCTGCCGCCGGCGACGATTTCGAGCGGTTCTTCGTTGGCGACGGAAGCGGCAACGACGTCGATCAGCTGCTTCTCGTCGGCGGGACGATACTGGCTCACGCGCGGTCTCAGAATCGCGGCAGGTCGGGAAAGCGCACCTGACCATGATGGACGTGCAGCCGGCCGAGTTCGGCGCAGCGATGGAGCTGCGGAAACACCTTGCCCGGATTAAGGAGCCCACCCGGGTCGAACGCGCATTTGAGGCGCAGCTGCTGCTGCAAGTCGACTTCACTGAACATGCTGCCCATCAAATCGCGCTTCTCGACGCCGACGCCATGCTCGCCGCTGAGGCAGCCGCCGATCTCGACGCTATAGCGCATGATGTCCGCGCCGAACTGCTCGGTGCGCGCGAGCTCGTCCGGCTGATTGGCGTCATAGAGGATCAGCGGATGGAGATTGCCGTCGCCGGCATGGAATACGTTGGCAACGCGCAGACCGTATTTCCGCGACAGCTCAGCCATGTATTTCAGCATGTCGGGCAGCTTGGCGCGCGGAATCGTCGGATCGACGCAATAATAATCCGGCGAGATGCGGCCAATCGCGGGAAAGGCCGCCTTGCGCCCCGCCCAAAATGCCAAACGTTCCTCGTCGCTGTTCGACACGCGCACCGACACCGAGCCGCAGCGTTTGGCGATCGCCTCGACACGGTCGATCAGGTGATCGACTTCGGCAGGCGGGCCGTCGAGCTCGACGATCAAGAGGGCTTCCACGTCCAAAGGATACCCGGCGTGGACGAAATCCTCGACCGCGTGGATCGCCGGTTTGTCCATCATCTCCATGCCGCCGGGGATGCAGCCGGCGCCGATGATCGCCGCGACACAGGCGCCGGCGCTTTCGTTCGACGGAAAGCCGAGCAACAGCGCGCGGGCCGCGGAGGGCTTGCGCAGCAATCGCACCGTGACTTCGGTTACGACGGCCAAGAGACCTTCGGAACCGACCATGACGCCGAGCAGGTCATAACCGCCGCTGTCGAGATGCTTGCCGCCGAGACGCAGAACCGTGCCGTCGATCAGCACCATCTCGATGCCGAGGACATTGTTGGTGGTCAGGCCGTATTTGAGGCAATGCACGCCGCCCGAATTCTCGGCGACATTGCCGCCGATCGAGCAGGCGATCTGGCTCGAGGGGTCGGGCGCGTAATAGAAGCCGGCGTGCTGCACCGCGGCGGTGATGCCGAGATTGGTGACGCCCGGTTGCACGACCGCGCAGCGGTTGTCGTAGTCGATCTCGAGAATGCGGTTGAACTTGGCGAGGCCAAGAACGATGCCATCTTCGAGCGGCAACGCGCCGCCCGACAGCGATGTGCCGGCACCGCGCGGCACGACCTTGAGTCCGTTCTTGTGGCAATAAGCCAGAACCCGCGACACCTCCTCGGTCGTCGACGGCAGCACGACCAGCAATGGCCGAGCCCGGTACGCGGTGAGCCCGTCCGTTTCGTAAGCGCGACGTTCGTCCTCGGACTCGATGACGGCATCGGATGCCGCGCACAAACGGCGCAAGTCGCCTGCGATCGCGCTGCGACGCGCGATCACCGCAGCATCGGGCTGGGGCATCAACATGGCGACCCATGTTGGGCGTGGGCAGGCACGGTGCCAACAACAAAAAAACCGCGCCGAAGCGCGGTTTTTAAAACGGCGGCACCAGCGGCTGTTAGCCCTGTCGGGCCTTGTATCGCGGATTGGTCTTGTTGATCACGTAGACGCGGCCCTTGCGGCGCACGATGCGGCAATTCTTGTCGCGCGCCTTCAGCGATTTGAGCGAATTCTTGATTTTCATGACGGGGCCAAACTGCTTTGCACTTTCGGAAGGCCGGGAAAATAGGAGAGAACCGATGACAGAGTCAACCGCCTGGCCGGAACGTCAGGAAAATCAATCGCGGGCGGGCGCTGCCAGCACCTTCTCGCCCTTGGGCCGGCCGCCGGCCGTGTTCTTTCCGGACAGGAAATGCTTGATATTGCGGGTGGCCTGGCGGAGTCGCTGTTCGTTCTCGACCAGCGCGATGCGGACATAGCCCTCGCCGTATTCGCCGAACCCGACGCCGGGCGAGACCGCGACATTGGCGTTCTCCAGCAGCAGCTTCGAGAACGCCAGCGTACCGCCTTCGCGGAACTGTTCGGGAATCGGCGCCCAAGCGAACATCGACGCCGGCGGCGCCGGAATCGGCCAACCGGCCTGGTGCAAGCCCTCGACCAAAACGTCGCGACGCTTCTTGTAACGCGCGCGGATTTCCTTGATGCACTCCTGCGGCCCATTGAGCGCCGCCGTCGCCGCCACCTGGATCGGCGTGAAGGCGCCGTAATCGAGATAGGATTTGATGCGCGCGAGCGCTGCGATCAGCCGCGGGTTGCCGACAGCGAAACCGATGCGCCAGCCCGCCATGTTGTAGGTCTTGCTGAGCGACGTGAACTCGACCGCGATGTCGCGCGCGCCGGGGATTTGCAGCACCGACGGCGGCGGATTGCCGTCGAAATAGATTTCGGCGTAGGCCAGATCGGACAGCAGATAGATGTTGCGCGAACGGCAAAATTCGACGACCTCGCCGTAGAAATCCAGATCGACGACCTGCGCCGTCGGATTGGCGGGGAAGTTCAACACCAGTGCAATGGGCGCCGGCGAGCTTTGCTCGACCGCCTGTTTCAGTTCTTTGAGGAAGTCGATGCCGGGGCCGATCGGCACGCTGCGCACCGACGCGCCAGCCATGATGAATCCGAAAGCGTGAATCGGATAGCACGGGTTCGGCACCAGCACGATATCGCCGGGCGCGGTGATCGCCTGCGCCAGATTGGCGAGACCTTCTTTCGAGCCGAGCGTGACGATGATCTCGCGGTCGGGATCGAGTTCGACGTTGAAGCGGCGGGCATAATATTTTGCCTGGGCGCGGCGCAGCCCCATGATACCGCGCGACACCGAATAGCCGTGCGCGCGCGGATTCTGCACCGTTTCGAGCAGCTTCTGAACGATATGCGGCGGCGTCGGTCCGTCGGGATTGCCCATGCCGAGATCGATGACGTCGCTGCCGACCGAGCGCGCTTTCGCCTTCAGCGCGTTGACTTCGGCGAAGACGTAAGGCGGCAATCTCTTGAGGCGATAAAATTCTTCCATGTTGCGGCTCGACGTGGCGCTTCCAGATGCGCGACCGGGACAATGCCATTCTCGACAGGGAACGGAAATCAGCGCGGCGCGATTCGCCGCCATCCTACCGCCTCAATCCACCGCAATGCTACGGCTTTCGCGCGCGCGGTGCGCGCTTAAGTCCCTGTTAACGCAGGCCAAAGAGCGCTTTGGCGCCGCCGTTGGGGATGGCGTGCTGCACTGCGGCGTAGAATTTGCGGAGCGGCTTCGAGCCTCGTGTTTCGGGCCGCCGTGTGGGAGGGATCCTATGCAGATCAACTGGTCGAACAGCCGCGACGTGGCGATTTCGTTCCTCGCCTTGTTGGCGCTGGCGATTCCATTCCTGCCGATTCCCGGCGACCACGAGATCCGCATGTACGTCCGCTACCACACCCACGGCACGGCGCCGCACGCCTTCAGCACCTATACGCTGCACAGCATCTGCACGGTGATGGCGACCGTGCTCGCCTATAACGACCCGAAGACCGGTCAATACACGCGGATCAGCTGCGGCCGCTGATCGCGCTTATGCAGCAACGCTGAGTTGTTCGACGAACTGGCGCGCGCAATGCGTCCAGGTGAATTGCAGCGCGTGATCGCGGCATTTGGCGCGCGAAATTTCCAACGCGGCCAGCGCGGCGGCGCGCAGATCCTGGCTCAGGACGCCGACGCCGCTGTTGCCGATGACGTCCAGCGGTCCCGGAACCGGAAACGCCGCCACCGGCAAGCCGGAGGCCAGGGCCTCGAGCAGCACCAGACCGAACGTGTCGGTGCGGCTGGGAAACACGAACACGTCGGCCGACGCATAAAGCCGGGCGAGCGAACCGTTCTCGACGCGGCCGAGGAAATGCGTCGCCGGATAGCGGCGCTTTAACCGTTCGAGCTGCGGTCCTTCGCCCACGACCAGCTTTGAGCCCGGCAGGTCGAGGTCGAGAAACGCCGGCAAGTTCTTTTCCATGGCGACACGGCCGACCGAAAGAAAAATCGGCCGCAGGAAGCCGATATCCTCTTGCCGGTAGCCGGGATCGAATTTTCCCGGATCGACCCCGCGGCTCCATGGCCGCAGGTTGCGGAAGCCCTTGGCCGAGAGCGCGACGCGCATCGATTCGGTCGCGACCATGATGCCGCGGGCCGGCGCATGGAACCGCCGAAGCACGCCATAGGTAACGCCCGACGGGATCGCGCAGCGCGCGGCAAGATATTCGGGGAACCTTGTGTGGTAGGCGGTGGTGAAACCAAACCCGCGATCGAGGCACCAGCGCCGCACGGCGAAGCCAAGCGGCCCTTCGGTGACGATATGGACCGCGTCCGGCTGCGCCGTCTCGATCAGCGTCGCGGCAGGCCGCGCCGCGCCGAAGGCAAGCCGGATCTCGGGATAGAACGGGCACGGCAGGGTGGCAAACATGTCGGGCGTCAGCGTCGTCACCGCGTGTCCCATGGCGCCGAGCTCGGGCAAGATGGATTTGAGCGTGCGGACGACGCCATTGACTTGAGGCGACCAGGCGTCGCTGGCGATGAGTATCTTCACGCCGCGGGTTCGAACGCCTTTTCGGCCCGTGCAACGGGGCGCAGGGGATCGAGGGCGTTGAGCTCAACCCAGCGGATGATCTCGAGGCGGCCGTCGAAATGCTCGACCAGCGCCGAACAGCTTTCAACCCAATCGCCGTCGTTGCAATAGAGGACACCCTCGATGGTGCGGATCTCGGCCTGATGGATGTGACCGCAGACGACGCCGTCAACGTGACGTCGGCGCGCCTCGGCGACGATTGCGTCGGCATAATCGCTGACGAACTGGACGGCGTTCTTGACCCTGCTCTTGAGGTAGGCGGAGAGCGACCAATAGGAATAGCCGAAGTGGCGGCGCGCGACGTTGTAGTAGTGGTTGAGCTTCAGCGACAGCTCGTAGGCGCCATCGCCCAACAACGCGAGCCATTTGGCGTAACGCACGATGCCGTCGAAATCGTCGCCGTGCAGCACCAAGAGGCGCCGGCCGTCGGCGGTGACGTGCAGCGCGTCCTGCACCAGGTCGACGCCGCCGAGCTGGAGCTCGACCCAGTTGCGCAGCCATTCGTCGTGGTTGCCGGGAATGTAGAAGACCTTGGTGCCCTTGCGTGCCTTGCGCAGGATTTTCTGGATCACGTCGTTGTGACTTTGCGCCCAATACCAGCTTTTGCGCAGGCGCCATCCGTCGATGATGTCGCCGACGAGATAGAGGTATTCGGAATCGGTGTGCCGCAAGAAGTCGACAAGGAATTCGGCCTTGCAGCCGCGCGTACCCAAATGAATGTCGGAAATCCAGATCGTCCGGTAACGGTGGATGCCGTCGATATGGTCCATCGCGCGGCTATTCCTCCGACGCGATTACGAATCTGAACATGCCGCCTAGCTAACACGCGGCGATGACGGGATTGTTCCGGTTTCGAGTCGATTTCGTGACGGCTCAGGCCGCGAAAGCCGCGATGATCCGCCGAAGCGCGTCGAGGCCGTCGGTCAGCGCCGCCGGACCCGGCTGCAGGATGAGCGTCGATTTGATCTCATGCAGCGCCCCGGCGCGGACCGCCGGTATGGTGTCGAAGCCCGGCCGCGCGGCGACTTTCTCCGGACGGAACTTCTTGCCGCACCACGAGCCGATGATGATGTCGGGCGCGCGCGCCACCACGTCGGCGGGCGTGACGATGCGATCCTTGGCGCCGCGGCCGATCGCGCGTTCCGGAAAAATATCGACGCCGCCGGCCGCTTCGATCAACTCCCCAACCCACGCGATGCCGGAGATCAGCGGATCGTCCCATTCTTCGAAATACACTTTGGGCCGGCGCGCCGGCCGGCTGGCGCGTGCCGCGGCGATCCGTTGTTCGAACGAGCGCGCCAGCGCGTCGGCACGCTCGCCGGCGCCGACCAAGGCGCCCAGCGTCCGGATCATGGCGAAGATTTCCGCCAGCGTGCGCTGATTGAACGCGTGCACGGCGATGCCGCGGCGGATCAGATCCGCGACGATGCCGGCTTGGATGTCGGAAAACGCCAGAACCAGGTCGGGTTTGAGCGTGACGATTTTCTCGATATTGGCCGAATTGAACGCCGAGACCCGCGGCTTCTCGCGGCGCGCTTGCGGCGGCCGGACGGTATAGCCGGTGATCCCGACGATGCGATCCTGTTCGCCGAGAAGATAGAGCGTCTCGACGGTCTCTTCCGTCAGACAAACGATGCGCCGCGGCGGAAACATCGCAACGCTCAAGCGTGGTGCGCGGAGAAAATGGTGGGCGTGGCAGGGATTGAACCTACGACCCCTTCCATGTCAAGGAAGTGCTCTCCCACTGAGCTACACGCCCGCGCGACGGCGGATTTAGACCAATTCCCGATCGGTTGGCAAGGTTAGGCGGCGCCTTAGGCAGCCAGAAACCGTTCGATCTCGCCGACCAGCTGACGCAGATGAAACGGCTTGGCCAGCACGGCGGCGTCGCGCGGCAGGGATTCCGCCTCGCCGAGCGCGACGGCGGCGAATCCGGTGATAAAGATGACGCGCAACAGCGGATGCATGTCGCTGGCGCGGCGTGCCAGCTCGATGCCGTCGAGCCCCGGCATGACCACGTCGGCCAGCAACAGGTCGATCTGATGGTTGCTGGCCCAGGACAGGGCGGTCTCGCCGTCGCCGAGGGCGCAGACATCATGCCCGGCCTTGCGCAAGGCGCGCGCCAGAAACACGCGGATGCTGTCATCGTCTTCGGCGAGCAGGATTCGAGCCATGATGTTCCCCGGCCGCGAGGATACTGGGCCAGATTTAAAGGAAGGGTTTACCGGCCGCTCGATGGTCACAAGGCGCGATTTTCCGCCAAAAAAGGCCGCTTCCCGCGTGACAGGATCGCCCGTTCCTCGTTAATCTTGATGCCATGCACGGCCTGGTAGCGGCGGCTGACCCGATCGAAGTATTGGCCAATGGCGGACAAGCGATACCGCTCGTTCTGGCCTCGCCGCATAGCGGGGCCGATTACCCCGTCGACTTCCTCGCCGCCTCACGGCTCGACGCGCTGACGCTCCGGCGCTCGGAAGATAGTTTCGTGGACGAGATTTTCGGCGCCGCGCCGGCGCTGGGCGCGCCGTTGCTGCGCGCCCGCTTTCCGCGCGCCTATGTCGACGTCAACCGCGAGCCGTTCGAACTCGATCCGACGATGTTCGAGGATTTGCTGCCGAATTTCGTCAACAGCCAATCGCCGCGCGTGCGCGTCGGCCTTGGCACGATCGCGCGCGTCGTCGCATCGGGCGAGGAAATCTATGCCCGCAAGCTCAAATTCAGCGAAGCGGCCCAGCGCATCGAGACGCTTTACCGGCCGTACCATCGAACGCTGCAGCAGTTGCTCGACGCGACCCAGGAAACCTACGGCTTCGCCATCCTGCTCGATTGCCACTCGATGCCGTCCGCCGGCGGCGACCGCGACCGCCGCGACCGCTCGCCGCGCGCCGACATGGTGCTCGGCGACTGCCACGGCACTTCGTGTCATCCGGTGATCACCGAAACCGCGCATCAGGTTTTGAACGCCAAGGGCTATACGACGGCGCTCAACACGCCGTATGCCGGCGGCTTCACCACGGCGCATTACGGCCGGCCGGCCGCCGGCGCACATTGCCTACAAATCGAGATCAACCGCGCGCTGTACATGGATGAACGGGCCTTCGAGCGGAAACCGTTCCTCGCACAGCTCGGCGACGATATGCGCGACCTGACCGAAGCCCTTTCCGCGATCGATCCGGAGTTGTTACGGCCGGCATGAGCGACGCCGCCGCCTTCCGGTTCACGTTGCGCGATTCCGCGCCGGGCGACGCCGAAGCGATTGCCGCGATCTATGCCCACCATGTGCGTTTCGGCCTCGGCACGTTCGAGGAAACGCCGCCGTCGGTCGACGAAATCCGCCAGCGGCGCGAGGGCATCTTGGCGCTCGGCCTGCCGTTTCTGGTCGCGACCGTCGGCGAGCGCATCGTCGGCTATGCCTATGTGGGCCTTTATCGCACGCGGTCGGCCTATCGCTATACGCTTGAAGATTCAATCTATGTCGCAGCCGAGGCGGCGCGGCGCGGCGTCGGCTGGGCGTTGCTGGCGCGGCTTATCGAGCGCTGCGATGGGCTCGGCTACCGTCAGATGGTCGCGGTCATTGGCGACAGCGATAATCGGGCCTCGATCCGCCTGCACGCGGCGCTCGGCTTTGAGCATATCGGCATCCAGTCCGCGGTCGGCTTCAAGCACGGGCGCTGGGTGGACAGCATCCTGATGCAGCGGGCGCTTGGCGCCGGCGCGGCGACCTTGCCCAAGGCAGCGGAATCCGCCTGAACGGATCGCGACCCGCCGAATCCGAACCCACCGCACGCACGCCTATTAAAACGCCAATTACCACACCGCCAAGGAGCCCCGATGAACTGGCCCTATATCGCGCCGATCCTGCTGCTGCTGTGTTCCAACGTGTTCATGACCTTCGCCTGGTACGGGCAGCTCAGATTTCCGGGTACGGCCCTCTACGTCGTCGTGCCGATCAGCTGGGGCATCGCCTTCTTCGAATATTGCCTCGCCGTGCCCGCAAACCGGATCGGCTACACCGTCTACAATGCGGCGCAGCTCAAGACGATTCAGGAGATCATCACGGTTTCGGTTTTCGCGGTGTTCTCGGTGACGTATCTGGGCGAAGCCATCCGCTGGAATCATCTCGCGGCGTTCGGCTGTCTTGTCCTGGCCGCGTTCTTCGCCTTCCACAACTGGACTTAACGCCGATTTCCGGTCGAGAGGATAGCCATGGCCAAAGTCGCGATTAAATGGAAGGTAAAGCCCGAGAAGCACGATTATACGGCGGCGGCGGCCTATTTGAGCCTGACCATGGATCGGTCGACGGCGAAGGTCGTCGCCAAAAAACTGAAGCGTGCCGCGATGTCGCAATATCCGGCGAAGGATATTTTCCGGGCATCCCGGCTGGCGTTGCTCAGTCCTGCGAACAGCCACGTCAGGAAAGACGAGCAGCGAATCACGGCGCAAGAACGGTTATCGCCGCTGCTGCTCTATCGGGACGAGCGCAACGGCATCCTCATCATCGCCGACGGCTATCATCGCCTCTGCGCGGTCTACCAGTTCGACGAGGACGCGATCATCCCCTGCAAGATCGTGTGAGAGGCGTACGCCAAAGAAAAGGGCCGCACCGAGGTGCGGCCCAAGTTTAGGGAGGAAACGCCTAGAAGACGTACGACACACCGTCGGGCGACGGCCATGTCGCGTTGCAATATGTGCCATATTGCGGCGCACAACGCAAACCAAAAACGTTTACCGTGTGCCTATAAGGGCGGATTCCCGTGCGTTATTTCGCCACAGGCAGCGTACACCGACGCGCGCCACAGCGGCTATTTTTGCAACGCACAAATGCGCGATTGGCAAGTCACGCGAACTCGCGCCGCAGCCCAGGACCATGTTGGTCGAGCCGCGGCACCGCATGATTGGCCAGATCGGCCGAACGGCGGCTCGGCGGCAGCGGCAATGTGACGATGCCGCTCTCGGTCGCGGTGCCGATGGTCGCCAGTGCCGGATGGCGGACGAAATCGTCGAGCGTGTTGAGATTGCCATAGGCGATGCCCGCCGTTTTCAACCGCGCCGCCAACGCCGCGCGTGGTTCGCGCTTGAACGCGGCCGCCACCAGCGCTTCGAGCGCCGGCCGATTGGCGACCCGGCGCGGGCCGTCGGCGAAGCGCGGATCGCGCGCGAGATCCGCATCGCCCAGGATATCGGCACAGAAGCGCTGCCATTCGCGTTCGTTCTGAATCGAGATGACGATTGCCTTGCCATCGGATGCTACGAACGCGCCATAGGGCGCGATCGACGGGTGATGGACACCGATGCGCTGCGGCGGATGGCCATCGGCCTGTTGGATCAGCGCCACAGACAGCCATTCCGCGGTGGCCTGGAACAGCGAAATCTCGAGCCGGGCGCCGGCGCCGTGGCGTTCGCGTGCATAAAGCGCCTCGAGGATCGCGGCATAGGCGTTGAGACCGGCGGCGATGTCGGAAACCGGCACGCCGACCCGTCCCGGCGCGTCGGGCGTGCCGGTGATCGAGGCGAGGCCGGTCTCCGCCTGAATCAACAGGTCATAGGATTTCATGTCGCGATAAGCGCCGCTTTCGCCATAACCCGAAATCGAGCAGACGATCAGGCGCGGATGCGTGCGGCGCAGCGCCGCCGGATCGAAACCCGCGCGCGCCGCCGCGCCCGGCGCCAAGTTCTGAATGAACACGTCGGCGCGGGCGATCATGCGGTCGAGCAGCGCCTTGTCGGTCGGCGCCTTGATGTCGAGCGCAATCGATTCCTTGCCGCGATTGAGCCAGACGAAATGCGCCGACTGGCCCTTGGCGGCCCGGTCGTAATGGCGCGCGAAGTCGCCGTCCGGCCGTTCGATCTTGATGACACGGGCGCCGGCATCGGCCAGGCGGCAGCTGCACAGCGGCGCGGCCACAGCTTGCTCCAACGCCACCACGAGGATCCCGTCGAGCGGTCCCGCCATCCGTCGCCTCCGCGCCTAGCTTTGGCCGCCGCAGCCGTTCCCTGTCAACCGCCGGGGTGCTAAACGAAGGCGCGGGAGGCGGCCTTATGATCCAAGTGGCGATCCTCGACGATTATCAGCGTTCGGCCCTGGCGCTCGCCGATTGGAAGAGCCTCGAGCCAGCCGTTCAGGTCGAGACCTTTCCGGATCACGTTCCCGACCCCGACATCCTCGCGCGTCGGCTGCATACGTTCGAATGCGTCGTGCTGATGCGCGAGCGCACGCCGTTTCCCAAGCTGCTGATCGACCGGCTGCCCAATCTCCGGCTCATCGTCACCGCCGGCATGAAGAACGCCGCAATCGACGTCGCGGCGGCGACGGCGCGCGGCATCCAGGTTTGCGGCACCGAAACCCTCGGCACGCCGACGGCCGAGCTGGCCTGGGGCCTGATCGTCGCGCTGGCGCGCAAGATTCCGCAGGAATTCGCGGCGCTCAAACGCGGTCACTGGCAGTCGACGCTTGGCATCGGCCTGCACGGCAAGACGCTGGGTGTCATCGGCCTCGGCCGGCTCGGCAGCCAGATGGCACGGATCGGTACCGCCTTCGGCATGAAGGTCGTCGCCTGGAGTCCGAATTTGACGGCAGCGCGCGCGCAGGAGGCAGGCGCCACGCTGGTCGGCAAGGATGCGCTGTTCAGCCAGGCGGACTTCATCACCATCCATCTGGTCCTCGGCGACCGGAGCCGCGGGTTGGTGGGCGCGTCCGAATTCGAACGGATGAAGAGCACCGCCTATCTCGTCAACACTTCGCGCGGGCCTATCGTGCAGGAAGCCGCGTTGATCGCGGCGTTGAAGACGCGGCGCATCGCCAGCGCGGCCCTCGACGTCTACGACCGCGAGCCGCTGCCCGCCGGTCACCCGTTGCTGGCGCTCGACAATCTGCTGGTGACGCCGCATCTCGGGTACGTCACCGCGGAGAATTATCGCCTGATCTATGGGCAGGCCGTCGAGGACATCCGCGCGTTTGTTGACGGCAAGCCGATCCGTACGATGAACGCAGTGGCGGCTCGGGTCGCTTAGAGGGTTAAGCCGCCGGCGCGAGGCCGAGAATCCAGCGGGCTTCGGCCGGTGTCGCTGGGCGGCGATCGTATTCACCGCAGATGCCGGCGACACGGGCGACCAGCTCGGCGTTGCTCTTCGCCAGCCGCGTCTTGTCGAAGCGCAAATTGTCTTCGAGACCGGTGCGGATATGGCCGCCGAGCTCGAGACACCAACGGTTGACCTCGAGCTGATGCCGGCCGATGCCGGCCGCCGTCCAGGTCGCGTCCGGCATGATGTCCTTGAGCTCGGCGAGCAAAAACTCGAGCACTTGGCGGCGCGCCGGCAGCGCGTTGGGAATGCCGAGCACGAATTGGATGTGCACCGGCGGCTTGAGCAGGCCGCGATCGACGAGTGCCTTGGCGTTGTAGAGCATCGCCAGATCGAAGGCTTCGATTTCGGGTTTGATGCCGAGGTCGCGCATTGTCGTCGCCATGCCGTCGATGAGCTGCGGTGTGTTCTCGTAGATCTGCGTGGCGAAATTCACCGAGCCGGTGGCCAGCGAGGCCATGTCCGGCCGGTGGACGAGCGAGCTGGCGCGCTCGTTCTGATTGCGGCCGCGGCCGCCGGTCGAGAACTGCACGATCATGCCGGGACAATGCTTGCGCACGCCGGCCTGAACCTCGGCGAACAGCGCCGGATCGGACGACGAGCTTTCGTCGGGATTGCGGACGTGGATGTGGACCAGCGACGCACCGGCTTCATAGGCTTGGTGTGTCGATTCGATCTGCTCGGCGGGTCGCACCGGCACCGCCGGCGAATCCGCCTTTTTCGGCACGGCGCCGGTGATCGCGACGGTGATGATGACCGGTTTAGTCATGGCTCCTCCCCCACTCTAATTCCGTCCGGCAAGCTGCTTGCCTTTTTCGAGCGCGGCGTAGCCGCGCGTCGGCGCCGCCATCAGGAAACGATAACCTTCCTTCAGCACGCGCTCGACGTTGGCGGCGTCGACATGCGGATGGCCGACGGGCACCTTGTGCTTCTTGCAGGTCGCCAACACCTGCGCCATGTGCTTCAGCACCTCGGGATGCTCGTACTGCCGCGGCACGCCGAGTTCCTGGCTCAAATCCCCCTCGCCGATGAGGATCGCGCCGATGCCGGGCACTTGCGTCAGGATCGCATCGAGGTTCCGGATGCCCTCGGTGTCCTCGATCATCAAGATGACGAAAATCTCGCCTTTCGGATTGAGCGGCCAGACGTCGGCGCGCGAATAATATTCCTGCTGTGTCAGGCCCCAATAGCGCGCCGCCGCGGTCGGGCCGTCGCCGCGCAGGCCGGCGGGCTCATAAAGCGGCGCCGTCTTGAGGCGCGGATAGCGACAAGCCGCGACCGCATTGCGCGCTTGCTCGACCGTTGAAATGTGCGGCCAGACGATGCCGTAAACGCCGAGGTCGAGCGCTTGCTTGGCAAAGACCTGGCTCAGCTCGCCGCCATTGGGCGGGATCCGCACCAGCGGCGTGATGGCAGGCGCGACCGATTTCGCGTCGGCGATCTGGCGGCGGTTGAGCATGTACTGGAGACAATCGCGCAGCATGCGGATGTCCCACGGATTGTGCTCCATCTCGAACACGACGCCGTCGTATTTCGACTGGCTGAAAGCCAGCGCGTTTTCGATGTCGGCGATGGTGAAGGCGGTGAAGGTCGGCTGGCCCTGTTCGAGCGCGCGGATCACGCCGTTAAGGCGCGGAATTTCGGTCATCGTTCCCCCCACTCAGGCGGCGCATCCTAGCAGTGGCACGGTTTGACAAGCAAAGATGCGCTTCCTAGCATCCGCCGCGATGATCATCGACTGCCACGGCCATTACACCACCGCACCGAAGGCGCTCGAAAGCTTCCGCGAGCAGCAGCTGGCGGCGGCGAAGAGCCACGCGCCGCTGCCGGCTTCCGCGACGCTCGCGATTCCCGACGATGCCGTCCGCGCCGGCATCGAGCAGGCGCAGCTCAAGCTGCAACGCGAGCGCGGCACCGACGTGACGATCTTCTCGCCGCGCGCGTCGGCGATGGCGCATCACCTGGGCAGCGAAGCGACGAGCCAGGATTGGGCGCGGATCTGCAACGACATGATCCACCGCGTCTGTCGGCTCTACCCGGAAAATTTCGTCGGTGTCTGCATGCTGCCGCAATTTCCCGGCGTGCCACCGAAGAATTCAATCGCCGAACTCGAACGCTGCGTGACGAAGCTCGGCTTCGTCGGCTGCAACCTCAATCCGGATCCGTCGGGTGGCCGCTGGACCGATCCGCCGCTGACCGACAAATGGTGGTATCCGATCTACGAGAAGATGGTCGAGCTCGACGTGCCGACGATGGTGCATGTCAGCTCGTCGTGCAATCCGAACTTCCACGCGACCGGCGCGCATTACATCAATGCCGACACCACCGCCTTCATGCAATTTTTGACGGCGGACTTGTTCAAGGACTTCCCGACGCTGCGGTTCATCATTCCGCACGGCGGCGGCGCGGCGCCTTATCATTGGGGGCGTTATCGCGGCCTGGCGCAGGACATGAAACGTCCGCCGCTCAAGGAACTGCTGCTCAACAACGTCTATTTCGACACCTGCGTTTATCACCAGCCGGGTATCGACCTGCTGCTCAAGGTCGTGCCCGCCGACAACATCCTGTTCGCCTCGGAAATGGTCGGCGCGGTGCGCGGCATCGATCCCGAAACCGGCCATTATTACGACGACACCAAGCGGTACATCGATGCCGCCAACCTGTCCGCCGCCGACAAGAGCAAGATTTACGCCGGCAACGCGCGCAAGGTTTTCCCGCGCCTGAAGCTGCCGGTCCGCGCCTAGCCGAGCGCGAGCGTATCGGGCGTAAACAGCGGCTCGACCGCCAGCTTGTCGCGCGTCATGTGCTGTTCGACGCAGAAATGCGTCGCGGCTTCGAGCGCCTTGCGGTTGGCGGCAACACCATAGGGAAACGGGTCACCGACCACGGCCTTAAGCGCCAGCGCCGCCTGATCGGCGGCGGAGCCGTCGCCGCCGGCGTCGAGCCGCTTCAGGTATGTCCCCTTCGCGGCCTTGAAGATCTCGAACAGTTCGCGCGCCAGCGTCGGCCGCGCGGCGACCGCGCGCTGGCTCAACGTGATCATGTGATTGATCGGATAGATGCCGGTCTTGCGGTAATAGGCGAAGCCGACCTCGCGCGCGTCGGGGATCAGCGGTTTGATCTCCGGCGCGCTCGACCGGACATCGCCAACCGCAGCGCCGACGCCTTCTTTCAGCAGCAGTTCCTCGGCCGAACGGCCGCGAAACCGGTAATCGACATTCGGCGGCGCACGATATTCGGCGACATGTTCTTCGTCGGTCGGCAGCCACGTGATCCGATCGAGGTCGACGCCGTACTCATGCTGCAACACGCCGCGGATCCACAGGCCCGTCGTGACCGTGTAACCGCGATTGACGGCGACCTGCCGGCCTTCCAGATCCTTCGGTCCCCGAATGCCGGTGTCGACGTGGCGGAACGCCGCCCAGTGGTGGAAATTCCGCGTGACAAAGACCGGGATCGCGGTAATCGCCTTGCCGGCGGCGCGCGCGCAGAGATAGGTTGTCAGCGCCATCTCGCACACGTCGAACTCGAGATCGCGAACCTGACGCCGCATCGCCGTCGGAATCGAATCGAATTCGACAAACTCGAGATCGAGCCCGCCGCGCGCGGCCGGATTCTCCTTCAAGGTCCGCGTCAGGCCGTAATTACCGACGACCGTGCGTAGCGCCAAACCACCCTCCATACCGACTGCGCGAGAATAACGGCAGCACCAGTCTTGAGGTAGCGCCTCAGAGATCGTAGGCGCTATGCAGCTGAGGAATTTCGATCGTCGTGTCGCGTAGCAACGGCGCCAGCGCGTTCATCGCCGGCACCTCGCCGTGGACGATGAAAGTGCGGCGCTTGCCACGGATGCCGGCGTGCCAGGCGACGAGCTCGGGCTGGTCGGCATGGGCCGAAAAGCCGTTGAGCGTATGGACGGAAGCGCGCACGGGAACGTCTTCACCGAACAGGTGGATGGATTTGGCGCCGTTGATGATCGCACGTGCCGGCGTGCCGGCGCCGGCGTAACCGACGAAAACGACGCTCGCTTCGGGCCGCGACAGGTTGTGGCGCAGGTGGTGCCGGATGCGCCCGCCGGTGCACATGCCGGAGCCCGCCATGATGACGGCGCCGCCGGTCACCGTGTTGATCGTCATTGAATCGGCACGATCGCGCGTCCGGCGCAATCCCGGCAGACCGAACGGATCCTCGCCGCTCTTGATCATCGCGACGATCGGCGGCTGCAAATTCTTCAGATAGTGCTCGAAGACGTCGACCGCCGAGATCGCCATCGGCGAATCGAGAAAGACCTTCATGCTCGGCGGCAGCTGGTTCGCGGCCACGGCGCGATGCAGGATGTAGAGAATTTCCTGCGCCCGTTCGAGTGCGAAGGTTGGAATCACGACATTGCCGCCGCGTGCGAAGGTCGCCGCGATCGTCTGCAACAATTCGGCGATGGATTGATCGATGGCGCGATGTGTGCGATCGCCGTAAGTCGATTCAATGAGGACGTAATCGGCCTGCGCCGGCGTCGATGGCGGCGGCAGCAGCGGCCGCCCGCTATTGCCGATATCGCCCGAGAACAGGACCGATTTGCGCGTCCCGCCCTCGTCGGCTTCGACGAGAATGCTGGCCGAACCGAGGATGTGGCCGGCGTCGTAATAGGTCGCGGTGATGCCCGGAGCGACCGCGATCGGTTGGCCGTATTCGGCCGCCCGTTTGAACAATCCGATGCTGTCGGTGGCGTCGACCAAGGTGTAGAGCGGCGTCGGCGCCGGCCGGTTGCCGCCATGGCGTTCATTGAGGCGGGCGCGACGCCGCATTTCCTCGTCCTGGAGATGCGCGGCATCGGCAATCACCAGGCGCGCCAGTTCGCGCGTCGCCGCCGTCGCGATCACTTCGCCGCGGAAGCCTTGCCGGTACAGCAGCGGCAGCCGCCCGCAATGATCGAGGTGGGCGTGCGTCAACAGCATGAAATCGACCGCCTTCGGGTCGAAGCCGAACGGCGCGGCGTTCTCGGCATCGAGCTCGCGGCTGCCCTGCAGCATGCCGCAATCGATCAGCACGCGCTTGCCGGCAACTTCAAGGAGATGGCACGAGCCGGTGACGTCGCGGTCCGCGCCGTGGAAGGACAATCGCATCGCCACGTTCTATGCCATATCCCACCGCCCGCGTCCTCTGCTTCGGTGGGCCATTTTGCGGGTTGGGCGCCGGCGCGATTCCGCTAGACTGCAGCGCAAACGCCGGAGAAGGCGGCCGGGAGGATCGAATGTACAAGGCATCCGCAAACGTGCTTCTGCCGACGTCGATCATCGGCTCGCTGCCGCGACCGGCTTGGTACGACGCCGTGCTCGGCAGCCAGACATTTCTCGAGGCCATGGCCAATTCGCGGCACCGCGAACAATACGAGGATGCGGTGTCGGTTTTCCTGCGGGCGCAAGAGATCGCGGGCCTCGACATCGCCACCGACGGCGACGCGCATTACGACGAGCAGGTCGGCGGCATGAGCTGGCAGAGCTACGCGCCGTCGCACATGGCCGGCTTCGATCACGCGCCCAAGCCGACGCAATACAGCGTTGGCGCGGTGCCTTTTCCGCGCGGCCATATCCTGCACGATTTCCTCGAGGCACGCGTCCTGCCCAAAGTCATCGGACCGATCGGCCGCGGCGATTTGCAGTATGCGGCGATGTGGCGCGTCGCCCAGCGCATGACCAGGAAGCCGGTGAAGTTCGGCACGATCACGCCGGAGCTGCTGGCGATGGGCCTGGTCGACGAATATTACAAAGACCCCGTCGAACGCACGTTGGCGCTCAGCAAGGCGCTCAACGAAGAGCTCAACGACCTCGCCGATGCCGGTTGCCCGGTCATCCAGATGGAAGAGCCGCAAATCCATATGGTGCCGGCGCGCGGGCCGACGTTCGGCAAGCTCGGCACGGCCGAATTGATCAAAATCTTCAACGGTACGGTCAAGGGCTTGCGCGGCAAGACCGAGGTCTGGTGCCACACCTGTTGGGGCAACCCGTCGCAGCAGCGCATCTTCCGCGACGTCCAGAGCTATCAACCGACCCTCGAAGCGCTTGCCCAGGTCGACGCCGACGCCCTCACCTTCGAGACCTGCTCGTCCGGCACCGGCGACCTCGAAGCGATCGGCCAAATCATCAAGGACAAGAAAATCGTCGTCGGCGTCATCGACCACCACACGCTTCAGGTCGAACGGCCGGACGAAGTCGCCGCGATCATCCGCGCGGCGCTCAAGCACGTTCCGGCCGAGCGACTCATCGTGTCGTCGGATTGCGGCATGGGCCGTGAAGGCATGAGCCGGCGGCACGCGACCTACAAGATGGTCGCGATGGTGCAAGGCACTAATATCGTGCGCAAGGAGCTGGGCTTGCCGGAGGGCGAATGCCTCGCGGCCGATCCGCGCTATTCGCTGACGCTGACGAAGGGCTAGGCGACGCCGCGCCGGAATTATCTGCAATTTTAGCGAACGCCACTGTGCGCCGGAAGTGGCTGGGGGACTAGGATTCGAACCTAGACCGGCGGAGTCAGAGTCCGCTGTCCTACCGTTAGACGATCCCCCAACAGGGCGTCGCGCGGGTTCTACCACAGGCCGCGCGCGCTTGTGGAGGGCCGCCGTCGCGAACCCGGTCACAGCGCATGGGCCGAACGTGCAAGCCCGGCGGCCTGCGCGGACGATTTTGGTGCGTTGCAAAAATGACAGGGGGGTGCTCCGGCCGGACGATTAGAATTCGCGCGGGTTGTTCGGAGAATTGGAATGATGCGGAATCCCGGCCTCGAGGAAATGAGTGCGTTCGCGGCGATCGCCGAGCGCCGTTCCTTCGCCAAGGCGGCGGTCGTGCTCGGCATGTCGCCATCGACGCTGAGCCAGACCATTCGCGACCTCGAAGAGCGATTGGGCGTGCGGCTGCTCAACCGTACCACGCGCAGCGTCGCGCCGACCGAGGCGGGCGAGCGCCTGCTCGAGCGTTTGCGGCCGTTGCTCGCCGATTTCGACGCGGCGATCGATACGGTCCGCGCCTTCCGCGATAAGCCGGCGGGCGTCATCCGCCTTACGGTACCGCCGCCAGCTGCGAACTTCATTCTCGCGCCGGCGCTGCAACGCTTCTTTGCGGCTTATCCCGACATCAAGCTCGAGATTTCGGTCGACCTGAACCTGATCGACATCGTCGCGGATCGTTTCGACGCCGGCATCCGCTTCGGCAATCGTGTCGATCGCGACATGATCGCAGTGCGTATCTCCGACCCGATCCGGCGCGTCTTGGTCGCGGCGCCCGTGTACCTTGCGCAGCACCCGGCGCCGAAAACGCCGCACGATCTGCTGCAGCACAATGCCATCCGCTTCCGTTTGCCGGGCGGCGGCTTTATCCCGTGGCGATTCCAAGAAGCCGGCAAAAGCTTCGAGGTCGCACCCGAAGGATCGCTGATCGTCAACGAGCCAGAAATGGCCATGCGCGCGGCGATCGACGGCGTCGGCGTGCTCTATATGGCCCGGCAATATGTCGAGGACGCGATTGCCGGCGGCCGCCTGGTGCCATTGCTGGAAAAATGGGTGCCGACCGAATTGGACGGCTTTTTCCTTTATTACCCGAGCCGACGCCACGTGCCGGCGCCGTTGCAAGCGTTGATCAATTTCCTGCGCGACAATCTGAAGAACGGCAAGCACGCCGCCGGTTGAGCCGCCGCCCGTTTGGGCGGCTGGCTCACCGTGCGGCAGTCGAGGTTAGTTGCCGACCGTCGGAGACGGACGGTCGTAGGGTCCGGTGATGCCGATCGGAGCGCTTGCGGCGCTCTGGCTGGTCATCGCCTGTTGCACTTGCTGCGCCAAGGCGGCCTGGGCCAGCGGGGCGGACAGCGCGGCAGCAACCGCCAGCGTCCGCAAAATCGTCAATGTACGCATCTGAACTCTCCTTCGAACCGTGAGACAGCCGGGATTGGCGAACTCACGACACGGATATACGCCGGACACGCCGCCAGCATTAGCCGGTCTAAAGCGCATGCCCTATGTTGCAGCGCCGAATAATCCGCGAACGATTGCGTCCCCGACCGAGGCCGCTTCGCTTCGTCGTCTCGATGCGGTAGCATCCGCAGAATCCCGTTCACCAGCCGCCGCGTGTCGATGCATCTTTCGCCCTTCCATCCAGCTTCGAGCGGCGACCAGGGCACGACGACCTTCGCCGCGCTCGACCTCGGCACCAACAATTGCCGCCTTCTGATGGCGCGCGCGATCGGCGGCCACGGCTTTCGCGTTGTCGACGCCTTCTCGCGCATCGTCCGGCTCGGCGAGGGTTTGGCGGCAACCGGCCGTCTTTCGGAAGCGGCAATGGCGCGCACCATCGAAGCGCTCAGGATCTGCGCCGAGCGGGTGGCCGGACGGCGTGTCGCGGCCGGACGCTACGTCGCCACTGAAGCCTGTCGCCGCGCGGACAATTGCGCCGAATTCCTTGCGCGTGTCCGTTCCGCGACGGGCATTGCGATGGAAATCATCTCGAGCGACGAGGAAGTCCGGCTCGTCGTCAACGGCTGCGCGCCGTTGCTCGACCGCAGCAAAAAACGGGCGCTGGTTTTCGATATCGGCGGCGGATCGACCGAACTCGCCTGGGTCGCGGTGCCGCCGGACCCGACGGCAGCACCGGTGATCGAGGGCTCGATCTCGATTCCGCAGGGCGTCGTCACCTGTGCCGATCGCTACGGCGGCCGCGAACTCTCAGCCGCGACGTACGACGCCATCGTCGAGGAAATGCGTTACCACTTGGCGGCCTTCGAGAAGCGTTTCGCCATCGGCCGGCACATCCACGCCGGCGAAGTCCAGATGCTCGGCAGCTCCGGCACGGTCACCATCCTCAGCGCGCTTTATCTTAACCTACCGCGCTATAGCCGCGCGCGCGTCGACGGGACGGCGCTCGATTTCACCGCGATTGCCCGCGTGACGCAGCAGCTGTTGGCGATGGCCTACGGCGAGCGCGCGGCGCATCCCTGCATCGGTCAGGACCGCGCCGACCTCGTGCTCGCGGGGTGCGCCATTCTCGAGGCGATCTGCTCGCTCTGGCCGATTGGCCGCCTTGCCGTCGCCGATCGCGGCATCCGCGAGGGCATCCTGATGAGCCTCGTCGGCACCAACGGCGCGCGCGTGGTTTGATGGCGCGCAAAGGATCGTGGCCGTCCGGCAGCCGGACCGGCGCCGGCGCCAAGGGCGGCGGGTCGCCGCGCGGCGCCGAGGTGCGCGTCAAGACCGCTGGCCGCCGTAAAGCGTCATCGACACAGTGGCTGCAACGCCAGCTCAACGACCCGTACGTGCGCGAGGCGAAGCGCTTGGGTTATCGTTCGCGCGCGGCATTCAAGCTGGCCGAGATCGATGACCGCTTTCACCTGCTCAAACCAGGCCTGCGGGTCGTCGACCTGGGCGCCGCCCCCGGCGGCTGGACGCAGATCGCCGTGCAACGCGTCGGCAGCGAGCGCGGCAAGGGCTTCGTGCTCGGCGTCGACATTCTCGACATGCCGCCGATCGCCGGTGCGACGCTCCTGCATGCCGATTTCACCGCGGCCGAGACGCCAGAGCGCATCAAGGCCGTGCTCGGCGGTCCGGCCGATATCGTGCTATCGGACATGGCGGCGCCGGCAACCGGACACGGACAGACCGATCATATCAAGATCGTCGCACTGGCCGAGGCGGCCTACGATTTCGCCACGGAGACCTTGGCGCCGGGCGGCAGCTTTGTGTGCAAGGTCTATCAGGGCGGCGCCGAAGGTGAACTGCTGCAACGCCTGAAGCGCGACTTCGCCGACATCCGTCATGCCAAGCCGCCGGCCTCGCGCAGCGAATCGGCCGAGGTCTATCTCGTCGCACAAGGCTTTCACCGGCCTGCCGCCTAGGCTTTCCGGCATCCGAGGCATGCGCCGCGCGGCGTTTGGCGCGCTTCCCTTGCAGACGCTTCCGTGTATTATGCGGCGCCAACCTCGCCCGACCCTCGGGCGAACGGGAGGCAGTGATGGATATCCGGCAGGCGCTAACTTTCGACGACGTCCTGCTTGTGCCTGCAGCCTCCGCCGTCCTGCCCAATGACACCGACACCCGCACGCGCCTGACGCGTCAGATCGCGCTCGGCATTCCGCTGATTTCGGCGGCGATGGACACGGTGACCGAAAGCGCGCTCGCCATCGCCATGGCGCAGGTCGGCGGCCTGGGCATCATCCATCGCAATCTCGGCATCGCCGAACAGGCGGACGAAGTCCGCAAGGTAAAGAAATTCGAGGCCGGCATGGTGGTGAACCCGGTCACCATCCATCCCGAAGCGACGCTCGCCGACGCGCTCAAGCTGATGGCCGACAACAAGATTTCCGGCATCCCGGTGGTCGAGCGCAAGACACAGAAGCTGGTCGGCATCCTCACCAACCGCGACGTCCGTTTCGCCTCCAATCCGCATCAGCCGGTCGCCGAGCTGATGACCAAGGACCAGCTGGTGACCGTGCGCGAGAACGTGACGCGCGACGAAGCCAAAAAGCTGCTGCACCAGCATCGGATCGAGAAAGTGCTGGTGGTCGACAAGGATTTCCGCTGCGTCGGCCTGATCACCGTGAAGGACATCGAGAAATCGCAACGCTTTCCCAACGCCACCAAGGACGAGGCCGGCCGCTTGCGCGCCGGCGCCGCTACCGGTACCGGTCCGGACGGCGTCAAACGCGCCGAGGCGCTCTTTGATGCAGGAGTGGATGTCCTGGTGGTCGACACCGCGCACGGCCATTCGTCGCGCGTGCTCGACACGGTCAACCGCATCCGCAAGCTCAGCAACTACACTCAGATCGTCGCCGGCAACATCGCGACGGCCGACGGCGCCGAGGCGCTGATCGATGCCGGGGCCGACGCGGTGAAGGTCGGCATCGGACCGGGCTCGATCTGCACGACCCGCATCGTCGCCGGCGTCGGGGTGCCGCAATTGACCGCGATCGTCGACGTGGTCGAAGCCTGCCGCAAAAAGAACGTGCCGGTGGTCGCCGACGGCGGCGTCAAATTCTCGGGCGATTTGGCCAAGGCGATCGCCGCCGGCGCCGATTGCGTCATGCTCGGCTCGCTGTTCGCCGGCACCGACGAAAGCCCGGGCGAAGTGTTCCTCTATCAAGGCCGCTCGTACAAAAGCTACCGCGGCATGGGCTCGGTCGGCGCGATGGCGCGCGGCTCGGCCGACCGCTATTTCCAGCAGGAAGTCCAGAACGAGCTCAAGCTGGTGCCCGAGGGCGTCGAAGGCCGGGTGCCGCACAAAGGCCCCGTCGCCAACGTCGTCCACCAGCTGGTCGGCGGCCTCAAGGCGGCAATGGGCTATACCGGCAACAAGACCGTCGCCGACATGCAGCGCAACTGCAAATTCGTGCGCATCACCGGCGCCGGATTGCGCGAAAGCCACGTGCACGACATCGCCATCACCCGCGAGTCGCCGAACTACCGGCAGGACCTGTGACGCCCGGCGCGCAAGTCGAGGCGGCGATCGGACTACTCGCGGACATCGACAAGGGAACGGCGCCCGCCGACGATCTGGTGGCGGAATGGTTTCGCCGCCACCGCTTCGCCGGCTCGTCCGACCGCGCCGCGATCTCGGGACACATCTATGCCGTCCTGCGGCACCGCGCCGAGCTCGATTGGTGGATCGCGCGCACCGGCGGCGGCCTGCCCGCGGACGCGCGCCGGCGCATGTTGGCGGCCTTGGCGCTGATCGAGAGCTGGAAGGCGAGCGAAATCCGCGACGCCTGCGACGGCGATCGGTTCCGGCCGGCCGCCCTGGCCGACGCCGAAAACGCGATGGTGTCGTCGCTCGCCAGTCGTGACGTCGCGCACAAGGACATGCCGCCGCATGTGCGCGGCAACTATCCCGAATGGCTGGGCCCGCATCTGGCGGCGTCGCTCGGCAAGGATGTGGCGCGCGAGACCGAAGCGCTCAACGGCGAAGCGACGCTCGATCTACGCACCAACACGTTGAAAGGCGATCGTGGCAAGGCACGCATCGCCTTGCAGCGCGCCGGCGTCGAAGCCGCGATGACGGCGCTGTCGCCACATGGCTTGCGGCTCACGGAGCGCGTGCCGTTGGGGACTCTCCCCGCCTTCCGCGACGGCTTGGTCGAAGTGCAGGACGAAGGCTCGCAGATCGCGGCCTTATTGGCCGACGCGCGGCCGGGCATGCGCGTCATCGATTTCTGCGCCGGCGCCGGCGGCAAGACGCTGGCGCTCGCCGCCAGTATGAACAATCGCGGGCATTTAATCGCGAGCGATGTTTCCGCCCGGCGGCTCGAACGCGCCACCGAGCGGCTGCGCCGCGCCGGCGCCAGCATCGTTCAGCGCCTACCGCTATCGGGCGCGCGCGACAAATGGGTGAAGCGGCACAAAGCGAGCTTCGACCGCGTCTTCGTCGACGCGCCGTGCACCGGCACCGGCACCTGGCGGCGTAATCCTGATGCCAAGTGGCGGCTCAGGCCCGAAGATTTGGCCGAGCTAACCGCGCTCCAGGCCGAGATTCTCGATTCGGCGGCGCGGCTGGTGAAGCCGGGCGGGCGCCTCGTCTACGCCACCTGTTCGCTGCTGCGCGAAGAAGACGAAGAGCAAGTCGAGAAATTCCTGGCGGCGCATGCCGATTTCACCCTGCTGCCGGCGTGGCGCGTGTGGCGCGACACCATCGGCGGCAAGCCGCCCGACAAAGGCGCGATGTTGCGCCTGACGCCGGCGCGCCACGGCACCGACGGGTTCTTCGTCGCCATCCTCGAACGCAAGGCGGTTGCGCGCGACGCGCAGCCTCAAGGATGATGCCCGCGCCATGACCGCGCCCAACGCCGAGAAAGTCCTGATCCTGGATTTCGGCAGCCAGGTGACCCAGTTGATCGCCCGGCGGCTGCGCGAGAGCGGCGTCTATTGCGAGATCCATCCGTTTGCCATAGCGGACGACAAGCTTGCCGCCTTCGCGCCGAAGGCGGTGATCCTCTCGGGCGGGCCGGCATCGGTGCATGAACACGCCTCGCCGCGTGCGCCGCAACGCGTGTTCGAGCTCGGCGTGCCGGTGCTCGGCATCTGCTATGGCGAACAGACGATGTGCGCCCAGCTCGGCGGCCACGTCTCGCCGTCGGACCATCGCGAATTCGGCCGCGCCTTCCTCGAGATTGTCGCCAGTTGCAAGCTGTTCGAAGGCCTGTGGAAGAAGGGCCAGCGCGAGCAGGTGTGGATGAGCCACGGCGACCGCGTCGACATGCTGCCGCCCGGATTCAAGGCGGTCGGCATCAGCGACGGCGCGCCGTTCGCCGCCATTGCCGACGACACGCGCCGCTTCTATGGCGTGCAGTTCCATCCCGAAGTCGTGCACACGCCGCACGGCGCCGCCTTGCTCAAGAATTTCACCCATCACGTCGCCGGCTGCCGCGGCGATTGGTCGATGGCCGCGTTCAAGGCGCAAGCGATCGCCCGCGTGCGCCAGCAAGTCGGCAAGGGCAAGGTGGTGTGCGGCCTGTCGGGCGGCGTCGATTCATCGGTGGTCGCCGTGCTGCTGCACGAAGCCATCGGCGACCGGCTCACCTGCATCTATGTCGACACCGGCCTGATGCGTGCCGGCGAGTCCGAACAGGTCGTGAGCCTGTTCCGCGATCATTACAACATTCCGCTGGTGCATCGCGACGCCAGCGCGCTGTTCCTGCAAAAGCTCGCCGGCATCACCGACCCGGAGATGAAGCGCAAGATCATCGGCGCCACCTTCATCGACGTGTTCGACGAGGAAGCGCACAAGATCGGCGGCGCCGACTTCCTGGCGCAAGGCACGCTCTATCCCGATGTGATCGAATCCGTGAGCTTTTCCGGCGGGCCGTCGGTCACCATCAAGTCGCACCACAATGTCGGCGGCCTGCCCGCGCGCATGAAGATGAAGCTCGTCGAGCCGCTGCGTGAACTTTTCAAGGATGAGGTGCGCGAACTCGGCCGGGAGCTCGGCCTGCCGGCCGACATGGTGAAGCGCCACCCCTTCCCCGGCCCCGGCCTCGCCATCCGCGTCCCCGGCGAGATCACGCGCGAGAAGCTCGACATCCTCCGCAAGGCCGACGCGATCTACCTTGAGGAAATCCGCAACGCCGGCCTCTACGACGCGATCTGGCAAGCCTTCGCCGTGCTGTTGCCGGTCAAGACCGTGGGCGTGATGGGCGACACGCGCAGCTACGATCACGTCTGCGCGCTTCGGGCGGTGACCTCGACCGACGGCATGACCGCCGACTACTATCCGTTTCCGCACGAATTGCTCGGCCGCGTCGCGACGCGGATCATCAACGAGGTCAAAGGCATCAACCGCGTCGTCTACGACGTGACCTCGAAGCCGCCCGGCACGATCGAGTGGGAGTAAGGGGTGAGTAGAGCAGGATAGATTTGGACGGTGCGTCTTTATGATGGGAGTACAACTGTGACGATGACGCTTCATGCAACCTTGAACTTTGAGCGCGATGTATCGGCTCCCATCGAAAAGGTATTCGCTGCGTTCGCTGATCCGGTTGCGCGTTCCGGGTGGGGAGCACCGTCCGACACGGCGGTGCTTATCTATGACGAAGTGGATTTTCGAGAAGGCGGGCAAGACCGCTTTCGATGCGGGTCCAGAGCGAATCCCAATATCCACGGCACGACACGGTATCTGGACATCGTCGCCAATCGTCGCGTGGTATCAAGCGAAACGATAAGCATGGATGGAAGGCGCTTGTGCGCGTCTCTCATTACGCTGGAGCTTGCAGTTAATGGCAACACGACCAAGCTGACGAATACGACGCAACTTGCATCGTTCATCGGCGACGACATGGTTAAGGGTCACGAGACAGGCACTAACGCTTCCCTAGACAATCTCGTGCGATATTTCCAAGCGAAGCGTTGAATCTGCAGCGGTGGGAGTGATTAACGAGGGAGGAACATCATGAAATTCGCCTTCGTATTCGCCGTCGCGTTCGCCGGACTCGTCGCCGTCGTTGCCTCGGCCGGCGCCCAGCAGACCATCGTCGACGAATGGGCGACGATCAAGACGCCGCCGGCGCCCGAGCTGAAGCAAGTCACCGTCGATCCCAAGACCACCGCGCTGTTGCTGCTGGATTTCGTCAAGCAGAGTTGCAACATGCAGCGCCGGCCGCGCTGCGTCGCGTCGCTGCCGGCAACCAAGACGTTCCTGGCCGAGGCGCGCGCCCACCACGTGCTGGTGGTCTACAGCTACGTCAACAGCGGCACCTTCGCCGACACGCTGCCGGAGGTGGCGCCGAAGAGCGGCGAGCCGGCGGTGCAATCCGGTGCGGACAAATTCCTCAACACCGATCTCGAGAAAATCCTCAAGGACCATGGCATCAAGACCGTGATCGTAACCGGCACCGCGGCGCATGGCGCCGTGCTCCATACCGGCGACGAAGCGGCGATGCGCGGCTTCAACGTGATCGTGCCGGTGGACGGCATGTCGGCAGAGGACGCGTTCATCGAACGCTATGTCGCGTACAACTTCACGCACGCGCCGGGCGTCGCGCCCAAGACGACGCTGACGCGCTACGGCATGATCAAGTTCTAAAGGCCACAACTTTGCCCAAGGTTTGACGTCGTGATGTCACGGCCCGTGGTGCATCCTCGCCCGCAATGGTGTTGCGAGGATGCTCATGCCGAATCGTCTGTTTCATGGTAATATCGAGCCGTCGATCGACGAGTTGCTCAGCGACCCGATCGCGCAACTTTTACGAAACCGCGACCGGATCGCGGTCGACGATGTGCTGGTCACGGTCGAGCAGGCGAAAGCCGCGTTGCGCCATCGTTGCCTGACGCGCGGTTGCGCCGAAGCCGTTCAGTAGGAGCGCGGCAAGCCAAGCACATGCTCGGCCAGGTAGGCCAGCACCAGGTTGGTCGAGATCGGCGCCACTTGGAACAGCCGAGTCTCGCGCCATTTGCGCTCGACGTCATATTCGCGGGCGAAGCCGAAGCCGCCATGCGTCTGCAGGCAGGCCTCGCCTGCCTGCCACGACGCATCGGCCGCCAGGAGTTTCGCCATGTTGGCCTCGGGACCGCACGCCTGGCCGGCGTCAAACAAGGCCGCCGCCTTGCGCACCATGAGGTCGGCGGCCTCGGTTGCCGCATAGGCGCGCGCCAGCGGAAACTGGATGCCCTGGTTCTGGCCGATCGGCCGGTCGAAGACCACGCGGCCCTTGGCGTATTCGGTCGCGGTGCGCAGGAACCAGCGCGCGTCGCCGATCGCCTCGGCGGCGATCAGGATGCGCTCGGCGTTCATACCATCGAGGATGTAGCGGAAGCCCTTGCCTTCCTCGCCGATCAGGTTCTCGGCCGGCACCGACAGATCGTCGAAGAAGATCTCGGTGGTGTTGTGGTTGATCATCGCCGGCAATTTCTTGATCGTGACGCCGTGGCCGCGCGCGGCCTTTAGATCGACGACGAACACCGACAGCCCCTCGCCGCGTTTTTCCACCTTGTCGACCGGCGTGGTGCGCGCCAGCAGCAGCATCAGATCGGATTGCAGGGCACGCGACGTCCACACCTTCTGGCCGCGCACGACATAATGATCGCCGCTTCGCTCGGCGCGGGTTTTGAGCTTGAGCGTGTCGGTGCCGGTGGTCGGCTCGGTGACGCCGAAAGCCTGAAGCGTCAGGGTGCCGGCGGCGATGCCGGGCAGGTAGCGGCGTTTTTGTTCGGCGCTGCCGTGCCGCAACAGCGTGCCCATGATGTACATCTGGGCGTGGCAGGCGCCGGCATTGCAGCCGGACGCATGGATCTCCTCGAGGATCGCCGCGGCCGCGCGGAGCGGCAGTCCGGCGCCGCCATAGTCTTCCGGCACGAGGGCTGCGAGATAGCCCGCCTGGGTCAAGGCGGCGACGAACTCGGCCGGATATTCCTGTTTCTCGTCGCGCGCCCGCCAGTAATCGCCGGGAAAGCGGGCACAGACACGCCGCACCCCATCGCGGATCTCGGGAAAATCCGCGCCGAGCGGGATCGCCGGCGGCGTGCCGGCGGCGGCCGCATCCATTCAGCGCCCGGCGAAGCGGGGTTTCCGCTTCGCGTTGAAGGCGGCGATGCCTTCGCGCCGGTCGGCCGTGGCGATCAGCTTTTCATAGCATTCGATTTCAAAACGCATGGCTTGATCGAGCGGCCGCTGCAAGCCGCCGTGGATCGATTTCTTGGCCTGGCGCACGGCGAGCGGCGCGTTGGCGGCGATCGCGCGCGCGGTTTCGAGGGTCTCGGTCATCAATCGGTCGGGCGCACACAGCCGGTTGACCACGCCCCAGGCAAGCGCCTGTTCGGCATCGAACGGCCGGCCGGTCAGCACAATTTCCTTGGCGCGGCGTTTGCCGACGGCCCGCGGCAGCGTCTGCGTGCCGCCGGCGCCGGGAATAAGACCCAGCGTGGTTTCGGTCAACGCGAAGCGCACGCCAGTCGCGGCGTAAGCAAAATCGCAGGCCAGCACCAACTCGAGACCGCCCGCATAGGCATGACCATTCACCGCGGCGATGACCGGCACCGGCACGTGCAGCAGCATTTCCTGTTCGCGTTCGATGATGGCGTGCTGTTCGAACCACGCCGCCTCGTCCATGCCCTCGCGTTCCTTGAGATCCGCGCCGGCGCAAAAGGCGCGGTTGCCCGCACCGGTCACGACGACGCAGCAAACGTCACCCGGAGCGGCAACGAGCCCGGTCCACAGGTCGAGCAGCTCCTGCATCATGCGGGTGTTGAACGCGTTCGCGACCGACGGCCGGTTGAGCGTCGCCACCAACAGATGCGGCTCGGGCGTTTCGATCAGCAGGGTTTCGTAGCGCGGCGCCATCGCGCGAGGGTGGCGGCCGCGCTGCGGGCCGTCAACCGACTTGGCAGATCAGGCGTGGATTAGAGATAGCACCAGGGCGAGCGTTCGAGCAGGTCGCTCGCGGCTTCCAGCACCGCCGCCCAGGCGGCGTAAGCGAGCTGGTCGCCGACTTCGCTGGCGCGCCGGGCGCGGGTCGCCGCCAAGGTCAGGGCGCCGCGGCCGTGCTTGGCCGCCAAGTCTTCGGCGATGCGCGCGGTTTCTTCGGCGCCGAGAAAGTTGGTTGGATTGAAATGCGGCGTCATTGGATGTGGCGACAATTCCGATGTCGCTAGATTTCAAAAAATTCAAATACAAGTCAAGATAAATATTGTGATTAACCAAATAAATCCAAGTCTAACTGGGCTTTTATGTTTAATTTTCACATCCCGTTAAGTAAACGAAGTCTTTCACGGTTAATGCCGGCCCGTGCCGATGTGGATTTGCAGACGCCAAATCGGCAAGCCAGATCAAGGGCCTTGTCGGGCCGGTGGGGCGTTCGGGACTGGTAAAGGCCGATTGCTTCGGACATTCTAGGCGCCGCCAGCAAGCGGCCGCCAGCCGCACCCCGGGCCGACAAGGCCGGGACGTTCGAGAAGGGGGGAGCATGGTCACGGGTTCCTGTGCCGCCGCGTCTGGCCATCGCCGCACGCGCTTGTGCCGATTGCGACCCGGCCGCCGGCCAGCCCCCCACCCCCGGATGGGCGCCGGCTGATGGTCAGCCTCCTGGTCAACGCCATCGTCTCGGGCTTGCTGCTGGGGGGCTTCTATGCCGCGGTGAGCGTCGGACTGGCGTTGTCGTTCGGCATGCTGGATATCGCCAACCTGGCGCACCCGGCCTTCATCATCCTCGGCTCGTTCATCGTCTACATCCTCAACAGCACATTCGGCATCGACCCGGTGCTGGCGGGCGTACTGGCGCTGCCGTTCTTCTACGTGCTCGGCTCGGCGATCTATCAGATCTACTACTACGCGTTCGAGCGCCGCGGCGAAGAGGCGCTGCGCGGCCTCGCCTTCTTTTTCGGCATCCTGTTCATCACCGAAGTCGCGCTGATCCTGATCTTCGGCGTCGACTATCGCTTCGTCACCGCGCCCTATATCGGCCCAAGCGTCTATATCGGCGACGCCGAGCTGCCGTTGCGCATGCTGGTTCCATGCATCGTATCGATCGTCATGGTGGTCCTGCTTCAGCTCTTCCTGTCGAAGACGTTCATCGGCCGCGCGATCCTGGCCGTATCGCAGGACGATCTGGCGCTCAAGCTGATGTCGATCCGACCGCAACGCATCAAGAACATCGCCTTCGCGATCTCGATCGCCACCGCCTCGCTCGCCGGCGCGTGCCTCATCATCATCCAGCCGGTCGAGCCGTCGGTCGGCCGCGACTATATCGGCCGCGTCTTCGCCATCGTCGTGCTCGGCGGCATGGGCAGCTTTCCGGGCATGCTGACGGCGGCGATGCTGATCGGCGTGATGGAGAGCCTGACGGCGACGTTCTACGGCCCGTCGTGGTCGCCGGCGGTCGCCTTCGGCTTCCTGTTGCTGACGCTCGCCGTCCGACCGGCCGGCCTGATGGGGCGCTAGCCGTGCCGTATGTGCGGACGCGCTATTTCTGTCTGATCGCCGCGCTGGTGACGATCGCCCTCGCCTTCGCCTCGCGTCTCGCGACCAACGACTATTTCTTCTTCGCCGGCTATGTCGTGCTGCAATACGTCGTCATGTCGACGGCGTGGAACATCCTCGGCGGCTATACCGGCTACGTCAATTTCGGCACGGCCGGCTTCTTCGCCATCGGCGCCTATACCGCGGTGGTGCTGCACAAGTTATTCGCGCCGCCGTTGGTGGTGGATATTGCCGCCGGTGGCGTCATGGCCGGCCTGGTCGGCCTCGGCATGGGTTATCTGACGTTGCGGCTGCGCGGCGTGTTCTTCGCCATCGCCACGCTGGCGCTGGCGATCGTGTTGCAGACGCTGGTCACCAACTGGGATTTCGTCGGCGGCTCGCGCGGCGTTTACATCATCCGGCCGGAAACCGGACCGTTCGGCCACCCCTATATCCAGTTTCTGTTTCTGGTGATGCTGGTGCTGTCGGCGATTTCGATCTGTATCGCGCGCGCCATCGAGCATTCGAAGCTCGGCTACGGCCTCGCCACCATCCGCGACGACGAGTTGGCCGCCGAGTCGGCCGGGGTGCCGACGCTGAAGCTCAAGCTGATCGCGACGGTGCTGTCGGGCGCGCTCATGGGCATGGCCGGCGCGCCGCTGCCCTATTACGTGACCTATCTCGATCCGACCTCGGGCTTCAACCTCGGCTTCGCGGTCAACAGCATCGCCATGCCGCTGATCGGCGGCACGTCGAGCTGGCTCGGACCGGTGATCGGCGCATTGCTGCTGGCGACGATCCAGCAGATCGCCACGGTCACGATCTCGTCGGCGCTCAATCTGCTGATCGTCGGCGTCATCATGGTGGGGTTCGTCGTGCTGGCACCCAACGGCATCATCGGGCTGTTCGAGCGCGGCGGCCGCGCCCGCCGCCGGCCGACCGAAAAGGAGGCGGCGTGAGCGCGCTGCTTCAGGTCGACAAGCTCGGCAAGCGGTTCGGCGGCTTCGTCGCGCTCGACGGCATCGATCTCGCGGTGAGCGCCGGCGAGCGCGTCGGGCTGATCGGCCCCAACGGCTCGGGCAAGAGCACGCTGGTCAATTGCATCGCGGGCGCGCTGCGCAACGAGACCGGCACCGTGCATTTCGACGGCAGGCGGCTCGATCGTTTGCCGGCGCACCGCCGCACCCGGCTGGGCCTGGCGCGCAGCTTCCAACTGCCGAAGCCGTTCCACAGCATGACCGTCGCCGAGAACCTTCACGTGCCGGCGCTCTACACCGTCAACGCGCGGCACGGCGCCCATCTTTCGAATGCCCAGATCGACGCGCGCGTCGAGGAGGTGCTGACCCAGGTCGGGCTGCACGAAAAAGCCAACCGCCGGCCGCGCGACTTGACCCAAATCGAGATGCGCAAGCTCGAGCTCGCGCGGGCCATGACCGCCGACCCCAAGCTGCTGATCGCCGACGAGGCGATGGCCGGCCTGTCGCATTCCGAGGTCGACGACATCCTGGCGCTGTTGCTGCGGCTCAACGCGCACGGCGTGACCGTGATCATGATCGAGCACATCATGCGCGCCGTGACCAGCTTCTCGCAACGCCTCGTCGTGCTGGTCGCCGGCCGCAAGATCGCCGACGGCGCGCCCGAAGAGGTCGTGCGCAACCCCGAAGTCGTGAAGGCCTACATTGGCGAGTAGCCTTTCCATCCGCGGCCTTAACGCCGCCTACGGCCAGGTCCGCGTTCTCGAGGACGTGACCATGGAGGTGCGCGCGGGCGAGACCGCGGCGCTGCTCGGCACCAACGGCAACGGCAAGTCGACCCTGATGAAATGCATCATGGGGATGCTGCGGCCGCAATCGGGCCAAATCGTCGCCACCATCGAAGGCGAAGCGCACGAATTGACCCGACTCACCACCGAGCAGATCGTCGATCGCGGCGTCGCCTTGGTGCCGGAAGGCCGCCGCCTCTTTCCCAAGCTGACGGTCGAAGAGAACCTGTTCCTCGGCGGCTTCCGTCGCACGGCGCGCGCCGCGCTGCGCCGCAACCTCGATTATTGCTACGAGATCTTTCCGCGTCTCAAGGAGCGCCGCAGCCAGCTTGCCGGCTCGATGAGCGGCGGCGAGCAGCAGATGCTCGCGCTCGCCCGGGCGCTGATGAGCGCGCCCAAGATTCTGCTGATCGACGAGCCGTCGGTCGGTCTGGCGCCTGTGCTGGTCCAGCGCACCATCGACAAGATCCGCGAGATGAAGGAACAGCAACAGCTCACCGTGCTGATGGCCGAGCAGAACTTCACCCAGGCGATCCGCATCGCCGATTGCGGCTATGTCATCGTGCACGGCAAGATCGCCTTCGACGGCAAATCGGCGGAGGAGCTCAACAACAACGAGCTCATCCGGAAATTCTATTTGGGGTTTTAGCCATGATCGACAGCAGCCGGACCGTCGGCATCATCGGATTGGGCATCATGGGCGGCGCGATCGCCACCAATTTGGTGAGGCGCGGCTTTGCCGTGCGCGGCTACGACGTAGCACCAGCGGCGCTCGAGCGGCTGCGCGCCAACGGCGGTACGCCTGTGACCACGCCGGCGGAAGCGACGCGCGGCGTCGCCGTCGTGCTAACCTCGTTGCCGTCGGTGAAGGCGCTTGAAGCGACCGTGAAGGCATTGGTCAAGGACGCGCCGGCGAGCCTGGTGGTCGCCGAGCTTTCGACCTTCGGCCTCGCCGACAAGGAAAAGGCGCGCAGGGCGCTCGCGACGGCCGGCGTGATCCTGCTCGACTGTCCGCTGTCGGGCACCGGATCGCAGGCGGAGAAGGGCGATCTCGTCATCTTCGCCAGCGGCGAGCGCACCGCTTACGACCGCGTCGCGCACGTCTTTCCGGGTTTCACGCGCGCGCAAT
>DASYXI010000046.1:0-4631 GCA_035934995.1 Allostellaceae bacterium
CAAGCTGGCGCGAAGCCCGGCCGAGGCCAAGGCGGCGGCCCAGGCTCTGCTGGGCAAGACCCTGGTCACCCACCAGACGGGCCCCCAGGGCCGCGAGGTGAAACGGGTCTACGTCGAGGCCGGCTGCGACATCGCCCGCGAACTTTATCTCGGCATGCTGGTGGATCGGGCGAGCGCTCGCATCGTCGTCATGGCTTCGCGCGAAGGTGGGGTGGAGATCGAGACGGTCGCGGCCAAGGATCCGGACAAGATCATCCGGGTGACGGTCGATCCGGCGAGCGGTCTTATGGGCCATCACGCCCGGCGGATCGTATTCGGCCTCGGCCTGGAAGGCGACGAGATCGCCGCCGGGACCAAGTTCATCACGGCCATGTACCGCGCCTTCATCGAGCTCGACGCCTCGGTCATCGAGATCAATCCCCTGGTGGTCACCAAGGCCGGCGACGTGATCGCGCTCGATGCCAAGATGAACTTCGACGACAACGCGCTCTTCCGTCATCCCGACGTCGAGGCGATGCGCGACGAGGGCGAAGAGGACCCGATCGAGCTCGAAGCCGGCAAGCATCAGCTCAACTACGTGAAGCTCGATGGCAATATCGGCTGCATGGTGAACGGCGCCGGCCTCGCCATGGCGACCATGGACATCATCAAGCTCTACGGCGGCGAGCCGGCGAACTTCCTCGATGTCGGCGGCGGCGCCACCAAGGAGCGTGTCGCCACCGCGTTCAAGTTGATCCTGTCCGACAAGAACGTCGAAGGCATCCTGGTCAACATTTTCGGCGGCATCATGCGCTGCGACGTCATCGCCGAAGGCGTCGTCGCCGCGGCGCGGGAGGTCAGTCTCGAAGTGCCGTTGGTGGTTCGTCTCGAAGGCACCAACGTCAAGCTGGGTAAGGAAATTCTCGCCAAATCGGGCCTGCCGATTCTGGCCGCCGACGATCTCGGCGACGCGGCCCAGAAGGTGGTCAAAGCAGTGAAGGAAGCGGCCTGATGTCCATTTTCGTCGACAGCAATACCAAGGTCATCTGCCAAGGCTTCACCGGCGCGCAGGGCACCTTCCATTCCGAACAGGCGATCGCCTACGGCACCAAGATGGTCGGCGGCGTCACGCCGGGAAAGGGCGGCAGCAAGCATCTCGACCTGCCGGTCTTCGATACCGTCGCGGACGCCGTGAAAGCGACCGGCGCCACCGCCAGCGCGATCTACGTCCCGCCGCCGTTCGCGGCCGACGCGATCCTCGAGGCGATCGATGCGGAAGTGCCGCTCGTCGTCTGCATCACCGAGGGCATCCCGGTCCTCGACATGGTCCGGGTCAAGCGCGTCCTCGCCGGCTCGAAGTCGCGGCTCATCGGGCCGAACTGTCCGGGCGTGATCACGCCGGGCCAGTGCAAGATCGGCATCATGCCGGGCCACATCCACAAGGCGGGCTCGGTGGGCATCGTGTCGCGCTCCGGCACGCTCACCTACGAAGCGGTGGCGCAGACCACGGCGGTCGGATTGGGCCAGTCGACCTGCGTCGGCATCGGCGGCGATCCGGTCAATGGCACCAATTTCATCGACTGCCTCGACAAGTTCCTGGCGGATCCGGCGACCAAGTCGATCATCATGATCGGCGAGATCGGCGGCTCGGCCGAGGAAGAGGCGGCGGATTTCATCAAGCGCAACAAGGTCAAGAAGCCGATGGTCGGCTTCATCGCCGGCGCCACGGCCCCGCCGGGCCGCCGCATGGGTCATGCGGGCGCGATCATCTCCGGCGGCACGGGAACCGCCGCTGACAAATTTGAGGCAATGAAGAGCGCCGGTATTGCCGTGTCGGATTCGCCCGCCGCCCTTGGCAAAACCATGCTCGGTCTCCTAAATAAGTAGCAAGAGCTAACCAATGCCCGATTCAGGACGCACACCGCCACGTTCCATCCCGCCGGGTTCCGGCCGGCGCGGCGGCCGCGACCTGCCGAAGGGCCGTCAGGTCGATCCGGTCGCGCGCGACGAGGTCGCCAAGCTCCTTGGTGACCGGCCGCGCCGGCGCGACTTGCTGATCGAGCATCTCCACCTGTTGCAGGATCATTTCGGCTGCCTGCATGCGCGGCATCTCGCCGCGTTGGCCGAAACGATGAAGCTCGCGCTGGTGGAGGTCTACGAGGTGGCGAGCTTCTACGCCCATTTCGACATCGTGCTCGATGGCGAAAGCCCGCCGCCAACCCTGACCGTGCGGGTTTGCGATTCCATCAGCTGTGAACTCTTCGGCGCCCAGAAGCTGCTGGCCGATTTGCCCGCCAAACTTCCCGGCGTGCGCATTGTGCACGCACCGTGCATGGGCGGTTGTCATAACGCACCGGTCGCGGCCATCGGCCACGCGCTGCATGAACATGCGACCGTCGACAGCATCATCAAAGCGGCCAAGGCGAAGGAAACGCATCCGCACCTGCCGGCCTATCCCGAGCTCGCCGCTTATCGCAAAGCCGGCGGCTACGCCGTGCTCGAAGCCTGTCTCTCGGGCAAGAGGACGCTCGAAGAGATTCTGAAAATTCTCGAGGATTCGAATCTGCGTGGCCTCGGCGGCGCCGGTTTCCCGACCGGCCGCAAATGGCGGCTGGTGCGCGCCGAAAAGGCGCCGCGCTTGATGGCGGTCAACGCCGACGAAGGCGAGCCCGGCACGTTCAAAGATCGTTACTACATGGAGGTCGATCCGCATCGGTTTCTCGAAGGCATGCTGATCGGCGCCTGGGCGGTCGAAGCGCCCGACACCTACATCTATCTGCGCGACGAATATCCGCAGTGCCACGAGATCCTAAAGCGCGAAATCGCCGCGCTCGAGAAAGCGGGCCTGTCGAAGCACACGCGGATCCATCTCCGTCGCGGCGCCGGTGCCTATATCTGCGGCGAAGAATCGGCGATGCTCGAATCGATCGAGGGCAAGCGCGGCCTGCCGCGCAACAAGCCGCCTTATCCGGCGCAGGTCGGTCTCTTCGGCCGGCCGACGCTGTGCAACAACGTCGAGACGTTATGGTGGATCCGCGACATCGTCGAAAAGGGTCCCGCCTGGTTCGGCTCGCAAGGCCGCCGCGGCCGCAAAGGACCGCGCAGCTTCTCGGTCTCGGGCCGGGTCAAGAATCCGGGCGTCAAGCTGGCGCCCGCCGGCATCACGGTGAAAGAGCTGATCGACGAATATTGCGGCGGCATGGCCGACGGCCACACCCTCAAGGGCTATCTGCCGGGCGGCCCGTCGG
This sequence comes from Allostellaceae bacterium, assembly GCA_035934995.1. Classification (GTDB taxonomy): domain Bacteria; phylum Pseudomonadota; class Alphaproteobacteria; order ATCC43930; family CGMCC-115725; genus REEB95. The sequence goes on from DASYXI010000046.1 coordinate 3,228, forward strand.
GCGGCATCTTGCCGGCGTCGATGGGCGATCTGCCGCTCGATTTCGGCACACTCGAGCAACACGGCGCGCTGATCGGCTCGGCGGCGGTTGTGGTCCTGTCCGATAAGGACGATATGAAAGCCGTGGCGCTCAATCTGCTCAAGTTCTTCGCCGACGAAAGCTGCGGCCAGTGCACGCCGTGCCGCGTCGGCACCGAGAAAGCCGTGATGTTGATGTCGCGGCCGAAATGGGACGGGCCGTTGCTTGAGGAACTCACGCGGGTCATGACGGATGCGTCAATTTGTGGTCTCGGCCAGGCGGCGATGAATTCGGTTAAGTTGGTGCTCAAGCATTTCCCGCAGGAGGTCTCATGAGCGACGGCGGCGGCGGATTGGCGGGGCACACCATCAAATTCTTCCTCGACGGCGCCGAGGTCGAGGCGCAGCCGGGCGAGACCATCTGGCAGGTCGCGCACCGCCAAGGCACCGAGATCCCGCATCTTTGCTACAGCCCGGAGCCCGGCTATCGGCCGGACGGCAATTGTCGCGCCTGCATGGTCGAGATCGAGGGTGAACGCGTCCTCGGCGCTTCGTGTCTGCGCAAGCCGGCACAGGGAATGAAGGTCCATACGGCGACGGACCGCGCCAAATTCTCGCGCAAGCTGGTGTTCGATCTGCTGGTCTCGGATCAGCCGGCGCGCACCGCCCATCCCGATCCGGATTCCAAGTTCTGGCGCTGGGCCGACAAGGTTGGCGTCGCTAAGGGCAGCTTTCCGGCGACGCATCATCCCAAGCCCGACCGCAGCCATCCGGCGATGGCGGTGCGGCTCGATGCCTGCATCGAATGTAATTTGTGCGTCCGCGCCTGCCGCGAAGTCCAGGTCAACGACGTGATCGGCATGGCGGCACGTGGCCACGACGCCAAGATCATCTTCGATTTCGACGATCCGATGGGCAACAGCACCTGCGTTGCTTGCGGCGAATGTGTGCAGGCCTGTCCGACCGGCGCGCTGCTCGAATCGACCTTGGTCGACGAGCACGGGGTCCACGCCAAGGATCCGGACCGCGAAGTCAACAGCGTCTGCCCCTATTGCGGCGTCGGCTGCCAGATCACCTACAAGATCCAGGATGAGAAGCTGCTCTATGTCGACGGGCGCAGCGGCCCCTCGAACCTGAACCGGCTGTGCGTCAAGGGCCGCTTCGGCTTCGATTACATCTCGCACCCGCAGCGCCTGACCAAGCCGATGATCCGCAAAGCCGGGGTCAAGAAGGACGCGCACGAGCGCATCGACCCGGCCAATCCGTGGACCCATTTCCGCGAAGCTACCTGGGACGAGGCGCTCGCCGTCGCCGCCGCCGGATTGAAGAAGATCCGCGATGCGCACGGCCCCAAGGGCCTCGCCGGCTTCGGCTCGGCCAAGGGCTC
>DASYXI010000047.1:0-72089 GCA_035934995.1 Allostellaceae bacterium
GGCCGCTTTCGGTGCCGGCTTGCGGATCGATCACGGCGTTGATCAGCGTCGGCTTGCCGGAAGCAATGCCCTCGCTCACCGCCTGCTGCAAATCGGCCGTCTTCTCGACGTGACGACCGACGCCGCCGAACGCCTCGATCATTTTGTCGTAGCGCGCGTTGTTATAGAGGCCGGTCGGCGTCGGCGCGATGCCCGGTGTGTCGCCGCGATAGATGCCGTTGTTGTTGAAGATGACCGTCGTCACCGGCAGCTTGTAGCGGCAGATGGTCTCGATCTCCATGCCGCAGAAGCCGAAAGCGCTGTCGCCTTCGATGGCGACCACCGGCTTGCCGCTGACCGTCGCGGCGCCGACGGCATAACCCATGCCGATGCCCATGACGCCCCAGGTGCCGCTGTCCAGGCGATGCCGCGGCTCCTTCATGTCGAGGATGTTGCGGCCGAAGTCGAGCGTGTTGGCGCCTTCGTTGACGACGTAGACGTCGGGCCGGCTGCTGAGGGCGCTGCGCACCGCGCGCAACGCGCTCGAGAAGTTCATCGGCGTCGGGTCGGCGTTGAGACGCGCCGCCATTTTCTCGACGTTCTTCTGCTTCTGTTCGGTGACGCCGCTGAGCCAGGCCGCCGGCGGCTTGATCTGGCCGGGCTTCATCGCGGCGAGGAACGCCGCCATCGCCGATTTGATGTCGGCGACGACCGGCGCTTCGATCGGCCGGTTGCTGTCGATCTCGTTGGCCGCGATGTCGACCTGGATGAAGCGCGTGTTTGGATTCCACGTCGGCGGCTTGCCGTGCGACAGGAGCCAGTTGAGGCGCGCGCCGACCAGCATGACGACGTCGGCATTCTTCAGCACGAAGGAGCGTGCCGCGGCGGCCGATTGCGCATGATCGTCGGGCAGCAGGCCCTTGGCCATCGACATCGGCAGATAAGGAATGCCGGTCTTCTCGACGAACGCGCGGATGTCCTTGTCCGCCTGCGCGTAAGCCGCGCCTTTGCCGAGGAGAATGAGTGGCTTCTCGGCCTTGCTCAGCAGGTTGAGCGCGCGCGTGATCGATTCGGACGACGGAAGCGAAGCGGGCGACGCATCGACCACCTTAAAGAGCGACTTCTTTGCGGCCGACAGCTCGAGCGTCGAGCCGAGCACCGCCGCGGGCAGATCGAGATAGACGCCGCCCGGCCGGCCCGACGAGGCGGCGTGGATCGCGCGCGCGATGCCGACGCCGATGTCCTCGATTCGATTGACGCGATAGGAGGCCTTGGCAAACGGCTGCGCCGCAGCCATCTGGTCCATTTCCTCGTAATCGCCTTGTTCGAGATCGACGATGTGGCGTTCGCTCGAGCCGCTGATCAACACCATCGGGAAGCAGTTGGTGGTGGCGTTGGCGAGGGCGACGAGGCCGTTGAGGAAGCCCGGCGCGGAAACCGTCATGCAGATGCCCGGCTTCTGCGTAAGGAAACCGGCGATCGCCGCGGCGTTACCCGCGTTCTGCTCGTGCCGGAAACCGTACACCCGCATGCCCTCGGTGTGCGCCAGGCGCAACAGGTCGGTGATCGGAATGCCGGCGACCGTGTAGATCGTGTCGACGCCGTTGAGTTTGAGGCCGTCCACTACGAGGTGAAAGCCGTCGGTGATCGCTGCTGCTGCGTCCATTTCCATCGCCCTTGTGAATTTTCCCGTCAGCCGGAAGCGGCCCTGCGGGCCACGCATCCGAGCTAGTCCCCCGTCTTCAATAGAGCGTCTTTGAATACCTCAGGCCTTTGGTCGTCAACCCTTGTCGCGCCCACCAATTGCACGCCGCGCCGGTTATCCCGGCTTGGCGCGTGCCGCGACGCATCGCCGCGGAGCGGTGTTGGTAAAGCGACCGTGTCGTGATGACCAAGGTGTGGTTCTTCGAAAAGCTCTAAAGCCGACGTATCCCGGCTCGCGGGACGGCGCGTTTATAGGACGGTCCCAGGGCCGCCGCCTAGCAAAATTCCGTCGCGGGAGTCGTGTTGCGTTGTGGGCGCCGCAAGGCGAGGGCGGGCTGGCGTTGGCAGGCCACGGGGTCCATCGGCGTCTGACGGACGCCACCGCCGGCGTCACGCCGCAACGACCCATCCGAGCGTGGCAGCCCTATTGCCCTGACGCGAATGACCGTTTTGTTAGGGTTATGGTGCCTAAATACCATAGCCCGAATTCAGTGAAAATGCTGGGCTACCACGGGCTCGAAAACGGCCGCTAGACGGCCGTACGCAAGGCCCACCGCGACAAACTAATTGACTTTAGTTAGCCCTGCATAACTAAATAGTGCTCAGGTATGCCACGGCGGGTGCCGGGGCGGACCAAGGAAACTGGCGATAACCTGGGGAGGAAGATCGAATGTCTCAAGCTTCATCGTCGTTCACGACGACGCGATGGACCCAGCTCATTCTGGGCATCATCTGCATGTCGGCCGTGGCGAACCTGCAATACGCCTGGACACTGTTCGTTGTGCCGATCACCACGCAGTTCGGCTGGAGCAAGGCCGAAATCCAAGTCGCGTTCACCATCTTCATCCTGTGCGAAACGTGGCTGGTGCCCATCGAGGGCGCCATCGTCGACCGAATCGGTCCGAAATGGATGATCCTGGCCGGCGGCGTCGGCACCTTCCTCGCTTGGCTCCTCGACTCCCAAGCGACGCAGCTCTGGCAGTTCTATGTCGGCGGCGGCTTGGCCGGCTTCGCCGGCGGTGCGGTGTACGGAACTTCGGTGGGCAACGCCCTCAAGTGGTTCCCCGACAAGCGCGGCCTGTGCGGCGGGTTGACCGCGGCGGGCTTCGGCGCCGGCGTGGCGCTGACGGTTGCGCCGATCCGCGACATGATCAAGTCGAGCGGCTACGCGCATACCTTCTTGATGTTCGCGATCATCCTGGGTGGCATCGTCGTTGTCTGCTCGTTCTTCATCCGCGCGCCGCAGGCGCACGAAATGCCGCCGATGGACAAGATCAAGACGCGGCAAGGCGGCGAAGATCTGCCGCCGTCACGGGCACTCAAGTCGCCGATCTTCTGGTGCATGTATGCCATGTTCTTCCTGGTCGCGGCGGGCGGCCTCATGTCGGCGGCGCAGTTGTCGCCGATCGCACATGAGCGCGGCATTGCCGACACGACCGTGACGTTCCTGGGCATTACCGGTCCGGCGATCGTGATCGCATTGAGCGCTCATAGCATCACCAACGGCGCTGGCCGGCCGCTGAATGGTTGGATCTCCGACCATATCGGCCGCGCCAACATGATGTGCATTGCCTTCGGCATCGAGGCGCTCGCCCTCTTGGCGTTCGGCTTCTTCGGCAACACGCCGATCATGTTCATCATCACCGACGCGCTGGTGTTCCTGTTCTGGGGCGACATCTTCAGCCTGTTCGCCGCGACGGTGGGCGACGCCTTCGGCCGCAAGTATGTGACGGTCAACTACGGCCTCATGTACACGGCGAAGGGCGTGGCCTCGCTGTTCGTGCCGCTCGGCAACGTGTTGACCCATATGACGGGCAGCTGGCACGCGGTTTATGCCGTTGGTTGCGGAATGAATATCCTGGCCGTGTTGCTGGGCTTCTTCATCCTGCGTCCGGCGATCAACAGCCGCCTGCGGCCCGCCAGCGAAGTGACGCCGGCCGGCGCGGTGGGTGCACGGGCAAGCCGCTAACCGCGGCCTCGTCGAACGAGAAACGGAGGAGGGAAACGGCATTCACGGACGATGACACGGTGAGAGAACTAGGCCGCTGGCCGCGGCCGACCCCCTTGTTCTCGCCGGGTCATCGAAAAGGATCCCGCTCCTTCCTCCGTCCCGTTCCCCGGTCCGTCTTCCGGAAACGGTCCAGCGGCAGGCGGAAGTAGGACATCCGGATGGCCGGTTCGCTTCAATCGCTGATTCTTGTGGGTTTGATTTCAGCCGGAGGGCTTGCCCTCCGGCTGATTTCGCTTTTGGGGCCGGCGTCGGTCGCTTGGGCGATCACCGTTGCGGTCGGCGTCGGCACGTTCGCCGTTGCCGCGATTCTGCTCGGTGTCGGCATCGCGGTCGCGATGCTCGGCATGCTCTAACGGTCGACGCGGCGCACGCCGCGCGGCCGATCTAAGCGCACCGAACGAATTTGGTGTCTGCTCAGTCCGCCGCGGACGGTGACTCTGCCGCGTCCGCGGTCGTCGCCACCCGGAGTTGGATCAGCGTGTCGCGCTTGCGTTCCTGGCGAACGGCGTGGGCGCGCACTTGCAAGAGATCACGGCGCGCGACCAGACCGACGACGACATCGTCGCTGCGCCGGAGGACCGGCGCCCGCCCGACTTCGGCGGCGGCCATGCGATCGGCAAGCTCGCCGACGAGCTCATCTTCATAGCCGGTGACCAATTCGCGCTCCGCAATCAGGTCGCGCAACGTATGGCCGGCCGGCCAGCCCGCCATGGTCCAGCGCAGCGCGTCGGAACGTGCCACCATGCCGACCAGACGACCGTCGGTGTCGACCACCGGATAGCTCTTATGGCGCGATGCCGCTTCCGGCCCGGTGAAGAAGGTGATCGCGTCGCCGATCGGCATGTCGGCGGTGAGCGTGTCGATCGGCGTCGCCATGATGTCGGCGACGCGCATGGTCTCGAACGGATCGACGATATATTCGCGCATCACGTGATGCCCGCGGCGCGCCACCTTTTCGGTGAGGATCGAGCGCCGCAGCAGCAGAACGGTCGTCGCGTGGGCCGCGATGCACGCGACCGACAACGACAACAGCGCGCCGACATTGTGCGTCAGCTCGAGCGCGAAAACGATGGCGGTAAGGGGTGAACGCATCGTGCCGCCCATGATCGCCGCCATGCCGAGCAACGCCCACAAATTGACGTCGCCGACCGGCATGACACTGCCGAACACGGCGCCAACGGCGCCGCCCATGATCAGCAACGGCGCGAGCACGCCGCCGCTGGTGCCGGAGCCGAGCGCAACCGACCAGATGACCGCCTTGACGACCAACAGGCGCAACGCGCCGACGTCGCTGACATTGCCGTGCAGCAGCGCGGCGATATTGTCGTAGCCGACGCCGAGAGCGTGCGGCTCGATCAGCCCGCCGAGGCCGACGACCACGCCGCCCAGCATCGGCCACCACATCCAATGGATCGGCAGCCGTTGGAAAAAGTCTTCGCTCGCATAAACCATCTGGGTGAGCAGGCCCGACGCCAAGCCGGCGATGATGCCCAGCACAACCGCCAGCAACAGGCCGAGCGCCGGCAGGGGGTGGCTTGCCGCCATCGGGAACAGCGCGCCGGCGCCGAGAAGCAGCGGGCGCCACGCTTCGGCGACGATCGAAGCAACCGCGACCGGAATGAAGCTGCGCGGCTTCCACTCGAACAGCAGCAATTCGACGGCCAACAGCATCGCCGCCACGGGCGTGCCGAACGTCGCGCTCATGCCGGCGGCGGCGCCCGCCACCAACAGCGTCTTGCGTTCGGCATTCGACAGCGAAAAGAACTGGCCGAACAGCGAGCCGAAGGCGCCGCCGGTCATGATGATCGGACCTTCGGCGCCGAACGGGCCGCCAGTGCCGATCGAGATGGCGGATGACAGCGGCTTGATCACCGCGACCTTCGCGTCGATCCGGCTGCCGCCGATGAGGATCGCCTCCATCGCTTCGGGAATGCCGTGGCCGCGGATTTTTTCTGAGCCAAAACGCGCCATCAGGCCGACGACGAAACAGCCCGCAACCGGGATCAACACCGAGATCGGACCCAGCACGGTGTCGGCGATGATCACCGGCGCGTCGCTGAACGTGCCGTGATAGGCGAGGTTGGTCGCGAGATAGATCAGGTGCAGCAGCGCCCAGGCGGCGAGGGCGCCGACGGTGCCGACGACCAGCGCCATCGCCACCAGGATCAGCAATCGGCGATCGGTGGTGAAATCGCGCAGCCGATCGGCGGCGCTGTGGGCGGCGTTATGGATTTGCGCCGGACGATCCGGCGGAGTGTGATTTTGCATCGGCGAGATGATTTTGCGGCGAGTGATTGTGGAGAAGTTCGCGTTTATATCGCAGCGCGATATATCACAACCTCGTCATTGCCGCGACTGTGGGCAAATGTCGCGCCACCGTGGTTAACCGGATTGACAGGTTGCCGTGTCGGCGGGCGCCAGCGGATTGCACCGTCGGTTTCTCCCGTGCGGTGCGTGGGCCGCGACGCGCGCTGATCTGACGGTTTACCTTTTTTATTTTGCACGCACGGGAGATCGTGCAGATCGACTCGCGAATTGGTTTCGCGGCGTCGTCGCGGTCAAGGCTCGCGAATGAATTCGACGTTATGAACTCATGAAATAATTCATATAAAATCGTTTATAATCATATGTTTATGTCGAGTGACCGAATTAGTTGACTATAGACAACCATTGGCCTAAGAAACCGATGTGTGGTGAATACGCCAGCTCCCTGAACCCCGCCTCGGCGGGGTTCTTTTTTTGTCGCGCAGCGCTCCGATTTTTTAATGACGCCGGCCGCGGTGGCGGCGCGGCTTACGCCTTGCCGAAGACGCGGCGGAAAATCGTGTCGACGTGTTTCAGGTGATAGGCGTTGTCGAAATGCTTCGCCAGCGCCGCTGGCTTGATGTGCTGCGACACTTCGGCGTCTTCCTTGAGCAGCTCGGCGAACGTGCCTTTGCCGCGCCACGCCGCCATGGCGTTGCGCTGTACCGCTTGATAAGCGGCCTCGCGACTCATCCCGGCCTGGGTCAGCGCCAATAAGACGCGCTGGGAATTCACCAAGCCGCCGAGGCTGTCGAGATTCTCGCGCATGCGCGCGGGGTAGACGACCAGCTTCTCGATGATCTCGGCCGTGCGCGCGATCGCGAAATCGAGCCCGATTGTCGTGTCGGGCGCGATGACGCGCTCAACCGCCGAATGCGAAATATCGCGCTCGTGCCAAAGCGCCACGTCCTCGAGCGCCGGGATCACCGCGCCGCGCACCAGCCGCGCCAGGCCTGTGACGTTCTCCGATAGCACCGGATTACGCTTGTGCGGCATCGCGCTCGAGCCCTTCTGGCCGGGCGCGAAATACTCCTCGGCTTCGCGCACCTCGGTGCGCTGAAGATGACGAATCTCAAGCGCCAAATTCTCGATCGAGCTGGCGATCACGCCCAACGTGGCGAAAAACATGGCGTGGCGATCGCGCGGCACGATCTGGGTCGAGATCGGTTCCGGCGCGAGGCCGAGCTTCTTGGCGACGTATTCCTCGACCTCCGGCGCGACGTTGGCGAAGGTGCCGACGGCGCCCGAGATCTTGCAGGTGGCGATCGCGGCGCGCGCTTGCACCAGCCGTTCGCGGCCGCGGACGAATTGCGCGTAATGGCCGGCGAGCTTGAGGCCGAAGGTCGTCGGTTCGGCGTGGATGCCATGGCTGCGGCCGACGCACAGCGTTCTCTTGAATTCGAACGCGCGCCGCTTGAGCGCCGCTAGCAACCGGTCGAGATCGGCGAGCAGAATATCGGCCGCCTGCGTCAGCTGCACCGCAAGGCAGGTGTCGAGCACGTCGGACGAGGTCATGCCCTGGTGGATGAATCGCGCCTCGGGCCCGACGTGTTCGGCGAGATTGGTCAAAAAGGCGATGACGTCGTGCTTGGTCTCGCGCTCGATTGCGTCGATCCGCGCGATCTCGAACTTGCCTTTGTCGCGGAGCGCTTTGGCCGCCGATTTCGGCACCGCGCCCTGTTTGGCCATGGCGTCGAGCGCATGCGCCTCGATCTCGAACCAGATCCGGAAACGGTTCTCCGGCGCCCAGATGGCGCTCATTTCCTTCCGACTGTAGCGGGGAATCATCGGTTCGCGGCTCTCCCGGCACGGGATAACCCAGGGGCCGCTTCGACGCAATGGGCGTGCGGTCGCGCCCGGCAGCCGCCGACCGGGCCGATCAGGCGGCGGCTTCGCGGACCTTCCAGACGATCCGTTCGGGCGGCAAGCGCGCGGCAATCGTGGTGCCGCCGCCCTTGATGCTGGCGATTTCCAGCCGGCCGCCATGCAGCATCACCAGGGTCTTGGCCAGCGGCAGGCCAAGGCCGGTGCCGGCGTATTTCTTGCTGATCGCGTTGTCGACCTGACCGAATGGCTCGAGCGCGGTCTCGATCTCCTCGGGCGCCATGCCGATGCCGGTGTCGGCGACGGCGAAGCTGAATCCGGACGCCGCGTCGAACGCGACCGAGATTTTGACCTGGCCCGCTTCGGTGAATTTGACGGCGTTCGACACCAAATTGAGCAGGATCTGACGCAGGCGCACGGTGTCGGCGCGGATGAACGGCGTGTTCGGCGGAATGTCGGCGACGAGTTCGAGGTGCTTGGCAGCCGCCTGGACGCGCATCGCCGCCACGCTGTCGTGCACGATCGTCGCCGGATCGACCAATTCGTCGCGCAGCTCGGTCTTGCCGGCTTCGATCTTCGAGATGTCGAGCAGGTTGTTGATGATCTGGAGCAGGTGCTCGCCGGCGTTGAAGATGTCGTGCGCGTAGTTGGCGTAGATCGGCTTGCCCGGACCCATGAGCCCGTCTTTGATGATCTGCGAAAAGCCGATGATGGCGTTGAGCGGCGTCCGCAGCTCATGACTCATATTCGCGAGAAACCGCGACTTCACTTGATTGGCGTGCTCGGCTTCGTCCTTGGCCTCGAGCAGCGCCACGCGCTGCGCCAGCAGTTCGTCGTTCACTTTCGACAGGGCGTACCAGGTAACGCCATAAGCGAGGACGATGTCGTTGACGATCGGCAGCAGCAAGAATGCCGTCGCTTGCAGCGGCGTCATGTGCATCAAATCGGGCGGGGTCGTCCGCGTCAGCAGCAGCGCGATGCGCGCGCCGAAAAGTACCGTTCCGAAGATGCACGTGCCGACCAGCAGCCGCTCTGGCCCCCAGGCAGCTTTCGCCTTCGACCACAATTCGGCACCGCCGAGCCACAGCGCGACAAGGAGGAAGACGCTAAGGACGAGCAAGCGCGCCTGTGTATTCGGCTCTGCATAGGTGAAGTAGAGAAAAAACAGCGCCAAGCCGGCAATCAGTCCCGCCTCGATGTCGCGGCATGGTGTTTTGCCGGCCATATAGCGCGTGCCACGCCAGAACAGCACGATGGCGCTGCCGAGGAAACAATTCGCCATGACGATGGTGATAAATACCGGCGCATTGTTGCGCAGGCTGAGGCCGACGAAGCCGGCGGCGAGCATCCCATAACCGGTCGCGAAGCTGCCGACGACGGCGCGATGACGTTGGTTGGACAGCGCGAGGGTTCCAAGGACCGTCGCGATCCCGAGGAGCAGCGCGGTGCTGATCGCGCTGAGCGTATGGATGTCGAGTTGCACGATGGCGGACAGGTTGGCGGTGGCTGAGGATCCCGAACGCGCGACTAAGAGCCGATCGATAGCCGCGTGCTTAACACATTATGTCGGCGAACTCGTAGCATTTGGTTAACGAGTCGTGCCGTTTTGGAGCCGGTGGTCAGGCGCGGAAATGGCCGTGGCGTTCGAGCAGGTGAGTGCGCGACATCCAGACGAACCGGCACGGGTGCATCAGATGGGCATGGCCGAGCCCCGCCGGATTGAACGCCCACAGCAGCATCGCGACCAGGCAAGTCTCGCCAAGCTCATGCATCCAGGTGCCGGCCGAATGCGGCGGTTCAACCACGGTGTCGAATCCGCAGCCGGCGAACGGCGCCTGCAACAGCCGACCGTCGAAGCGTAGGCAGCCGCGCAAGGCGACGAAATTCGGCGTATGTCCGGCGCGCGTCTCCGCCGCCAATGTTCGCATGCTGTTGCGCGCGCACCGCGCGGCCGCGGTCGCCCAGCGCAACGTCACGCCGCCTGCCGGGATCGCGGGCACGTGCTCGTTCCAAAGGTGCAAATCGAGCAGCGGATCGCCGGGGCGGATCGACGTGCCGTCGGAGAGCGTGAGCGCGCGCGGCGCGACGGCGGGTGCCACGCGCAGGATGCAGTCGGGTCGGTTGGTGAACTCGATGATGCCGTGCTGGCGCCGCAGGTGGGCGTCGAGCCCGAAAATCGAACGGCGCAACCAGCCAGCGCCAGCGCGAGACGATTCTGCGCTGGAGGCGACAGAGCCGATCGTCAAATCTTCGTTCATCCCGCCTCGATTGGCTGCTCGCGGCCGCGATCGGTCGGAATGTCGATCCGTATGGAACACCTCCGGCGCCGGCGGATCAATCCTCACGACAACCAGGCGTTGAACGCGAATTGATCACGGGACTTTGAGCCAAAGTCCCCGAGCGTCGTCTGGCGGAACCCGTCAACCGGGTCTAGGATTTAATTCCGGTGACCGATGTTGACGGAGGAACGTCATGGCGGAAACCATCCGTAATCCGATCGAATGGGGTATCGACCAGTTGCGCCACGCCGCGGCTGGGTTCGAGGCGGCGGGTCGTGCGCTCGAGCACGTCCCGGCGACCCTGCATTCGCCGCACCCACTGGTGCGGCGCATCGGCCTTGCCGATCTGCGCGAGGCCTTGATCCGCGGCGCCGCCGATTTCGGCACCTGCCGCAGCGACGTCATCTTCCTGTGCGCTTTCTATCCGCTGGCCGGCTTCGTCCTCGGGCGCATGGTGTTCGGCGCGCACATGCTGCCGTTGCTGTTCCCGCTCGTCGCTGGCTTCGCCTTGCTTGGTCCGCTCGCGGCCGTCGGCCTCTTGGAGATGAGCCGGCGTCGCGAACGCGGTGAAGAGGTGACCTGGGCGACCGCCTTCCGGGTCGTGTACGCGCCATCCTTCGCCGCCATCGTCATGCTTGGTTTGCTGTTGCTGGCGATCTTCCTCCTGTGGCTGGGTGCGGCGGCGGTGATCTACCGCTTCACGCTCGGGCCGGCGTTGCCGGCATCGTTCGGCGCTTTCGTTCACGACGTCGCGACCACCGAACGCGGCTGGGCGATGATCGGCGTCGGCATCGGCGTCGGATTTCTTTTCGCCGTGCTGGTGTTGACGATCAGCGTCGTGTCGTTCGCGCTGCTGCTCGATCGCGACGCGGGCATCGACGCCGCGATCGCGACATCGATCCGCGTCGTCACCCACAACCCGGCCGTCATGGCGGCCTGGGGTGCGGTGATCGCGGCCGGTTTGGTGATCGGCTCGCTGCCGTTGCTGCTCGGGCTGGTGGTGGTGTTTCCGGTCCTCGGCCACGCCACTTGGCATCTCTACCGCAAGGCGGTGCGGTAGATCGCGCACGCCGTCGCCATAAACGCGACGATGCAGGTCACAACAGGCCGAGGCTCTTGAAGCTCGCGTGCCGGCCGCGGCCGATCACCACGTGATCGTGCAGCGCGACACCGACGGCGCCGACCGCCTTGGCGACGGCGCGCGTCATCTCGATGTCGCCGGCCGATGGCGTCGGATCGCCCGACGGATGGTTGTGCACCATGATGATCGCCGACGCGCCGAGTTCGAGTGCGCGCTTGACCACTTCGCGCGGGTAAACGGGTACGTGATCGACCGTGCCGCGCTGTTGCCGCTCGTCGGCGATCAACGCGTTCTTGCGGTCGAGGAACAGCAAGCGGAACTCCTCGGTCTCGGCGAAACCGGCGGCCGTGTTGCAATACTCGACCAACTTGTCCCACGAGCCGATCACCGGCCGCGCCGTGAGTTCGCCCCGCGCCAGGCGCGCCGCCGCGCGCACCGCGAGAAGGTGCGCCGCGGCCGCATCACCCATGCCCGGCACCGCGGCCAGCGCGTCGCGCGACGCGCCGAGCACGCCGGCGATGCCGCCGAACCGTTTCAGCAGGGCCTTGGCGAGTGGCTTCGTATCGCCGCGCGCATTGGCGGCGGTCAGCAGGAACTCGAGCAATTCGTAATCGGGCAGGGCGTCGGCGCCGGCCTCGAGCAGCCGCGCGCGCAAGCGCGCGCGGTGGCCGTGGAAATGCGGCTTCGGTTTCGGCGGCTCCCCCATCCGGCGCAAGGCTAGCGAATAGCACCGAGGCATACCACAAGCGCGCCGTGCATCGGGTGTCGAGCGGGGTGCCGGTCGCAGCGGCTCGTCCGGCCGCCCATCGGCCTGGCGACCCACCGCGCTCGGCCGCACCCTCACAATCCAGGTTGCCCACTTAAACCAGCAATTCGCTGGGGTTGCACGGGCTTGCGCCTGGGGCCAAGGAACGTCATTCTTACATAACTTTAATCGGCACGCTGTGCTCGTCGGTGTGCAACCAAGGGGAGGGACGATTATGAAATCATTTGGTAAATCCACGCCGACGCGGCGCACGGTTCTCGCGGCCGGTAGTGCGTTGGCGGCGACCGCGGCGTTGCCGCGGATCGGCTTCGCCGAAGACCGGCCGGCGATGGGGACGTGGCCGGAAGGCTCGTCGGGCTCGTCGGTCTTCATCGGTATCACGGTGCCGCGCACCGGCACTTACGCCGCGCAAGGCGAGGACGAACTCAAGGGCTACGAGCTTGCTGTCGAACACATCAACAGCGGCCATCCGCTGATCAAGGCGATGTCGCCCAAGACCAAGAAGGGCGTCCTCGGCAAGGAAGTGAAGTACGGCATCGCGGATTCCGCGGCCAATCCGAACACCGCGAGCCAAGAGCAGTCGCGCTTCATCAGCGAGAACAAGGCGGTGCTCCTGACCGGCTCGACGTCCAGCGCGGTGGCGGTGGCGCTCAATCACCTCGCGCAGCGCGAAAAGGTGCTCTATGTCGCCGGCATCTCCGGCTCGAACGACACCACCGGCAAGGACTGCGTGCGCTACGGCTTCCGCCAGGACTTCTATGGCCAGACGGCCGCCGCCGCGATCGGCCCGGTCTTGCTCAAGACCTTCGGCAAGAATCGCAAATGCGCGTTCATGACGCCGGACTACACCTACGGTCACACGGTGACCAAATCGACGAGCGACTACCTGATCAAAAACGGCGGTTGGACGCTGGTGACGGACCAAGTCTCGCCGCTCGGCTCGCCGGATTACAGCACCTACCTGACGAACATCGCCAATTCGGGCGCCGAGATTCTGCTCAACGTCAACTGGGGCCACGACGCGGTCCTGTCGACGCAGCAGGCGAAGCAGTTCGGCATTCTCAACAAGATGAAGCTGGTGATTCCGTACCAGACGCCGTTCCTCGCTAAGGAGGTTGGCGCCGAAACCACGCAGGGCGTCTATGCCGCCACGGACTTCTGGTGGACCCTCGAGGACAAGTTCCCGCTGGCGAAGATGTTCGTCGAGGCGTTCCAGAAGAAGTACGGCTATCGGCCGGAGTGGGGCGCGGAGAACGCTTATATGGAATTCGCCATGTGGGCCGACGCCGTAGAGCACGCCGGCACGTTCTATCCGCCGGACGTGATCAAGTCCTACGAGGCGGGCCGCAAGATCAACTCTATCGTCGGCGAAGTCTATTGGCGCGCCGCCGATCACCAGCTGGTGCGGCCGGTCATCATCGTCCGCGGCAAGACGCCGAAGGCGATGAAGAACCCAGAGGACTTTTGGGAGGTCACTCAGATCGTTCCGGGCTTGCCGCTCATGCAGGCGCCGGATGCGTTCGGTTGCCAGCTCGGGTCCTATACCTGAGCCGGTGGGGCGTTTGGCCTCGCGGGCGGCGCGCGCCGCCCGCGGCGCCGGACGCGCGGTCGTTTCAGGCCGCTTTCGCGTGAGCGTTCGTACCAGCGGCTTCTATGGTCACCTGGCCTAATTTCGTATCGCAGTTCTTCAACGGCCTGGCGCTCGGCGCGCTGCTGGCGCTCATCAGCTCGGGCCTGACCATCATTTATGGCACGCTCGGCGTACTGAACTTGGCGCACGGCGCCATGTTCATGCTGGGCGGTTATGCCGGCTACGTCGCCTATGAGGCGACCGGCTCGTTCACCATCGCGGTCGCCGCCGGCTCGCTGTTCCTGGTCGTCGTCGGCGTGCTGATGGAGCGCGTGATCATCCGTTATTTCTACAGCCGGCCGGCGGAGGATCAGATTCTCGTCACCTTCGGCATCGGCATTTGCCTCGTCGAGGCCATCCGGCTGTTCTTCGGCAGCTTGTCCAAGACGGTGCCGCCGCCGGATTGGGCCGCCGGTATCACCTCGCTCGGATTCATGTTCTATCCGACCTATCGGCTGGTCGTCGTCGGCATCATCGCCGTGGCGCTGGTGGCGTTGTTCCTGGTGCTGTTCCGCACGCGGATCGGCCTGATCGTGCGCGCCGGCATCGAGGATTCGGCGATGGTCGACGCGCTCGGCATCGACGTCGACCGCGTGTTCATGATCGTGTTCGGCATTGGCGCGATGGCGGCCGGGTTCGCCGGTATCGTCAACGCGCCGGTCGTCTCGCTGACGCCCGACATGGGCGACGCGATTCTCGTGGAAACCTTCGTCGTCGTCGTCATCGGCGGCGTCGGCTCGTTCACGGGCGCGATCCTGGGCGGGCTGATCTCCGGCGAGATCCTCAGCCTGACCTCGATGGTCGATCCGGCCTATTCCGGCGTCATGCTGTTCGTGGTGATGACGCTGGTGCTGGTGCTAAGGCCGCAGGGGTTACTCGGCGCGCGGGGGCGGACATGAAGGGCACCGGTTTGATGCTCGGTCGCCACCCTTTGTTGGTCGAAGTTCTGACCGCGGTCGGGCTGATCGCCGCGCCGTTCGTGCTGGGCCGGCTCGGCTTCGCGCCGGGCACGGCCAATCAGATCCTGATCTGGGGCCTGTTCGGCATCGGCTTCGATCTGCTGTTCGGCTACACCGGTCTGCTGTCGTTCGGCCAATCGGCGTTCTACGGCACCGGCGGCTTCGTCGCCGCCTATCTCTTGACCCACGCCGGCATGTCTAACGTCGTGCTGGCGCTGCTCATCGGCATGGTTGCCGCGGCCATCGCCGGCTATGGCGTGGGCCTGATCGCGCTGCGGCGCACCGGCATCTATTTCGCCATGATCACGGTGGCGATCGCCGAGACCTTCTACTTTCTCGAGAATTCGCCGTTGTCGGCGTGGACCGGCGGCGAGAACGGGTTGCCCGGCGTGCCGACGCCGAGCTTCGCGCTGTTCGGCTTCCATTACCGGGTCGGTAACGACTGGTCGATGTATGGCTTCCTCGCCGTTTGCTATTTCATCGGCATCGTCATCGCGTTGCGCATTGTGCGCTCGCCGGTCGGTGCGATCCTCAGCGCGATCCGCGAGAACCCGCTGCGCGCGGCCGCTGTCGGCCACAACGTCCACGGCTACAAGCTGACCGCCTTCGTCATCGCGGCGGCCTATGCCGGTTTTGCCGGCGGGCTGCTCGGCGTGTTGCAGGCGTTCATGCCGCCCGAGGCCTTCACCTTCGACACGTCGGGCCAGCTCATCATGCAAACGATCATCGGCGGCGCCGGCACGTTGTTCGGCCCGCTCGTCGGCGCTGCCGTGTGGCTCTCGCTGCGCGATTTCCTGCAACAATCGCTCAATCTCGGCGCGGCGTGGAAGTTGGTGCTCGGCCTGATCTTCGTCTTGCTGGTGTGCTTTCTGCGGCGCGGCCTGATCGGCGGCCTGCGCGACCTGGTCGGCTGGCTTGCCACGCGCCGCCGCGCCGCCGAGGACGCAACCGCAATGCCGATTTCGGCGACCGGCGCCGTCGTCGCCACCGTCGGTCCATCGCGCCGCAAGGACGAGACGCCGTTTTCGGGACCGGTGCTCGAGGCGCGCGGCGTCACCAAATCGTTCGGCGGCTTGGTCGCCAACCGTGACATCCAATTCTCGGTCAACCAGGGCGAGTTGCGCGGCGTCATCGGACCGAATGGCGCCGGCAAGAGCACGTTCTTCAAGATGCTGACCGGCGAGCTGACGCCGACGTCGGGACAAATCATCTTTCACGGTCGCGACATCACCGGCATGGACATCGCCTCGGTCTGCCAGCTCGGGCTGACCAAGAGTTATCAGGTCAATCAGCTATTCAACCGGCTGACCGTGCGCGCCAACGTCGTGATTGCGGCCCTGGCCGAACGCCGCGGCCGTTTCTCGCTCGATTTCCTGCGGCGGATCGAACGCGTGCCGGGCCTCGATACCCAGGTCGAAGGCACGCTGGCGCTTGTCGGTCTGGCGGCGCGCGCCAATGTGCCGGTCTCCGATCTGGCCTATGGCGAGAAGCGGCGGCTTGAGATCGGCCTCGCGCTGGCGTCGTCGCCGTCGCTGCTGCTGCTCGACGAGCCGCTCGCCGGCATGAGCCCGCGCGAACGCGCCGAGACGGTGACGCTGCTGAAAAATATCCGCCGCGGCCGGACGCTGGTGGTCGTCGACCATGACATGGACGCGATCTTCGAGCTCGCCGAACGCATCACCGTGTTGCACGAGGGGGCGGTGCTGGCGGAAGGCACGCCGGCGGAGATCCAACGCAACAAATTCGTCCAAGAAGCCTATCTCGGCGGTGTGGCGGCATGAGCGCGCTGCTCGAAGTCGAAAAGCTCAATAGCTATTACGGCGACAGTCACATCCTGTTCGACATTTCGCTCGAAGTCGCCAAGAACGAGGTGGTCGCGTTGCTCGGCCGCAACGGCGCCGGCAAGAGCACGACGCTCAAAAGTCTGATCGGCATGGTGCGGCCGCGCGCCGGCCGCATCGTCTTCGACGGCGTGCCGATCCACGGCCTGAAATCGCATGCCATCGCGGTGCACGGGCTGCAATTGGTGCCCGAGGAACGCCGCATCTTCGGCACGCTGTCGGTCGAGGAAAATCTCGTCCTGGCGGGCATGACGGCGAAATCGCGCTGGCCTTTGGATCGTATCTGGGAAGTCTTTCCCCGGCTGCGCGAGCGCCGCCGCAGCCGCGGCACCGACCTGTCCGGCGGCGAACAGCAGATGCTGGCGATCGCGCGTGCCTTGGTGCGCGATCCCAAGATCATTTTGCTCGACGAGCCGTTCGAGGGCCTGGCGCCGATCATCGTGCGCGATCTGCTGGCGACCTGCCGCACGCTCGCCGAAGCCGGGCAGACGCTGGTGATCGTCGAGCAGAACGTCACCGCCGCGATGACGCTCGCCGATCGCGTCTACATCATCAACAACGGCCACATGGTCGAGGCGATGAGCGCGCAGGCGGTGCGCGACCATCCGGAAGTTCTGCACCGCCATCTCGGCGTTTAGCCGCGGCGACCGTCTTCAGGGAAACTTCGGAAACGCCCAGTTACAGGCGACGCCGGCGTTGTCGTACTGCTCGTCGAGGTCGATGGGATAGTTGAAATAATCCATCATGTTCACCCACTTGCGGTCGTCCTCTTTGTACACGTAGAGGTCGACGCTCGTGTCGTTGGCCCGCAGGCGATCGCAGTCTTTCGCCGCGACGGCCCACAGCAGGATGCCGCTGCCGGCGCACAGCTTCTGGCGATAGCTGACATAGCGCGCACCGTCGTTGCCGTTAAAAATATGGACGCTGTCGAGATCGAGGCAGACATCGCCGCTGCCCCACCAGCGTTCCGCGTGCGCCGCCGACGGCAGGCCGATGCCGAGCACCAGCACAACCAAGGCAAATCCGTTTGTCATTGAAGGCCAAAACCGCATCGCTTCCCCCGCCGCGATGAGTATCGACCCGAATTTTATGACACGTACGGCGGCTTGTGCCAGCCCTTGGGCGAAAGGGTGAAGATTTCGCAGCCGGTGGATGTGACGCCGACCGTGTGCTCGAACTGCGCCGACAGCGATTTATCCTTGGTCACGGCGGTCCAGCCGTCGTTCAGGATTTTCACCTCATAACGGCCGGCGTTGATCATCGGCTCGACGGTGAAGAACATGCCTTCGCGCAGCGCCAGGCCTTCGCCCGCCCGGCCGAAATGCAGGATCGACGGCGCATCGTGGAAGATCCGGCCGACGCCGTGGCCGCAGAAATCGCGCACCACCGAAAAGCGGAAGGATTCGGCATAGGATTGGATGGCGTGACCGATGTCGCCCAACGTCGCGCCGGGCTTCACCACGGCGATGCCGCACATCATCGCTTCGTAGGTGACGTCGATGAGCTTCGCCGCCTTGACGCTGATCTTGTCGCCGACCAGGAACATGCGGCTGGTGTCGCCGTACCAGCCGTCAACGATCGGCGTCACGTCGATGTTGAGGATGTCGCCGTCCTCGAGCACGCGGTCGCCGGGGATGCCGTGGCAGACGACGTGATTGACCGAGGTGCAGATCGAGCGCGGAAACTCGCGGTAGCCGAGCGGCCCCGATTTCGCGCCATGCTCGCGCGTGAAAGTCTCGCACAGCCGGTCGAGCTCGCCGGTGGTCACGCCCGGTTTGACGAAGGGCGTGATGTAATCGAGAAGTTCTGCCGCCAGCCGTCCGGCCTTGCGCATAGCGGCGAAATCGTCCGGTCCGTGCAGGCGGATGCGGCGCTCGCCGGGGTCGGGATCGCGCAGGGCAGGGGACAGTTGGTCGTTCATCACGCCGCAATAGGTAGTCGCTTTGCGACCCGCTCGCAAGGCGATGGCGCCGCCGGTATCATCGGCCGATGACTGCGATGCGCGGCCTCGGCCGCGGAATTTCCAGCGCGCTCGGCGCCGCGGCGCTGTTCGGCGCGAGCACGCCGCTGGCCAAAGCCTTGCTCGGCGCCGTCAGCCCGTGGCTCCTCGCCGGCTTGCTTTATCTCGCCTCCGGCATCGGCCTGACGGCGGTGCTGGGCTGGCAGCGTTGGCGCGGCACCGCGCAAGGTGCGCCGCTGCGCGCGGCCGATCTGCCGTGGCTGATCGCGACGATTGTTGCCGGCGGCGTTTGCGGTCCGGTGCTGCTGATGCTCGGTCTCGCCGAAACCCAGGCGGCAACGGCGGCGCTGCTGCTCAATCTCGAAAGCTTTTTCGCACTGGCCATCGCCTGGCTGGTCTTTCACGAGTACGTCGATTTGCGGATCGGCATCGGCGCCGCTTCCGTGGTCGCCGGCGGCGTGGTGTTGTCGTGGAACGGTCATGCCGGTTTCGCTTGGGCCAATTTGTGGGTCGTCGGCGCGTGCGTCGCGTGGGCGATCGACGACAATCTGACGCGCAAGATTTCCGGCGTCGATCCGGTGCGGTTGACCGCGATCAAGGGCCTGGTGGCGGGCGCGGTCAACGTGGCGTTCGCGTTGTCGATCGACGGCAATTTGCCGTCGCCGGCGGCAATCGCCGGTGCGGGCGTCGTCGGATTCTTCGGCTACGGCGTGAGCCTGTGCCTCTTCGTCGTCGCGCTGCGCGAGCTCGGCGCGGCGCGCACCATGGCCTATTTTTCGGTCGCGCCGTTCGTCGGCGCGGCCGTGGCGATCGGCGGTTTCGGCGAGCCGATCAGCGCCACGTTTCTCGCTGCCGCCGCGCTCATGGCGATCGGCGTCGTGCTGCATCTCACCGAACAGCACCAACACGAGCACGTGCACGAGCCGATGGACCACGAGCACTGGCATTGGCACGACGAACACCATCAACATGCGCATGCGCCGGACGATCCGCCGGGCGAGCCGCACAGCCATCGCCACGCCCACGCGCGGCTGGTGCACAGCCATCCGCATTATCCCGACATCCATCACCGGCACCGCCACGGATGATCCCGCGCCGATTGCTCCGCTGCGCGATTGGCGCTAAGGGAAACGCATGAGCGATACCGCCGCGCCGGGCAAGGTCTACACCGCCTGCGTTCTCGTCATCGGCAACGAAATCCTGTCCGGCCGCACCCAGGACACCAATCTCGCCTACATCGCGCAGGGCTTGGCGCAAGTCGGCGTCGTGCTCAAGGAAGCGCGCGTCATTCCCGATATCTGCGACACCATCGCCGCGACGGTGAACGAGCTGCGCGCCAAATACGACTATGTGTTCACGACCGGCGGTATCGGTCCGACGCACGACGACATCACCGCCGAGTGCGTCGCCAAGGCCTTCGGCGTCAAGAACGTGCTCAATCCCGAAGCGTTCGCCATCTTCCAGGCAATATTCAAGCCCGAGGATTTGAACGAAGCGCGGTTGCGCATGTGCCATGCGCCGGAAGGGGCGGAGCTCATTCTCAATCCGGTGTCGCGCGCGCCGGGCTTCCGCAAGGAAAACGTCTACGTCATGGCCGGCATCCCGCGCGTGATGCAGGCGATGTTCGACAGCGTCAAGCCGACCCTCAAAGGCGGTCCGCCGGTGCTGTCGCGGACCGTCGGCTGCGACTTGCCGGAAGGGACGGTCGCGCAAGGATTGGCCGCCATTCAGGACCGCTATCGCGATCTCGATATCGGCTCCTATCCGGCGTTCCGGCGCGGCGGCGGCTTTTGGGTAAGCCTCGTGCTGCGCGGCCGCGATGCAACCCGGCTCGATCAGGCGGCGAACGAGGTGGCGGCGATGGTCAAGGGCTTAGGCGGCAATCCCGCCCTCGAATAGGCCCGATTCGGGCTGTTAGGATGCCTCGGTCGAGGCTGTGCCCGCGTGGCGGAACGGTAGACGCAACGGACTTAAAATCCGTGCCGGGAAACCGGAGTGCTGGTTCAAATCCAGCCGCGGGCACCATGCTTGTCGGGCGGTCCTCCGCCGCCAAGCCACCTGAGGATAACTATTTAACTATCTGATTTTATAGCTTTTATATCATATCGCCGCGCAAGCATCCGGCTTTGTCCAGAGAGCTATGGAAATAGTGCGGCGGCTCAGCTACTTGTAATGAAATACAACCGGACCTGAACAGGTACCGGGGACCGTTCGGGCAACCGGCAAAATGCCGAATTTTCCAGAATGTATAAGCATTTAGCTGGTTTCTCTGGCTCGACCCACAGGGCGGTACAAGGATTTTTGCGGGCGCCGCGCCCGCGTCGGAGGGCATGAATGACCACACGCAGCAAAGCCGCGCCCAAGAAGAAACCGGCGGCAAAGAAGGCCGCGCCGCCGCCGAAGAAGGTTGCTGCGTTGAAGAAGCCGGCGACGCCGTTGCCGCTGCCGCCACGCCCGGGTATGCCGATGCGGCCCCTGCCGGGTCAGCTGGCCCGGCCGATCGGCCCGGCGGCCCCGCTCGGCGCCAGGCCGGCGGCCAAACCCGCAGCCAAGCCGGCCGTTGCGCGCCCCGGTGAAAGCCCGGCGCGCCAGGCCCTGGCGCAGCAGGCGGAAGAACGGCGCAAGGCCGCAACCCGCAAGCTCTTTGCCCGCCTGCGCTCGCTCGAGGCGATCATCGGTGCCGATCTGCGCAAGCGCGGCAGCCTCTTGCTGTCGCAGGCCGTGGATCAGTGGTACGCCGAGGCAATCAGCGCCACGGCGACCGACGTCAGCATCACCAACGCCGCGCGGGCCGTCATTTCCCACATCTGATCGACCGCGATCTGCGCCGCGTCGGCTTTTGGCGCAGAGCGGCCGCCGCGCTTAGCGCGCGGCGGTATGCTCCTCGGTGCGGAACAGCGCCAATCCGCGCAACAGATCCACCGCGCGCACGAACTGATAATCGCTGTCGGTGGCGATCAGGTTGGGCTCAAGCGCCGCATTCGCCGGCACGGGCAGCGGCTTGGCGCCGGGCGGCAGGCTGGCGCCGGGCGCGGCCGCGGGCTTCGCCGGCGACTTGTTGTTGTCGTTGGCGGGCTTTGCCGTCGCCGCCTCGGGTACGACGCTGCCGTCGGGATTCTTCAGCGCGCCTTTGAGATCTTCTTCGCGAATCACCGGGCCGAGCGCGATCTTCTCGATCTTGGCCGGCGGCACGAGGACGTCGGGCTCGATGCCGGTGCCCTGGATCGAGCGGCCCGACGGCGTGTAGTAGAGCGCGGTGGTGAGGCGGATCGCGCCGCCACTTTCTTTCACCGGCAAGATCGTCTGCACCGAGCCCTTGCCGAACGAACGCGTGCCCATGACCACGGCGCGGTGCGTGTCTTGCAGCGCGCCGGCGACGATTTCGGACGCCGACGCCGAACCACCATTGACCAGCACCACCATCGGCACATCGACCGGAATCAAATCCTTGCTTGGTTCGGCGTTGAAGCTGCGGGTATCGGTGGCGACGCGTCCTTTGATGGAGACGATCTCGCCGTTCGGAATGAAGGTGTTGGCAACGGCCACCGCCTCATCGAGCAACCCGCCCGGATTGTTGCGCAGGTCGAGCACGATGCCGGCGATATGGTTCTTCGACTTGGCGTTCAGATCCTTGACCGCCGCCGCCAACGCGCTGCCGGCGCGCTCGGAGAACGTGCTGATGCGGATATAGCCGATATCGTTGTCGACCAAGCGTGACTTCACCGGATCGACCTTGATGTCGGCGCGCGTCAGCGTCAGCTCGAAGGGCTGCGCGCCCTGGCGCCGCATGGTCAGCGTCACGTGACTGCCGATCGGGCCGCGCAGCTTATCGACCGCCTGCGTCAGCGTCATGTCGCTCACGGGCGCGTGGTCGATCCCGACGATCAGATCGCCCGGCATGACGCCGGCTTTGGCGGCGGGCGTGTCGTCGATCGGCGACACCACCTTCACCGCGCCGTCTTCCATCGTCACCTGCATGCCAAGGCCGCCGAACTCGCCCCTTGTCTGCACCATCATGTCCTTGAACTCTTTGGCGTCCATGTAGCTCGAATGCGGATCGAGCGACGACAGCATGCCCTGGATGCTGCCTTCGACCAGTTCCTTGTCGGCCACCGGCTTGACGTAGTTCGCCTTCACCTCGTTGAAGACCTCGGTATAGAGCGCGAGCATCTTCGAGGTGCCGGCCTGCTCGGGCGCGGCGATGGTCACGCCGGCCGCGAAGGCGGCGACAACGAGAACGGCGCACCCGGCGCCGAGCAGGAAGTAACGCAGCGATGGCTTCATGTTTGACCTACCAAATTGAAATCGTATGGGCCGACCCCTTGCAGGACAGCGAACTTGCAGCGGCCGCCGTCCTTGCCCGACACGTGATGTGCCCGCTTGGCCGGCACCATTGTTGTCTGACCCGGGCTGATCTCGAAGCGCGCAGCCGGCGCGCGGGTTTCCACCACGGTGACGCCTTCCATGCCGAAAAAGGTATCGGACACGTTCGTGTGCCAATGCCAGGGAATGTCCTCGCCGGCGCCGACGGTGAACACCGTCATCCGCAGGTTGGGCGTGTCCGCCAGCACCTCGACGGCTTCAATCTTATAGGGCCGTTTCGACGGCGGTGACGCGGTCATGCTTTCCTGGCCAGGGCGGCAGATTAGCCCGCCGCCGCCGCCGCGCAAAGTCATTCCGCCGCGTGTGCGGCCGGCGCCGGGGCGCGAAACGCCGCCAGCAACGCCGCCTCGCGCGCCTTCGCGACCGTAATCGCGCGCTCCTTGACGTGACCGAAGCCACGGATGCGCTCGGGGATGCGCGCGATCTCGACGGCGAGGCTATGGTTGGCAGGCGTTAGCGCCGCGCTGAGCTCGTCGATGATTGCGCGATATTCGTCGATGAGACGGCGTTCCGTCCGCCGCTCCGCGGTGCGGCCGAACGGATCGAAGGCGGTGCCGCGCAGAAATTTGAGCCGCGCCAGAATCTTGAACGCGGTGAACGCCCAGGCGCCGAAGGCGCGCTTCTGCAATTCGCCGGTCACCGGATCGCGCTTGGCGAAGGTCGGCGGCGCCAGATGGAACTCGAGCCGATAGTTGCCGGCGAATTGATGGCGGAGCTCTTTCAGGAACGCGCCGTCGGTATAGAGCCGTGCGACTTCGTATTCGTCCTTGTACGCCATCAGCTTGAAAAGATTTTCGGCGACGGCCTCCGCCAGCGCCGTGCCATGACCCAGCCGCGCGCGTTCGGCGCGCTCGACCGCGCCGACGAAGTCGCGATAGCGCGCGGCGTAGGCGGCGTTCTGATAGCGCGCGAGGAACGCGGCGCGCCGATCGACCAGCGGGCCGAGACCTTTCGGCGGCTTCGGCGTTTGCTCCGCGACCGGATGCACCAATGCCGCGACGCGCGCGTGGTCGTACGCGGTGAGCCGACCCCAGGCGAGCGCGTGTTTGTTCATCTCGACCGCGACGCCGTTCAACTCGATGGCGCGTTCGATCGCCGCCGCGCTCAACGGCACCAGGCCGCGCTGCACGGCATAGCCGAGCATGAACAGGTTCGATGCGATGCTGTCGCCGAGCAGCGCGGTGGCGATGCCGGTGGCGTCGACGAAATCGGCGTTGGATTCGCCGGCCGTGTTCCGGATCGCCTTGGTCAGTGCGGCGGTCTCGAAATCGACGTCCGGATTCATGACGAACGCGGCCGTCGGCTGATAGTCGCTATTGACGATGCAGCGCGTCACGCCGTGCTCCATCCGCGCCAGCGACGGCGGGCTTGCCGCGACCACCATGTCGCAGCCGAGCACGAGATTGGCGCCGCCGGCGGCAACCCGCACGGCGTGGAGATCGTCGGGCTTGGGCGCCAGCCGCACGTGGCTCAGCACCGCGCCGTTCTTCTGGGCGAGGCCGGTGAAATCGAGCACCGAACAGCCTTTGCCTTCGATATGCGCCGCCATGCCGAGCAGCGCGCCAATGGTGATGACGCCGGTGCCGCCGATACCGCCGATCAGGATGCTGTAGGGCTCGCTCAGTTGCTTCGGCGCCGGCGGCGGCAACGCGGCCACATGCTCGGCGATCGAGCGCAGCTGCCGGTGCTTCGCTTCGAGGCCGCGCAGTTCGCCGCCGTGCACGGTGACGAAGCTCGGACAGAAGCCTTTGAGGCACGAAAAATCCTTGTTGCAGCTCGACTGATCGATCATCCGCTTGCGGCCGAATTCGGTTTCGAGCGGTTTGACCGCGACGCAGTTGGATTTCTCCGAGCAATCGCCGCAGCCTTCGCACACCGCCTCGTTGATGAACACACGCTGGGCCGGATCGGGATAGGTGCCGCGCTTGCGGCGGCGGCGCTTTTCGGCGGCGCAGGTCTGGTCGTAGATCAGAATCGTGAGGCCGGGCACGTCGCGCAGCTCGCGTTGAACGGCATCGAGTTCGTCGCGGTGGCGCACGGTGACGTCGGTGGCGAAGGTGCCGCTCGGATATTTGTCGGGCTCGTCGGTGACGACGACGATCTGCTTGACGCCTTCGGCGGCAACCTGGCGGGCGATCTGGCCGACGCTCAGATGGCCTTCGACCTGCTGGCCGCCGGTCATCGCCACCGCGTCGTTGTAGAGAATCTTGTAGGTGATGTTGACGCCGGCGATGGCGACGGCGCGGATCGCCAACAAGCCGGAATGCGAATAAGTGCCGTCGCCGAGATTCTGGAAGACGTGCTTGTCCTCGGTGAAGGGCGCCTGGCCGATCCACGCCGCGCCTTCGCCGCCCATGTGGCTGTAGGTCGACGTCGACCGCGGCATCCAGATCGCCATGAAGTGGCAACCGATGCCGGCGAGCGCACGGCTGCCCTCGGGCACCCGTGTCGAAATGTTGTGCGGACAGCCGGCGCAGAAATAGGGCAGGCGCACCGATTTATGACCGGTCTCGGCAATCGTCTCGAACGCCAGCAGGCGTTGCAGCCGCTGGTCGATCTCCGGCGACGCCGCGTCGAGCCGTTTGAGGCGCGTCACCAGCGCCTGCGCCACCATGGTCGGCGTCAGCTCGCCGGCGCTCGGCAGCAGCGGCGCGCCGGCCTCGTCGGTCTTGCCGACGACACGCGGCCGGCGCGCGGCATCCATGTTGTAAAGCGCGCGCATGAGTTGGTCTTCGATGAAGCCGCGCTTTTCTTCGACGACAAAAATCTCTTCGAGCCCGTCGGCGAAGCGTTTCACGCCCTCCGATTCAAGCGGCCAGACCATGCCGACCTTGTAGAGCCGCAAGCCGAGCCTGCGGCATTGCGCTTCGGTCAATCCGAGATCGTCGAGCGCCTGACGCAGATCGAGATAGGCCTTGCCGGCCGCCATCAGGCCGAGCCGCGCGCGCGGCGGCGCGAACACCAATCGGTCGAGCGGATTGGCGCGCGCGAACGCGGCGACCGCCGCCATCTTGGGTCCGTGCAAGCGTCGCTCTTGTTCCAAGGGCGTGTCGGGCCAGCGGATGTTGAGGCCGCCGGTCGGCATCTCGAAATCCGTCGGCGTCACCAATTTCACGCGCTGCGGATCGATGGTGATCGACGCCGAGCTTTCGACCGCTTCGGAGATTGCCTTGAAGCCGGTCCAGACGCCGGCGAAGCGCGACAGCGCATAACCGTAAAGACCGTAATCGATATATTCCTGCACGGTCGCGGAATTGAGCAGCGGCATCATCGCCGCCAAGAACATCTGCTCGCTCTGATGCGCGGTGGTCGATGATTGGCAACCGTGGTCGTCGCCGGCGATCGCCAGCACGCCACCGTGCTTCGAGGTGCCGGCGAAGTTGGCGTGCTTGAACGGATCCATCGAGCGATCGACGCCCGGACCCTTGCCGTACCAGATGCCGAAGACGCCGTCGAATTTCGCCGTCGGATAGAGATTGACCTGTTGGCTGCCCCACAACGCGGTCGCGGCGATGTCCTCGTTGACGCCAGGCTGGAAATGGATGTCGTGCGCGGCGAGGTGGTTGCGCGCTTGATGCAGCGCGGCGTCGTAAACCGCCAAGGGCGAGCCGCGATAGCCCGAGATAAATCCAGCGGTCTTGAGGCCGGCGGCGCGGTCACGCTCCTGCTGGAGCATCGGCAGGCGGACCAGCGCCTGGACGCCGGACAGGAACACCCGCCCCGACGGCAGGGTGTATTTATCATCCAGCGTGACTTGCGCGAGCGTCATTGGCCCGATATGCCCGCCTCCCGACGAGAGAGTAGGAAGTCCCGCCGGCCAAAACAACGCCCAGCCGGCGCTTAAAGGAATTGCTCGCCGCGCATGGCCGCGGAGATAAAACTGCGTCCCACGCACCGGCCGGGACAGTTCCGGTCGCGGCGGCCATTGACGGCACGCGGCGGGCCGTGGCCATGTTCCGCCGGGGAGGGGAGGCATGGCGGATTCGGCGAAATTGTCGGCGCTGGTCGTGGCGCGCAACGAGGCGGCGCAGCTCGGCGCCTGTCTCGAAGCGCTGCGTTTTGCCGACGAGATTGTCGTGCTGCTCGACCGTTCGACGGATCGTTCCGCCGAAATCGCGCGTGGCGCCGGCGCCAAGCTAGTCGAAGGCGCGTGGGATCTCGAAGGGCCGCGCCGCAATGCTGGTTATGCTGCCTGTGCCGGCCCTTGGATTTTAGAGGTCGATGCCGACGAACGCATGACACCCGCGCTGGCGGCCGAGATCGCCGCCGCGCTGGCAAAACCCGGTACCGACCACTTTTTAGTGCCGATCGCCAACCATATCGGCGACCATCTAGTGCGTTACGGTTGGGGCGCCTATAACGGTGTCAACGCGACGACGAGGTTGTTCCGAAAAGGAGCGAAGCGCGTGCTCGGTGGCCGCATCCATCCGAAAGTCGAATTGCACGGCCGAAGAGGAATCCTGGAAAACCCGATGCTGCATTTCGTCGATCGCGATTTCTCCGATCTGTTCGCGCGCCTCAACCGCTACACCGACCTGGCGGCGCTCGATGCGCGCGACGCCGGGCGCAAGCCGAACGTGGCGCAGGCCTTCCGTCGCTTCTGGAGCCGCGGCTGGAAAAGCTACATCGCGCGTCGCGGCTATCGCGAAGGCGCTTACGGCATGGCGCTGGCGCTGTTCTCGGCGCTCTATCCGCTGCTGATCGAACTCAAGCTGACGACGCTGGGAGACAAGGCATGAGCGAGCGCCGTCCGATGCCGTGGAGTGAACGGCTCTATCGCCGCTTCGCGCTTAAATACCACGGCCGTTACCTTATCACCGGCCTGCAGGCGCGGGCGCGCGAGCGCAGCCTCGACTACATCGAACGTTACATGCGCGACGCGACGATCTGCGCCGATCGCTGGGACCTGCTGTCGTTCGCGCTCGGCGCCGCGGCGAAGGACGGACTGGCGCTCGAATTCGGCGTCGCCGACGGCGGCAGCTTGCGGCATCTTGGCGCGAGTGGCCGCGTGCTGCACGGCTTCGACAGTTTCGAAGGCTTGCCTGAGGCCTGGGCCGGCACGTTCGAACGCGCGGGGAAATTCTCGCGTCAGGGTGCGCTGCCGCAGGTGCCGGCGAACGTGACGCTGCACAAAGGCTGGTTCGACAAGACGCTGCCGGAATTCCTGCGCGCGCAGACCGGCCCGGTCGCGTTCCTGCACGTCGATTGCGACATCTATTCGTCGACCAAGACCGTGTTCGATCATTTGGCGCCCAGGCTTGGGCCGGGCGCGGTCATCGTCTTCGACGAATATTTCAACTATCCCAACTGGGAACGTCACGAATTCAAGGCGTTCCAGGAATTCGTCCGCGATACCGGTTTGTCGTATCGCTATCTCGGATTCGCGCAGAAGAACGGCCACGTCGCGGTCATGCTCGGCGCGAAAAGCGACGCGGCGAAAACACTGGCCGCGACGAAGCTGAAGACGCTCGCCGGCGATTAAGGGCGATAAAGCGCCTCCGGAATTTCGGCCAATGTCGACGGATGCAGCTGGTCCGGCGTCAGGCCGTAGAATTTCTGGAAACTCATGATCAGCGGCCGCCATTTGTCGGGATCGACGCGGTTCGGCTCGCCGTCGACGAGGATCGATTCCTCGATATGGGCGCAACGGATGCGCACCTCGAAGGCGATCTGACGGCTGCGCCAGGCCGGATCGTTCTGTGCCAAGGGATAGGACGCTTCGACGGTCGCTTCGAGTTGGACCGGGCATTCGCGCACGCGCGGCGCCGCGACGATCTCGGCCGGGTCGGGCGTCAGACCGGCGAGGCCAAACTTGTCGCGTTCGAAGCGGTAGCCGCGGCGGCGCTTGGCGTCCGGCACGATTTCGGTTCCGGTAGTCTTGGCCAGGCGATTGACGGAGGCGGCCTGGTCGGCGCTCGGCAGGTTGAGCACGCATTCGCGCGTCCGCAGCATGTTCTGCGGCGTCTGCGACGAGGCGGCGAGACCGAGCAGGCACCGCCAGCCCAGCCACCAGGCCGACGACATCGGCGCCAGATTGTAGGAACCGTCTTCGTTGACCGTGCTGATGAGCACGACGGGCGTGCCGAAATAGAGGATCGCGGGTTCGCAAGTGCGGTGCATCGGTTCGTCCTTTCGTTTTCGGACGAACCCTGCCGTGCCGGCGATGCGGTTTCACTCCGCCGCTTGCCGCCGAATTCGACAGCTACAAAATGCTTGTCACCAAGCGATCTACCCAGGTGCCTTCCCAATAGAGCCAACGCACCATACCGGCGACGACGATTCCGGTCGCTGCACCGCCAAGCACGTCAGTGAAATAATGCGTTCCGACATAGATGCGCGAGACGCAGACGATCAAAGCACCGATGAACAGGCCGAGCGCACGTTTTCGCCAGCCATGAAAAAGGAACGCGGCGGCAATCGCGATTGTGGCGGTGGCGTGATCGGACGGAAACGACCAGTCGGTGCTGCGGGCGATGATGAGATGCGTCAATCCGGCGTCGTAGGGGCGAGCGCGATGCACAAACAAAAGAACGACTTGATTGAACGCGAGCCCGATGAGGAACGACAATCCGGCGGCCACGCAGGTATGCCGGACGCGAAGCCGGTCGTGTTTGCTCCACCATTGCAGCACCACGACCAGCACAAGGACGGGAACACCGTATTGGCTGGCCGCAACCATGAGGGCGTCGAGCATGGGAGCGCCGCCGGCGGGCGCATTGATCCATTGCGTGACGGCGTGGTCGATCGAATTCATTGCTACCCCGTGTAACGTCCAAGCCGCACCGCGGTCTGGCCGCGTGAAAGGCGCAGCGACGGCATGATCAGCACGCAATCGTCGTAGGGCGTGACAACGGCGCGACCGCCGTCGCGCGCGATCTCGGTGCCGGCCTTGGGAATCACTTCGAGACCGCGATAGGGCACCGTGAAGCGGAAATTATCGCTCGTCACCGTCACGGCTTCGGTGACGTCAAGGACACGCTGCGGCGGCGCGGCGAAATCGAGAATGGTTTTGCATTTGTCCGGAGCCAATACGCCGCACGCCGCGAGAAACCGGTAGCTCGTCGCCATCGCGACGTCGGCGGTGCTTTTTTCCCAGTGCTGACCGCACTCGACCAGCAACGCGGTCTTCGGCGCAGTGGGATCGGCGAACGCGCCATAGTCGCGCAGCCGGGGCCCGGCGGCATGGCCGCGATCGCGCATGATGATCTCGGGCGATCGGATGCGCCGCGCCAACGCGACGCTCTTGTCGGTCAGGCCAGCGAGGATCAGCGGCGCGCTGCCGTATTGCATCGAGTGGAGATCGAGCAGGGTGTCGGCCGCATCGAACACCGGCCGCAGCGCCCGTGCGCGGGCGAGCTCGACGCTGCTTCGCGTGCCTTTCAATGTGCCGTTATCCCACAGCCGATTCATGTCCTCGTCGACATAACGCGACGCGGTGGGATTGGTCCGATCGAAGCCGCGGTACGCGTCGACGTTGCAGAAGACGAAGGTGAGGGTGCCGCGAACCGGCCTGACTTTGTCGGACAGCAGCCCGTCGAGCGCGATGGCACCGCAGATTTCATTGCCGTGCATCAGGGCATTGAGCGCGACATGCGGTCCCGGCGCGGCCGCGCGGAAGCTCATGACGTACGGAATGCCGCAATTGCCGGCGGCGTAAGGCGCAAGATCGGGCGGATCGAGCTCAACCGGAACCGGTTCAACCATGACGCTCAGCGGGCGCAGCGTTCCAGCAGCCGCTGCATGAACGTCGCGCACTGCTTCACCTGATCGAGCGCGATGAACTCGTCAGGCCGGTGCGCCTGCTCGATCGATCCCGGCCCGCAGATCACGGTCGGAATGCCGCTCTGTTGATACAACCCGCCTTCGGTTGTGTAGCTGACCTTGCCGGTGGCGTTGGCGCCCGACAGCGCCTGGGCGAGCTGGACGATTTCGGAATCGGGCGGGGTCGACAGCGGCGGCGTGATGTTGAGCTCGTCGAATTCGATCGCGGCGTCGCCGCTCACCGCGCGCATTTCGGGCAGCAGGCTCTGGGCGAAGCGCGCGATCTCGGCGTGCACCGCGCCGGCGTTGTCGCCGGGTAAGTCGCGAATTTCAAACTCGAACCGGCAGTCGCGCGGCACGATGTTGAGCGCGGTGCCGCCGTGGATGGTGCCGACATGGATCGTGCTGTAGGGCGGCATGAAGCCGTCGTCGAACGGACCGTCCTTGCGCCGCCGGCGCGCCATCGCCTTGAGGTGCGCGACGATCTCGGCCGCGGTCTCGACGGCATTGACGCCGACATGGGCAAGGGCCGAATGACTTTCGTGACCGCGCACGCGGCAGGCATAGCTATGCTTGCCCTTGTTCGCGATCACCGGCTGCATCAGCGTCGGCTCGCCGATGATGCACAGCCGCGGCTTCACCTGGCGTTTGGCCAGCGCGGCGATCAGCGGCCGCACGCCGAGGCAGCCGACCTCTTCGTCATAGGTGATGCCGAGATGGATCGGCGTCTTCAGCTTGGCGGCGATGAACTCCGGCACCAGCGCCAGCGCGACGGCGATGAAGCTTTTCATGTCCGAGCTGCCGCGGGCATAGAGCCGGTCGTCCTTCTCGGTCGCGGTGAACGGCTCGCTGTGCCAATCCTGTCCATCGACGGGCACGACGTCGCTGTGGCCGGACAGCAAAATGCCGGGCTTGTCCTCCGGGCCGATGGTGGCGAACAGATTGGCCTTGCGTTTCGAGGCGTCGAGCACCAGCTCGGATTTGATGCCGAAGCCGTCGAGCCAATCGCGCGCGAACTCGATCAGCGCCAGATTGCTTTCGCGGCTGGTGGTGTCGAAGCCGACGAGTTTGCGGATCATCGCGACCGGCGACAGCGTCTTCATAATGTCACTATGCCCCAGCGCCGACCGGCCGCGCTAGGCCGCGTTGGTTATCTTTACCGCGTGATTGAGGAAGGACGCGAGGCGGCCGCCGGCGAAAATCGCGCGTGCGCTCTTCGCCGGCGAACCGCGCTGCGTCCGAAATCAGTGGCTTGGGTAGGCGTCGGTCGGCGTGTTGCCGCCGTCGAAAGTCTGGCCGGTCGATTGCGTGCCGCTGGTCGCGTTGCCGAGCTGGCCCGCCGCCGACGAGGCCGGCGCCGGCCCCGAGTTCTGCGCATGCGCCGCGGCGCCCGCGGCGAGCAAGATCAATCCAGCCATCCACGAAACCACGGTTCGACGTTGACGCTGTGTCATCGTAGCCCCCTTTGCGTTGACGGATTGCAACCGATGCCTAGGGGACTGCGATTTCGTTCAACGGTCAAGCTCACCGTCAGGCCGTGAACTGCTCCTTCATCACCCGTTCGGCGAAATTGTGCTCGGGGTCGAACAGCAGGGTGAACGAGACGTCGAGGGTCTGGCGCACGTCGACCGACAGCACGTCGCGCACCTCGGTATAGTCGGCGGCGACCGTCACCGGCCGGCGCTCGGCCTCGAGCGTTTCGAAATGGAAGAGCGAACTCTGCGGCAGCAATGCGCCGCGCCAGCGCCGCGGCCGGAAGGTGCTGACCGGCGTCAGCGCCACCAGATTGGAGCCGAGCGGCACAATGGGTCCGTGCGCCGACAGATTGTAGGCGGTGCTGCCGATCGGCGTCGCGACCAATACCCCATCGGCCATGAGCTCGGGCAGCCGCACCTGATCATCGACGCTGATCTTGATCTTGGCGACCTGGCGCCCCTGGCGCGTCAGCGAGACCTCGTTGATGGCCAGCGCGCTGTGCGTCTGGCCGCGCGCGTCGTGCGCCGTCATCTCGAGCGGATTGATTGCGATCGGCTCGGCGCGCGCGATGCGTTCCTTGAGGCCGTCGGGATCGTAATTGTTCATCAGGAAGCCGACGCTGCCGCGATGCATGCCGTAGAACGGCACCTTGCGGTCGAGGTAGCGGTGCAACGTCTCGAGCATGAAGCCGTCGCCGCCGAGTGCGACGATGATGTCGGCCTTTTCGAGCGTAACGCCGCCATAGCGGCGCTTGAGCTCGGTCAGCGCCTTTTGCGCTTCGGGCGCCTCGCTGGCGGCGAAGCCTATGGAGCGGTCGGCGGTCACGGTCGTCGGATCAGCCGCCGGTGACGCTCATATGGCGCGGCACCGCGGGCGCCGGATGACGGCGATCCATGACGAAGTCATGGCCTTTGGGTTTGCGCGCGATCGCTTCGCGGATCGCGTCTTCCAACGGCGCGTCGCTTTCCGACGCGCGCAGCGGCGCACGCAGATCGGCGGCGTCCTCCTGGCCGAGGCACATATAAAGCGTGCCGGTGCAGGTCAGCCGCACGCGATTGCAGCTTTCGCAGAAATTGTGCGTCAGCGGCGTGATGAAGCCGAGGCGCCGGCCGGTCTCGCGCACGACGGTGTACCGCGCCGGTCCGCCGGTGCGGTAATCGGTCTCGTCGAGCGTCCATTTGGTCCGGAGCTTCGCGCGCACGATCGAGAGGGGAAGATATTGATCGAGCCTGGCGCCGGCGCCGATCTCGCCCATCGGCATGACCTCGATCAGCGTCTGATCGAATCCCTGTTCGCCGCACCAGGCGACAAGACGGTCGAGCTCGTCCTCGTTGACGTCTTTGAGCGCCACGGTGTTGATCTTGATCGCCAGGCCCGCTTCCTTGGCGGCGCGCAGTCCATCCAGGACTTGGTCCAATTTACCCCAACGCGTGATGCCCGTGAACTTGGCCGAGTCGAGCGTATCGAGCGAAACATTGATCCGCTTCATGCCGGCGGCCTTGAGCTCGCCGGCATAGCGCGCAAGCTGGCTGCCGTTGGTGGTGAGCGTCAACTCGTCGAGATCGCCCGTCGTCAGATGGCGGCCGAGGCCGCGGATCAGCGACATCACGTTGCGCCGCACCAGCGGCTCGCCGCCGGTCAGGCGCAGCTTGCGCACGCCCATGCGCACGAAGGCGCTGGCCGCGCGGTCGAGCTCTTCGAGCGTCAGCACCTCGGCCTTGGGCAGGAACGCCATGTCCTCGGCCATGCAATAGACGCAGCGAAAGTCGCAGCGGTCGGTGACCGAGACGCGCAGATAGGTGATGTGACGGCCGAACGGATCGATCATTGCCATGCGGAACATATAGGGCGGCGCGGGCGCCTAGCATAGCGTCCAAAGTAGGGTTGTCGCCCCTGAATTCCGCATGGGTATTCAGGGGGTTGCGCGCGGTTGGCCGGCCTTGCAGACGTCACGTTCAAGTCCCATCATCTTGAAATGAAAGAATTCGCCATCCGTCCGAATCCCGACGATCCGCGCCTGACGCGCACGGTCGCCGGCGTCGACGAAAGCGGGAGCCGCATCGAAACCCAGGTGGTCGTCGAGCGGCCGCTGACCCTGTTCCTCAACGGACAGGAGATCGTCACCATGATGACGGTCGGCGATTATCCCGACTATCTCGCCGTGGGATATCTGGTGAACCAGAACATGCTGCGGCCCGACGACATCATCACCGGCATCGATTACGACGACGAGCTCGAAACCGTCGTCGTCCGCACCAAGCGCAAGACCGACTACGAGAAGAAGCTGCGCAAGAAGACGCTGACCTCGGGCTGCGCCCAAGGCACGGTGTTCGGCGATCTGATGGAGAAGTTCGACGACGTCCGTCTCGATCCCGACGCGACGCTCAAGACTTCGTGGCTCTATGCGCTGACCAAGAAGATCAACACATCGCCGAGCCTCTATCTCGCCGCCGGCGCGATCCACGGCTGCGTGCTGTGCGAAAAGGACCGGCCGCTGATCTACATGGAGGACGTCGGCCGCCACAATGCGATCGACAAGATCGCCGGCTACATGCGCAGGCACGACGTCTCGCCCAAGGGCAAGATCTTCTACACGACCGGCCGGCTGACCTCGGAGATGGTGATCAAGACGGTGCAGATGGGCATTCCCATCCTGGTGTCGCGGTCGGGCTTCACGGCCTGGGGTGTCGAGCTCGCGCGCAAGGCGAACCTGACGCTGGTCGGCCGCGCCCGCGGCAAGCGCTTCGTCGCGCTGGCGGGCGAGGCGCGCATCGTACGCGACGACGACGGCACGAGCGTCGAAAGCGAAAGTCCGCGCCATCGACGCAAAGCGTCGCTCGCGGAGGACGCGGTGTGATCGTGTTCAATCGCCTGTCATGCCCGGACTTGGTCCGGGCATCCACGTCTTCATGCGAGCGGTTACACGTGGATGGCCGGGTCAAGCCCGGCCATGACGAATGAATATGTCGACCGTGAAAATCGCCGGCGTTCTGCTTGCGGGCGGATTGTCGCGTCGCATGGGCGGCGGCGATAAGTCCTTACGCGTACTCGGCGGTGCCACCATTCTCGCGCGCGTCATCGCGCGTGCACGGCCGCAGGTGACGGCGCTGGTGCTGAACGCCAACGGCGATCCGGCGCGGTTCCAGGAATTTGGCTTGCCCGTCGTGAGTGACAGTATCCCGGACTTCGCCGGACCGCTGGCGGGCGTGCTTGCTGGTCTCGATTGGGCGGCGGCGAATGTCGCCGGCGCGACCCATATCGCGAGCTTCGCCACCGACACGCCGTTCCTGCCGGTCGATCTGGTCGCGCGCCTTGCCGAAGCGGTGGCGGATGGACGGCACGATCTCGCCTGCGCCGCTTCGAACGGTCGCACCCATCCGGTTTTCGGCCTGTGGTCGCTCGCCTTGCGCGAGGATCTGCGCGCGGCGCTGCAATCGGGCACGCGCAAGGTCGATCAATGGACGGCGCGGCATCGGCTGGCGGTGGTCGAATTTCCGGCGCAGCCCTACGACCCGTTCTTTAACACGAATACGCTCGAAGATTTGAACGAAGGCGAGCGAGTTAGCCGCACGGCGGACGCGACTCGGCGAGCCGTCCCGGGTTAAAAAGGGCCGAGGGGCGGGGAGACCAGAATGCGGCACGGCGGCTGGATAAGCATGGCGCCGCGCGCGCTCGCCTGCCTGCTGGCGGCCTGCGCGTCGCCGCTGACGACCCCGCCGCCGGCGACGCCGCAAGCCATGGCCGCGGCCGATCCGCCGGCCGGCAAACCGAATTGGGTGGTCAAGCACGCGGTCGCCGTCGGCGATGTCGTCGGCAGCCGGGCGCCCGACGCGTCGTCGCCATCGGCGGTCGGCGCCGACGCATTCCGCCAGGCGCTCGAGCAAAGCCTGCAAAGCGCCGGCTATCTCGCTTCGGGAGCGAAGCCGCGCTATCACCTCGACGCGACGCTGCAAGAGCTCAATCAGCCCCATTTCACCATCGCCGATGACACCACGGTCACGGCGACGGTGCTCTATCGTCTGATTGGGCCCGGAACCAACGCGCAATACTCCGTCACCGCCGGTGGCACCGCGACCTTCGACGAATCGTCCCTGTTCGGTAAACGTCTCCAGTTCGCCGACGAGCGCGCGGTCCAGGCGAACATCGAGCAGCTGCTCGTGAAGCTTCAGAAGTTCTGAGGCCGTTGTTGCGACTCGCGGCGCCGGTATACGGTGCCGGCCGCATGCAGCTTGAATTCCGCGTTCTCGAATTGCTCGCCTCGCGGCTTTGCCACGAACTCATCAGCCCGGTCGGCGCGATCAACAACGGCGTCGAACTGCTCAACGATGGCGATGCAGGATTCGTGCGCGACGCCACCGCCTTGATCGGCCAGAGCGCGCGGCGCGCGGCGATGCGGCTGCAATTCTATCGTTTCGCCTATGGCGCGGGCGGCGTCGGCGGCGGTGCGCCCGACGCCAAGTCGCTGGTTGCCGGCATCCTCGAAGGCGGCAAGGTGCGGTGCGATTGGCCGGCCGAATTCGATGCGCTAACGCCGCCGTGGCAGAAGCTCGCCTGCAATTTGACGCTGCTGACGGCCGAGCTCCTGCCGCGCGGCGGCACGGTGATTCTGGCGCGTGCCGGCAACGGCGTGTCGGCGATGGCGGCCGGCGAGTCCGTGAACCTGACGCCGGAGCTGAAGGCGGCGGTGGCGCCGGCGGCCGATGTCGCGACGCTGACCGCGCGCACCATCCATGCCTATTTCACGGCGCGCTACGCCGAGCAGATCGGCGCGACGCTGACGCTGTCCGAGGCGGATAAAAGCGCGACGTTCAAAGCGGCGTGACCGGTCGGCCCAAATAAAAACGGCGGCACTTTCTGCACCGCCGTTTTGAAACCCCCCGGAAATTCACGCCCCCCGGAAAAGGGATAAACCGAAATCAGGCTTTGACGGCAACCCGGACCGGCTCGCTGGCCGTTACTTCGGCGCCCGGCGGGTCGCGCAAGACGTAACCGCGGCCCCACACGGTTTCGATGTAGTTCTCGCCGCTGGTCGCGGTGGCGAGCTTCTTGCGCAGCTTGCAGACGAAGACGTCGATGATCTTGAGCTCGGGCTCGTCCATGCCGCCGTAGAGATGATTGAGGAACATCTCCTTGGTCAGCGTGGTGCCCTTGCGCAAGCTGAGGAGTTCGAGGATGCCGTATTCCTTGCCCGTCAGATGGAGGGGCGCGCCTTCGCATTCGACGGTGCGGCTGTCCAGATTGACGGTGAGCTTGCCGGTGCGGATCACCGATTCCGAATGACCCTTGGCGCGGCGGACGATCGCCTGGATGCGAGCGATCAGCTCGCGGCGATCGAACGGCTTGCCGAGGAAGTCATCGGCGCCGAAGCCCAGTCCCTTGATCTTGTTGTCGAGCTCATTGAGGCCCGACAGGATCAGGATCGGCGTGCGCACCCGCGCCGCGCGCAGGCGACGCAGAACCTCGTAGCCGTCGATATCCGGCAGCATAAGGTCGAGCACGATGATGTCGTAATCATAAAGCTTGCCGATCTCGAGCCCGTCCTCGCCGAGATCGGTCGTATCGCAAATGAAGCCTTCGCTCTTTAGCATCATGTCGATGCTGGCGGCGGTGGCTGAGTCATCCTCGATCAGAAGCACACGCATCTTGAACCCCCGACGAAGCGTCTGTTTCACAAATGGTAACTTTAATCATCCTTACCGACCCACGTAAAAAATGAGTTAATTTTAGAAATGCCGGATCATTTTTTTACCAGTGGTCCACACTTGTGATGGAAATGGGGCCGAGTCGGCCACAACTTCGTCACAAGAGCCGACTCGGAAACGCCGAATTGTCCTGATTTAACCGGCAATTAAGCCGTGACCGCCATGATGGGCCCCGGTGGCGGTCCAACGACTCGGACACGGCCACTTTCGGACGAATAAGGACTGTGACCCTTGGCCACGGAATTTACCAAGCGCCCGTTGCACGGCGTGGGCTTTGCCCGCGCCTTGACGTGCGTTTGCGCGTGGGTGGGGGCATGAAAGCCACCGATCATATCCAGGCGACGTTCCGCCGGCAGCTCGAGGAGCGCCGGCAGGAGATCGCCGGCCTCGAGCGCCTGGCCAAGTCCTTGCACCAGCAGCAGGCCAAGCTGGACGGCGAGCAAAAAACCGCCGAAGCCGCCGGCAGCGCGCCGCATTTTATCGCCGCGATGGCCGAACGCCGGGCGCGGATCGTGCAATCGCTGGCTGAAATCGACGTCAAGATCCAGCAGGCCCGCGACGGTCTGAGCGAGGCGTATCACGGCGTCCGCCGGTCGGAGATCGCCGCTTCCGCGCGCGCCGAACAGAACCGCCGTCGTCGCGCCGGCTGAAGATTCTCACACCTGATGTTGGCTGAATGGCCGGGCTTGTCCCGGCCGTCGCATTTTTGGCGACGCCGCTAGCGCGTGCGCAGCAGGCGCGCGGCCAGGCGCTCGGCGGTGAAGGCTTCGACGCCTTGGCCAAGCGCCGTGGCGCTCAACCCTTCGGCGAAGGCGATGCCCAATGCCTCCGGCACCGCCATGACGCTGCCGAACCGTTGGACGATGTCGAGCCGCGTCACGACGAAACGCTGGCAGCCGAGATCGCGGAAGACATGTGCGGCCTCGACGGTGTCGGCCGGATCGCCGCCGGCGGCGAGCACCAGAACCGGTTCGGCCCGCGCGGCCGTGGCCAGCGCTTCAAGCGCGCTGCGCTCGCTCGGGCTATAGGGATTGATGCCGGCGCTGTCGATCAACGTCATGGCGCCGGTGCGGGTTTCGAGGGCGTCGAGCACCGCCGTATCGGTCGCGATCTCGATTTCGATGCCGAGCGTGGTCGCGAAATGCCGCAACTGCTCGATGCTGGCGCGCCGCGCGCCGTCGCAGGTCACCAGGCGTACGGCGCAACCCTGCGACTTCGCCTGCGCCGCGAGCTTGGCGATCGCCAGCGTCTTGCCGACGCCGGGGGCGCCGACGAAAAAGAACCGGCCGGCGGTGACGCCGAGCGGATTGAACAGATAAAGCTGGGCGAGCGCGTGAGCGAGGGCGGTGGCGCGATCATCGCCGGGCTGCGCCGCGGCAAGGCGCACCAATTTGCGGATTTGCGGTGTCGGAATGCCGTGCGCCGCCAGCGCCAGTTCGAGGGTCGAATCCTCCGGCAGCGCCGGTTGCGCCGGACGGCGATCAATGGTTCCGGTCGGGTGGCTTGGCGGGCTCATGGCTCACGGTTCGCGTGCGCTGGGCGCCCGCGGCGAGCGGTGGGCGACGGCGATGAACGGCTTAGGTCAGGGCAGCCGGCGGGCCGGCGGCCGATTGGCGGGAATGGCAGCATTCGCCGAAGTGGCCGCGACGTTCGCCGCGCCGGCCGCGAGGCTGCGATAATCTTGCAACCGCGTGACGCGCAGGCCGGGCAGGCCGTGGCTGTCGACCAGGCGTTGCCAAGCGAGGAACTCCTCGATCGACAGCGTATAGCGCTTGCACGCCTCCTCGAGGCTGATGACGCCGGCGCGCACTGCGGCGACAACCACCGCCTTGCGGCGGATGACCCACCGCTTGGTCTCGGGCGGGGGCAGGCTGTCGAGCGACAGCACGGGTCCAATATCGACGAGCCAGTCGGCGTCGTTCTCGGCCTCGACAGGACGCGCCGCGGGCGCTGCATTGGTGCGCGCGGCGGCGCTGATCGGATTTGAAAATCGCGTCTGCATGACGCCAAACTTAGGGCCTCCGATTTAAAAAAGCCCTAAAACCGCGGTGACCGCGGAGTGGTTAAGCTCTTGGACAATTAAGATAAAATTGAGCCTGTTGGCGGTTTAGCGCGAGTCCCGACTTAACCCATTCCTAAAGCTTCAACCCTAAAACGGGCGATGGGGAACCGCACAACAGCGCCACGTCAGGCCGTAGAATGCCGCTGACCATCAATCTGAAGCCGCGCGAAAAACTTATCCTCAATGGCGTCGTGATCGAGAATTCCGGCCCGATGGCCAAGATTCTCATCCACACCAACGCCGCCTTATTGCGCGAAAAAGACGTGCTGCCGGAAGAAAAAGCCACGACGCCGGCGCGGCGAATCTATTTCGCGATCCAGTGCCAGTATTTGTTCGCCGGCAAGGCCGAGATGTTTCTCGCCAGCATCGAACGCCAACTCGTCGAATACGAACAGACGCGTCCCGAATCACGCGAGCTGCTCGGCGAGATTCGCCGCTTGCTCGCCGAGGATCAATTTTATCGCGCGCTCAAGACGGCGAAGCTGCTGATTCAACACGAAGAGGAAGCCGCCGCTGCATCGGTACCGTCGCCGGCAGCCGCGAGCGCCAAGCCTACGTCCGCGTGAACCAACCGCCCCGCGCCGGCGACCGGCGCCGGTAAAATCTGGAAATCCCCGTTAAATCAGCGTGTTGTGGCGCTTGCCCGCAGGGCCGGCGATTCATATACTCCGCGCCGCTTTGTTTGGTGTCGGGGGTCTGTGGGGTTCGGTAATGCGGCCAGTGCTTCCTACCGGTTATCGCCCGTCGGACGGCGAAGAATTCATGAACCCGGTCCAGCGCGAATATTTTCGCCAGAAGCTGTTGCGCTGGCGGGTCGAGCTGCTGGCGGAATCGACCGCGACGTTGCAGCAGCTCAAGGAAGAAAGTCTGGCCGAGGCGGACATCGCCGATCGCGCCACGCTGGAAACCGATCGCTACACCGAGCTCCGCACGCGCGATCGCGAACGCAAGCTGATCTCCAAGATCGACGCCGCCTTGATGCGTATCGAGGACGGCAGCTACGGCTATTGCGAGGAGACCGCCGAGCCGATCGGCATCCGCCGGCTCGAAGCGCGGCCGATCGCGACTCTGTCGCTCGAGGCGCAGGAGCGCCACGAGCGCATGGAACGCACGCACCGCGACGACTGACGCCGCGGACCGCAGACTCGACGCGGCGCGAGCCAAGTCTTTTAACTTTGCATTAACCATGCTACGGCGATGGTCGCCGCGCACAGCGACTCGGGTGCCGAGGGGAGCGGTCAAAGCCGCGCCTGCCGCCCGATCCGGCGGCGGGCTCGTGTGCTAGGCTGCGAGGCTTATGGAGCTGCGATACGAGGGGGATGCAGCGTCCGGCGTCGAGACCGCTCCGGTCTCGATGGCGGCGTCGGTACTGCCCGACGATGCGGTCGCGGGCGTCGTCGTCAGTTGGATGCGCGCGCTCGGCGCGCTGTCGGTGCTGTTCTCCGTTTTCGCCATCGCGCTCACCGCGCTCTTGATGTTCGGGTTCGGTAACGCCGTCGCATTGCGCGCGGCCGCCGTGCTGGCGGCGACGTTCGCGCTTGCCGCGGGCGTCGCGAGCGTCGTCACCAAGCAGATGCACCGGCTGTTGTCGCGCCGCATCGATCTGACGAGTCAGGCGATCGAAGCGACACCTGGCGCGCACCTGATCCTGTCGCCCCACGATGCGATGGTCTACGCCAACAGCGCGTTCCGGCGTTTCTTTCCTGACTTGCATGGAGCGCCGCTCGCCGCACTGGCGCGGCGCGCCGGCGGCGTCGATCTCGTGCGCCTGAAGCACGACGCGCTGCGCGGCGGCCAGGCGCTCGGCGTGCTGGCGATCGCCAACGGCGCCGGCGACACGCAATGGTTCAATCTGATTGTCGCGCCGCTCGCCGCCAGCCGCGGCTACACGCTGTGGAGCTTCCAGGACGTGACGGCGCGCCACGCCATGGAGCAGATGCTCCGCGACGAGCGCATGAAGCTCGCCGACTTTTTGGATAATGCGCCCATCGGCTTCTACTCGGTCGATCAGGTCGGCCGGTTCCTGTTCGTCAACGAGGCGCTGGCGCATTGGCTCGGCCGCGGCGCGCAGGAGCTGGTCGACAGCGGCAACAAGCTCGGCGATTTCCTGGATGAACGTCCGCCTGTCGGCACGCCCGCCTACGCGCCCTTCGAAGGCGGCGAGACGCGCGGCGAAGTTGTGCTCAGGAGCGCCGACGGAAATCGCGTCCACGCGCTGATCAGCCAAAGCGTCGTGCGCACCGGCGACAGTCTGCGCACCCGGTCGGTGGTGCGCGATTTGACGCCCGAGCGCCAATGGGAAGAGCAACTGCGTGTTTCGCGCCAGCGCTTCCGCCGGTTCTTCGCCAACGCGCCGGTGGGCATTGCGCTCATGGACGGCGACGGCCGCATCGCGGAAGCCAACGATGCCTTGTGCTCGTTGGTCGGCCTCGAGCCGACCGGCGTCATCGGCCGGCCGTTGCTCGAATTCCTCCGGCCGGAGGACCAGGACGCCGCCTTCAGCCAGTGGCGTGCGGCGAGCGAAGGTCGCATCGCGCCGGGACCGGTCGAAGCTCGGCTTGTCGGCGCCGGCAACAAATCGGCGCAGATTTTCATCAGCCGTCTCGGCGACGATGCCGCGGACACCGCCGGCGGCGGCTTCATCCTGCACTTCATCGATCAGACCGAGCAAAAGAGCCTGCAGGCGCAATTCGCGCAGTCGCAAAAGATGCAGGCGGTCGGCCAGCTCGCCGGCGGCGTCGCGCACGACTTCAACAACCTGCTGACGGCGATGATCGGCTTCTGCGATCTGCTGCTGGTGCGCTTCCGGCCGAACGACACGACGTACAGCGACATCATGCAGATCAAACAGAACGCCAACCGCGCCGCCAATCTCGTGCGCCAGCTGCTCGCGTTCTCGCGCCAGCAGGCGCTGCAGCCGCGCGTGCTCGCGATCAAGTACACGCTAGCCGAGCTTTCGAATCTGCTGCGCCGGCTGATCGGCGAGAATATTGAGCTCAAGGTCGCGCATGATCCGAAGCTGTGGCTGGTCAAGGTCGACCAGGGGCAGCTCGAACAGGTGATCATCAATCTCGTGGTCAACGCGCGCGACGCGATGCCCCAGGGCGGTACATTGTCGATCCGCACGGCGAACGTCGCCAGCGACAGCGAGACGCGCCGCGGTCACGAAGTCATGCCGCGCGGCGATTACGTATTGATCGAGGTCAAAGATACCGGCCACGGCATTCCCAGGGAGATCCAGAACCGCATCTTCGAACCGTTCTTCTCGACCAAGGAGCTCGGCTCGGGCACCGGCCTCGGCCTGTCGACGGTCTACGGCATCGTCAAGCAAACCGGCGGCTTCGTCTTCGTCGACAGCGATCTCGATCGCGGCGCGACGTTTTCGATCTTTCTGCCGCGCCACGACGGCGTCGCGTCGCCGTTGCCCCGGCATGAGACGGCGGAGCCGCGCGACGTGCACGGCGCCGGTACGGTGTTGCTCGTTGAAGATGAGGACCCCGTAAGGCTGTTCTCGGCGCGCGCGCTGGCCAACAGCGGTTACAAGGTGCTCGAAGCCAAAAGCGGCGAAGCCGCGCTTGAGATCATGGCGCGTGGCGAAAAGATCGATCTCGTCGTCACCGACGTCGTGATGCCGAAGATGGACGGGCCGGGTTTGGTGACGC
Source organism: Allostellaceae bacterium (assembly GCA_035934995.1). Lineage (GTDB taxonomy): Bacteria > Pseudomonadota > Alphaproteobacteria > ATCC43930 > CGMCC-115725 > REEB95. Next base: position 43,385 of record DASYXI010000047.1, read on the forward strand.
GGTTGCGCCAGCGCCATCCCAACCTGAAGGTGATCTTCATCTCGGGTTACACCGAGGACTCGTTCCGCAAGCGGCTCGGCGACGAGCGCGAGATTCATTTCCTGCCGAAGCCGTTTTCGTTGAAGCAGCTCGCCGGCAAGGTCAAGGAAGTGCTCACCGAGCCGGTGGCGTAGGCCTTGCCGCCGACGTCGGGTTATGAAACCTCATAGAATTTCAGTGTTTTAGCTTGCGTCGATCCAAGAACAAAACAGGCACGTATATACTTGACGTACCAAGGCGCAAGCGGTAGATTTGGCTCAATACGGAGGTTGAGCCATGACCGATCTGACGCTGCCGATCTACACCGACGAGTCGAAAGCTCGCGAGCATCTAGAGGTTTTGCGCTGGCCTAATGGTCCGATCTGCCCGCATTGCGGTGTGGTCGGTAATGCCGCGCTCCTAGAGGGCAAAAGCACCCGTCCTGGCGTCTGGAAATGCCGTGAGTGCCGCAAGCCGTTCTCCGTGACTGTCGGCACTCTATTCGAGCGTTCGCATATCCCGCTCAACAAATGGCTGCTGGCAGTTCATCTGCTGTCATCCAGCAAGAAGGGAATGTCCGCTCACCAGCTGCATCGCATGATGGGCGTCACCTACAAATCGGCATGGTTTATGGCGCATCGCATCCGTGAGGCCATGACCGAATACGACCCGGAACCGCTCGGCGGCAAAGACAAAGTGGTCGAGGCCGACGAAACCTTTATCGGCAAGCCGAACCAGGTTTTCGTGAACGGTCGTGGATGGGTCACGACCGATGCGTGGCACACAAAGCGCAAGGTGATCTCATTGGTTGAACGCGGGGGGCGTGCGCGTTCATTCCATGTCGTGGATTTGAAGCCCGCAACAATCCGCAAGGTGCTGTTTGAGAACGTCGTTCTCGATAGCCGTCTTCATACGGACGAGGCCGGACATTACAAACATCCGGGCCGCGAGTTCGCCAAACACGAGCGCGTCAACCATGGCAACGAAGAATACGCGCGCGGCGATGTGACCACAAATACGGTCGAGGGCTTTTTCTCGATCTTCAAGCGCGGCATGACCGGCGTGTATCACCACTGCGGCGAACAGCACTTAAAGCGTTATCTCGCGGAGTTTGATTTCCGCTACTCGAACCGCGCGGCGCTTGGCGTAGACGATACGACGCGCGCGGAGAGGGCGCTTAAAGCGATCAAAGGGAAACGCCTTACCTATCGGCGGACTGCTGGAAAGCGGCAAACAGTGTAAGAAGCGCGTTACGAAACGAGATTTCGTTTGGCTCGTCGCGATTTTGGCCGCACTCGACGCAACAGGTCGCTAAGCTACCTTAGCGACTTGTTTCACTAGTTTTTCCGCGACCTCGTTTATCAGACGCTTGGTGGGTTTCTGATGAAAATCGTCCACCAAAATCTGTCTGACAAGTTCACGTGCATCTTCCCGCCGCTTCGCCAGAGCTGGCGTCGTTTTGAGTGGTTTCATTGGTTCACTCTTTGAATCTGAGGCCATTCCCTGTCAATAACAAGATCAGCAAAAAACTTAAAGAATTTTTGCGGGAGTCTTTTGCGGTCGAGTCTTTCTATGAGGGTTTCGTTGGTTGACAAGACTAGTTCAAGCGCTTCAGACACGTCTTCGGGCCGTGGCGGTTCATCTGCCGGATATATCTCTCGCAGATAGCTATAAGATTTTTGAGCAATCCGAATCCATACCGCTCGATCGGCATCGAAAAAATCAACGAGGCCAGATTTTTCGAGTCGAAGATATGCTTCTCGCGTAAGAGCCATCTAATCAGTCTCCGTATAGGTCGCTAAGCGTTATAGCCGCGCAGACCAACGCGCATCCAAGCGAGAACACGAAGGAACCGACGCTCCAATGGATGAATACCAGCGAATGAATCCAATAAAAGCGGAGCGCACAAAGCGCTGAAATAAGCGCGGCCACAAATCCAGCGATCGCGAGCGCTGTACGTACGCGATATTGTGATCTTACAGAGGCTTGCTGTACCGCGTCATACGACGCATACCCAGCTATGCTGTTGCCCAAAAAGACAAGAATCAAACCGGCAAGTGCAGTGCTTACAGTTAAAAGTTGATCGGCTATATGCGTCTGATTCATACGCCTGTTCCCCCAGGCAGTATGCTTAGAAACTATCCTTTTTGTCGGACCCGAGCACGAGATTTTGGCTTGCCTCGATTCGACCGGTCGTTCTTAGGCTTTTCGGGCGTGTGATGCTTTGGCGGCGTTTTCAGCATGCGCCGGAGAATATCGTCGCGCGTTTTATTGTCGTCGTCGCTCATGGGGTATTGGCAGCCGCCACTACAGAAAGCGCGGTTTGTACGCCACCCTGTTCACGTATGGATTTTATTTCTTCCGCCATCGCAATTATAAGGCTTTCGCCATTATCGAACAGCATGCGCGCGTCACTCTCAGTTAGGGTGACACGCGGATGCATGATCGGATTGCGATAGTCGCTTTTCATCTGCCGAAACTCGGCAAGCGTTTTTTCTGATGGGCACGGGTCTGGTTTTGCTGCCGCTATCGCTGTCAATTCCTTTTCATATTCATACCAGGAAACCAAGGTGGCTCCGGGCTTCCCGCTGAAAAGTTGATAATAGAGTTCCACGGTGCCCTCGACGACGCGGGCCACATGAAACCCGGAAGCCGAAAGAAGATTAAACGCCAAACAGCGGCCAGCGGCTTTCCAATCGTCACGGGTTTTTTGCGGGAGAAATCCTAGCAGGCTTGCCGGAAAAGATTCGTCCGCCGAATCCACCAATGCTGGCGTCGAGTATATTTCTCGACGCGGCACAAAGTAGGTGGCTACCTCTCGCATTTCAGCGCTAAAGACAGTCTCAAATGTGGTGATGGCAGACTTAATCGAGTTCCATTTCCATTCGTCGATTGCGTCCGCGTTATCGGCCGGCAAGTGAAATTGCATTTTGCCGTCATCGCCCTTCCTAAAAAACGTCGCTCTGATTACGTCTGTGATTGCGTCCGATAGGGCGCGTGCAGCATTGCGGCACACACCGACTGGAATAGGGATGCCCTTTAAAAGGTCTTCGAGCGCATTGTCAGCCACATACATCTCAACCCATAACGCTGGCGTTGGCTTTATGTCGCCGGAATACGCAGTGAGAGCTTTTAGCTTTTGCCCAAGCTCATAAAACGAAAATTGATTTATGCGTTCCACATCGTCCCCCCATTTTGGGGCGGCCAGTTCGCAGAGCTGAACGACGGTCGCCGTATGTTTCTCTTTGACACCTAATCCACCTAGGGTTGCAAGCCATTGACCGTCAACATTTCGTCCCATGGTACGTAAACTCCATAATTGGGACAAAACAGGCACTTGTATTTGAGAACAAACCATGTACGATACCGCGTCTATCGGATCGGATTGATGGCCGTCAAAGCTTGGCCTAGGAAGAGGAGCGGGGGATGTCGCAGCAGCAGCCACAGCATTTGCGCCTTTTGAAAGACGACAATAAGGAAACCAAGGACGCTGATCGGCAGAAGGCGCTCGAAGCGGCGCTCGGCCAGATTGAGCGCGCCTTCGGCAAAGGCTCGATCATGAAGCTCGGCGCCCATGTCGCGGCGCAGGGCGAGACCGAGGTGGTTTCGACCGGTTCACTCGGCCTCGATATCGCGCTCGGCATCGGCGGCTTGCCGCGCGGCCGCGTCGTCGAAATCTATGGGCCCGAAAGCTCGGGCAAGACCACGCTCGCGCTTCAGGTCATCGCCGAGGCGCAAAAGGCCGGCGGCGGCTGCGCCTTCATCGACGCCGAGCATGCGCTCGATCCCGCTTACGCCAAGAAGCTCGGCGTCAATACCGATGATTTGCTGATCTCGCAGCCAGACGCCGGCGAGCAGGCGCTCGAGATCGCCGATACGCTGGTGCGCTCCGGCGCGCTCGACGTGCTGGTGGTGGACTCGGTCGCGGCCCTAGTGCCGCGCGCCGAACTCGAAGGCGAGATGGGCGAAAGCCACATGGGCCTGCACGCCCGGCTGATGAGCCAGGCGCTCCGGAAACTCACCGGCTCGATTTCGAAGTCGCGCTGCATGGTGATCTTCATCAACCAGATTCGCATGAAGATCGGTGTCATGTTCGGCAATCCCGAGACCACCACCGGCGGCAACGCGCTCAAATTCTACGCTTCGGTGCGGCTCGACATCCGCCGCATCGGCCAGATCAAAGAGCACGAGCAGGTCATCGGCAATCAGACGCGCGTCAAGGTGGTGAAGAACAAGATGGCGCCGCCGTTCAAGGTGGTCGAATTCGACATCATGTACGGCGAGGGCGTCTCCAAGCGCGGCGAGCTCATCGACCTTGGCATGCAGGCCGGTGTCGTCGAGAAATCCGGCTCGTGGTTCTCCTACGACGGCGAGCGCATCGGCCAGGGCCGCGAGAACGCCAAGCAGTATCTCAAGGACCACCCCGAGATTGCCAGCAAGATCGAGACCGCGATCCGCGCCAATGCGGGCTTGGTCGCCGATGCCATGCTGGTAGCGGGTGCCGAAGGCGGCGCGGCCGACGAATAAGGCGCCGCGAAGACTCATCGAAGTTTTGGACGCCCCCCGAAGCGTCCTCTTTGCCGGCGCCGCGCCCCCAACGCGGCGCTGGTTTCCCTTTGGTGGTGCCGCCTTCATCTGGCATGGTGCGGCCATGCCAAAGCGCCGCCGTAAATCCGGTCCGGCCGTCTTGCCGGATGAACCCGAGCCGCCGGCGCCGGTCCGCAAGGCGCCCAAGCCCGCGGTGCCGTGGTGGCGGGACCCGCCAAAACTTTCGGCCCTGACGCTTGTGATCCTCGTCGTGATCGAGCTTGCCGGCGGCTCCCATCTGCCGCCCAAGATCGTCACCTATCTCGACCCGCTGATCCTTTTCTTCGGCGTTCTGAGCATCGTGCTGTCGCTCATCCGCCGCTGGGAAAACCGCTAGGATCAGTGTCGCCCGTCAACTGGACAGCGCGGCGCGCCTTGGGCTTAATGCGGCCAGTCGCGCCCGCGGGGAATCGCGCGGCGCACTTGGTTCCGGTCGGGGGAAGGACCAGATTATCGGCATGTTGACGAACGACGTTCGCGCCCACTTTCTCGATTTTTTCCGGCATGCCGGGCATGAAGTCGTGCCGTCGTCGCCGCTTGTGCCGAGAAACGATCCGACGCTGCTCTTCACCAACGCCGGCATGGTGCAGTTCAAGAACGTCTTCACCGGCCTGGAGAAGCGGCCATACAAGACCGCGGCATCGTCGCAGAAATGCGTGCGCGCCGGCGGCAAGCATAACGACCTCGAGAATGTCGGCTACACCACGCGCCATCATACCTTCTTCGAGATGCTCGGCAATTTCTCCTTCGGCGACTATTTCAAAGACCGCGCGATCGAGTTGGCCTGGAACTTGATCACCAAGGAATTCAAGCTGCCGGCTGACCGGCTGGTTGCCACCGTCTATGAGACCGACGACGACGCCTGGAAGCTGTGGAAGAAGATCTCCGGTCTGCCCGATCGGCGGATCGTGCGCATCGGCACGGCTGACAATTTCTGGGCGATGGGCGAAACCGGGCCGTGCGGTCCGTGCTCGGAACTCTTCTACGATCACGGTGGCAAGATTCCCGGCGGCCCGCCCGGATCGCCGGACGCCGAGGGCGATCGCTTTGTCGAGATCTGGAATCTTGTCTTCATGCAATACGAGCAGGTGACGCGCGATCAGCGCGTCGACCTGCCGCGGCCCTCGATCGACACCGGCATGGGGCTCGAGCGCATCGCCGCCGTGCTGCAAGGCAAGAACGACAATTACGACATCGACATCTTGCGCGCGTTGATCGTCGCCTCGGCCGAGGAATCGCACACGCCGCCCGATGGGCCGAATGCCGTGTCGCATCGCGTCATCGCCGATCATCTGCGCGCCAGCGTGTTCCTGATCGCCGACGGCGTGCTGCCGTCGAAGGAAGGCCGCGGCTACGTGCTGCGCCGGATCATGCGCCGCGCCATGCGCCACGCCCACATACTCGGCGTCGCCGAACCGCTGATGTGGAAGCTGGTGCCGGCGCTGCTGCGACAGATGGGCCAGCCGTTTCCGGAACTGATACGCGCCGAAGCTTTGATCACCGAAACCCTCAAGCTCGAGGAAACCAGCTTCCGCGAAACGCTGGCGCGCGGCCTCAAATTGCTCGACGAGGAGGAGGGCAAGCTCAGCAAGGGCAAGGCGTTCCCCGGCGAAGTCGCCTTCAAGCTCTACGATACCTATGGCTTTCCGCTCGATCTCACGGAAGATGTGTTGCGCGGCCGCGGCCGCAAGGTCGAGACCGCGGGATTCGACGCGGCAATGAACCGTCAACGCGCCGAGGCGCGCAAATCGTGGGTCGGTTCGGGCGAGGCGGCGACCGATCAGCTCTGGTTCGCGCTGCGCGAGGAACTCGGCGCCACCGAATTCCTCGGCTACGACGCCACCGAAGCCGAAGGCACGATTCTCGCCATCGTCCGGAACGGCCAGCGCGTCGACGCGGTGAAGGCGGGCGACGAAGCCGGCATTGTCGTGTCGCAGACGCCGTTCTACGGCGAATCCGGCGGCCAGGTCGGCGACACCGGCGCGCTGTTCACCGCCAAGGGCGGCGAATTCGCGGTGTCCGACACGCAGAAACGGGCCGGCGAATTGTTCGTCCATCTCGGCAAGGTGGCGCGCGGCGGCTTCAAGGTCGGCGACACGGTCGAGCTTCGGATCGACGAAGTCCGGCGCAACAAGCTGCGCGCCAACCATTCGGTTACGCATCTGTTGCACCAAGCTTTGCGCCACCGGCTCGGCGAGCACGTGACGCAAAAAGGCTCGTTGGTCGCGGCCGACCGGCTGCGTTTCGATTTCTCGCAGCCGCGCGCCTTGAGCGACGACGATCGCGCGGCCATCGAGGCCGCGGTCAACGCCCGCATCCGCCAGAATGCCGACGTCCATACGCGGCTGATGACGCCGGAGCACGCGGTCAAGGAAGGCGCGCTGGCATTGTTCGGCGAGAAATACGGCGATGAAGTCCGCGTGGTGTCGATGGGTGAAGATCGCGACACTGATCGTGCGCCGCATTCGTTCTCGGTCGAGCTGTGCGGCGGCACGCATGTGCGGCGCACCGGCGACATCGGCCTGTTCAAGATCGTGTCGGAAAGCGCCGTCGCATCCGGCGTACGCCGGATCGAAGCGGTGACCGGCGCCGCCGCCGAAACGTACGTCGCCGACGAGGAAAAATTGCTGCGTCTGGCCGCCGAAGCGATCAAGACGTCGCCGGCGGAACTGCCGGCGCGGCTTTCGGCGCTGCTCGACGAGCGCAAACGCTTGGAGCGCGAATTGTCCGACGCGCGCCGCGCCGCGGCGCTCGGCGGTGGCGGCAGCAAGGCCGCCGGCGGGGCGACCAAGGACGTTGCTGGCGTCAAGTTTGCCGCGCGCGCGCTCGACAACGTTCCCGCCAAGGAATTGAAAAGCCTGGCCGACGATCTCAAGAAGGAATTGGGCTCGGGCGTGGTCGCGCTGGTCGCGCGCGAAGAGGGCAAGGCGTCGATCGTCGTCGGCGTCACGTCCGATCTGACCAAGCGCTTCGACGCCGTCGAGCTGGTGAAGCTGGGCGCGGCGGCGCTCGGCGGCAAGGGCGGCGGCGGCCGTCCCGACATGGCGCAGGCGGGTGGTCCGGACCCGTCGCAGGCCGAAGCCGCGCTCGCGGCGGTCGAACGCGCGCTCAGCGAGAAATCGAAAGCCGCTTAAGGCTTTTTCGGCGGCAAAAACAGGATGTCGCCTTCGCGTGGCCGATCGAGCGCTGCGCCGCCCGGCTCGCCGGCATAAGCGCGATAGCCGAGCTCGGTCAGCATCCGCCACACCGCTGCGACGCTGCCGCTGGCGCGCTGCATGTATTCGTCGTTGAGCTCGAGCAGCAAGGCCGGCTTAAAGCGCGCCAGTGTCGCGCGGCCGCCTTCGAGCATGGCTTGTTCCCAGCCTTCGATGTCGGCTTTGATGAAATCGAGCCGTGTCAAACGGAGCGTCGTGGCGAGCGCATCGAGCGTCGTGACTTCGACGCTTTCGGTTTCGGCAGTGCCGCTGCGCGTATGTGGCCCGAGATGCGCCAGGCCAAAGCCATAGCTGCCCGAAGCTTTCACCGGAATGGTCAGCGTCGCCGTGCCCGGTGCCGCGCCCAATGCCAGCGGCAGGATTTCGACATTACGCAACCGGTTGAAGCGGATCGCGGCGCGCAGAATGCGCCGGGCGTAGCTTTGCGGCTCAATGGCATAGACCCGGCCGCGCCGCGCCAGTCGCGCGAACAGCTTTGCATATTGGCCGGCATGGGCGCCGACGTCGAAGACGACCGCATCGTCGGATATCAGCGACGCCAGCAGCGGCCGCATTTCGCGGTGATGCTGCTTGAAAACCGCCTTGAAGAGATGCGCGAACAGCCCGGCGGTGATCCGGCCGCGATAGGGCGCAACCGCCGGCCCGCCGGCCATGCTCAGGCCATCTTCTGTTTCAGCCGCGCGTCGAGCCGGTCGAGGAACGGAATGGTGTTGAGGAACGGCGTCGTCGGGCTGATCAGGGTGGCGAGGTCCTTGGTCATCTCGCCGGCCTCGACCGCTTCGATGCACACCTTCTCGAGCGTCTCGGCGAAACGCACCAAGTCGGGCGTCTTATCGAACGAGCCGCGATACCACAGGCCGCGCGTCCAGGCGAAGATCGAGGCGATCGGATTGGTCGACGTTTCCTTGCCCTGCTGGTGCAGGCGGAAATGGCGCGTCACGGTGCCATGCGCCGCCTCGGCCTCGACGGTCTTGCCGTCCGGCGTCATCAGCACCGAGGTCATCAATCCGAGCGAGCCGTAGCCTTGCGCGACGACGTCGGACTGCACGTCGCCGTCGTAGTTCTTGCACGCCCAGATGAAATTACCGTTCCACTTGAGCGCCGACGCCACCATGTCGTCGATCAACCGGTGCTCGTAGGTGATCTTCTTCGCCTTGAACGCGGCGGCGAATTCCTTGTCGAACACCTGGCCGAACAGTTCCTTAAATCGCCCGTCATAGACCTTGAGAATGGTGTCCTTGGTCGAGAGATAAACCGGCCAGCCGCGCTGTAGACCATAATTGAAGCAGGCGCGTGCGAAGCCGCGGATCGATTCATCGAGATTGTACATGCCGAGCGCGACGCCGCTTTCGGGAAACTCGAAGACGTCGTAAGTCGTCGGCTTGCCGCCGTCCTTCGGCGTGAAGGTCATGGTCAGCTTGCCGGGGCCCGGCACCTTGAAATCGGTGGCGCGATATTGGTCGCCGTAAGCATGGCGGCCGATGACGATCGGCGCGGTCCAGCCCGGCACCAGTCGCGGGATGTTCTTGATGACGATCGGCTCGCGGAAGATGGTGCCGCCGAGAATATTTCTTATTGTTCCGTTTGGGGACCTATACATCTTCTTGAGATTGAATTCTTTCACGCGCCCGTCGTCGGGCGTGATCGTCGCGCATTTGACGGCGACGCCGTATTTCCGGGTCGCGTTGGCGGAATCGACCGTGACCTGATCGTCGGTGCGGTCGCGCTCTTCGATACCGAGGTCGAAGTATTTCAGCTCGATATCGAGGTAGGGCAGGATCAGCTTGTCCTTGATGAACTTCCAGATGATGCGCGTCATCTCGTCGCCGTCCATTTCGACGACGGGGTTCGCGACCTTGATCTTTTTCATGCGTGGCGGGCCTTCTTTTGCGCGAACCGGCGGAACGCGGCGCGGTGCTGGGCGGCCGCGGGCAGGCGCCCGTGCGGCGGCCGGGACAATAGCCACGCGTCCGAAGCCGCGCAAGCGGCCACGGACGCAACGCTGACGCGCGTCAGACCAGACCGCTTTTGGCCGTCGCGCGGGGTTCTGGCGCCTTCAAGACCGCGTCGGGCAAATCCTCGACGCGCGGCAGAACCTCATAAAGGGAGCGGGCCTTTCGCGGGGCGAAGCCGGAATCGACCACGTGCTCGAACAGGTGCACCAGCGGCACCCAATATTTCTGCACGTCGATCAGGAAGATCGGCTTGTCGTGCAGGCCGAGCTGCCGCCAGGTGATGCACTCGAGCGCCTCTTCCAGCGTGCCGAAGCCGCCGGGCAAAATCGCGAAGGCATCGGCCATCTCGAACATGGTCTGCTTGCGCTCGTGCATGCTGCCGACCACGAGCAGCTTGGTCAGGCCGGTATGGCCGATTTCGCGCTCGTGCAGATGGCCGGGAATGATGCCGATGACTTCGCCGCCATAGGCCAAAGCGGCGTCCGCCATGAGGCCCATGAGGCCGACGCGCCCGCCGCCATAGACGAGGCCGATACCGTTCTCCGCCAGGACGCTGCCCATGCGGATGGCGGCCGCCCGATAGGATTCATCAACGTTTCCCGAGGCGCCGCAATAGACACAGATACGCTTGATCAAAGCCATGCTTCGCTGCCCTTTTCGAACCGCAGCATGCCCGCAAGCGGCGGCCAGGGTCGAGCGCTCAATGTGCGGCATTCTGGTGTCGGCGAACTTGACAGGCGCATCCACGTCCGCGCGTCGCGCGCGGTCGGCGGGGCCGAATTCCGCACCGGCCGGCAACCGGCACGGCGTTTGCGATGGGAAGGACAAAACAATCGAAAAGCCCCATTAACCACGCCGCCAAGAAGAGCGAAGGACGAGATGAAGCTCCTGATGTTGACCGCGCTGGCTGCGACCGGCGCGCTGACTGCTACCGCGGCGGCGGCTTTGCCGCTTGGCGGCCCGGCGATTGGCGGCAGCGCCGGCTTGGCGCTGACGGGCGCCGGCATGGTGGCGTTCGGCATGGCGATTCGTCGCCAACGGCGTGCTGCCGCGGCGGCCGAACGCCCGGCGACGCCGATCGTGACGCCGGCGCTGGCGCCGATCCCGCGTTTCTTTCCGGAAGGCGGCCCGCACGGACGTGTCGTGCCGTTCGGACGCAAAGACGGGACGGTCTCCGAAGCCCGGCAGACGCGCGATCTGCTGCGTCGCGCCGAGCGGATTTGCGCCGCCACGCGCGCGCGCGTCGACGAAATCCGCTGAAGCGCGGCGTCAGCCGTCATAGGACGGGTCCGTTGAAGGCCGGCCGGCCTTCGCGATCCTCGATCTCGATCACCCAGACGTCGGGGTCGCGCTGCACCTGCCGCGCGATATAGGCGTCTGCGGTGGGTTCATCTACCGGCGCCTCGCCGGTCGCGCGCAGCCAGGCGAGTTCACCCGTCTGGCTGCGGGTTTGCGCGAGCACGGTGCAGCCGAGATCGGCGCGGTTGAGTTTCACCAGGATCGTGCCGGCGTCGTCGTCGCCGCGCCGCGCGACGGTGATCGGCACCGCGCGTTGCGCGCAGAGCCGGACGGCCGCCTGCACCACGAGCTTGGTCTTAAGGCGCGCCTCCAACGCGCGGCTCACGCGCTCTTGGGAAAATTGAGCTCGATCATCACGCCGTTGGGATCGGGAAAGAAAATCTGCTGCACACCGGCGCCGGGCGGATCGCGCTCCTCGAATTTGACGCCCCGGCCGGCGATATGCGCGCGCATGGCGGCGAAATCCCGGCCGACGAAGGCGACGTGATCGAAATTGCCGGTATGGCTGCCGTCCGGGCCGGCGCCGATGGCGCCGCTGTCGGGCACCAGATGCACCACCGGCTGCTCGCCGCAATAGAGCCAGTATCCCGGAAAGCTGAGGGGTGGGCGCCATCCGGCGCGGAAGCCGAGCACGCTTTCATAGAAATTCTTGGTGCCTTCCATGTCCCGGGTGCGCACGGTGACGTGATTGAGCTGCGTCAACAGCATGGATGTCTCCTGCTGCGCCGATTTTAGCGCAACGTCGGACCGGCGCGCTATTGCGCCGCCGCGACCCGCGTCTTGACCTGATCCGCGATCTTGCCGGCGGTGTCCTTGGCGTTGCGGTCGAGATCCTTGCCGGCCATCACGAAACGCGCCGCGGCCATATAAGGATTAAGCGTTACCGCCGCTCCCGGCAGCTTGCCGCTCTGTGCGCTGGTATCGACGGTGTAAAGCGGCTGCGGCGCGTTGGCGCTGAGCTGGTCGACTGACGACACCACTTGCAGGTCGGTCGCGCCGGTGCCGAAGCCGATCGCGGCGCGGCGCAGGCGATTGCCGGCATCGACCTGGACGAAAACGCCGCGCACCAGCCAACCCGTCGCGGGTAGGGGCATGCCCGGCGCCAGACGTTCGGCGGCGATGCCGTCCTTGTGCAGATCGTCGACGATCGAATTCGCCATCAGGTCGATTAGATCGCGCGCCTGTTGTTGCGGCGTGCGCGCGACGCCGAGCGGACCCGAGCCGATGATGCCGGGACGCACGCGGTTGATCAGGCTGCCAGGACTGGATTGCTGAACGGCGTTCGCATCGAGATCGAAATCGGCGACATAGACGATCGTCGGCGCGCTCGCCGGTGCCGCCATCGCATTCGTATCGGTAACCTTCGCGCCGCCGCACGCCGCGAGCAGCGCGACGATCACGCCGGCGAATAAAATTCCGAGACGACGCCGCATGATCTGACCCCCTCGGATTGCGACACGACAATTCAATTAAAGCAAGGCCGCAACGGTGCGTCCAGGACGGCCGCCGCTCAACCGCGCCGCAGCATGCGCTTTGCCATGCCGGCGGCGCGGCTTCGCGCCAAGCGAGCAACCGTCCCGCGAGCGTGTGCGGATTGGCGATCAATAGACCCCAACGTTCGCGTCGGTGCGACAGGAACGATTTCTTATAGACATCGTCGCCGCGGCCGAAATCGATCTCGCGCGGTTTGTCGCGCTCGAGGATGCGCTCCATCATGCGCATCGTCAGGATCGTGCCGACCGACAACTCGTCGAAACGCGTCGCATGGGCGAGCTTGTAGATCGTGACTCGGCCACGCCAGGCGAGCCAGCACTGTGCCGCCGCCGGCAGGCCATCGACCTTAAGAATGCCGAGCCGCAACGCGCCGACCGTCGCCGCCGTGCGAATGAGATGCGGCATGAAATCGGGAAAGGGCTCCGCGATCTTCCAGCTCTCGGCGTAGACGGCTTCGTAGTCGCGAATGCCTTCGGCAAGCGCCGCGTCGTCGTCATGGAAGACGTAATCCAGCCGATGCGCGGCGGCGATGGCCTTGCTCTTGCGTTTCCAAGTGTTGCGTAGGGCGCTGGGCCGGGCGGCGACATAGCGATCGAAGTCGACACCGGCGGTCTCTTCATACCAGGTGCCGCTGTCGAAATATGGCTGCGGCCGCAGATCGGCCGCGCCGAATACGTTGACGAGACCGGCAAACGATTCGTCGTGCGGATCGAGACCCGACAGCTGCACCGCGTCGTAGCGCGCGTCGGCGATTTCGCGCGCAAGAGTGCCGAGCGCCTGGCGTAGCGCCGCGCCGCCGGCGGCGTAAACCGGTCCATGCTCGGTGCTGTAATAGTTGGAAAGGCTGAGCAGCCGGTGGCGGCCGGGCGACAGCCGGCAGACCAGCGCGGCGCGCGCGGCCGCATCGGCATAGATGCGCACGTTGCTTCCGGTCTCGGTTCCGTAGCGCGCCAGGACGTGGTACCAGAGCGGCAGCGCGAAAAAACTCCGCTCGGCCGCGCGCGCGAATAAATCGGCAAGCGGCGTCGACAGGCGGCTGAAATCGGGATTGTCGTGAACGGCCATCTTGTGTCGGTTTACTCGGGGCCCGACAGCTTACACCGGCGCGGCGTGCGCGATAGCGCGATTCGTCGGTCCGGCGGCCGCCAATGAGCGATCTGACGCTGGCAAACGAGCCGGTCGAGTCGCGCTCGGCACTCGAGGGTGAATGGACGGCTTTCGAAGCGCGCGTGTCGGCCGGATTTTTTCTGTCGTCGGCATGGATCGGAACTTGGCTAGCGACGCTGCCGCCGCGATTGCGGCTTTATCGCGCCGCCGCGCGGCGCGGCCGCGACCTCGTCGGCCTCGCGGTGCTTGCCGCCAATCCGCTGCGGCCATTGTTGCGGGCGCCGTCGCGCGGCGTCGTTCTCAACGCCACCGGCGACGAGCGCTGTGATTGCGTTGCGATCGAGCATAACGGGTTCCTGGCGTCACCCGCCGATCAGCCGACATTGCTCGCCGCGCTTGGCGATTGGTTCGCCGGCGGCGCCGGTGGTCTCGGCGACGAATTGCGGCTGTCGGGCGTCGCAACGGGCTTGTCCGCCGAGCGTTTGGCGCGTCATCGTTTGCTGCACAGCAGCCAGATGCGTCCGGGATTTGCGGTCGACCTCGCGCGGGTGCGCACGGCCGGCGATTTCGCGACGCTGCTGTCGGGCAATGCGCGCCAGCAGCTGCGGCGTGCGCAGCGTGATTTTGCCCAGGATGGCGACATGGCAATCGTCGAGGCGCGCGATGCCGACGAGGCGCTGGCATTCTTCGCCGCGCTCAAGGCGCTGCATGTGCAATCGTGGGGCCGGCGCGGTCGTCGCCATGCATTTTCTGCCTCCTATTTTGAGACGTTCCACCGTGCGTTGATCGAACGAAGCTTCGCGCGCGACGCGGTCCAGCTTTTGCGCGTGACGGCGGCAAAAAAGCCGATCGGCTATCTCTACAATTTCAAGCACGGCGGCCGCATCTATTCGTATCAGAGCGGCTTCGACGATGCCGACCGCAAGCGGCGGCCGGGCGTCGTCAGTCACGCGCTGGCAATCGCGCACAATGCCGCCGCTGGCGCGACGGTCTACGATTTCCTCGCCGGCGAAAATCAACTTAAGGCGAGTTTCGCCACCGACCGTTACGAATTGACCTGGCAGATCGTGCGGCAGCCGCGGCTCAAGTACCGGCTGGAATCTGCGGCGCACCGCGCCAAGCAGCGCCTGGTCGGCCGGGCGACGGCGTAAGCGCGGCTGCGGCGGCGCGCGCCGCTTCCTCACCCGAAAGATAGGCACCGTGCGCCGTGCCGAAATGTGCGATCGAGCAAGCCTCGCCGGCGAAGAACAGCCGACCGTCGACCGGCGCCGTCAGGGTCATGCGATCGTCGGCGTGACCGGGCAGCGCCATCGAGTACGAACCGCGCGCGCACGGGTCGAGGCCCCACGACGACGAGACGATCGGCGATAAATGGGATTTGATGTCCGCGCCGAACAAGCCGCCGAGTTCTTCGATGGCGAATGCCGTAAATGTATCGACGCCGCCGCGCTCGAGTTCGACGGACAGCGTGCCGCCATAGAATCCAGCAATCATCGACCAGCCGTGCGGCCGGATTTGATAGCTGCCGGTCTTGACGCGGTCGAGCGCGCCGACGAGGTGATGATCCGTCTCGCGCGCCAATTCGCGCGCGCCGGTCTCATCGAGCCGCAGGAACAGCTTATTGACGACGCCGAGCGGCAAGCCGGCAGCGGCCGCGACTTTTGTCGGCAGGGCCGGCACGAACTTCACGCGTTCTTCGGCAATGACGGTTGTCGGCAAGGTGACGATGACCGCGCGGGCGGACAACGTGCCGCGGTCGGTGACAACACGCACGTCGGGCCCATCATGCTCGATGCGTTCGACGCGCGTATCGAACGCAACCGGCAATCCCTCGCCGTAGCGGCCAATCAGCGTGCCGTAACCTTCAAGCACGCGCCAATTGACGTAGGTTGGATCGTAACGACCGTAATCGTGCACTGAAACTTTCTCGATTTCGGCGCCATTGGCCCAGGTGCTGATCGCCCCGAGGAGGGCGTTCCATTTGCCGTTGGGTTCGAGCAGGGTGGCGGCGGCGCAGTCATCGGGTGCCGCGGCGGCGCTATCCAGCCGCGCGTAGAAAGCTTCCATTGCCGTCTGCCACTCGCGCTGTGCGGCATCACCTTGGATCCACGCAATCCGGCGGCCCCAATCGGGCAGCTTTTCGTCGATGGTGAGGCCGAGCTGACGCGCGATTGGAACCCACGGATTGATATCGGCCGAATGGAGCCATTCGCAGCCCAGATCAACGGCGAAACCAGATCCAGTCGGCGCCGTATGCGCGCGTCCGCCCGTGCGCGTGCGCGCCTCGACGATCTTGATCGTATGCCCGGTCGACGCCAGATGCTTGGCGGCCGACAGGCCAGCCGCGCCGGCGCCGATGATCACGACGTCGAATTCGCCGCTGCTTTCCGTCATAGTGAGCCTTTCCACCGCACCCGTTTGTAAATCCAACACTGCCCATGCCCGATCCCGAAGCCGTCGCCCGGCTCATCCGCGAAATCGCGCAGAGCGTCATACTGCCGCGCTTCGGCACGCTCAAGCGCGAGGACATTCGCGAGAAGGCGCCGGGCGATTTGGTGACGATCGCCGACCTCGAGGCCGAACGGGGGTTGACGGCCGGGTTACGCGAAATCGTGCCCGGTTCCGCGGTCTTAGGCGAGGAATCTGTCGCCGTGGATCCGGGGCGGCTGAGCCTAACCGGCACCTGTGACAGTTTGTGGATCGTCGACCCGGTCGATGGCACGGCCAATTTTGCCCGTGGGAATCCCGGCTTTGCCATAATCGTCGCCTACGTCGAGCATGGCCGCACGCGCGGCGGCTGGATCTTCGATCCGCTTGGCGACCGCCTGGTTTGGGCCCAGGCGGGTGCCGGAGCCTGGTCGGACGGGCGTCGGTTGCGGATTTCGCCGGCGCCGGCCAACCCAATCGGGGCCGCTTACGGGCGCGCTATCTCGGGTGTGCGTTCGGCGAAGGCGATCGAGCAAGCAGGCATGCGTACGCACAATGTCGGCTCGAGCGGCATCGAATACCTCAACCTGGCGCTCGGCACGGCGCACTTCGCGCTGCATTCGCGCTCGCTGCCGTGGGATCACGCGGCCGGCATGCTGATGGCCACGGAAGCCGGCGGCCACGCCGCATTCCTCGATGGGACCCGCTACGATCCAGCCATTTACGATCGGACGGTGTTGGCCGCCAGCGATGCGGCGTGCTGGGCACGCGTGCGCGATGCCGTCACCATGTCGGCGCAGGACGCGACAACCGCGTGAGCGCAATGCGCGGCAAGACCGTCGTCGTCACCGGCGCGACAGCCGGCATCGGCCGCGTGGCGTGCGAACGGCTGGCCGCCATGGGCGCATCGTTGGCGTTGGTGGCGCGCGATCGGCCGCGGGCGGCGGCGCTGGCGACGGCGTTGACGCGTGCCGGCGCGCCGTCCGTCAGCGTCCACATCGCCGACTTGTCGCGGCTGGCCGAAGTGCGGCGCGTCGCCGGCGAGATCGCGTTGTTGCCGCGCATCGACGTGCTGCTCAACAACGCCGGCGCGATCTTCAATCGGCGCGAACAGACGGCGGATGGTTTCGAGCGCACGTTCGCGCTCAATCACCTGGCGTACTTCACGTTGACCAACCTGTTGCGTGGCCGGTTGCAAGCGACGGCGCCGGCGCGGGTCGTCAACGTTGCGTCCGAGGCGCATCGCGGCGCTGTGTTGGCGCTCGACGATCTGCAAACGACGCGCGGCTACAGCGGTTGGCTTGCCTATAAACGGTCGAAGCTGTGCAACATCTTGTTCACACGCGCGCTGGCGCGCCGGCTCGCCGGTTCCGGTGTCACCGCTAATGCTCTTCATCCGGGATTCGTCGCGACCAATTTCGGCGACAACAACGGCGGCATATTCCGGGTCGGCGTCGGGATCGCCAAACGATTCATGGCGATTCCGCCGGCGGACGGCGCCAAGACGTCGGTCTATCTCGCCTCGGCGCCGGAAGTGGCAAACCTCTCGGGGCTCTATTTCGACAAATGCGCGGTACGCGAACCGTCGGCCGAAGCGCAAGACGACGAAGCCGCCGAGCGGCTGTGGCATGAGAGCGTCCGCATGACGGAAACCGGATGAGGCTGCGGTTGCGGTCGTCAGTCGAGCGGGAAGAAGTCCACGGCCTCGGCAGCGATATTCTGATGTGCCGTTTCATCGGGCCGCCGCGCCGGATTGGGCGCATAGATCGTGGCACCGAAGATGCCGTCGCCGTGAATGCCGTCGCTCGCCAGGGGCATGATAATGCGCTCGCCCTGACCGTAGCGGCCGGCGTGAATGAACACCGGGCCGGCACCGTGGGCGAATGCCGGCGTCGTGACGACGCGTTTGTGCCGGGCGAACATCATGTCGTATATGCGGCCGCGGAAAAATTCCTTCATCGGCTTGCCGCGCATGCTTTCGCCGAATGCTTCGGTGATCGCGTCGCCGCCGAGACGCCCGATGAACGTGTCGGTGACGTTGTCGTATTTCCACGACCAGACGATCGGCAGGAACGGCGCGATGGCGGACGGGTCGATGTCGCGCCAGGCCGGCATGCGCTTGCTGCCGCGCGCGGCATCCCAATGCCGAGCGATGCTGCAAAGGTCGGACGACTTGATCGTCGCGAAAAATCCTGAAAGCTCATCGGCACCATCTGACCAGGTTGACCGTCGTGCGATTGGGCCTGAATCACCGGTGCGCCCATGGCGGAGGCGCTGTGGCGTCAGCATGCATGGGTAGGGCGGTTCCGGCGACGGACCATTTGCACTCGATGGCGCGGCCCGGCCAACGGCGGAAAAAAGGAGGCGCGATGACCCGGCGGACAGCGATATTGTTGAGCGTTCTGGCGCTGATCCTGATGCCGGCGCCGGGCCGGGCTGCCGGCGTCCTCCGTTATGCCGGCCGGTTCTATGCCGGCGGCGGTGAACTCGACCTCGCGCGGTATTCCGACGGCAAAACGAAAATTGGCATCGTCGGAATCAACCGCGACCGTGAGCGCCTATCGGTCGCGTTCGCTTCCGACGAGTGGCATTCCTTCGTCGAACTTTGGGACAAGGCGCGCGGTACGTCGTCGGCGGCCTGGCAGACGACCGGCACGTTCAAAGAGGCTGGCACCGACGACGCGCGGTCGCTGTCGGTCGCGACGGGGCCAGGCGTGCAGTTCACGATAGTCGGCAAAAAGGGCTCGTTCACCTTCGTGCTGTCGCCGCGCGATTACGCCGCGTTCGATTCAGCGGTGAAACGGATGACGGTCTGGTTCACGCACTAGCCGCGCGGCGGCCGAGCTCCTATATGATGGGGCCATGGCGCGGAACCCTTACGAGGTGCTGGGCGTAGCACGCGACGCGAGCGAGGACGATATCCGCCGCGCGTACCGGCGGCTCGCCAAGCAGCATCATCCCGATCTCAATCCCGGCAACAAGGAAGCCGAGGCGCGCTTCAAGGAAATCGGCGCGGCCAATGAGCTGCTGTCGGATGCGGCGAAGCGCGGGCGCTTCGATCGCGGCGAGATCGACGAAACCGGTGCCGAAAAGCCGCAATATCAGCCCAACTATCGCGGCTTCGCAGAGGGGCCGGACGGCGCGAAATACTACACGGCCGAAGGCGTCGCGCCGGAGGATCTCGAGGATCTCTTCGCGATGTTCGGCGGTCGCGGCGGTTTCCGTTCCGCCGCCGGCGATGAAGCGTTCACGCGACGCACCCACGTGCGCATGCGCGGCGCCGATCAGCATTACATGTTGACGATCGATTTTCTCGAGGCGATCAACGGCGCCAAGAAGCGGCTGCAGCTTGCGCCCGACAAAAGCCTCGACGTCACCATTCCCCCAGGACTACGCGACGGGCAGATTCTGCGCCTGAAAGAGCAAGGCGGCGAAGGCGTCGGCGGTGGATCGAAAGGCGACGCGTTGATCGAGGTACACGTCGCACCGCATGCGTTCTTCCGCCGCGACGGCGACGATATTCACGTCGAGCTGCCGGTGACGATTGCCGAGGCGGCGCTCGGCGGCAAGATTTCGGTGCCGACGCCGACCGGCGCGGTGACCATGACGGTGCCCGTCGGCTCGAACACCGGCACGCGGCTGCGGCTGCGCGGTAAAGGCGCGCCGAAAGCGGACGGCAGTTACGGCGACGAATACGTGACGCTCAAAATCGTGCTGCCCGAAGGCGGCGACAAGGCACTCGCCGACTTCCTGCGCGATTGGGCGCCGCAACACCCGTATGACCCGCGCCGGGCGATGGGGTCGTCATGATCACCTTCGAAGCCGTGTGCCAAATGGTGCGGCTCGAGCCGGTCGAGCTCGAACGCTGGATCGCCCAACGGTGGGTCCTGCCGGAGAGCGAGGGCGCGCACTATGTATTCAGCGATCTCGACGTCGCGCGGGTCCGTCTGATCGTCGAATTGCACCGCGATCTCGCCGTCGGCGAGGACGCGATGTCCGTCGTGCTGCGGCTGCTCGACCAGCTCTATACGACCCGCCGGCAGATGCGGTCGCTGTTGCGCGCGCTCGAGACGCTGCCCGAGGACCACCGCGCGGCGGTCCTACGCCATTTCGGCGAACGCTGATCGGCGGCCGGCAAAGGCAGCTTTCGCGCCCGCGCCGATGCCGCTAGACTGCCGCCGCAATGATCTTCGCGCTGATCCTCCATATTCTCGGCGCCGTCATCTGGGTCGGCGGCATGTTCTTCGCCCATTTCATGTTGCGGCCGGCGGCGGCGCCGCTCGAACCGGCCATTCGCTTGCCATTGATGCGGCGCGCCTTGGCGCAGTTCTTCCCGTGGGTCTGGGTTTCGGTTGCGCTGCTGCTGCTGTCGGGCGGTGGCATGATCAAACTCGGCGCCGGCGGCCTCGCCGTCCAGATCATGATGGGGCTCGGCATCGTGATGATTCTGGCGTTCAGTTACGTCTATTTCGCGCCATGGCGGCGTTTCCAGCGTGCGCTCGACGGCAGCGATCTGCCGGCTGCCGCCGCGCAGCTCAAACAGATCCGCCATATCGTCTTGGCCAATCTGATTCTCGGCTTGGTGGTGGTGTGCATCGGCGCGACCGGGCCGTATTGGTGAGCTAGCACGATGCTCAAGCTGTTTGATCTCGCGGGCGCCGACGACGACCGTCGGTTCAGCCCGTATTGCTGGCGCGTCAAGCTGGCGTTGGCGCACAAAGGACTGCCGGTCGAGACCGTTCCCTGGCGCTTCACCGAGAAGGACCGCATCGCGGCGTCGGGGCAGGGACGCGTGCCGGTGCTGGTCGACGGCGACAAATGGATCGTCGATTCCTGGACCATCGCCAATTATCTCGAGGACACCTATCCCGATCGTCCGTCGCTGTTCGGCGGCGGTGCCGGCCGCGCGCTGTCGCACTTCTATGTCGGTTGGGCGGACGCGATCCTGCAACCGGCGATGGCGCGGCTGATCGTGCGCGACATCTTCGACCGCGTCCATGCGAAGGACCGTACCTATTTCCGGCAGTCGCGCGAGGAACGCTACGGCCAGACTCTGGAACAAGTGGTGGCTGACCGCGACAAGAACCTGCCGGCGTTCCGCGCCAGGCTGTCGCCGTTGCGCATCGCCTTGCAGGGCCAGCCGTTTCTGGCCGGCGCGTCGCCGCTGCACGCCGATTACATCGTCTTCGGCAGCTTCCAATGGGCGCGTGCCACCAGCGCGTTCGAACTGCTCGCCACCGATGACGTCGTCCATGCCTGGCGCGAGCGTATGCTCGATCTCTACGACGGCCTGGCCCGTAAGGCGCCGGCGGAAGCCGCCTGAGTTTTTCGGCGATTGGTATCCCACGGCTCGAAGACCGGCGCCGTTGAAGGGCTTGAGAATCGTGCAGCCCGTTGCCAATAATGTGGGCACGGGCGACAGGCGGCGGCGCAATCCGCCGCAAAGGGGGGTGTCGTGGCAAATCATCAAACGAAACAGAGCGGTTGGAGCTGGTGGTACCTGATCTTCATCGGCTTGTTTCTGGTCTCGCTCTGGGTACCGCTCTATAACCGCGTCGACCCCACCTTCATCGGCCTGCCGTTCTTCTATTGGTTCCAGCTGCTGCTGATTCTCGTCGGCGCAGTGCTAACCGCGATCGTCTATTTCGCCACCGAGGCCTAGCGCTCGGCGCGCCGACGCCGTTCGGCGTTTAGAACAGTTCTGGGGGAGAACGCCGTGAAAGACGTCAATTGGGTGGCACTCGTCGTCTTCGTTCTGCTGTTCGGCTTCATCACTTGGCTCGGCTTCGTGGCCGCGCGCTGGCGCAAAGGCGATCTCGATCTGTTGAGCGAATGGGGGCTCGGCGGTCGCCGCTTCGGCACGGTCGTCAGCTGGTTCCTGATCGGCGGCGACCTCTACACGGCGTACACGTTCGTCGCGGTGCCGGCGTTGGCCTTTGGCGCGGGCGCCATCGCGTTCTTCGCGGTGCCCTACACCATCATCATCTATCCGCTGATGTTTCTCGCGTTTCCGCGCCTGTGGCGCGTCGCGCACAAGCATCAATACATCACCGCCGGCGATTTCGTGAAAGGCCGCTACGGCAACCGCTGGCTGGCGCTGGCCATCACGGTCACCGGCATCGTCGCCACCATGCCCTATATCGCGCTGCAGCTCGTTGGCTTGCAGGTCGTGATCGGCGGCCTCGGCATCTCAGGGGCCGGCTGGGTTGCCGACTTGCCGCTGATCATCGCGTTCGTGATTCTGGCCGCCTTCACCTACACCAGCGGCCTCCGCGCGCCGGCAGCGATCGCCATTGTCAAAGACACGCTGATCTACCTGACGGCGTTCGTCGCTGTCATCGTCATTCCGATCCAGCTCGGCGGCTTCGGCCACATCTTCGCCGCCGTGCCGCCGGCGAAGGTCCTGTTGGCGGCGCCGACCGGCAATTCAACCGGCGTCTACGGCGTCTACATCACGCTCGCCGTCGGCTCGGCGATGGCGTTGTTCCTTTATCCGCATTCGATGACCGGCATGATGAGCGCCTCGAGCGCGCACGCTGTCCGGCGCAACGCGGCATTGCTGCCGGCCTATTCGCTGATGCTCGGCCTATTGGCGCTGCTGGGGTTCTTCGCAATCGCCATTGGCGTCGGCGATGCGCAAAAGTTTCCGGAATTCGCCGCCGGCTTCGCGCAGTACAAAGCGAACTTCGCGGTACCGGCGCTGTTCATCCACAGCTTCCCATCCTGGTTCGTCGGCATCGCGTTCGCCGCGATCGGCATCGGCGCGCTGGTGCCGGCGGCGATCATGTCGATCGCATCGGCCAATCTCTACACGCGCAACATCCACCGCGAATTCTTCAACCCCAATCCGACCGATAAAGAAGAAGCGCAGATCGCCAAGTGGGTGTCGCTGATCGTGAAGTTCGGCGCGCTGGTTTTCGTGCTGTTCGTGCCGACGCCCTACGCGATCGATTTCCAGCTGCTCGGCGGCGTCTGGATCATCCAGACCTTCCCGACCGTAATCATGGGTCTCTACACGCGGTGGTTCAACGACTGGGCGCTGCTGATCGGCTGGGCGACCGGCACGGCCGTCGGCACGGCGATGTCGGCGGTGGTTCAGTTCAAGCCGACCTGGCCGCTGATGCTCGGTGGCTGGACGCTGCCGGGTTACACGGCGTTCTACACGGTGATTCTGAACTTCGCCGTCGCGATCGTGCTGACCCTGGTGTTCAACGCCATGGGCGCGGCGCGGCGCGATCAGACCGCCGCGGCCGACTACCGGGCGTAACGTCAGGTCACCGAATTGTCACAGGAGGTTTCGAGATAAGGCCCGGCGCGGGCCCGCTCGGGTCGTAACGCGCCGGCGAACCGCCTAGGCGCGCAGGGTCATCACGACCAAGGAGGCGAGGACAACGCCGGCGAATTCCGCGCCGGCTGCAATTTGTCCGACCAGAACGCCGAACAGCGTGCTGGCCAGGGTGACGCCTCCGATCAGGGTGCTCATGGGCTTCACCGCTCCCGTTTGTTGGCAGGACAACGGGGCGTCGTGGCGCTTTATTCCGACCGACAATGACTGCGGCATTTCGCCCGCCGAAAATCGGTCGTGCCGCAAAAAAGCCTTATTTAGGCGTCGATTTTCGCGGTGGTCGCGAGCTTCGCCAGGGCCTGGGGCGTATCGATATCGGTCAGCACGCCGTCGCCCTCCATCTCGATCTCGGCCACCAGCTCGGGATAGGCGCCGATCAGGTGCCGGGCGCCGACGTCGCCGGCGACCGCCCGCATTTCGGCAAAGAACTGCCGCGCCCAAAGCACCGGATTGCCGCGCTTGCCATGGCGGGTCGGAACGACGATGGCGCGGCCCTCGCGCGGATCGAAGGCGCCGGCCAGGCGCTTGAGCTCGGCGGCGCTGACCCGCGGCATGTCGGCGAGGCAGATCAGGGCGCCTTCGGCTTCCGATGATAAGGCGCCGAGGCCGGCGCGGAGCGATGTCGACAGGCCCTCGGCATAGTCCGGATTGTGCACCAGCGTCACCGGCAGGCCGGCCAGCGCCGTGGCCACCTTGTCGCGCTCATGTCCGGTGACGACGACGACCGGTGTGAGGCCGGCGCCAAGCGCGGCGTCCACCGCGTGCCGCACCATCGGTTTGCCGTCGACGCCGATCAGCAGCTTGTTGACCGTGCCCATCCGGCGCGAACGACCCGCCGCCAGCACGACAGCGGCGATGCGGCGCGCCGGCGGTGCGCCGGCCTGAGCGGTGGCGCGCCCGACGTCGGCGCGCGGCAGCGGCCGCGACGGAATCTCGCCGAGAAGTCCGCCGACGCCCATGCCGCGGACTGCGGGCGCATCGACCGGCAAGCCGGCCATCAATCGGCGCAGCACCCAGTCGAACCCGTTGACCTGGGGCGAGCGTGCACAGCCGGGCAGGCCGAGCACGTCGACCGCGCCGATCCGGCCGACGAGCAGCAAATTGCCGGGATCGACGGGCATGCCGAATTGCAGGATCGTGCCGCCGGCCGCTTCGACCGCGGCCGGAATGACGTCGCGGCGATCGAGAATGGCGGAAGCGCCGGCGACCAGCACGAGATCGGCGCCATCCGCGAGCGCGGCCTTGATCGCTGGCGTCAGCGCCGCTGCGTCATGGGCGACGCGCCGCTCGCCGATCAAGGAGCCGCCGAGCGCCGTCAGCCGCGCGCGGGTGATCTCGACCGTCTTGTCGAGAACGCTGGGTTTGACGCCGGGCAGCTCGGTTTGGATCAAGACCGCACGCTTGGCGGAAAAGGGCGCAACCGCGATCATCTGCACCGCTTCGGCAACCGCCTTTTCGCAGGCGGCGAGGCGCTCGCCGGCAACCGCAAACGGAATGATTTTCACCGTCGCGACCATCTGCTTCGGCGCGACCACCGTATCGGGCTCGATCGTCGCCAAGGTGATCGCTTCGTCGATCGCATTGAGCCGGTCGACGGCGGCGCGGTCGACGCGGCACAGTCCGGCCGTTTCGGCAAACAGATTGGCGCGGCCCGTGAACGCCGGCGCGGCGGTGATGCCGGCGCCAACCAGCTTTCGGGCGACGCGATTGGCGGCTTCGTCCTCGCCGACGTCGCCGGGTTCGAGCCGCGCAGCGACGACGCTCGCAAGACCGGCGGCGCCCAAAGCCGCCACGTCATCCGCCGTCAGTACCCGGCCTTTGCGGAACACGCGGCCACCGAGCTTGAGACTGTGCGCCAGGATGGCGCCGGCGGCTTGATCGAGCGGCGTGTCGCCAAATTTCATGTCAGGCCGCTTGCCGGCTCTTGAGCCGGTCGGCGCGTAGCGTCGCCGTGATCTGCGCCAGGATCGAAACCGCGATCTCGGCCGGCGAGATCGCGCCGATATCGAGCCCGACCGGACCGTGAATGCGCGCGAAGTCGACATCCTTGAAACCGGAATCGGTCAGACGCTTTAGCCGTGCGGCATGCGTCTTCTTCGAGCCAAGCGCGCCAATATAGAAAGCCTGAGATTTGAGCGCCGCGATCAACGCCGGATCGTCGACCTTGGGATCGTGGGTAAGGGTGACGATGGCGCTGCGCCGGTCGGGTTTGAGCCGCACCATCGCGTCGTCGGGCCATTCGGTCGACAGTTCGACGCCCGGAAATCGCTCGCCGCTGGCAAAGGCGCTGCGCGGATCGATGACCGTGACCGCGTAACCGGCCATCGCCGCCATCCGCGCCAGCGGTTGGGCGATGTGGACGGCGCCCACAACCATGAGCCGCAGCGGCGGGTTGAAAACCTCGATAAAAACCTTGCCGTCGGGTGTATCGACCAGGGCGCTGCGGTCGTCGGCGAGCGCCTGCCGCACCGCCGCGTCCAGCGAGTCGCTTTTTTTAAGGTTTCCTTCAAAAACAGTGCCTTGAATGAGGCTTTGCAGGCCGGACTTAAGGTCTGTAACGAGCGCCGCCGGCCGTCCGGCGGCCGCCGACTCGACGGCGCGCTTGAGCAGATCGAGCTTCATTCGGCGCGCTCGACGAACACCTGGATTTTGCCGCCACAGGCGAGGCCAACTTCCCAGGCTTGCTCGTTGGTGACGCCGAAATCCAGAAGCCGCGGCTTGCCGTCCTTGATCGCCGCGAGGCCTTCCTCGATGACGGCGCCTTCGACGCAACCACCGGACACCGATCCGACAAAGGCCCCGCTATCGTCGACCGCCAGCTTGGCGCCGACCGGCCGGGGCGACGAGCCCCAGGTCGAAACCACGGTCGCGACCGCCACGCCTTTGCCCTGGCTCCGCCATTGGGTCGCCTGATCGAGAATGTCGGCATTGTCGCCGCTGTTCATCGCCATGGTCAGCCTGCCTTTCGCATCTCGGCCCATTCTGCCGCCGCGCCGAGCCGTCGCGTGCCGTTCTCGGCCAGCGCCGCGACCACCGCCTTCAGGCTTTCGAGATTATGCACCGGCCGGAATTCGTCCACATGGGGGAGGATCGCCTTCATGCCGAGGGATTTGGGCGCGAAGCCGGCATAACGCAACAGCGGATTGAGCCAGATGAGGCGGCTGCACGATTTGTGCAGGCGTTCCATCTCGCGCGCCAAGCCGAATCCTGCGTCGCGATCGAGCCCGTCGGAGATGAACAGCACGACCGCGCCCTGGCCGAGCACGCGGCGCGACCAGCGGTGGTTGAATTCGGCCAGGCATTGACCGATGCGCGTGCCGCCCGACCAGTCCTCGACCGCTGCCGCCACCTTGTCGAGCGCCTCGTCGACGTCGCGCGTGCGCAGCGGTCGCGTGATGTTGGTGAGCCGCGTGCCGAACAAAAACGCGTGCACGCGGTCGCGGTCGTTGATCACCGTGTGAAGGAAATGCAGGAAGATCCGCGTATAGCGGCTCATCGAGCCCGAGATATCGCAGAGAACTACAAGGGGCGGCGGCCGCGTCGCGCGGTCCTTGCGTTTGAGCGCGATCAGGCCGCCGGCGCGCAGTTGCGCGCGCAACGTCGCCCGCATGTCGACGCGGGCGCCGCGCGGATCGGTGGCAAAGCGTCGCGTCGGCTTCTCGGCGAGTGCCAAGGCCAGCTTTTTGACCGCCGCGCGCGCCGCGTTCATTTCGGCGGTCGACATCTTCTCGAAATCCATGGTCTGCAGGATTTCGCGCGGCGAAAAGGTCATGGCCGCGTCGAATTCGGTCTTGTCCTCGCGCGGCCGTCCGGCGCCGTCGGCCTGACCGGCGCGCAGCGCTTCGGCCAGCCGCCGGCTGATCTCCGCTTGGTCCGGCCGCGGCGCCTGCAATTCGGGCAGCAGGAGGCTCATCATGCGCTCAAGCAGTTTCGGATTGCGCCAGAAGACGTGGAACGCTTGGTCGAAGATCAGCCGCTGGTCGCGCCGGTTGACGAACACGGCGTGCAGCGTCCAATAGAAATCGTCGCGGCTTTCGAGGCCGACGGCGCGCACCGCTTCGACGGCTTGCAGCACCTTGCCGGGACCGACCGGCAATCCGGCGGCGCGCAAGGTGCGCGCGAAATACATGATGTTGGCGACCAGGTTGCCGCCGGCGGGCGAGGGCGTCGCGCCGTCCATCACTGCGCCGCGGCGAGCTCGGCCTTCACTTGCGCCAGCAGGCGCTCGGCCTCACTGCCCTGAATCTTGGCGATGTCGTCCTGGTACTTCAGCAGCACGCCGAGCGTGTCGTTGATCGCTTCGGGTGTGAGCGCGAGCACATCAAGCTGCGACAGCGCATGTGCCCAATCGATGGTCTCGGCGATGCCCGGCTGCTTGAAGAGATCGCCGGCCGCGCGCAGTTTCTGCACGAAAGCGACGATTTGGCGCGACAACTCGGCCGGCGCGCCGGGCGCCTTGAGGCGCAGGATTTCGAGTTCGCGCGCCGCGTCGGGATAATCGATCCAGTAGTAGAAGCAGCGGCGCTTCAACGCGTCGTGAATCTCGCGCGTGCGGTTGGACGTGATGACGACAAGTGGCGGCGCGGCGGCTTTGACCGTGCCGAGTTCGGGGATCGACACCTGATAGTCCGACAACAGTTCGAGCAGAAAAGCCTCGAACGGCTCGTCGGTGCGGTCGAGCTCGTCGATCAGCAGCACCGGCGGCCCGGCGAGGTCGGGCTCGAGCGCCTGCAGGAGCGGCCGCTTGATCAGGAATTTCTCGCCGAAGATTTCCTCCTCGACGGTTTCCTTGCTCGCGCGTTCGGCCTCGGCGAGGCGGATCTCGATCATCTGCCGCGGGTAATTCCATTCATAGACCGCAGAGGCGACGTCGAGGCCCTCGTAGCACTGAAGGCGGATCAATTTGCGGCCGAGCGCGTGGGCCAGCACCTTGGCGACCTCGGTCTTGCCGGTGCCGGCCTCGCCCTCGAGGAAGAGGGGGCGCTTCAGACTGAGCGACAGGTAGACGGCGGTGGCAAGGCTGCGGTCGGCGACGTACTGGCCCTGGCCCAGCAGGGCGAGCGCGGCATCGACCGAGGCGGGGAGGGCGACCATGGCCCCTTATTTAGACGAAGGGGCCGCTAAGTTCCATTGTGATAACGGTAATCCAGCCGCGCGTCTGGCCATTTACGGCGGCAGCCGATAGCTTCGCGGTTGGATAACGGGGGTTCGAAGCGGATGTCACGGCCCGGCATCTTCAAGCGGCTCGGTCCGTCGCT
>DASYXI010000048.1:0-66036 GCA_035934995.1 Allostellaceae bacterium
GGCCGGCGGGAATGGTCGGAGTGAGAGGATTCGAACCTCCGGCCCCTAGCTCCCGAAGCTAGTGCTCTACCAGGCTGAGCTACACTCCGGCGCGGCGCGGTATAGCAGGCTTGCGCCCTGATACCATAGTCTTTTTCGGGCAGAAACGGCGCGACTAATAGCCCCGCTCAAGGCAGAAATCGATCGCCTCGTCGAGCGCGCGCCGTTCCGGCGAATCATGGAAGATGCCGAGCGCGCCGCGGGCGGTTTCGGCATAGAGCCGCGCCCGTTCGAGCGTCGCGGCCAACGTGCCGTGATGCTGCATCAACCCGATGGCGCGTTCGAGATCGCCGTCGCGCTGCTCGCCGGCTTCGAGCGTGCGGCGCCAGAATTCGCGCTCGTCGGCATCCGCGGCCTTGAGCGCCAGCACCACCGGCAGCGTGATCTTGCCGTCGCGGAAATCGTCGCCCACCGCCTTGCCGAGCTCGGCCTGCCGCGCGGAATAGTCGAGCATGTCGTCGACCAGCTGGAAGGCGATGCCGAGATTGCGGCCATAGGCTTCGAGCGCCTTTTCCTCGGTCTCCTTGCGCTCGCCGAGCACCGCGCCGATGCGCGACGCCGCCGCGAAGAGCGCCGCGGTCTTGGCGTTGATGACTTCGAGATATTGCGCCTCGGTGGTGTCGGTGTCGTTGCTGGTGACGAGCTGCAGCACTTCGCCTTCGGCGATGATCGCCGACGCGCGCGACAAGATGTCGAGCAC
Source organism: Allostellaceae bacterium (assembly GCA_035934995.1). GTDB lineage: Bacteria > Pseudomonadota > Alphaproteobacteria > ATCC43930 > CGMCC-115725 > REEB95. Next base: position 740 of record DASYXI010000048.1, read on the forward strand.
CTTGAGCGAGCCGTCCTCGACCATGAGCTGGAAGGCACGGCTGAACAGGAAATCGCCAACCAGCACCGACGGCTTGTTGCCCCACACGGCGTTGGCGGTGGCGAGGCCGCGCCGCAAGCCGCTGGCGTCGACGACGTCGTCGTGCAGCAGCGTCGCGGTATGGATGAACTCGACCGCGGCGGCGAGCGCGATGTGGCGGTCGCCGCGATAGCCGCAGAGCCGCGAACTGGCGAGCGTCAGCATCGGCCTGAGCCGCTTGCCGCCGGCGGCGATGATGTGGCCGGCAAGCTGCGGGATCAGCGCGACGGGACTTTGCATCCGCGCCAGGATCAGGGTGTTGACCTGCGCCACGTCGGCCGCGACGAGCGCCGTCAAGCGGTCGAGCGAAACCCGATGCTTGATCCCCTGGTCCGCATTTGCGGGTAAGGCCAAATCGTCTCTCCCTGGCGGTTGACCGCGCGCGCCGGCACGGCGAGCATAGAGGGCTTGACCCTGCGGTCAAGCGCCCCCGGCCGCTTGGGTCCGGTGGCAGTTTATCCGGTCGGAGGCCGATGAAGGAACTGCTGCGCACCAACGATCCGGTGCGGCTGTCGTGGGCCGAGGCGCTGTTGACATCGGCCGGTATCGAAATCGTGATCGCCGACCGGCACACCAGCGTGGTCGAAGGGTCGATCGGCGCCATCCAGCGGCGGATCCTGGTGGCCGAGGACGATCTGGCCCGCGCCCGCGCCTTGCTCGCCGAAGCCGAAGGCTCGCTGTGACGCCCGTTGTCGCTTCAATGGCGGTCAGCGACGACGCACTGCTCGGCGGCCGCATAAAATTATTGCAGCCGATCGAAGGCTACCGCGTCGCCATCGACCCGGTGTTGTTGGCCGCCGCGGTGCCCGCCGTGGCGGGCGACACCGTGCTCGATATCGGCTGCGGCGTCGGCGCGGCCGCATTGTGTCTCGCGGCGCGCGTGCCCGGTTGCCGCGTCACCGGCATTGAGATGCAGCGCGAGCTCGTGCGGCTCGCCGGCGAGAACGCGTCGCGCAACAATTTCGCCGATCGCGTCGCGATCATGGCCGGCGACATCCGCAACCCGCCGCCGCGGCTCGAGCCCGGTGGCTTCGCGCACGTCATGGCGAACCCACCTTACATGGAGGCGGAAGCCGCGAGCCCGCCGCCGCTGCCGGCGAAGGCAATCGCGATGGTCGAAGGCGCGGCCGATCTCGCCGCCTGGGCGCGCTTCGCGCTCGCCATGGTGCGGCCGCGCGGCAGCATCACCTTCATCCATCGCGCCGACCGGCTGGAGCATCTCCTGGCGCAATTCGCCGGCCGCGCCGGCGGCATCGTCGTGCTGCCGCTATGGCCGGGCGCCGGCAAATTGACCAAGCGCGTCATCGTTCACGCGCGCAAGGATGTGGCGACGCCGACGCGGCTCTTGCCCGGATTGGTCCTGCACGAAACCGACGGTCGCTACACCGCCGAAGCCGACGCCGTGCTGCGCGACGCGAAGGCGATCGATCTTACCTAACCGTCATTGCGAGCCGCGAAGCGGCGAAGCAATCCAGCCCGACAACCGAGAATCCGCATCCGCCATCCAACCTGGCCCGGATGCGGCGATTATAGCCCGCCATGGCGGCGGCCTCATCGGGCATGGCATCAGCATAAGCAACCCGCGAATCGCTCCAATGCTCGAGCTTTTCATCGTCATGCCCGGCTTTGTGCCGGGCATCCACGTCTTTAAGGCGTGGATGGCCGGGTCAAGCCCGGCCATGACCATCGAAGAGGCGACTGAACCACGTGGTCGCCAGAGCGTCGCACCCGGCGACGGTTGACCCCTTATGGCCGCTCCCCTACACCATCGCCATGCCCGATTTCAGCTTGGGCAAGCTGTTGTTGCTTGCCTTCATCCTGGTCGTCGTCTGGTACGGCTGGAAATATGCCCAGCGGGTCGAAGCCATCCGGCGCGCGCTCAAGGAAGAGATCGAGCGCCGCCGCACCGGCGCGGCGCCGGCGGCGAAGCGTCCGGCGGAAGACCTGGTGAAATGCTCGGCCTGTGGCATCTATGTGCCATCGCGCGGCGCGCGTGCCTGCGGCCGCACCGATTGTCCGTGGCCGCGCTGAGGCGACGATGGCGGCGCGCGCGAGCAAGGCTCCCAGCTTCCAAACGCTGCTGCTGCGCTTGCAGGATTATTGGGCGAAGCAGGGCTGCGTCATCCTGCAGCCCTACGACGTCGAGATGGGCGCCGGCACCTTTCATCCGGCGACGACGTTGCGCGCGCTTGGACCGAAGGCCTGGAACGCCGCCTATGTGCAGCCGTCGCGTCGGCCGAGCGACGGGCGCTACGGCGAGAACCCGAACCGCTTGCAGCACTATTACCAGTTCCAGGTGATCCTGAAGCCGGCGCCGGCGGCGAGCCAGCAACTTTATCTCGATAGCCTCGCCGCGCTCGGCATCGACGCCAAGCGGCACGACATCCGCTTCGTCGAGGACGATTGGGAAAGCCCGACGCTCGGCGCCTGGGGTCTCGGCTGGGAAGTCTGGCTCGACGGCATGGAGGTGACGCAGTTCACCTATTTCCAGCAGGTCGGCGGCATCGAATGCGATCCGGTCTCGACCGAGATCACTTACGGCCTCGAACGCCTTGCGATGTACGTACAAGGCGTCGAGAACGTCTACGATCTCGATTACAACGGCGCCGGCGTCAAATACGGCGACGTCTTCAAGCGCGCCGAGCGTGAATATTCCGCCTACAATTTCGAGGCCGCGGACACGGCGCTGCTGTTCCGGCACTTTGCTGACGCGGAAACCGAATGCCGTGCACTGCTCGGCCGCAAGCTGGCGCTGCCGGCTTACGACCAGTGCATCAAGGCAAGCCACTGCTTCAATCTGCTCGATGCGCGCGGCGCGATCTCGGTGACCGAGCGCGCCGCCTATATCGGCCGCGTGCGTGCGCTGGCGAAGGCGTGCTGCGAAGGCTGGCTTGCGGGCGAGGGCGGCTGATGCCCGATCTGCTGCTCGAGCTGTTGACCGAGGAAATTCCGGCGCGCATGCAGGGTCTGGCCGCGCGCGAGCTCAAGCGCCTCATTGAGGTCGAGCTCAAGGAATTGAATCTCGCGGCGACGCTTATCGAAACCTTCGTCACGCCGCGGCGGCTGACGCTGGCGGTGGCCGGGCTGCCGAAGATGCAGGCGGGTTCGGCCGAAGAGCGCCGCGGTCCGCGCGTCGGATCGCCCGAGCAAGCGGTACAGGGTTTCCTCAAATCCGCCGGTCTGACTTCGCTCGACCAATGCGAAAAGCGCGCGACCGACAAGGGCGAGTTCTGGTTCGCGACCATCAAGCGGCCGGGCCGGGCGACCAAGGATGTCCTGTCCGTGCTGTTGCTCGAAGTCATTCGTGACCTGCCGTGGCCCAAGTCGATGCGCTTTCCGGCGGCGCCGTTCCGCTGGGTGCGGCCTATTCAATCGGCCGTCTGTCTGTTCGACGGCAAAGTGCTGAAGCTCAACTTGGGATCGGTGCCGGTCGGGAACAAAACCGTCGGCCACCGATTTCTGTCGCCGGCCGCTTTCGTGGTGCGCGATCTCAAGGATTACCGCGCCAAGCTCGCGCGGACCAAGGTCGTGCTCGATGCCGCGGAACGCCGCCGCCGGATCGAAAGCGGTTTGTCCCAGGCTGCGACAAAAACGGGGCTGAAGGTTAAGCCCGACGACGCCTTGCTCGAAGAAGTCACAGGCCTGGTCGAATGGCCCGCCGTTCTAATGGGCGCGATCGATCCGAGCTTCATGGATCTCCCGCCTGAGGTGCTGACTACGGCGATGCGCACCCATCAGAAATATTTCGCCACGCTCGACAAGGCAGGCAAGCTCGCGCCGCGTTTCCTGCTGGTCGCGAATCTCGATGCCGCCGACGGCGGCAAGGCGGTCATTGCCGGCAACGAGCGCGTGCTGAAGGCGCGGCTCGCCGACGCGCGCTTCTTCTGGGATCAGGACCGCAAGGTGAAGCTGATCGCGCGCGTCGAAAAGCTGCGCGACCGCGTCTTCCACGCCAAGCTCGGCACCGTCCAGGACAAGATGACGCGCGTCGCCAAGCTGGCCGAGGCCGTCGCGCCGCACGTGCCGGGCGCCGACGTCGCCAAGCTGCGCCGCGCCGCGGCGCTCGCCAAAGCCGATCTGTCGTCCGGCATGGTCGGCGAATTTCCCGAGCTGCAAGGCGTCATGGGCCGCTATTACGCGTTGCACGATGGCGAGGCCGCCGAGGTTGCCGACGCCATCGCCGAGCATTACGCGCCGCAGGGACCGAGCGACCGCTGCCCGACCGCGCCGGTTTCGGTGGCGCTGGCGCTCGCGGACAAGCTCGACACGCTGGCGAATTTCTTCGCCATCGGCGAGAAGCCGACCGGCTCCGGCGATCCGTTCGCGTTGCGCCGCGCCGCGCTCGGCGTCATTCGCCTGATCCTCGAGAACAAGCTGCGGTTGCCGCTGTTGACCGTGTTCAAGGCCGCCGCGCCGGCGGGCAAGGACCCGGGCAAGGAGCTGCTCGAATTCTTCGCCGACCGGCTGAAAGTCCATCTGCGCGAGCGCGGCGTGCGGCACGATCTGATCGCCGCGGTCTTCGCGCTCGGCGACGAGGACGATCTGGTGCGGTTGCTGGCGCGCGTCGATGCGCTCGGCGCGTTCCTCAAAACCGAAGACGGCGCCAATCTGCTGGTCGCGTATCGCCGCGCCGCCAACATCCTGCGCATCGAGGAGAAGAAAGACAACCGCAGTTACTCCGGCGTGCCGCGGCCCGATTTGCTCCAGGCCGCCGAGGAGCGCACGCTCGACAAGGCGCTGCACGAGGCGGCGTTGCGCAACGCCGCCGCGCTCGAGGCCGAGGATTTCGCCGCCGCGATGCGCGCGCTCGCCGCGTTGCGCGGTCCGGTCGACAAATTCTTCGACAAGGTGACGGTCAATACCGACGACAAGGAAATCCGGGAAAATCGCCTGAGGCTGCTTTCGCAGATCCGCGACACGCTGAACCGCGTCGCGGATTTTTCGCGGATCGAGGGATAGAGCGATGGCTAAATCCAAGTGGGTTTACCAGTTCGGCGACGGCAAGGCCGAAGGTCGCGCCGATATGCGCAATCTGCTCGGCGGCAAGGGCGCCGGCCTCGCCGAGATGAGCAATCTTGGCCTGCCGGTGCCGCCCGGCTTCACCATCACCACCGAGGTCTGCACTTTCTTCTATAAGAACGACAAGCAATATCCGCCCGATTTGCGCGCCCAGGTCGATGTCGCGCTGCAGGCGCTCGAGAAGCGCATCGGCGCGGCGTTCGGCGACGCCAAGAATCCGCTGCTGGTGTCGGTGCGCTCGGGTGCGCGCGCCTCGATGCCCGGCATGATGGACACGGTGCTCAATCTCGGCCTCAACGACGTTACCGTCGAAGGCCTGGCGAAGAAAAGCGGCGACGCGCGCTTCGCCTATGACAGCTATCGCCGGTTTATCCAGATGTATGGGCAAGTGGTGCTCGGCGTCGATCACCAGCTGTTCGAGGACCTGCTCGACAACGTCAAGCTCGACACGGGCAAGCAGCTTGACACCGAGCTGACCGCGGACCAGTGGCACGAGGTCATCGAGGCCTACAAGAAATTGGTTCAGCGCGAGCTGAAGAAGCCGTTCCCCCAGGCGCCGGAAGAGCAGCTCTGGGGCGCGATCGGCGCGGTGTTCGGCTCGTGGATGAACCAGCGCGCCATCACCTATCGCCGGCTGCACGGCATTCCGGCGGAATGGGGCACGGCGGTCAACGTTCAGGCGATGGTGTTCGGCAACATGGGCGACGATTGTGCCACCGGCGTCGCGTTTACGAGAAACCCATCGACGGGCGTCAACGAGTTCTACGGCGAATATCTCGCGAACGCCCAGGGCGAAGATGTCGTCGCCGGCATCCGCACGCCGCAGCATCTGACGATTGCCGGCAAAAAAACCACCAAGTCGAAGCTGCCGGCGATGGAAGAGCAGATGCCGAAGGTCTTCGGCGAGTTGCTCAAGGTGCGCGACAAGCTGGAGTCCCACTATCGGGATATGCAGGACATCGAGTTCACGGTGCAGCGGGGCAAGCTCTACATGCTGCAAACCCGCACCGGCAAGCGCACTGCGCCGGCGGCGCTGAAGATCGCGGTCGATCTCGCCAATGCCGGCGTCATCACGCGCGACGAAGCCGTGCGCCGCGTCGAGCCGCAGTCGCTCGACCAGCTCTTGCATCCGATGCTCGATCCGGCGGCCAAGCGCGTGATCCTGGCGCGCGGCTTGCCGGCCAGCCCGGGTGCGGCGTCGGGTATCGTCGTCTTCTCGGCCGACGAGGCGGAGGCCAAGGCGGCCAAGGGCACGGCGGTGATCCTGGTGCGCGTCGAAACCAGTCCCGAAGACATCCACGGCATGCACGCCGCCAAGGGCATCCTCACCACGCGCGGCGGCATGACCAGCCATGCCGCGGTGGTGGCGCGCGGGATGGGGCGCGCCTGCGTCGCCGGCGCCGGCGAGCTGCGCGTCGATTATTCCGCCAAGACGCTCACCGCCAAGGAGACGATCGTCAAAGCCGGCGAAACCATCACCATCGACGGCTCGACCGGCGAGGTCATGCTGGGATCGGTACCGACCATCCAGCCCGAGCTGTCGGGCGATTTCGCGATGCTCATGGCCTGGGCCGACAAGGTGCGGACCACCGGCGTGCGCGCCAACGCCGACACGCCGACCGACGCGCGCACCGCCAAACGTTTTGGTGCAGAGGGAATAGGCCTTTGCCGCACCGAGCACATGTTCTTCGAGGCCGAGCGGATCGTCGCGGTGCGCGAAATGATCATGGCCGACGATTCCGACGGACGGAAAAAGGCGCTCGCCAAGCTCTTGCCGATGCAGCGCGGCGATTTCGCCGAGCTGTTCCGGATCATGGACGGATTGCCGGTGACCATCCGCTTGCTCGATCCGCCGCTGCACGAATTCCTGCCCAAGACCGACGCCGAAATGCAGGAGATCGCCAAGGCGACCGGCAAGGATCTCGCCACCATCCGCCATCGTGCCCAGATGCTGCACGAAGCCAATCCGATGCTCGGCCATCGCGGCTGCCGGCTTGCTGTTACGGCACCTGAAATCTATGAGATGCAACTGCGCGCCATCTTCGAGGCGGCAGCGCTGGTGGCGAAGGAAACCGGCAAGATGCCGGAGCCCGAGGTGATGCATCCGCTGATCGCCACCAAGGCTGAGTTCGATTTGCTGAAGGCGATGACCGACCGCGTCGCCGCCGAGGTGGCGAAAGAGACCGGCGCCAAGCTCAAATACCTCACCGGCACGATGATCGAGCTGCCGCGCGCCGTGCTGCGTGCCGAGGAGATCGCGCAAAGCGCCGAATTCTTCAGCTTCGGCACCAACGATCTGACGCAGACTTGCCTCGGCCTGTCGCGCGACGATGCCGGCAGCTTCCTCGACGCCTATCTGAAGCAAGGCCTGCTCGAGCACGATCCGTTCGTCTCGATCGATCAGCAAGGCGTCGGCGAGCTGATGAAGATCGGCATCGAGCGCGGCCGCCGCGCGCGCAAGAAACTGAAGCTCGGCATCTGCGGCGAGCACGGCGGCGATCCAGCCTCGGTGCGCTTCTGCCACAAGATCGGGCTCGATTACGTCTCGTGCTCGCCTTATCGCGTGCCGATCGCTCGATTGGCCGCCGCACAGGCGGCGCTCGACGAAGGCGCCAACGCAGCGGTCGCGACGACGGCGTAGTCGTAATCCGTCATCGCGAGGCCGCGCAGCGGCCGTGGCGATCCAGGGACTCTGGATTGCCGCGTCGGCCCTTGGCCTCCTCGCAATGACGAAAGACTATCCGAACTTCATCCATTTGGGTGGTTGCGGCGCGAGCTTGGCGCCGCCGGCCACGAGCGGTCCCGCGAGCGCGTCGAGCTTGAGCATGGCGAGCGCCAGGCCGTCCGAGCCGGAGCGCAGCTCGCCGACCTCTTCGCCGTTGCGCGTGATCGGCGTGCCGGGCGCCGGCAGCGGTCCGTCGACTTTCACCGGCATCAGCCGCTTCTTGATCAGCGCGCGGTACTTGGTGCGCGCCGTCAGCTCCTGGCCCATGTAGCAGCCTTTGGCGAAATCGACGCCGTTCAACTCCTCGAAGCCGTTTTCGAGCAGGATGGATTTTTCGATTTCGAGGTCGCGGCTGCCGTCGGGCACGCCGAGGGCGAGGCGATGGCGGTCGTAAGCGGCAGCGTCCGTGCGCGCGAAGCCCGCGGCCGCGATGTCGCTTTCGCGTCCCGCCGGAATCAGAAACCGCACGCCGAGTGCGGCGAGCCGCGGATCGACGTAAATAAGGCCACCGGCAAAAGGCTTGGCCGCGCCGTCCGCCAGGCCGAGCTGCGCCGTCGCGGCGTCGCCCCACGCGCAGCAGACTGTAAATCTGCTGCTCGCATCCGCCAGCGCCACCTTGGAGCGCAGCTTGTAGAGCGACAGGCGGCGTTGCAGGTCGCCGAGCCGCGCTCGCTCGCAGTCGAGATAGAGCACGTCGCCGAGCGCAACGACGAAGAAATCGTGCAGGTATTTGCCCTGCGCGGTGAGCAGCGCAGCATAGACCGGCGCGCCGGCCGCCGCCTTGGCGACGTCGTTCGAGACCAGGCCTTGCAGGAAGGCGACACGATCGGCGCCCGCGACTTCAAGCACGCCGCGGTCGCCGAGCGGCGCGAAAGATAAAGACATCGGCGCACCTCGGCCTGCTACAGGTAGGCGACCGGCCGAGGCTTGGCAAGCGGCGGAGCCCGGCCTATAAACCGGCGATTCCACCGCCCGCGAGCGCACTTCCGGCATGAAAATCCTGTTCGTCACGGCGACGCGAATCGGCGACGCCGTCCTGTCGACCGGATTGCTGCGCCACCTGATCGAGCGGTATCCGGGCGCCGCACTCACCATCGCCGTCGGTCCGCTGGCGGCGCCGCTTTTCTCCGAAGTGCCTGGCTTGGCGCGCGTCATCGCGGTCGAGAAGAAAACGGGCAAGCTGCATTGGCCGGCGCTCTACGCCCAGGTTGTCGGCACGCGCTGGGATATGACCGTTGATCTGCGCGGCTCCGCGCTCACCTATCTTCTCTGGACGCGGGAACGCCGCGTCATGGCCAAGGGCGATGCCGGGGAACATCGCGTGCATCAGTTGGCGCGGCTGTTCGATCTCGAGCCGGCGCCGGCGCCGACGCTGTGGCTCGGCGCGCAGCATCGTGTCGCCGCGGCGGCGCTGGTGCCGGCGGGCGCGCCGGTGCTTGTCGTCGGTCCGGCGGCGAACTGGCAGGGCAAGGAATGGCGCGCCGCGCGCTTCGCCGAGCTTGCCCAGCGGCTGACCGCGCCCAATGGGCCGTTGCCGGGTGCGCGCCTCGCGGTGATGGCGGCGGCGCACGAACGGGCACAGGCTGCGCCCGTGATCGCGGCATTGCCGCGCGAACGCGTCATCGATCTCATCGGCAAGCTCGATCTGTTGACCGCCGCTGCGATCTTGCGCAACGTCGCGCTGTTCGTCGGCAACGACACCGGGCTGATGCACCTTGCCGCCGCCGCCGGTGCGCCGACCCTCGGCCTGTTCGGGCCGAGTAACGTCAAGGAATACGCGCCGTGGGGGCCGCGCGCCGCCTTCGTCCAGACCGCGATCCCTTATTCCCGCCTCTTCCCGCCGGGCTTCGATCGCTTCACCACCGACAGCATGCTGGATTCGCTGTCCGTCGACATGGCGGAGGAGGGCGTGCGCGCGTTGCTGCATCGCATCACCGGCGTCGCGGCATGACGCGGCTGGTGCAGCTGATGGCCGGCGCCGAGCATGGCGGTGCCGAGGCCTTCTTCACGCGGCTGGCGATCGCCTTGCAGCACGCCGGCCAGGAGCAGCGCGTCGCGCTGCGGCCTTATCCGGCGCGCATCGGGACGCTGCGCGCGGCCGGCGTTGCGACGACTGGATTGCCGTTCCGCGGCGGCTGGTTCGATTTCACAACGCGGCGCGGGCTGCGTTCGCTGATCGACGATTATCGGCCGCGCGTCGTGCTCAGTTGGATGAACCGGGCGACGTCGCTTTGCCCGCGCGGCGATTTCGTGCATGTTGCGCGGCTCGGAGGGTATTACGATTTGGAATATTATCGCGGCTGCGATCATCTGATCGCCAACACGCGCGGCATCGCGGCCTATCTCCTGGCGCACGGCTGGAGCGCCGAGCGCGTCCATTACCTGCCGAATTTTCCGACGGTCGCGGCCAATGCGCTGGCGTTTACCGACCGCCGGCCGGAAGGGCCGCTGGCGCTGGCGCTCGGCCGGCTGCATCGCAACAAAGGCTTCGACGTGCTGCTCGAGGCGCTGGCGCGCGCCGCGCACGTCCATCTGTGGCTGGCCGGCGACGGACCGGAACGCGTCGCGCTCGAACGTCGCGCGCGCCAGATCGGCGTCGAAAGCCGCGTGCGCTTTCTCGGCTGGCGCGATGACGTGCCGTCGCTGCTTGCGGCCTGCGACTTCCTCGTCGTGCCGTCGCGCCAGGAGCCGCTCGGCAACACCATCGTCGAAGCCTGGGCCGCGTCGCGGCCGGTGATCGCCAGCGAAACCGCCGGACCGAAGGAGCTGATCGCGGCGGACGAGACCGGCCTGCTGGTGCCGCCGGACGATCCGCGCGCCTTGGCGCTGGCGCTCGATCGCCTCGCCGACGATACCGCGCTGCGCCGCCGGCTCGCTTTCGCCGGCCACGCGCGCTATTTGGCGGCGTTTTCCGAAAGTCGGGTCGTCGACGCCTATCGGACCTTGTTCGCGAAAGTCGCCGCCTAATGTGCGGCATCGCCGGGTTCATGACGCTGTCGGGCGAGGCTCCGCCCAATGACGGCCTTGCCGCCATGGAAGCCGCGCTTCAGCATCGCGGTCCCGATGGCTACGGCCATTACCGCGTCGGCGACGTCGGCATGGTGCAGACGCGGCTTGCGATCATCGATCTCGCCACCGGCGACCAGCCGCTCTACGAGCCGGCGGGCGCGGCGCTGGTCGCCAACGGCGAGATCTATAATTACGTCGAGCTGAAGCAGGATCTGCCGCCGGCGGTGTTCGCCACCGCGTCCGATTGCGAGGTGCCGCTGCACCTCTATCGCCGTTACGGCATGGATTTCACGCGTCATTTGCGCGGCATGTACGCCATCGCGCTGCACGATCCCGGCGCCGGCCGGTTGATCCTGGCGCGCGATCCGTTCGGCATCAAACCGCTCTATTACGTCGAGACGCCGCTCGGCCTCGCGTTTGCCTCCGAGCCGCAGGCGCTCATTCGCGGCGGCTTCGCGCCGATGCGCGCCGGCGCGCCGGTGCTGAATCCGGCGGCGCGCAACGAGCTGCTCGAGATTCAGTTCACCACCGGCCGCGAGACCATGTTCCAGGGCGTGCATCGCGTCTTGCCGGGCGAGACCGTGGTGGTGGCGCGCGGCCGCATTGTCGAACGCCGCCGCATCGACGCGCTGCCCGAAAGTGTCGCGCATCCCCAGAGCGAGGACGCGGCGCTCACCGCCTTCGATCGCGCCTTCGCCGACAGCGTCCTGATCCATCAACGCGCCGACGTGCCCTACGGCATGTTCCTGTCGGGCGGCATCGATTCAATCGCCGTGCTGGCGATGATGGCGCGCTTGAACGAGCGCCCGGTGCAGGCCTTCACCATCGGCTTCTCGAACACCGGGGCGGCGGACGAGCGCGCTGCGGCGCGCGCCGTCGCCCGCGCGCTCGGCGCCGAACATACCGAGGTCGAGTTCCGCGAAGGCGATTTCTGGCAATCGCTGCCGGGGATCGCGCGCGCGCTCGACGATCCCGCCGCCGATTACGCCGTGCTGCCGACCTACAAGCTGGCCGAGACGGCGCGCGCCGCCGGCCTCAAGGTGATCCTGTCGGGTGAGGGCGGCGACGAGTTGTTCGCGGGCTACGGCCGCTATCGCTCGATGATGCGGCCGTGGTGGCTCGGCGGCAAGCTGCTGCGCGGCCGCGGCAATCTCGACGGCCTCGGCTTATTGCGAAGCGATCTCCCCGGCTGGCGCGACGGCGTGCAGGCGGCCGAGCTCGCGGCGTCGGCGCGCGGCCGCTCGCGGCTGCAGGCGGCGCAGGCGACCGATTGCGCCGACTGGCTGCCGAACGACCTGCTGATCAAGCTCGATCGCTGCCTGATGGCGCATGGCGTCGAAGGCCGCACGCCGTTTCTCGATCCGGCCGTGGCGCGGGTGGCATTCCGCCTGCCGGACGATCTCAAGATCCGCAAGCGGCTCGGCAAGTGGCTGCTGCGGCGCTGGGTCGAAGGCAAGGTGCCGGCGGCGCAGGCGATGGCGAAGAAGCGCGGCTTTACCGTGCCGGTCGGCGAATGGATCGCGCGCCGCGGCGCGCAGTTGGGGCCGCTGGTCGCGGCGCAGCCGGGCGTCGCCGAGCTGTGCGTGCGGGAAGCGGTCGAAACGGTATTCCGCGAGGCGGAAAAGAAGCGGGCGGGCTTTGCCGCCTGGACGCTCTTGTTCTACGCGCTCTGGCACCGCCAGCACATCGAGCGCCGCACCACCGGCGGCGACGTCTTTACGATCCTCGGCGCGCGGGCCTGAACGTTACGTCGTTAGTTTCCAGCCAAGCTCTTCGCCCGCCAGAAACGGCTGCACCGCGCCAGCGCCGGCTTTGACCTTCGCCGGCACTTTCCATTTTTCGCGCGTGAGCGTCACGCGCGTGTCGTTGAGCGGCAGACCGTAGAAGCGCGGGCCGTTGAGCGAAGCGAAGGCTTCGAGCTTGTCGAGCGCGTTCTCCTCATCGAAGATTCGCGCATAGGTTTCGAGCGCCGCGGGCGCGCAGAAAATGCCGGCGCAGCCGCAATCCTTCTCCTTGTCGGCGATGCTATGCGGCGCGCTGTCGGTGCCGAGGAAGAATTTGGCGTCGCCCGAGGTGGCGGCCCGGCGCAGCGCCAGCCGATGCGCCTCGCGCTTCGCCACCGGTAGGCAATACATATGCGGCCGCAAGCCGCCCTGGAACAACGCGTTGCGGCTGATGACGAGGTGGTGCGGCGTGATGGTCGCGGCGACGTTCGGTCCCTGCGCGCGTACGAAATCGACCGCGTCGCGTGTCGTCGCGTGCTCGAACACCACCTTGAGCGCGGGCAGGCGCTTCAACAGCGGCGCCAGGATGCGCTCGATGAACACCGCTTCGCGGTCGAACACGTCGATTTTGGGATCGGTCACCTCGCCATGCACCAACAACGGCATGCCGATCCGCGCCATGCGTTCGAGCACTTTGTCGATGCGCGTAATGTCGGTGACGCCGCGCGCCGAATTGGTCGTCGCGTTGGCGGGATAGAGCTTCGCCACGACCCACACGCCTTTTTCGAAGCCGCGCTCGATCTCGTCCGGCGCCGTCGCGTCGGTGAGATAGGCGGTCATCAGCGGGGTGAAGTTGGCGCGCTTGGGCAGCGCCTTGAGGATGCGTCTGCGGTATGCCTCGGCGGCGGAAACGCCGGTCACTGGTGGCACCAGGTTGGGCATGACGATGGCGCGGCCGAAGACGCGGGCCGTAAACGGCAGCACCGCTTTCATCATCGCGCCGTCGCGCAGATGCAGATGCCAGTCGTCCGGACGCCGCAGCGTCAGGCTTTCGCGCGCCATGTGCTTGTTCCCCGTTCGCGCCGTCAGTATATCCTAAGGACGCAAGCCAAGGAGAAGCCATGACCGCCGCCATCATCGGCTGGGCCCATTCGCGCTTCGGCAAGCTCGAAGGCGAGGATATCGAGAGCCTGATCGTCAAAACCTCGGCCGATGCGATCAAGGACGCCGGCCTGGCGCCCGCCGATATCGACGAAATCTTCATCGGCACCTTCAACGGCGGCTTCGTGCGCCAGGAATTCCCCTCGTCGCTGACCTTGCAGATCGATCCGTCCTTGCGCTTCAAGCCGGCGACGCGCGTGGAAAACGCGTGCGCCACCGGCAGCGCCGCGATCCATCAGGGCCTCAACGCCATCGCCGCCAAGCGCGCGCGGCGCGTGCTGATCGTCGGCGTCGAGAAGATGAGCGAGATCACCGGCCCGCAGGTCGGCGACATCCTGATCCGCGCGGCGTACCTGAAAGAGGAAGGCGAGATCGAAGGCGGCTTCGCCGGCGTCTTCGGCCGCATCGCTCAGACCTATTTCCAGCGCTATGGCGACAAGTCCGACGCGCTCGCCAGGATCGCCGCCAAGAACCACAAGAACGGCGCCGCCAATCCCCTCGCGCAAATTCGCAAAGACCTCGGCTACGAATTCTGCTGCACGGTGTCCGACAAGAATCCCATCGTGGCGGGGCCGTTGCGCCGCACCGATTGCTCGCTGGTGTCCGATGGCGCTGCCGCGCTGGTGCTGACCGATATCGACACCGCGCTCGCCGCGAAGAAGGCGGTGGTGTTCCGCGCCGCCGAGCAGGTCAACGATTTCCTGCCGATGTCGAAGCGCGACATCACCGGCTACGAGGGCGCGGCGTTGGCCTGGCAGCGCGCCTTCGACCATGCCGGCGTGACGCTCGACGATCTGTCCTGCGCCGAAGTGCACGACTGCTTCACTATCGCCGAGTTGCTGATCTACGAGGCGATGGGCATGGCGAAGAAAGGCGAGGGCGAGCGCGTCGTCGAAGCCGGCACCGCCGAGAAAGCCGGCAAGCTGCCGGTCAACGCCTCGGGCGGCCTCAAGTCCAAGGGTCATCCCATTGGTGCAACGGGCGTCTCGATGCACGTGCTGCAATCGATGCAGCTCACCGGCACGGCTGGCGACATCCAGTTGCCGAATGTGAAGCTCGCCGGCGTGTTCAACATGGGCGGCGCCGCTGTCGCCAATTACGTCAGCATTCTCGAACGGTTGCGATGAGCGGCACTTTCACCGCGCTGCTGCTGGAGGAGAACGCCGGCAAGGTCTCGGCGCGCGTCGCCTCGTTGCCGGACAGCGATCTGCCGCCAGGCGAGGTTACCGTCGCCGTCGAATATTCGACGCTCAATTACAAGGACGGCATGATCCTGCAAGGGATCGGCAAGCTGGTGCGCAAATATCCGCACGTGCCGGGTGTCGATTTCGCCGGCACGGTCGAAAGCTCGACCGCGCCGGAATGGAAGGCGGGCGACAAGGTCGTGCTCACCGGCTGGCGCGTCGGCGAGAACAGCTGGGGCGGCTATGCGCAAAAGGCGCGCGTCAAGGCAAGCCAGCTGGTGCGTTTGCCGGCTAGCCTCAGTACCAAACAGGCGATGGCAATCGGCACCGCCGGCTTCACCGCCATGCTGGCGGTGATGGCGCTCGAGGATAACGGACTGAAGCCTGGCGCGGGCGAGGTGTTGGTGACCGGCGCCGCCGGCGGCTTGGGCAGTGTCGCGGTCGCGATCCTGGCGAAGCTCGGCCATCAGGTCGCCGCTTCCACGGGCCGGCCGGCGACGCACGATTATCTGAAGTCGCTCGGCGCCAGCGTGCTGATCGACCGGGCCGAGCTCGCCAAGCCGCCGGCGCGGCCGCTCGATACCGAACGCTGGGCCGGCTGCGTCGACAGCGTCGGCAGCACGACGCTGGCGACGGCGCTGACCCAGCTCAAATACCGCGCGGCGGCCGCGTCGTGTGGTCTCGCCGGCGGCAGCGATCTGCCGGCAACAGTCATTCCGTTCCTGCTGCGCGGCGTCCGCCTCATCGGCATCGATTCCGTGATGTGCCCGGTGCCCCAGCGCCAGGCAGCCTGGGCCCGGCTGGCGCGCGATCTGCCGCTCGACAAGCTCGACGCCATGACGGAAACCGCGCGACTGGCCGATCTGCCGGGCCTGGCGCCGACCATCCTCAAAGGCGGCGTTCGCGGTCGGCTGGTCATTGACGTGCGTGGCTAGGAATTAAAAATTCTCCATCTATTCAGATAGATATAGACATCTTCTAAGCCTTAATCTAATTTTTACCGCCAAGTGCTTGAACGTCCCTATGGGAATCGCTGTCAAGCGAAGGGATTCGGCCTTGTCGCGCGTGACCATCGACCGCCGCCGGTTCAATCAGTTCATTGCCGCGCTCGCCGCGGGCGTCAGCGTTAGCCGCGTTCAGCGCGCTTTGGCGGCGACGTCCGCGCCGTCGAGCTTGCCGCTGATCGTGCTCGACGCCGGCCATGGCGGCGTCGACCCGGGCGCCATCGGCGTCATCGGCACGTATGAAAAGAACATCGCGCTGCCGACGGTGCAGGAGCTGGCGCAGCAACTGACGGCGACGCGGCGCTATCGCGTCCAGCTGACGCGCCGCGACGATCAATTCATTTCGCTCGAAGGCCGCGTCGCGCGGGCGCGTGCCGCCGGCGCCGACCTGTTCCTTTCGGTGCATGCCGATGCGCTGCCCGAGCGCGGCGCGCGCGGCGCGTCGGTCTATACGCTGTCGGAGCAGGCGTCCGATCGCGAAGCGGCGATGCTCGCGGCCAGCGAGAACCGCGCCGATCTGGTCGGCGGCGTCAAGCTCGACACGGACGATCCCCAGGTCAACGGCATCCTCATCGATCTGGCGCGCCGCCAGACCAACAATCTGTCCATCCATTTCGCGCAAGACGTGGTTAACGAGCTCGGCCGGCACGTGGTGATGCTGACCAATAGCCATCGCTCCGCCGGCTTCGCCGTCCTCAAGGCGCCGGACATTCCGTCGGCCTTGGTCGAGATCGGCTGTCTGTCGAACCGCACCGAAGAATTGGATCTGCGCCGGCCGCCATACCGCACGGAAGTCGCGCGCGCCCTGACGCGCTCGATCGGCGATTATTTCGACCGCATCGGCGCGTGATTAACCATGCAACCTTAAGGCGTCGCTGCGACTTAAGAATTTGTTGAGAATTTGCGCCGTATAACCACCATGCGGATTGGGACTCCGGTCCCGCCGCAAGTCCTTCGGGCTTTTCCTCCCTGAACTTGGGCCGTGCCGCAAAGCGCGGCCCACTTTTCTTTGTGGCCCCTCCCGCTATTATCCCCTTTTAGGTATGCGCCGGTGCGGCGGCTTGCCGCGCCGAAAAGGGAGGCTGCGGTTGGCAGAACGCGCTGGATCGACCGCCCGGGACGCCATTCGGCCGCTGCAAGTGCTGTTAGCGGCGGCCATCGCCACGCCGATCCTTTTGTTCAGCGGCGCCGCCTGGCTGAACTACCGATCGACCATCGCCGATGCGCACGAAAGCATCCGTCGGCTGGCGGACGTCGCCGCGCAGCAGGCGCAGACCGTCTTCCAGACCGACGCCTTCGCTGCCGATCGCATCGCCGACCACACCGCGACGATAAGTTGGGACCAGATCGCCCAGTCACCCGAGCTCAGTCAATTTCTCAAACAGATCAAGACGAGCCTGCCGCAGGCGGCCGCAATCCGGCTGGTCGCGCCGGACGGCCGCGTCGTCGCGACCGACGGCGCGTTTCCGGTCCGCGCCGTCGTCGCCGGGCCGCAACCCGATTTCCGCGCCGATCGTCAGGGCATGGAAACGCTGCTGGTTTCGCCGGTGGTTCGCAACCCGCTCGACGGACAATTCGAATTCATCGTCGCCCGCCCGAAACCCGATCGCGCGGCGCCGGGCGGCTTGATCGAAATCGTCATGAGCCCGGCCTACTTCGCCCGGTTCTATGCGGCGCTCGCCGAGGAGCACGATTCCCGCACGAGCCTGGTGCGCGATGACGGCGTGTTGCTGGCGCGCGATCCGCTGCCGGACGGGCCGGTGCGCTTGGCCGCCGACAGCCCGCAGATGCGGGCGATCCACGGCGATCCGGTGTTTGGTACTTTCTCGGACCGCGATGCCGCCGACGGCGCCGAACGGATGTTCGCCTATGAGCGGGTGGGCGATTTTCCGATCTATGTCTTCGCCAGCAAGGATCGGTCGGCCATTGTCGCCGCCTGGGCGCGTTATATGGCCAGCTATTTGATCTACGGCATACCGGTGACGCTGTCGCTGATCGCAGCGACGCTGATCGCGCTCCGTCGCACGCGGCAGATGGCGGCCGAAATCGAACGCCGCGGCGACCTTGAGGAACAGTATCGGCAGGCGCAGAAAATGGAGGCCATCGGCCAGCTCACCGGCGGCGTCGCGCACGACTTCAACAATCTTCTGACAGTGATTCTTGGCAGCCTCGAGCAACTCGAGCGTCTGGTGCCGGCCGAGCCGGCGCGGCGGCTTATTCAGGCGGCAATGCGCGGCGCCGAGCGCGGCGCGCGGCTGACCCAGTCGCTGCTCTCCTTCGCGCGGCGCCAATCGCTGCGGCCCGAGACCGTCAATCTCAATCGCGTCATCAAGGATTTCGGCGATCTGCTGCGCGGCGCCGCCAGCGACCGTGTGCAGCTCCAGTTTCTGCTCAGCCCGACGGTCGACCCCTGCCGCGTCGACCCGGCACAGTTCCAGGCGGCGCTGCTCAATCTCGTGGTCAATGCGCGCGACGCCATGCCGGAAAGCGGCGGGCGGGTCTCGATCGAAACCGACAGCGTGCAGCTCGATGCCGCCATCGGCGTCGCACCCGGCCGTTACGTGCGCGTGACCATCAACGACACCGGGCGCGGCATGCGGCCTGAAGTCGTCGAGCGCGCGTTCGAGCCGTTCTACACCACCAAGGAAATCGGCAAGGGCAGCGGCCTCGGCCTGTCGCAGGTCTATGGTTTCGTCAAGCAATCGGGCGGCCATATCGAACTCAGTTCCGAGTCCGGCGTCGGCACGACGGTCCGGCTTTGTCTGCCGCGCGCCAACGAGATGCCCGCCGAGAATGCCGAGGCGGCGGTGCGGACCGCGGCGGCCAAGGCCGAGATCGTGCTGGTGGTCGAGGACGATTCCGAGTTGCGCGCAATGGTGGCGGACAATCTGCGCGCGCTCGGCTATCGCGTGTTGACCGCCGCCAACGCGCCGGCGGCCTTGGCCGTCGCCGAGCGCGAACCGCGGATCGATTTGCTGTTCAGCGACTATTCGATGCCGTTCGGCATGCTCGGCGACGAACTGGCGCGGCGCGTCCGGCGGATCAAGCCCGGTCTCAAGGTGGTGCTGACGTCGGGCTATGCCGTCGCGTCGCCCGAGATCGCCGGCATCGACATCAATCTGTTGCAGAAACCCTATCGGCCCGACGAGCTCGCCCGTGCCATCCGTCAGGCGCTCGACCGCGCCTAGACCGCGCTTCGTTCGTTTGCGCTATGCTGCCGGCCGATGAGCCAGCCTTCTGTCCAATCCACCGGGGCCGCCTTTGCCGGCGGCCCCGCGCTTCATCCGCAATTCGACGCATTAGCCCGGGAGCTGCACGCGCGGCCCTATGGCGTCGTCGCGGCCCCGGCGCGAATCGTCCACTTGGCGCTCACCGGCGGCGACAGCGCCGTCGAACGCACCGCTTTGGCGCAGCTCTGCACCGTGCATCGCGTGCCCGTGCCGTCGGCCGTCGAATCGCATGTTCAGCTCGAATGCGACGGCTTCCGTCTGACCTGGGAGCGGCATACCGAATTCGCGACCTACACCTTCGTGCTGCCGTGGCACGGCGGCGGGCTGTTCCCGCCGGTTCGCGCGTTGCCGTTGCCGCACGACTGGATCGCCAAACTGCCGGGCCAGGTCGTCGCTGCGGTGCAGATGGCGCTGGGCGAAGGCGAGCCGCCGGCGCCGGCCACCGTCGCCGAGCTGTTCGAAGGCGGCAATATCGTCGGTGGTTTCGCCGCCGGCGGTTTGGCGCAGCTGTGGACCGATCTGCGGCCCGACCGCGATCATTTCGTGCGCATGCTCGCGCACAACGGCACCATGACGTCGCCGCGCCAGGCCGGCCGCTTGGTGCAGCGCCTGCTCGAGATCGAAACCTACACGATGATGGCGCTGCTGGCGCTGCCGTTGGCGCGCGAGATCAATCCGGCGGTCACCGCGATCGAGCGCAATCTCACCGGCATCGCCGAAGCGACCACCGGCGCCGACGCGCTCGAGGACGAACAGGCGCTGCTCACGCGACTGTTGGGACTGGCGGCCGAGCTGGCGACGATCGGCGCGCACACGCCCTATCGCTTCGGTGCCGCGCGCGCCTATTACATGCTGGTGCAGAAGCGCATCGAGGAGTTGCGCGAACGCCGCATCGAAGGCCGACAGACGGTCGGCGAGTTCATGGAACGCCGCCTGTCGCCGGCGATGCGCACCTGCGAAACCATGGAGCGGCGGCTTGAATCGCTGTCCGAGCGCGTCGCCCGCGCTAGCGACCTGCTGCGCACGCGCATCGACGTCACGCTGGCGGCGCAGAACCGCGACCTGCTGCTGTCGATGAACCGCCGCGCCCGCTTGCAGCTGCGGCTGCAACAGACCGTCGAATTCTTCTCGATCGCGGCGATCACCTATTACGGCGCCGGCCTGGTCGGCGACGTCGCGCACGGCGCGGCGGTGCTCGGCTTTAAGGTCGATGAGCCGCTGGCGGTGGCGATTTCGGTACCGGTGATCGGCGGCCTGCTGCTGCTCGGCTTGTGGGCGTTCCACGCCTGGCTCGGCCGCGATTGAGCGCGGGAGGCGAGGGATGACGGCTGCAAGCTGAAACCGCGTTCACGACCGTGATGCTGTTGTGACCGCGAGTCCGCGCGCCGCGAAAACAACGCCGTCCGTCGCTTGTGATTTATGTATGGCGGCGCGATATATTGAGGGTTGATGCGCTCAAGCCGACGGATCGGAATCCCCGGGTGAAGAAAAAAACTGCTGCGAACGTCGGCGATCAGCTGCGCACGATCGTTGCCGAAAGCGTCACGATCGCCAAGCATCTCGGCGATTTCACCACCAAACCGCGCGTCTTGGTGATCGCCGCGATCGCGATCGTGGTCGGTTCCTGCGGTGTGATCGCGGGCGTGGTGTTGCTCGATCTCATCCGGCTGGTGACGAATCTCGCCTATTTCGGCCGGTTCACGCTGGCCGACATTCCGTTCAGCCAATCGCATCTGGGACTCGCGGCGGTCGCGGTGCCGGTGGTCGGGTCGCTGATCGTCGGCCTGATCGCCCGCTACGGCAGCGAAAAAATCCGCGGCCACGGCATTCCCGAAGCGATCGAGGCGATCCTGCTCGGCCGCAGCCGGCTCGACGTCAAGGTGGCCATTCTCAAGCCGCTGTCATCGGCGATCGCCATCGGCACCGGCGGCCCGTTCGGCGCCGAGGGCCCGATCATCATGACCGGCGGCGCAGTCGGCTCGCTGATCGGGCAGGTGCTGCCGATCAGCGACAGCGAGCGCAAGACGCTGCTCGTTGCCGGTGCCGCCGCCGGCATGACCACGGTTTTCGGGACGCCGATCGCGGCGATCATGCTGGCGGTCGAGCTGCTGCTGTTCGAGTGGACGCCGCGCAGCTTCGTTCCGGTCGCCACCGCCGCCATCACCGCGGCCTTGGAACGCAGCTGGACGAACTTGGCGGACCCTTTGTTCCCCTTCCACGGCGGCATGAGCGTGTCGCTGGTCGCGTTGTTGTGCTGGTTGCTCATCGGCATCCTGTCGGGCCTGCTGTCGGGCCTGCTGACGCAGATGGTCTATGCCTGCGAGGATTTGTTCACCAAGCTGCCGATCCACTGGATGTGGTGGCCGATCTTGGGCGGTGTTGTCGTCGGCCTCGGCGGACTGATCGAGCCTAACGCGTTGGGCGTCGGCTACTACAACATCGCGCAGATGCTGCGCGGCGATCTGCCGCCATTGGCCGGTCTGTCGCTGACCGTCGTGAAGGCCGTCATCTGGGCCGTCGCGCTCGGCTCGGGAACGTCGGGCGGCGTTCTCGCGCCATTGCTGATTATCGGCGGCGGCATGGGCGTCGTGCTCGGGCCGATCCTGCCGGCCGCCAGTCCGGGTTTCTGGCCGTTGCTGGCGATGGCAGCCATCCTGGGCGGCACCATGCGCTCGCCGCTGACGGCGATCTTCTTCGCTGTCGAAATCACCGGCAATACGCACGTCCTGTTGCCGCTCGCGACCGCCTGCATCACCGCCCACGTGGTCACCGTGCTGCTGCTGCGCCGGTCGATTCTGACCGAGAAGATCGCGCGCCGCGGCCATCACCTGCTGCGCGAATACCGCGTCGATCCGTTCGCGCTGGCCAAGGTCAACGGCGTCATGACGCGCAAGGTCGAGACGCTCCCCGACACCATGACGCTGCATCAAGTCGCGGCGTTTCTTGCCGATCCCGACACCAAACATCCGAGCTTTCCGGTCGTCGACAGCGAAGGCCACGTTCTCGGCGTCATCGATCCGCCGACGGTGATCCGCTGGCGCCGCGACGGCAAGCATCGTCGGGCGACGTTGCGGACCTTGCTCGAGCACACCAAGGTGGTACTCGCTTACCCGGACGAATATCTCGAGGGCGTGATCGAGCGCATGACCAACTCGAACGTCGCGCATTTTCCCGTGGTGTCGCGCGACGGCGCGAGGCTCGTCGGCTATCTGAGCTGGAAGGATTTGATGCGCGTCCGGGTACGGTTGGTGCAGGAGGAGCGCGAACGCGAGGCGCTCTACGATTGGCGGCGCGTCGCCGAACCACCGGAGAAGGACGGCGACGAGCCGGTTCCCTAAGCGTAGGCCCGCTTTGCCGGCGCCACGACGACGCGGTTTTTCGGGAAAACGACGCTGATCGTCGTGCCGGCGCCCGGCGCGCTGACGACGCGCAAATCGGCCTGATGCAGCGCTGCCATGGCGCGGGCCAGCGGCAGGCCCAGCCCGGTGCCCTCGTGACCGCGGCTAAGCGCGCTGTCGACCTGGCCGAACGGCGTCAGCGCGACGGCGATTTCTTTCTCGCTCATGCCGATGCCGGTGTCGACGACCGCGATGATCAGCTCGCCGCTGGGCGCAAGCGCCGCCGTGGCCGAGACGGTGCCGCCGGCCGGCGTGAATTTGACGGCGTTCGAGAGCAAGTTGACGAGGATCTGCCGCACCATCCGCTCGCTGCCGACGAGGTCGGGCAGGTTCGGATCCGCCGTCACATGGAAGGCGACACCGTTTTTTTCGGCCAGGACGGCGATGGTCTCGGCCAAAGTCGCGAGCAGCGGCGGCAACGTAATTCGTTCGTTGCTGTCGAGCTCGGCCTTGCCCGCCTCGATCTTGGACAGGTCGAGGATGTCGTTGATGATGGCCAGCAGATGCTGCCCGCCGTCGAAGATGTATTGCGAATATTCGCGATAGGTCTTGGTCGTGTGCGGGCCGAGCGTTTCCTTCATCATCAGCTCGGCGAAGCCGATGATGGCGTTGAGCGGCGTGCGCAGCTCGTGACTCATGTTGGCGAGGAATTCGGATTTCGCCCGGTTCGCCGATTGCGCCTTGTCGCGCGCCTGGGCGAGGTCTGCCGCGCGGCGTTGCACGCTTTCGGCGTCGTGCTCGCGTTCGATGGCGCGGCCGAGCTGCAGGCCGATCTGCGACATGAGATGGAGAAGGGTCTCGTCGGGCTCACGCACCGCGTTGGCGAAGAACTCCAGCACGGCGACGACCCGGTCGCCCGAAAGGACCGGAAAGGCAGCGGCGGCCCGCAGTCCGCATTGGCGCGCCGCCCATTCGCGCGGGAAGTTGTCGTCGTTACCGACGTCGATGATCCACGCCGCCTTGCCCGAGGCGAGGACGCGACCCGGCAGGCCTACGCCCTCGGCAAACTCGCCGGCTTCGGTGGCGAGGCGGAACGTCGCGAGCGTGGCGGCGCCGGCGCCGTGCCAGACGCCGAGCGAGCGCAGCCGCGGTTCTTGCGTCGTGAACTCGACGCCATAGACGTGGCCGACCTGCCACCCGGTGAAGCTGCAAACTTCGGTCATGGCCAGGCGCAGCGCGCTGTCGGCGGTCGCGGCCTGGTTGGAAGCTGTGGCGATCTTTTCGAGCATCTCGAGCTGCTGCTTGCGCTCGTAAAGCTCGCGCAGCCCGTTTTCGCTCAGCGTCTCGGCTTCGTGTCGCGCCTTCCGTTCGCGTTCGAGACGGCGGCGCAGCCGGGCCGTTTCGTCGGCGTTATCGGGCAAGGGACACGACATCGGCGGTTGCCATCGCGTGAATGCGGATGCTGAGCAGGCACTCGGGGTCGCCCTTGGCGCTGCAGCGCAGATGCTCGACCGCGGCCGTCTCGCCGAAATAGTTCGCCGCCCCCTCGATGAATCCTTCGGCGAGGGCGCAGAACCGGCGCGGCGATTCGTATCCGAGCAGCAGCGCGCCGTCCGCCGTTTCCTCGAAACGGAAGGTCGGGCAATTGGCGCCCGGATGGATCTTGCGCACTTCGGGATGGATGATGCTGTTGACGCTGAAAATAAACGGCAGCGTTGTCTTATGGCCGGTGAAGAAAACCGGATAACGCTTTGCCAGCAGCGGCATCGCTTCGCGCCCGAACCAGCGCACGCATTCGTGGAACGAGATGCCGCGCGTGTTGGCGACTGTTTGCACCAGCCGCGTGAACTCGTCGTCGGAATAGCTGCCGAGCGAGGTATAGGCGCCGTCGAGGCCGGTCTCGTCGAGGATCTTGTCCCACATCGCGTCGCCGTGATGGCGGCTGACGATGGCCTCGAGCAGATTGAAAATAATGCCCTTCATCGCACACGTAATTTTTTGGCCCTCGCGCCGTGTGGCGCGCGGGTTGCAGCGCGTATTATTTTTGGAGCAACGAGGTTAACCACCCCTGAAGATCGGCCCGCGCCGGCGGTCCGATCGCCGGTTCGCTGACGAACGGATGCGTCGACCGGTCGCGGCTCGATTACGCCGACACGCCTTCGGAACGTTTGGCCCCCGATTGCGGCAGCACGAACAGACACGCGACGATGAAGACGATGATAATCGCCGAGGCGAGCAAGCGGCTGAGCCCCAATCCGCCTTGGTCGTGCGGCTGGTCGAGGAAATCGCCCAGCGTTGCGCCGAGCGGCCGCGCCAAGATGACCGCCGCCCAGAACAGCGATACGCGGGAGATGCTGGTGCGGAAGTAGAGCACCGCCACGACAATGAGTCCGGCGGCGAAAACCAGCGCACCCGTCGCCGAGCCGAGATCGAATCCGTCCGAAACCCAATCGCCGAGCGCGGTGCCGAGCGTCTGCGAGAAGGTGATCGCAATCCAGAAGAAAATTTCCGCTTTCGGCGCGGTCACCGAGCTCGGCGCAATGGTGCCTCGCGCGCGATACCAGATGGCGAGCGTGACCAAGACGCATGCGAACAGCAGCGCCGAGCCGCCGGCGTAGCCGATGCCGAGCGAGCGGTCGGCGAAATCGGCCATGGTCGTACCGAACATCGTGGCGGCGACGACGGTCGCCCAATAAAGCGGCGGATGGAGCTTGCCGGCGCGGATTTGCAGCACGGCCAGCACGACGAAGACCGCCAGGAAGAAGGCGGTTCCGCCCAGATAACCCCAATCGAGCGTATCGCTGACCCAATCGCCGCCGGTCTCGCCCAGCGTCGTTGCCGCGACATAGATGATCCAAAACCAGATGGCGACAGCCGGGACTTTGCTATTCGTCGGCGTCGTCATTGTGGCCCCCCACAAAGATTGCGTTCAAAAGCCAGAACGCGCGACCGCCAGCCGACGATTGAACGCCCCTATCGTTCGGCGTCGTGCGCGAATTTGACGCCCGCGGTTTCCATGATGTGCTGGACGTTGCGGAAACCATCGGGCGCGACCTGTACCTCGCCCCGAAAGGGATAATCGAAAGCGACGATCAGGACAATCACCAAAGCCAGCGACGCCGCGACCGCGCCGGTCATCGCCATGTGCATCGCCAGGCTCTCCATGCCGAAGAGATAGGTCAGGCTGATGATGATTGTCGCGCCAAGCACAACCACCCACCAGACGGCCGGGTCGATATGGTCCTGCGCCGCCAGGATGCGGTCCTGTCGCGCGTCATAAAGCGAATTGAGGCGCCGCAGCATTTCGGACACCATCGCGACCTGCACGGGATTGATGGTTTGCGCGTTGCCGAGCGCGCGATGGATTTTGGCAAGCGGCACCCAGCCGTCGTTGCCGACCGATGCACCGATGGCCATCGCCGGCCAATCCTTGGTGAGCACGATGTCGATGTAGTCCGCGAGGTCGCTCGTTACTTCCGTCTTGATCGGCTCGGGCATCGCCGTCGCGTCGCGATACAGATCGCCGGTCAGCGAGGCCTCGACCGCCGCCGTGTCGCCGGCCTTGCCGAAGGATTCCCACGCCTCGACGGCGATGAAGGCCAGCAGCACGGCGAAGACGACGCCGATCAGCGCCGAATTGAAACCGGTGAACTCGTTGTGTTTGCGGCGCAGCTCGACGTGCAGAAAGCGGCTGGTGACGGCGAGGCCGAGGAGGGAAAGGCCGACCACGAGCGCGACGATGACCGAACCCATCTCCCAGGTCGGCACACCGTAGATCCAATTGACGATCATGTTTTCCCCCGCGCTTTTTGTGGTCAGCCTATTGGCGGGAGCGTTAATGAAACGTGATGGTGCTGCCGCTGAGGATTGAACTCAGGACCTCTCCCTTACCAAGGGAGTGCTCTACCACTGAGCTACGGCAGCTTACCTATTGAATAACCTTGATATTTTTCACTGACCGGAGCACCCTAAGGCCTGCTGTGAGGACTTTTGTGAGGACTCTGGCCCGTGGCCGTCTTCAAACGTGCGGACTCACCCAACTGGTTCATCGAATTCCAGTGCCTCGGCCAGACGGTGCGCCGGACCTCCGGAACGCCGTCAAAGGTGCACGCCAAGACCCTCGAAGAAAGACTGCGCCGGGAGATACAGGATCGGATTGTCGCTGGCAAGCTCCCGACCATTCCTTTTGGCGAAGCCATCGATCGCTACTTTGAAACCATCCTGTCACCACGGGGTAAAGACAAGGTCCGGGCCAAGGACATCTATGTTCTCGACAAGCTGCGCGCCCACTTCGGCGCGGAGACACCACTCGACACCATCACAAACGCCGACATCGCCAAGTACCGCGATGACCTCGTCACCAAGTACGAGCTCAAACCTTCGACCGCCAATCGCGAAATCTCCTACATGCGGGCGATCCTCAACCGCGCTGCCAACGATTGGAATATCTCGACGGCGCCCTTCCGGGTGAAGATGTTCCGGGAGCCGCCGGGTCGTGTCCGCTGGCTGACGCCGGACGAGGAGAAGCGGCTTTTGGACGAATGTTCGTCGCATCTGCGGCCGATCGTGACCTTCCTGATGGATACCGGTTGCCGCAAGGACGAGGCCCTGAAGCTGACGTGGCGCGATGTGACGTTCGAACGGGGCAGGGCACGGATCCGCATCGAAGCCGACCGGGCCAAGAACGCGACCGCGACCGGCAAGGCCGTGCCGAAACGCACCACACGGTTGTTGCGCCGGCTGGCCAAGATCCACCCCAAAGGCACGGATCACGTGTTCCTCTTCGTCCCGAAGACGAAAAAAAGCGGCAAGCCTCGCCCGCCGCGGCCGCTCGGCAATATTCAGATCGGATTCAAGGCCGCCTGCCGGCGGGCGAAGATCGAGGATTTCAACATCCACGATCTGCGCCACCACTACGCCTCACGCCTTGTCCAGCGTGGGGTTCCGCTCCAACGGGTCCAGCGGTTGCTCGGCCATAAGTCCATGCGCATGACCGAACGCTACGCTCACCTAGCTCCATCGGATTTGGATGATGCCGTCGCGGTGTTGGACCGCTGAAGTTCGGCCAATTTGCGTTCGCGCCAGTCGGAGCCGGATTTTGAGCGGATCGAACGCGGCGGCGTGTGGGCGAGAGGGGCCGTCCGCAAGGGCGCGAGCAGGATCGGCTCGATGCGCCGGCTCGCCATGTAGGCGTCCAAATCGGTCTTGAGAAAGCGCGGCGTCCGCATTCCGAGCAGGTGCCGTGCGATTTTCAACCGGTCGAAATTGCGCCGGCTGATCCGCAGATAGGCGGCGGCCTCCCTCGGGGTGAACCAAGTTGCTTGGTCGCTCATGCGGCCGGCATGGCCACAGGCGAGGAAAAACGAGCCCACCATCCGCGTGAGCCAACGGCCTGTCCGTGAATTGTTCGGCCTTCCACCGCTGATCCTCGTGCTTATCCGCAACAAAGATGCCGCGATGGCGGATGTCGAGACCACACTTACGATCCCAAAGAAACCACGGTTGGTTTGGGAATGTCGGATTATTTAATTCAGGAGATTAATTTCGAGCCCGTGGAATTAATTTTACCAGAACCTTGCGAATTGATTCGTTGCTCAATCCGAAACCATTCGGAAATTGCTCCGGATATAATTCGATCGCATGCTTCCGGACCAGGGCAAATTGCTCTTTTTGAAGGCGATATTTGCGCAGTGATTCATCATCGATCAGGGAATGAACGACCTTTTCAAGGAATGAATTCGGCTCGGGACCGCGTTTTCGGTGATTTTTGTTTGTGGGACGCTCGCGGGCCAACTCGGCGTCAATTTCCGCAGCCAATCCGGATTCAAATACCAAAACGGACATGAATTTAAGATCTGGGCCGTTAATGGCCGAATTATTCCAATCGACATATTTTCGCTCGAATAAATCGGCCGGGATTTTTATCCGGCAATCATTCACGCCCCGAGGTCTCTTATAGCCATAGGCGACGCAACGTCCTTCCCGAATTTGCGCCAGCAATTGATCGGCCATTTCGATATGGGCGTGTATCGAAGCCGTCGTGACTTCGTCGGCCTCCCGGATTTGGCGCACCGCCGCCGCATACTGCGGATTGCGCGCCTGCTCCGTGTTCTGGAGTCCCTCCAGGATCACTCCCGCGGTACGCGCAACAAAAGCCCATTGCCATGGAGCCTCGCCGGCCTTTCGCAGCTCCTCGTGCGCAAATTCGTAAGGCGCGTCTCGGAGTGGGACGCCTAGGCTCCAAATATCGCGGCGCGGTACGACCAGACCATCGGGACACATGCAGTAAGTGTCCCGGAAACGGAGTCTCTAGTCAATAGAACTGTGAAATCAATAGCTTAGGTGGTTTTCCTAATATTTATTCTCGACCGGTCGATAGGACGTACCAAGGGAAACCGGACGGACTCCGTCGACAATTGAGCGCGAATGTGGTCCACGTGACCAAGGCTCTAGCGCCGCCGAAGATGAACAGGCACAACATCACGATCGGGAAAAATGAGATGCGCCAAAGGCGATAGAGAACGGAATGATGAATGTTCATGGTGGCATCTCCATCATTTCCCGTCATGGACCATCAATAACCAGGAATGAACCGAATGAATGTTCGCATGACCATTTAGCCAATCATTGGGTCATCATAAGAGTCTGAATCGGCGCTTATGCGGTCGTCGCTTCATCGGCTTCTCGGTCTTTCGCCGCTCGGCCCTGGTTGTCAGGATCGCGGCATCTTCCGGGTCGACCAAAAACCCTAAGGTGAATACCGGTTTGTGTGAGGTGTTTATCTCTTTCGCATAATGGATCAGCGATCGCTTATTGACCGCATATTCGAATTGAAGCATTTCGGGAAACTCGGCTTCGACCGGATGAAGTGTCCCAATATCTGCGGTATCGCCTTTGCCAGCCGGCAGATCCAGGTACCGCAGGATCATGGCGGCGTATGTTTCCGCCAACTTTCGCTTGTGGCGCATCGTGAGCGGAATCCCGTGCCGCCAGGCCTCATCGGCCGCCATGGCCAGGACCATCTGGAGAGCCGTGCGGATAGGCTCTTTCGGTTTGGGGATGGCGAGCTTGGGAGCCAGCAATTCCACGGCTCGATCCACGACCGCGGTGCGGAATCCCAGGTACGGCTCGGCGGCCATTGGCTTGCTCATGCCAAGCCGAAGCGCGAGCCGGGTAATGCCGATGGTCGGAACCGTTAGGGTGCTGGCGATGAACTCATCCACGAGCCGATGGATGATCGTTTGGGGCGACGCATCTTTCCATGTCACCGGCGCCATCGCCCGATCGAAAGCCTTGGTCCTCTCCTTAAACGTCACGTAGATCGCCGCGTATTCCAGGGCGCGCCTGTTCGGAAACCGGCGATAGAACGTATGGAGCGTGCTGCGCGCGTCGCGGCAGATCATCGCCACGGATACCTTCTCGTAATCCTCCCAGGCCAGCCGTCGCGCCAGGGCTCCAAGGAAATTCATCGTGCGGCCGTGCTGGCCGCCCCGGCCGGTGGCACGTCGTCTTCGTCGCAGCCGTCTCGGATTGGGCATTGTGCCGGCGATAGAATGGTCGCCAAAAATTGCGATCGATCAGACAACAACCCACTACATTTGTCTACATGGCCGCCCGCCAAATTCATAATACGAATTCTGGTCTCAACACAGCGATTCCGTAGCACCCTCTCCCCCTACGACAGGAGGTTACCGAACGAGGGCGGGGTGGAAACATCATCCGGCTAGAAAAGGCCGTCTAAATTTCAAACTGAGACAGTGCCGACGGGACCCAAGCTATCGGATGCTTTAATGACATGTTGAAATTCGGTGCACCATGTTCGGAATTGCATGACTCGTTTTACCGGCTTTTGTAACCGCAGCTTGTGACAGGAAGCTTTCTGTATCCTCGGTCTGAAGAATGAAATTAACGATGCGCTCGGTAGAACGCGTCAATGTTCGAGCAATTTACCTCGCTCACCAGATTTCGTTGGTCTAGCAACCACGCAAAAACCGCGATGTGGTACTGCTGGGCTCGCCCCAGCCGTGAGCAGGCGTGCAAGGATGGTGATTGCGTCCGAGCCTTAGGTGTGCGCGTCTAGGCCGGCGAAAGCACTCCGCGTGCTCCTCGACGAGGATGACGCCTTGATCGCCATGTCGCGTGACAAACTGGACGCAGAAATGGGGATTCGACGTCCGAGCAACTGCAGCCACTAAGGCCGAGTGATACGCGGCCGCGACGGTGGCTACAGACAAGGCCTAAAGCGTTGGGCTACTCAAATCCTACTGGCTCTTCCAAGCGTGCTGCCGCGTTTGCGCCGGTGGACGAACCTATTCGCGCGGAGTTGTTCAGCGTCGAACGGCTAGAACAGCACGCTGCAAGCCTCGCTGCGGCGCAGCGCGTCTCCGAGAAACGCAACGGCGCCAGTCGGCGTGCGACCCGGCTTTACGCCGACACGAAAGTCCTCGTCGCAGCCTATCGGTCCATCGTTGGCGCGACGCGTGCGCACCAGCCGATCACGTTAGCGGCTGAATGGTTGCTCGATAATTTCCATATCGTGGATGAGCAAATTCGCGAGATCAAGGACGATCTGCCACCCGGCTTCTATCGCATGCTGCCAAAGCTAGCCGATGGACCACTAGCGGGATATCCGCGCGTCTTCGGTGTCGCATGGGCACTGATCGCCCACACCGATAGCGCGTTCGACGTCTTGAAACTCACCCGCTTGGTCGCGGCATATCAGCGCGTCCAACCGCTTACCATCGGCGAACTCTGGGCCATCGCGATCACCTTGCGCATCACGCTGGTCGAGAATTTGCGCCGTTTGGCGGAAGCAATCGTCATGCGCCTCGACGCAAGCTGCCAGGCCGATGCGCTGATGGATCGGATCCTAGGGACGAAAACGAGCAGCGGCGAGACAGCGGCAACCGTTATGCACAGTCTCGACCAGATCCCGTGGTCCACCGCCTTTGCCGTGCAGTTGGCCGAGCGCCTGCGCGATCGCGATCCCAATGTTACGCCCGCGCTTCAATGGTTGAATAAAAAGCTCTCAGCGGAAGGAACGACTACTGACCAGATCGTCCGCGACGAGGTCCAGCGCCAAAGCGCGATGAACGTCACCGTGCGCAACGTGATCACGAGCATGCGCCTGATCTCTACGATCAATTGGGCAGAATGGTTCGAAAGCGTAAGCCTGGTCGATGTGGCTTTGCGCGCGGCGAGCGATTTCGCTGCCATGGATTTTACAACCCGCGATCTCTACCGCCGTGCGATCGAGGAGGTGGCGCGCAATTCCGGGCACGACGAGATCGAGATCGCTCAACTGGCGATTGCGGCAGCGACGCAGGCCGCCAACGTAGCGGCGCGAACGAACGCACCTTTAGGCCGCGAATGCGATCCCGGCTATTACCTGATCTCGAAGGGCCGCCAGGGCTTCGAGCGGCGCCTGGCCAGCCGCGTTCCGCTGGGGCGGCGGCTTTTTCATGCGATTGCCGCAAGCGGCATATATGGCTACGCGGGGATGATCGCGCTCGTGGGCGCTGTCGTCCTGGGTTTCGGGCTGGTCGGCACAACTTATGGCGGACTCAGCGGCTGGGTGATCGCCCTGTTCACAGTTCTCGGCGCGGTTCCCGCGTCGGATGTCGCCGTTGCCTTAGTCAACCGTCTCATAACCCAAAATGTGGGTGCGGTGCCGCTACCCGGGCTCGAGCTTCGCGAAGGAGTGCCGGCGGATCTCAGGACCATCGTCGTCGTACCCACGATGCTAACCACTCGAGAATCGATCGATGGACAGATCGAGCGCCTGGAAATTCACTATCTGTCGAACGCCGACGACAATCTACATTTCGCACTGCTCTCGGATTGGGCGGATTCATCCACCGAGATTTCCGCGACTGACGAAAGACTGGTCGGCGCCGCCGCGGAAGGAATTGCGCGTCTTAATCGGCAATACGGGCGGGCTAACGCGGGCAGCCGTTTCTTCCTGTTGCATCGTCGGCGCGTTTGGAACAAGGGAGAAGATAGGTGGATCGGCTGGGAGCGCAAGCGCGGCAAGCTACACGAACTGAACCGACTCTTGCGCGGCGCGACCGACACCACCTTCCTGAATGTCGACGGCAAACCGGCGTTGCTCCCCGCCGTCCGCTACGTCATTACGCTCGATGCAGACACACGCATGCCGATCGGCGCGGCGAAGCGGCTGATTGGAAAGATGGCCCATCCTCTCAACCGCCCGCGTTTCGATCGGCGCTTGGATCGCGTCGTGGAAGGGCACGGGATTCTTCAGCCGCGGGTGACTCCATCGCTGCCCATTGGGCGCGAAGGGTCGCTGTTCCAGCGCGCCTTCTCCGGGCCTAATGGTCTCGATCCCTACGCCTTTGCCGTCTCCGACGTCTATCAGGACCTGTTCGAGGAAGGTTCGTATGTTGGCAAGGGAATCTACGAAATCGATATAGTCGAACGCGCGATGCAGGAGAAAATCCCCGACAGCACCGTATTGAGCCACGATCTGCTGGAAGGGATATTCACCCGCGCGGGGCTCGCTTCCGATATTGAGTTCGTCGAGGAATTTCCATCACGCTACGACGTCGCGAGCGCACGGCAGCACCGCTGGGCCCGCGGTGACTGGCAATTGCTGCCTTGGCTTTTTGGTCGCGGCCCCGGTAGGCACGACAATTCCGAGCGACGCGCTCTACCGGTGGCTGGCCGGTGGAAGCTCCTGGACAATCTGCGCCGTTCCCTTTCGGCGCCCGCGGCGCTTCTTGCCTTCATAGTGGGCTGGCTCCAGCCATTTGACGCGGCGCTGGCATGGACCGCCTTCCTGCTGTTCACCCTCGCATTCCCGCCGCTGCTCCCGGCTATTGCCGGCATCGTTCCCAAACGAACAGGCGTTTCGCTGCGTAATCATCTGAACGGCATCCGCAAAGATCTGGCGATCGGCTTTTTGCAGAGTGCGTTTCTCGTGACCTTCCTCGCGCATCAGGCCTGGCTGATGGTCGATGCCGTGATGCGAACACTGTACCGACTGTTTATTGCACGCCGCCGACTGCTGGAGTGGACGACCGCCGCGCAGTCGGGCGAAGACGCGCAATTCGATTCCCGCGCACTCGGCGTTCAGCTCTTGGCGAGCGTCGCGTTCGCCGTCGCCGTCGGCGTCGTCATCGTGCTCATTGGTGATCAAACATGGCTGCTCGCCGCGCCATTTGCTGCGCTTTGGGTCTTTTCGCCCATTGTCGCCAGGCTGGCGAGCCTGCCGCCGCCGGTGACCGGGCATCTATCGGTGACCGCCGCCGACGCTCACGCGCTGCGCCTGATCGCGCGGCGGACGTGGCGCTTCTTCGAGATTTTCGTCACGGCGGAAGACAACATGCTTCCGCCCGACAATTTCCAAGAAGAGCCGCACCCGGTGGTGGCGCATCGCACCTCGCCAACGAATATCGGCCTGTATCTGCTATCGGCCGTCGTCGCGCGCGATTTCGGCTGGCTAGGTACCTTCGAAACGTTGGACCGGTTGGAAGCGACATTTGCCACGATGGGCAAGCTCGAACGCTTTCGCGGCCACTTCTACAACTGGTATGACACGCGGAGTCTGCGCGCGCTTGAGCCGAAATATATCTCTTCCGTCGATAGCGGTAATCTCGCCGGCCATCTGATTGCGCTCGGCAATGCCTGCCGCGAGATTGTCGCCGGCCCGGCTTTCAATCCGCGCTGGAGCTACGGACTAAAAGACACGATCAGTCTTCTCGCCGAATCCCTCCGTGCCAATCCGCACCAGCCGCTGCTGTCAACGCTGCTCGCAGCAATTGATGAATTCGGAAGTCTGCTCGCACATCAACCAGGCGATGCAGTCGCCTTAGCGGGACTCATGGACGAACTGGTTCGTCGTGCGGATGCAATCGCTGAAATCGCAAAAGATTCCGCCGACGAACGCGCCTACGACGTTCCGATCTGGGCGAACGCGCTGCGGGCCTCGGTTTATGCACATCGGCACGACTTCGAAACGCTTATGCCATGGGCCGGGATTGTCGCACGCGACGCGGCGCTGTTTGTGGGTGGCCCGGACCTTTCGGAACTTGCCAAAGTGCCCACGCTTGAACGCCTACCACAGGTTTGTGACGCGGTGCTACGCAGTCTCGAGGAGCGAAAAACGGATCCGTTAGGCAACAATCCCAATACGGCAGCACTGATCATCGCGCTGGAAAAATCTGGGCAGGCGGTACGATTGCTCCTCCATCGTCTGGTGACACTCGCCGAGACGTCCAAGACGATGGCTACCGCAATGGAATTCGGTTTTCTGTTCAATCTTGATCGCCAGCTCCTATCGATCGGCTATCGCGGCGCCGACGGTAGCCTCGATTCCAATTATTACGACCTACTCGCCTCCGAAGCGCGGCTGGCGAGCTTTGTGGCGATCGCAAAGGGCGATGTTCCGGCGCGGCATTGGTTTCGTCTCGGGCGCACATTGACGCCAATCGATGGCGCCTCAGGCCTGATCTCTTGGTCCGGATCGATGTTCGAATACCTGATGCCGTCACTCGTCATGCGCGCGCCGGCAGGCAGTCTGCTCGAACAGACCAATCGCCTGATCGTGCGCCGGCAGATTGAGTATGGCGAGGAACTCGGAATTCCCTGGGGTATGTCGGAATCGGAATATAACGCGCGCGATATTGAGCAGACATATCAATATTCAGGTTTCGGCGTTCCCGACCTAGGCTTCAAGCGCGCCCTCGGCGAAAACACCGTCGTCGCGCCCTATGCGACGGCACTCGCCGCCATGGTCGATCCCGCCGCCGCGGTGCGAAACTTCAAACGTCTCGAGGCGCTGGGTGCGCGCGGCCAATATGGCTGGTACGAGGCGATCGACTATACGCGCTCTCGTGTGCCCGATGGTGCGGAATTCATCGTCGTGCGCGCCTATATGGCGCATCACCAGGCAATGAGCCTGGTCGCCGTTGGCGATGCGCTGCAGGATGGTGCGATGCGTGCGCGCTTCCATGCCGAAGCATTCGTCCAGGCGGCCGAGCTTCTGCTCCAGGAGCGCATGCCGCGCGATGTCGCTCTTGCCCGTCAACCACCCGAACGCACGACGGAAGCGGTCGAAGCCGCCGGCCTTTTGCCCGACGTTCAGCGGCGCTATACGAGCGCCCATTCGCGGGTGCCGCGTACGCAGCTGCTTTCCAATGGACGTTATTCCGTGATGGTGACGGCCGCCGGCTCAGGTTACAGCCGCTGGCGTGATGTTGCTGTCACGCGCTGGCGCGAGGACACGACTTGCGACGGCTGGGGCTCTTACATCTTTTTGCGCGACGTGCACAGCGGAGATGTGTGGTCGGCCGGCTACCAGCCGTGCGGCGCCGAACCGGACACATACAATGTGATTTTTGCCGAGGACGGCGCCCAGATCGCTCGGCGCGACGGTTTGATCGGCACCGTTCTGGAGATCGCGATCTCTCCGGAAGATGATGCGGAGGTGCGACGCATTTCGATCACCAACCACGGCATTCGCGCGCGGGAGATCGATGTGACGTCTTACGCCGAAATCGCCTTGGCGCGGCCGTCCGACGATTTGGCCCATCCCGCCTTTTCCAAATTGTTTGTGGAAACGGAGTTCGTGCCCGGGCTCGGGGCAATTCTCGCCACGCGGCGGCGACGTTCAGACGGCGATCCGCAGATCTGGGCGGCGCATCTCGTCGTCGTCGAGGGCGAAATCGTGGGCGGCGTGCAGTTTGAAACTGATCGCGCGCGCTTTCTCGGGCGCGGGCGGACCATTCGAGCGTCCGCCGCAGTGCATGATGGTTGGCCGCTGTCCGACACCGCGGGCGCGGTCCTCGATCCGGTTTTTGGCCTGCGCCAGCGCGTGCGTATCCCAGGTGGCGACACGGCACGACTGGCGTTCTGGACGATGGCCGCGCCTACACGTGAGGCCGTGCTCGACCTCGCGGACAAGCATCACGACGCGATGGCGTACGAGC
Source organism: Allostellaceae bacterium (assembly GCA_035934995.1). Taxonomy (GTDB): domain Bacteria; phylum Pseudomonadota; class Alphaproteobacteria; order ATCC43930; family CGMCC-115725; genus REEB95. The sequence goes on from DASYXI010000048.1 coordinate 37,161, forward strand.
GCGCGGCCACGCTTGCTTGGACGCAGGCGCAGATGCAGCTCCATCATCTGGGGATTTCCACGGACGATGCCCACCTATTCCAGCGACTCGCCAATCACGTGCTGTATTCCGACCCAGCCCTTCGGCCCTCGCAAGACATCCTAAAGCGCGGCGCGCGAAAGTCATCCGCGCTCTGGGCGCAGGGCATATCGGGCGATCTTCCCATCGTGCTCGTTCAGATCGTGGAGGGTGACGACCTCGAACTCGTCCGCCAGGTATTGCGCGCCCATGAATACTGGCGGCTGAAGCAGCTTGCCGTCGACCTCGTGATCCTGAACGATCGTGCGCCGTCCTACATACAGGATTTGCAAAATTCGCTGGATGCGCTGGTACGCACGAATCGCTCCATCCCCAAAGCGCCGGGCGACGACGCGCGCGGCGCCGTATTCGTCCTCCGCGCCGATCTGCTCTCGAGCGAGGTTCGCGGGCTCGTGCAGACGGCGGCGCGGGCGGTGCTCCGTGGTGGCTACGGCACCCTCGCCGAACAGATCAATTGGGCGCGCGACCGCAAGCCGCCGACCGCACCGCCGACTTGGCGCATCGCGGCAAGCGCCGCGCCGGAACCAAAATCGCCGCGGCAGTCGCTGGAATACTTCAACGGGCTCGGCGGCTTCGGCGCTACGGGACGCGAATATGTGACGATCCTCGAAGGAGCAGACTGCACGCCAGCACCGTGGATCAACGTTATCGCCAATTCGTCGTTCGGTTTTCAGGTTTCCACCGAAGGCGGCGGTTTCACCTGGGCGCTCAACAGCCAGCAGAACCAGCTTACACCCTGGTCGAACGATCCCGTCAGCGATATGCCCGGCGAGGTGCTCTATGTGCGCGACGAAGAGACGGGCGAAGTGTGGAGCGCGACCGCGCTGCCGATCCGCGAGAAGGAATCGCCCTATACCGTGACACACGGCCTCGGTTACAGCCGCTTCGAGCATTCCGCACACGGTGTAGGGCTCGAACTTCAGCAATATGTCCCGATCGACGATGCGATCAAGATTTCACGGCTGAAGATCACCGATCATTCGGGGCGCGTTCGTCGTCTTTCGGTCACGGCGTATGTGGAGTGGGTGCTCGGCGCTTCGCGCACTGCGACAGCACCTTTTGTCGTGACAGAGATTGATCCGAAAACCGGCGCCATGTTCGCTCAGAATCCGTGGAGCAATGACTTCGGCGAACAGGTCGCATTCGTCGATCTGGCTGGCCGGCAAGCGACATGGACCGGCGACCGCTCAGAATTCATTGGACGCGACGGCACGCTCGACCGGCCCCTGGGATTGACGCAGGGCACACAACTTTCCGGTCGCGTCGGTGCCGGGCTCGATCCTTGCGGTGCCTTACAAACGCGCGTGACGCTTGGCGCGCTCGGCTCGGTTGAGGTGATTTTCTTCCTGGGTGAGGCGGCGAGTCGCGCGGAGGCACAATCTTTGATTGCCAAAAATCGCGCCGCCGATCTTGACGCGATCTTCGCTGCCGTCACCAAGCAGTGGGACGACGTCACGGGCGCGATCCAGGTGAAAACGCCGGACCGTACGCTGGACATCCTCGTGAACCACTGGCTGCCTTATCAGACGCTGTCGTGCCGGGTGTGGGCGCGGACGGCATTCTATCAGGCAAGCGGCGCTTACGGCTTTCGCGATCAACTTCAGGACGTGATGGCGCTCTGTGTATCGCGACCGGATCTGACGCGCGCTCACCTGCTGCGCGCGGCAGGACGACAATTTTCTGAAGGCGATGTGCAGCATTGGTGGTCGCCCGATACCGGCCGTGGCATTCGCACGCGTATCACCGACGATCGAATATGGCTCGCTTATGTCACCGCACATTATGTCGGGATCACCGGCGATCTCGCGCTGCTCGATGAGATGGTTCCATTCCTCGACGGGCCGGTTCTTCACGATGGTCAGCATGACGCATTCTTTCAGCCGACAACTTCCACAATGCAGGCAAGCGTGTTCGAGCATTGCGCGCTGGCGCTCGACACGAGCCTCGCTACCGGCGCGCATGGCTTGCCGCTCATGGGAACCGGCGACTGGAACGACGGTATGGATCGGGTCGGCGAAGGCGGAAAGGGCGAAAGCGTGTGGCTTGGCTGGTTCCTCCATGCGACGCTGGTGACATTCGCGCGGCTCGCGGATCGGCGACACGATGGCCGCGCGCATGACTGGCTGGAACACGCGGCCGCTTTGAGGGGCGCGTTGGAACAGCATGGCTGGGACGGCGATTGGTATCGCCGCGCTTATTTTGACAATGGCATGCCTCTGGGATCAGCGTCGAACAGCGAATGCCGCATCGATTCCATCGCGCAATCGTGGAGCGTGATCTCCGGCGCAGCCGAGCCTGCACGCGCCGAGCGTGCCATGGCGGCAGTCGACAAATATCTTGTATGGCGCGACGATCTGCTGGCGCTGCTCTTGACACCGCCCTTCGACCACGCCGGGCCCGACCCGGGCTATATCAAAGGCTACCCAACTGGCATTCGCGAAAATGGTGGGCAATATACCCATGCTGCGGCTTGGTCGGCGTTGGCATTCGCGCGGCTCGGCGATGGCGACAGAGCGTTCGAATTGTTGTCATTGCTCAATCCGATTAATCACACCAATAACCCTACAAGTGTTCACCGTTATAAGGTGGAACCGTATGTCGTCAGTGCCGATATCTATTCTGTGCCGCCACATGTTGGACGCGGGGGTTGGACTTGGTACAGCGGATCGGCGGGGTGGATTTATCGCGTGGCGCTTGAGAGCATCCTCGGTTTCCGATTGCAGGGCAGCAATCTGCTCATCGACCCCTGTATTCCTAAGACATGGCCCGGCTACGAAATCTCGTTCCGCCGCGGCAGCTCACGCTACGATATCCGCGTCGAGAATCCGTTGGGAATCTCCCGCGGCGTTCTCGCGATCAAACTCGATGGAGAGATGTTGTCGAGAACACCCGCATTGATCCCAGTGACCGATGACGGGGCAAGCCACAGCGTGACAATCGTACTGGGATGAAAGCCGCAACAATTTGACTGCCCAGACAAGTCCGCTGGCGGGAAAACTCGCCCCAGCATCGACCCTTGTCAATGTGTCGCGATTGGTAACGGCTTACTTCGCCGCAGTGCCAGACCCCGCGATTCCGACGCAGCGCGTGTCCTTCGGCACCTTGGGGCACCGCGGCTCGGCCTTCGAATGCGCGTTCAACGAGGCGCATATCCTGGCGATCGCGCAGACCATCTGCCTCTGCCGGCATCGCGCAGGAATCGACGGACCATTGTTCGTTGGCATGGACGTGCACGCGTTATCGGAGCCAGCGTTCGCAACCGCCTTGGAGGTATTCGCGGCCAATGGCATCGAGACGACGATCGACGCCGCCGGTGGGTACACGCCAACCTGATGGGGTTTTCGACAACGCTAAAGCGGAAATATTTATTTCTTGAATAGGGCTGCGATCGCAGAGGGTTATTAGACGATTCGCGAAGGCCGGTGAGCCTCATGGTGGTTTCCTAGTTGTAATTGGCGACCCATCGCCCCACGTGGTGAAAGGCACATCGGCACTCTCGATCAGACAGTGCCAAATTCTCGCAAAATTCTGGTCCGAGGAGACGATCAATGAAATTGCGTCCGCTGCAGGACCGCGTCCTGATCCGTCGTGTCGAGCAGGAGGCGAAGACCTCCGGCGGCATCATCATTCCCGACACCGCCAAGGAAAAGCCGATGGAAGGCGAAGTCGTTGCCGTCGGGTCGGGCGCGCGCGATGCGAATGGCGTGCTGCACGCCCTCGACGTTAAGGCAGGTGACCGCGTGCTGTTCGGGAAGTGGTCGGGCAGCGAGATCAAGCTCGATGGCGAGGACCTCATGATCATGAAGGAATCCGACATCCTGGGTGTGATCGACCGGGTCGTCGCGAGGAAGAAAGCCGCTTAACAATTGGAGACGGAACATGGCTGCCAAAGAAGTCAAATTTAATGGCGACGCGCGCGAGCGGCTGCTGCGCGGCGTCGACATTCTGGCGAACGCGGTCAAGGTGACACTCGGCCCCAAGGGCCGCAACGTCGTGCTCGACAAGTCGTTCGGCGCGCCGCGCATCACCAAGGACGGCGTGACCGTCGCCAAGGAGATCGAGCTCGCCGACAAGTTCGAGAACATGGGCGCGCAGATGATCCGCGAGGTCGCAAGCAAGACGAGCGAGCAGGCTGGCGATGGGACGACTACGGCAACGATCCTCGCCCAGGCCATCGTGCGCGAAGGCGTCAAGGCGGTCGCCGCCGGCCTCAACCCGATGGACCTGAGGCGCGGCATCGACAAGGCGGTCGACTCGGTTATCGCTGACATCAAGAAGCGCTCGAAGAAGGTTTCGACCAACGACGAGATCGCTCAGGTCGGGACGATCTCCGCCAATGACGACCGCGAGATCGGCGAGATGCTGGCCAAGGCCATGCAGAAAGTCGGCAACGAGGGCGTGATCACGGTCGAGGAGGCCAAGAGCCTCGAGACCGAGCTCGACGTCGTCGAAGGCATGCAGTTCGATCGCGGCTACATTTCGCCGTACTTCGTCACCAACGCCGAGAAAATGTTCGCCGAGCTCGAGGAGCCGTACGTCCTCTTGCACGAGAAGAAGCTACCCGGCGTGCAAGCACTGCTCCCCTTGCTCGAGGCCGTTGTCCAGAGCGGCAAGCCGCTGCTCATCGTCGCCGAGGAGGTCGAGGGCGAGGCTTTGGCGACGCTGGTCGTCAACAAGCTGCGCGGCGGCCTCAAGGTCGCGGCGGTCAAGGCGCCGGGCTTCGGCGATCGCCGCAAGGCGATGCTCGAGGACATCGCGATCCTGACCGGCGGTCAGGTCATCAGCGACGATCTTGGCATCAAGCTCGAGAACGTGACGCTCGACATGCTCGGCCGGTCGAAGAAGGTGCGCATCGAAAAGGAAAACACCACCATCATCGATGGCGCCGGCAAGAAGGCCGACATCCAGGCCCGCGTCGGCCAGATCAAGGCTCAGATCGAGGAGACGACGTCGGATTACGACCGCGAGAAGCTGCAAGAGCGGCTGGCCAAGCTGGCCGGCGGCGTCGCGGTGATCCGCGTCGGCGGTGCGACCGAGGTCGAGGTGAAGGAACGCAAGGATCGCGTTGACGACGCGATGCATGCGACCCGCGCCGCGGTCGAGGAAGGCATCGTCGCCGGTGGTGGCGTCACCCTCCTTTATGCAAGCAAAGCGCTGGGCCGGCTGAACCCCGAAAATGACGACCAAAGGGTCGGCATCGACATCGTGCGTCGTGTGCTGCAGGCGCCGGCCCGGCAGATTTTCGCAAATGCCGGAGCCGATGGCTCTGTCATCGTCGGTAAGCTTTTGGAGAAAGGCGATGCCAGTCACGGCTTCGACGCCCAATCTGGCAACTACGTCGACATGCTGAAAGCCGGGATCATCGATCCGACCAAGGTCGTGCGCCTGGCGCTGCAGGGCGCGGCTTCTATCGCCGGCTTGCTCATCACCACAGAGGCAATGGTTGCCGAGAAGCCGGAGAAGGGAGTGCAGGCAATGTCGAGCAGCGGCATTGAGGGCGCGGACTTCTAGCCTCTCGCCGACACAAGGAGGAGCGCGAGGATGTATCCGGATCATCCTCCGGCTGGTGGCCTGCCAGCTCCCTAAGGTGGCCACCGCGGAAGCGTCACGATTCCGACAGGAACTTGCCTTCCGATGTTCATCGAAGGATCAAGGATCGAGGACGCCCATGACCATGCGAACGAGCAGCAACACCGTTACATTCCTGCACCCGTTCAAGCTCAGCGGAGTGGACGATGTTCAGCCTGCCGGACGCTACGTCGTTGAAACCGATGAAGAGCTGCTTCAGATCATATCGCATACAGCCTACCGGCGGCTTTCAACTTTTATTCGCCTGCCTGGAAGATCCGGTAGCACGGAGTGGGCTCGGATCGTCGACGTAGAGCCTACGGAGCTGGCCACAGTTCTGGCAAGCGACGTTCGAGTGCAGGACGTAGCGCCGCTGCTGGCTGACCGCACTGCTACCGCGCCTCGGAGAAGAAGGCGTGGCGCACGGGAATTCATGATGAACGGCTGGAAACATTGGTTGGCTCTCAACGCAACGGAACTGAAATTGACAGCACTGATCGGCGGCGCGCTCTTGGCAGGTTTGTTCGTCGCGAGCGGCGGCGCTTGGCAACGATCATAAGCGGTGCAAGTCATCGGAGGCGCAAAATGGCCCTGCGTCCGCAATTTTCACTGATTCATTCCGAATTCAACGAATTTCTCTTCGCGCCCGTTGGCGAGGAAGAACATGGTCCGCTGACGGTGCTTTCGGCATTGACGCGGCTCGGAGTCGATCCGTGGCGGGAGGCCGCCCGGCTGTCAGATTTGCCCAGGGCGGCGGCCGCTCAGGCGCTCGCCGCGATAATTGCTGCGCTCCCTGAAGGGGACTGGAAGATGACCGATTCATCGGCAATCGCCGATCGCCTGGTGCAACGCTTACCAACGCACAGCGTCCGTACCGCCACGCCACCACAGGGCGAACGAGGCCGGGATAAAAAGGCGAGATTGAGAGTTGCGATCGGGCTGATTTGCGTTGTCGCCGCCGCGGCCGTCTTCCTTGCCGGGTCGTATTTCCGGGCGGAGCACCCGTCCGAACCTGCTCCGAACCCGGTCTCGTCGATGCAGCGGTAGCGGTTCGAAGTCGCGCTGATCGCCGGACCAGCCAAAGTGGCAGGTTTGAGTCGTTTAAATCGAAGACCGAGGGTCGCGAATTCGCGGAAGTTTATATGCGACGCCGTCTCGACAAACCCAGGCGGTCGGACGGATGCCGTCAAATAATGACAGGCTTTGGGACCACTAAGTTCCCCTTGTCACCCGCAATTGCCCGACGTCGGTAATCGAAAGGCCACCAACAGCCTCTCAAGCATAACCGAGACTGAGCAGTTTCGCCGCGTGTTGCGCGGGGATGGTTTGCCATCTAAGTCCCTTGGATAATTCCCGAAGGGATTCAAATTCGACCGATGAGAGAGGACCATTAAGGTCAAAGATTGCCATACAGCCAATATGGCATGCCCCGGAAACAAACCGAAGGGGCGGTATATTCAAGCTAGCCCGCTACCTCAAGTCGGGTCATCCACGAGCTTGTTGCATGTTGAGCGGCGCATAACCACATCAACGCTATCGCCGGCTACGCTGATAGGCGCCGGCGACTGAGAGAGGCCAGGGCTCCCGCCTGACAAAGAAGGGGTGCGTGCCATGTCCTCGTGGTTTGTCCCGCCTATCGTCATTCCCATTTTGCTCACTGCCATGGTCGTGGCCTACGCGCTTTATCGCGCGTATGCGTGATCAGGCGAGGCTCAAATGTCGAGCCGCTATCCGAAATTCCGGAACGACCATGGGCTTGCGGAAATCCGGATCGGCGCGCGGGAATTTCTCTGCATTGGCGTATCGCCACCACAAGATCACCCGCACGTTTACATCAACATGGGTGATCAAGACAAAATTCTGTGCCCCTACTGCGCGACCCTGTTTCGCTTCGATCCGCTATTGGGGCCGCGCGCAGCAGATCCATCGGACAGTCTACACGTCGATCCTTAAATGAGCGGTTTTTCCGGATGCGTGCTGCAGCCGCGCAGTCATTCAATCTCCCAGCATTAGGAGGATTCTCCATGAGCATTTGGACAACCGTAAAGCGACTGAATCACAGACTCGACTGCTGGTCAGCGCATGAGGCCGACAAGATCGTGGCGAACCTCGACCGTACCGGCGACGGGAATAGGGGGACACCAAGAGGTACGGTCAGGATACGAAGAGGCATTCAGTGTGTGGGACCTTCTCGCGAAGAACAGACGGTCCGATGAGCGCGAGCCGTCCAAAGGAAAGTAAGCGAAGAGACGGCGCGTCGTGAGCGTCACCGTGCCGGGGCATTGGCATGATGTGCTTGAGTGGTAGTTCGGCGGCTGCGGGAGGGTGAGAACTTACGGGAGAATTGCGAGATCAAAATGAGTCTGCCACAGGGAAACACGGGAGTACGTGTGGCGCCGTCACATGCGTGAGGACTCTCGGGGAACTCGGGATCAAAAAACACAAATCTCCCCCGCGCTTTTTTGCAAACAAGGGAGTGCAGTTTGTGCGTGAGGGATTTTGGAAGGACTCAGAGTCCAAAACCGGCGATTTGTGGCTTCTTGTGTCCACGGCAAGTGTTTGATAAACCATTGAATTAAAATACAAATCTGGCTTACCAAGGGAGTGCTCTACCACTGAGCTACGGCAGCATCCGGGGGCGCGCCGGACATACACGAGCCGCGCCCGGCTTGGCAAGGCGTCTTGCCCGTCTTGACGCGGCGGCACGACCGCCGCAACTCTGAGCCATGAGCGTTAAAGAGCGGCAAATGCCAGGGCAAAGCGACTCGGGCCCCGCCACGCAAGCGGCAAAAGAACAGAATCCCAAGGCCGCAGCCAAGCAAGCGCGGCTTGCCGAAGCGCTGCGCGCCAATCTCGGCCGACGCAAGGCGCAGGCGCGCGCCCGCGCGCCGGATGGCGACGCTGCCGTGCCGCCGGCCAAACCGCCGCGTTCCGCTTGAGGCTTTCCGCCCCATCCATTAAACCGGGGCGGGTTAAACAGACGAGAGCGAGGAGCGCACGAATGTCGATCATGCCGGACAAATGGATTCGCGAGATGGCGCTCGCCCGCGGCATGATCGAGCCCTTCGTCGAGAAGCAGACGCGCCAGGGCGTCATCTCCTACGGCTTGTCGTCCTACGGTTACGACGCGCGCGTCGGCCGCGACTTCAAGATCTTCACCAATGTCTCCAGCGCCGTCGTCGATCCGAAGAATTTCTCGTCCGAGAGCTTCGTCGACAAGCAGACCGACATCTGCGTCGTGCCGCCCAACAGCTTCGCGCTCGCTTCGACGATGGAGTATTTCCGCATCCCGCGCGACACGCTGGTGATCTGCCTCGGCAAATCGACCTATGCGCGCTGCGGCATCATCGTCAACGTCACGCCGCTCGAGCCCGAATGGGAAGGCCACGTCACCATCGAAATCTCGAACACCACGCCGCTGCCGGCGCGCATCTATGCCGGCGAAGGCATCTGCCAGTTCCTCTTCTTCAAGAGCGACCAGGTTTGCGAGGTGTCCTATGCCGATCGCGGCGGCAAGTACCAGAAACAGCGCGGCGTGACCCTGCCGCGGCTGTGATCGGGTGCTCGCATTTCCGCCACAAAGCCTGCCTTATATAGAGAGCGATTTTAGAGCGGTGCATTAACGGTTCCGGGGGCATAAGTTTCGCGCATGGACAAGATTCGCATCCGCGGCGGCCGGCCCCTGCACGGTTCGATCGCGATCGGCGGCGCCAAGAATGCGGCCCTGCCGCTGATGACCGCTTGTTTGCTGACGGACGAGCCGCTCGTTATCAAGAACCTGCCGTTCCTGGCCGACATCACCACCCTGTCGCACCTGCTGGTGCAGCACGGCGTCTCGGTCAACATGCCGGGTGCCGAGGCAGCGGACGAGCAGGGCCATGTGCTCGAGCTGCGCGCCAAACGCATCGTCTCGACCACCGCGCCTTACGATCTGGTGCGCCGCATGCGCGCGAGCGTTCTGGTGCTGGGGCCGCTGGTCGCGCGGCTTGGCCAGGCGCGCGTGTCGTTGCCCGGCGGCTGCGCCATCGGCACGCGGCCGGTCGACCTTCATATCAAGGCGCTCGAATCGCTCGGCGCCACCATCGCCATCGAAAAGGGCTACATCCACGCCACGGCGCCCAAGGGACTCAAAGGCGGCGAGATCGTCTTTCCGTCGGTCTCCGTTGGCGCCACCGAAAATGCGTTGATGGCGGCGGCGCTCGCCGACGGCACGAGCGTCATCGTCAACGCCGCGCGCGAGCCCGAGATCGGCGATCTCGCGCGCTGCCTCAACAGCATGGGCGCCAAGATCGAAGGCGCCGGCAGCGAGCGCATCACCGTCACCGGCGTTTCGCGGCTGCACGGTGCGACGCACAGCGTCATTCCGGATCGCATCGAGACCGGCACCTACATGATGGCGGCGGCGATCACCGGCGGCGCGATCGAGCTGGTCGGCGCGTCCTATGACATGGTGGCGGCCGCCGCGCAGGCGATGGAAGGCACCGGCGTCGCTGTCGAGCGGCTGCCGGGCAGCATCAAGGTCAGCCGCCATGCCAACCGCCTCAAGGGCATCGACGTCGCCACCGCGCCGTTCCCCGGCTTTCCGACCGATCTCCAGGCGCAGTTCATGGCGCTGATGGCGACCGCCGACGGTGATTCGATCATCACCGAGACGATTTTCGAGAACCGCTTCATGCACGTGCCCGAGTTGAACCGCATGGGAGCCGACATCACGGTGCAAGGCGCGTCGGCGTCGATCCGCGGCGTCGCGCATCTCACCGGCGCGCCGGTGATGGCGACCGATTTGCGCGCGTCGGTGTCGCTGGTGCTGGCCGGCCTCGCCGCCGAAGGCGAGACCGTCGTCAACCGCGTCTATCATCTCGATCGCGGTTACGAGCGGCTCGAAGCCAAGCTCGCCGCTTGCGGCGCCGCGATCGAACGCGTGGGCGGCGAGGGCTGAGCGCGCTATGGCGAGCCGCGCGGAGCCGGATCGCGGGCCGACGCGGCTCCGTCTCAAGGCCGAAGACGACGAAGATCTGGCGGTGATCTCGACCGTGCTGCAAGACGCCATGGTCCTGGTCGGCGACATGACCTACGAGGCCGATGAGCGGCGCTTTGTCCTGGTCGCCAATCGCTTCCGGCGCGAAAGCGAAACTCCGGGTGCGCGCGGCGGCGAGCGGGTGATGAGCGGCCTGCGCGTCGATGGCGTCACCGCGGTCAAGCGGCGCGACGTCGATCCGCACGACGCCGACCGGCTTCTGGTGCTGCTGGCGGTGCGGGCGGCGCCGGGCGCGCTTTATCTCGATTTCGCCGCCGGCGCCAGCATTCGGCTGGAATCCACAAGCATCCTGTGCCATTTAGATGACTTCGGCGAGCCTTGGCCAACGCGTTTCCGCCCGCGCCATCCGGATGAGGACGCGGGCTAGGGCCCGTCTTCGTCCGTTTCCGCCTTTATCGCCATTGGAGTGATCGTTGCTCGGTAACGAAACGCTAGTGCTGGCGCTGCCCAAAGGGCGCATCCTCGACGAGGTGGTGCCCGTGGTGAAGCGCGCCGGAATCGAAATCGAGCGCGAGTTCGACGATCCGAACACGCGCAAGCTCCGCTTCCGCACCAATCACGACAACCTCGACGTCATCCGCGTGCGCAATTTCGACGTCGCCACTTTCGTTGCTTTCGGCGGCGCACACATGGGCATCGCCGGCAGCGACGTGCTGATGGAATTCGAGTACGCCGAAATCTACGCGCCGCTCGATCTCGGCGTCGGCAAGTGCCGTCTTGTCGTCGCCGCGCCGGCGGAGGATCTCGGCCACGACGATCCGGGGCGCTGGAGCGCCGTGCGCATCGCGACCAAATATCCCGAGATCACGCGCCGGCATTTCGCCGGCCGCGGCGTGCAGGCCGAATGCATCAAGCTCAACGGCGCGATGGAACTTGCGCCAGGGATGGGCTTGTCGCGTCGCATCGTCGATCTCGTCGCCACCGGCCAAACCTTGCGCGAGAACGGCCTGGTCGAGATCGAACACATCGCCGACGTGACGTCGCGCTTCGTCGTCAACCGCGTCGCGCTCAAGACGCGCAACACCGAGATCGATCCGTGGATCGAGCGCTTCCGCGAGGCCGCCCGTGCCGCTTAGGCTCGACAGCGCGGCGCGCAGCTTCGCGAAGGATTTCGCCGCGCTGCTCGATTTGAAGCGCGAGCTGGCGGCCGATGTCGACGCTGCGGTCGGCGCGATCCTCAACGACGTCAAGGCGCGCGGCGACGCCGCCGTCATCGAACACACGCGCCGGCTCGACAGGCTCGATCTGACCGCCGCCAAGCTGCGCGTGTCGCCGGCCGAGATCGCCGCCGCCAAGGCGCAATGCGCTACCGAGACGCTCAAGGCGCTGAGCCTCGCGGCGGCGCGCATCGAGGCCTATCACCGCAAGCAGGTGCCGCAGGATCTCGATTACACCGATCCCGCCGGCGTGCGGCTCGGCGCGCGCTGGCAACCGATTGGCGCTGTCGGCATCTACGTACCCGGCGGCAGCGCCGCCTATCCGTCGTCGGCGCTGATGAACGCGCTGCCGGCCAAGGTCGCCGGCGTGCCGCGCGTCGCCATGGTCGTGCCGGCGCCGGAAGGCGCGCTTAATCCGCTGGTGTTGGCCGCGGCCGATCTCGCCGGCGTCGGCGAGATTTATCGCATCGGCGGCGCGCAGGCGATCGGTGCGCTGGCTTACGGCACCGCGACCATCGCGCCGGTCGACAAGATCGTCGGTCCCGGCAATGCCTATGTCGCGGCGGCCAAGCGCCGCGTCTACGGTCAGGTCGGCATCGATATGATCGCCGGTCCGTCCGAGATCTTGGTTCTGGCCGACGCCAAGAACGATCCGGCGTGGATCGCCATCGACCTGCTGTCGCAGGCCGAGCACGACGCCGCGGCGCAGGCCATCCTGATCACCGACGATGCCAAGTTCGCCGATGCCGTCGCCGCCGCGGTCGAGAGCGCGCTCAAGACGCTGCCGCGCCGCGCCATTGCCGGCGAAAGCTGGCAACGCTTTGGCGCCATCGTCGTGATCCAGCGTTGGGACGAGGCCGCCGATCTGGTCAATCGTCTCGCGCCCGAGCATCTCGAAATCGCCGTCGACGACGCGGTGACGCTCGCCGCCGACATCCGCAACGCCGGCGCGATCTTCCTCGGCCGCCACACGCCGGAGGCTGTCGGCGATTACGTTGCCGGTCCGAACCACGTGCTGCCGACGGCGCGCAGCGCGCGGTTCTCGTCGGGCCTGTCGGTGCTCGATTTCATGAAGCGCACGTCGCTGGTGCGATGCGACGCCACGAGCCTCAACGCCATCGGACCGGCGGCGGTGACGCTCGCCAAGGCCGAAGGGCTCGACGCGCACGCGCTGTCGATCGCGATCCGTCTCAACCTGCCGCGCGGCTCTTAACGAAAGCCGAGTTGGCATGAACGCGTCGCTGCATCGCATCGCCCAGGTCACGCTCGACGAGAAGACGGTCATCCGCCGCAACAGCGACGTCGAGCACGAACGCGCGGTCGCCATCGCCGATCTGCTCGAGCAGAACAGCTTCGTGCCGAAGTCCGGCGTCGCCGGTCCGTTCAACCTGCATCTCAGCATCGCCGAGGAGCGGCTGGTGCTGGACGTGCGCGATGCGACCGATAAGCCGCTCGAACGCTTGACCCTGTCGCTCGCGCCCTTCCGCGGCTTGGTCAAAGACTATTTCCTGGTTTGCGAGAGCTATTTCAGCGCCGTGAAGACAGCCGATCCGTCGCGCATCGAAGCCATCGACATGGGCCGGCGCAGCCTGCACAACGAAGGCTCGCAGCTGATGCGCGACAAGCTCGTCGACACGGTCGAACTCGATTTCAACACGGCGCGGCGGCTGTTCACGCTGCTTTGCGTCCTGCACATCCGCTAGGCTCCGCGACGGTGCGTGCGCGCCGCAAAGGTCGCGAAAAACGCCGTGTTGGCCGGGGTTTGACCGGAAAGGACTTGACCGAAACCGGACCTCTAAGGATGTTTGAGCCTCCTCAAACGGCGGTCAGGGAATGCCGAAAGAAGAGTTGATTGAGTTCTCCGGAACGGTGACCGAGCTCCTGCCCAACGCGATGTTCAGGGTCAAGCTCGACAACGACCACGTCGTCCTCGCGCACACGTCGGGCAAGATGCGCAAGAACCGCATCCGCGTCCTCGCCGGCGACCGGGTCAATGTCGAGATGACGCCGTACGACCTGACCAAGGGCCGGATCACCTTCCGCTTCAAGTAATCCCGTTAGACACGTGAACAACCTGCGTTTCGTGCTGGCGTCGGCGTCACCGCGCCGTGCCACGCTGTTGGCGCAGATCGGCCTCGAACCCGACGCCGTGGTGCCGGCCGATGTCGACGAGACGCTGCGTGACGACGAGACGCCGACGACGCACGCGTTGCGGTTGGCCGAAGAAAAGGCGCGCGCAATCGCAAAGCGTGAGTCAGGCGCGTTCGTGCTCGGCGCCGATACCGTCGTCGCCTGTGGCCGGCGCATTCTCGGCAAGCCCGCGACCGAGGACGAAGCGCGGCGCTGCCTGGCGTTGCTGTCGGGCCGCCGTCATCGTGTGCATGGCGGCATCGCGGTGGTGACGCCCGCCGGAAAGGTCGCGAGCCGCCGTGTCGAAACCGCGGTGCTGTTCAAGCGGCTGACGGATGACGAGATCGAAGGCTACATCGTGTCGGGCGAATGGCGCGGCAAGGCCGGCGGCTATGCGATCCAGGAACGCGCCGCGCGCTTCGTGCGCGGCATCGTCGGTTCCTACTCGAACGTCGTCGGCTTGCCGCTGTACGAAACCGTCGCGCTGCTCGCCGGTCAGGGCTATGCGCCGGCGTCGCGGCTCGGCCGATGAAACGCGAGATCGCGATCGCCGCGTCGAGCGGCGAGCTGTGGGCTGCGCTCAACGAGGACGGACAGGTTATCGAGCTGCGCGCCACCAGCGGCGGCAGCGCGAGCCGGGTCGGCGAGATCTGGCTGGCGCGGATTGTCGCGCTACGGCCTGAGTTGCCGGCGGCGCTGGTCGATATCGGCTTGGCGCGCCCGGTCTTGCTCAGCGCCGAGGATGTGACGCCGAAGTCGCGTTTCAAAATCTTGCGCGAAGGCGAGGCGGTCGTCATTGAGATCGCCAAGGACGCGCGCGCGGACAAGGCGGCGGGCGTCACCATGCGTCTGTCGCGCGCGCTCGCGCCGCCGGCGAACGGCAAGCCGCCGCAACGTCTCGATGAGCCGGCGCCCGCTGTTGCGGCATTAATTGCGCCGTGGCTCGATCCGGCGCCGGACGCGATCGCGGTCGACGACCGCGCGATCTACGCCGACCTGCGCAACTGGCTCCGTGTTCGCCATCCGGCGCTGGTCACCGGTCTCGTTGCAGCGAACGAAGCGCTTTATGAGTCATCCGGCATCGCCGACGCGGTCGAGCAGGCGCTCGCGCCGCATTTGGCGCTTCCCGGCGGCGGGTTTCTGCTGGTCGAGCCGACGGCGCTCGGCGTCGCGGTCGACGTCGACAGCGGCACGGCGCGGTCGGCGGTCGCGGTCAATCTCGAGGCGGCGCGCGCAATCGCGCGGCAAATCCGCTTACGCAATCTCTCCGGGCCGATGATCGTCGGCTTCGTCGGCATGAAAGGTAAAGGCGAACGCGCGCGCGTACTCGCGACGTTGGCGAAAGCGTTGGCGCGCCACGTGCCGGATTGTCAGGCGCTCGGCTGGACGCGGCTCGGCCATGTCGAACTGGTGCGCAAGCGCAAGGCGCCGTCACTGGCGGAATCGATCGCGGCCGCGCGCGCTTAGTTGGTGAGGATGACGCTGCTCGTGGTGGTGCCGTTGCCCGAGCCCGAGCCGCCCGAGCAAGAAAAGCTGTACTGCATGTCGTTGCCGTAATTGTATATTAGGTGTTGGGCAACGTGCTGGTTTCGACCGCACACGTGTCGCCGACAAGCCGGCGCCAATACCCGAGACGCCGGGCGAAACCGCAAAGGGTGCCGTGCCTATTCATTGCCGCCGTGTCGATACTTCCGATGGTTTAGATTCTATTGGGCCGGGCTTAACGAGACGTGAACCCGCCCGGAATTGCCGAAAAGTCTGGCAATCCCGGCCAACCGCGGATTTCCGGCTCGGGACCCTTCGACATTCGGTCCGGCCGGACTTAAATAAAGGGCATGGACGATGTTCCGCGGCCAAAGCCGGTCCGGCCCTGTCCGATCTGCGGCAAGCCGGTCGTCATGCGATACCGGCCGTTCTGTTCGCAACGCTGCGCGATGGTCGATCTCGGCCGATGGTTCGGCGGCGGTTACCGCGTGCCGACCGACGATAAGCCCGAGGACACGCCGCCGGATGCGCGCACGGGCGACGATGATGAGGACCGGTGATTCTGCACGGCGCGGAGCCGGGCCGGCACGACGGGGCTGGAACGCGATATCGTGGCATGATCGCCGCCCTCGTCATGGCCGGGCTCGACCCGGCCATCCACGACTTGAAGGCGTGGGTGCCCGGAACAAGTCCGGGCATGACAAAAAACATCATGACCAGCCGCGACGCGAACCGGCGCGTCGGCTGGACACGCATGGTCAATTCTGCGATAAGCGCGCCGCTCGATGGGAAGCGCCCAGGTAGCTCAGTTGGTAGAGCACGTGACTGAAAATCACGGTGTCGGTGGTTCGATTCCGCCCCTGGGCACCATCGCCGGCGGGTGCATCGAACGACATCTCACCAGACCCGATCCGACAAACAGGGCGAGGGAATAAGGTATGGGCCGGATCGTTTGGGCAGGCGTCGTTGTCGTTTTGGGCGCGGTCCTCGCCATGCCCGCGCGCGCCCAAACGAACGAAGCCTGCGTGCTTCGGTGCCTCGATCGCGGCCATCTCGATCAGTACTGCCAAGCCGTGTGCACCAATGGCGTGCCGGCGGCAGCGCCGGTGGCTCCCAATCGCTCATCGGCGCCGGCGCAGCAACCAGCACCACCGTTGGCCACGCAATCGCCGCCCGCCGCGCCGGCGCCGGCGAATGCACCGCAATCCGCGCCGTCCGTCGTTCAACCCGCACCGCAACCTGCGCAGAATTTCGTCGCGCCGCCGCCGGCGCAGAACGCGGCGCCGCTGCAACCCGTGCAGAACCAGGCCCCGCCGCAACCCGCGGCCCAGTCAGCGCCGCAACAGGTGGCCAAGCCGCCAGCGTTGCCGGTCAACGAAGCCTGCTACCTGCGCTGCGTCGATCACGGCCATCTCGATCAGTATTGCCAGCGCGTGTGCACGGTGAAGAGCCCCCCACCCTAACCCTCGAGGGGAGTAGGGAATGGGAGGGGGTGAATCGCGACACGACGCCGACGGATTTGCACCACGGAGACGCAAAGGACACGGAGAAGAATCCTTCCTCTGTGGCCTCCGTGTCTTCGTGGTGATTCGTCTTTTTCGTCATTGCGAACCCTGTAAGGGCGAAGCAATCCAGAGTGTGGATCGCTTCGCTGTGCTCGCGATGACAGTTCACCCTAAGCCTCTCCCTCGGGCCACCGGTCACGCTCGATCAGCGTTCCTGACCTAAATTGCTGTTTAGTTTTCGCTTTTCTCCGGACCGGCTTACTGGTGCGGCGACCGCGCATCCCGATACGCGTGCTCGGCGAACCGGCCAAGTGTAACATCCTTGCCACACCGTTCTGGCATACGTCGCAAAAGCGAGATTCGGTCTTGCCGTCCGCTAATCCAATTACGGTATGGTATGCCAACTATAGGGCTCACGTTCGTGGGCTAGTTGAAGAACCAACGGGCGAGCGATCCTGCTCGCGGAGGGGAGTGAAAGCATGCAACGCCATACCCGGACTCTGTTCACTGCATTCATCGGCGCGAGTGCGCTGACGCTGCTTGCTGGCACGCCCAGCTACGCGATAGATCTGCCGACGCCACTCAGCTACGACATGGGGCCGTTCGGCACTTGGAAGGTCAACGGCGGCATTGAAGCAGCCCTGTCGGGTTGGAACAACGCCGCGCACACGAACAACGGCAACAGCACCTTCACCAGCGTCGGTGCTCAGGTTGGGGGCAGCAGTAGCATCGATGGCGACATCGACCTCACCAACGCGATTTTCATCATCAATTCCAAGGGGAATATGTTCAGCGGCGGAGACGAAGACTCCGGCATCCCCTTGCAGTTCCACGCCTGGGTCGGCGAACCACCGCAAACGCCGGTGATGGGCTATACCTCGATAAACGTGGCTCCAAATCTTTACTCGAGCAGTGGCGGAAAAGGAAAGAACGCTACGGGCGCTGCCTCGTTCCTGTTCAAGGGATGGGCGACCTATCAGCCGATCGACGAGTTCAGCATCGAAGCCGGCCGCTTGCCGTCGGTTGACGGCACTGAGATCGGCGTCGGCTTCCTCAATAACCTGCCGTTCCTGTCCGACCTGAACAACATGCAGACGACGGTCGCCGACGGCGTTCAGATCAACCTCATGACGCCGGGCGACAACTCGTACTACTTCGGGTTCCTGCCGGGTTATGGCTCGACCCTGACCATTCGCGTCGCGGACGGCTACAAGACCGGCCACATGAACGAATTGGGCTTCGTCGGCTTGTGGAACCTGACGCCGGACGGCAGCGACTTCCTCATGGGCTACGGCCATACGCGGTTGAGCGTGGTTGGAGGCACCGGAACCTCTGGCGCGGTGCCTGGCGGCGGCGTTGCGAATGTAAACACCACCCCCGTCGGCAACTTCGGCATGTGGAACTCCAACCTCATCGGCTTCGGCACGGTCTTCAATTTGACCAGCCGCTTGTCGATGAACGCGGAAGTCGAGACGCAATGGCTGCCGAAGGGCGATATCCCGGCCGGGCTGCGTTGCACGACCGCGACCTGCGGATCGAATACGCAGCAGGATTACTACCGCTATTCGACACAGGTGACGTTGGCGTACGACTTCGGCCTCCAGCAGATCTTCGGCGAACCGGTCCGGTTCCAGTGGGCGGGCCAGCCGTCGTACACCTACCAGCACGGCAATACGTCGGATCCGAATGCTAACGTGTTCGGCAACTTCCTCGGCCTGGATGGCGGTCCGGGAGCAACGACCGGTGGCGCGTCAGCCGGCAGCTTGGGAACCTTCGGGGCCGGCTCGAAGATGTACGGCTTCCAGACCGGTCCGACCTTCCAGTACCACAACGCCTTCCTTCGTCCGACGATCGCCTATACGCATCTGGCGAGCCTCGACAATGGCTTTGGCTATGGCGCCAACGGCAACGAGCACGACCAGGTCGTCCTGATGCTGGATTTCGGCTGGCTGCTCGGACAACAGGAAGACACGAACTCCGGCCAGCACTGATCGATGCAACCAGGACAACACTCAACACGACGAATTATGGAGGGGACGATGCGTAAAGGACTGGTTGGGGCGCTGGTGGCGTCTGCCGCGTTGATCGCGGTGCCGGCCTTGGCTCAAGAGTATCATTACGTGAAGGTGGCGGAGATCCATCTGGCGACGCCGAACGGACACGGTGACATCGTCACCTACGATCCGACGAACCAGATGGTCTACGTGTCCTTGAAGGACGACGGGTTGGCCGTCGTCGACTCGCGGACTCAAAAGGTCGTCAAGACGATCAAGGACATTCCGGACCCGAACGCCAACTACTTCGACGACAACTACGTCTACGTCGCCGCGGCCGAGGGCCTGCCCCAGGGCATGAGCGGCGCCAACAACGGCACCGGCTTCGGCACCGTCAACCAAGTCGTCGTCATCGACAAGCACACCTGGCAGATCGTCGGTCGCGTCGACACGCCGGACACCACGCCGGACGGGCTCATCGTCGGTAACGGCAAGATCTATGTGGTCAGCGACGACAACAACTCGGTGATGGTGTACAGCACCGGCGCGCAACCGCAGCTCGTTGCCCGGTGGCCGCTTTACCCGTACAACATCAACGGCTGGTGGATGGACACCTCTGACTCCACGGGCCCGGACGTGAGCTGGTTGTCGACCGCTCGCCACCGGCTCTATCAGTCGGACCAGGCCTGGATGGAAGTCCTCAATTCCGACACCGGCCAGATCTTGGCCAAGTCGGAGCAGGACATTGAGCTGACCGGCAAGGGCGGCACCAAGGGTTCGTGGCTCGACGAAAAGACCAACGAGCTCTGGGTTGCCACGACCACCAAGAAGGGCGGCCTGCTGATCCTGAACGGCGACACGATGCAGGAAATGAAGCGTCTGCCGGCGTCGTCGGGCAAGGACCAGCTCTCGGTCGATGACAAGCTCGGCATCGTCTACACGTTCGGCGGCAAGGGCTTCGACGCCTACGACCTCGCGACGAAGCGGCACATTGCCTACGTGAACACCGGTGTCGGCACGACCCACTCGGGCGACGTCAGCAGCGCGACGCATGCGGTCTATGCCTACGAAGGCAAGCGTGCGGCGCTGGGCGTGTACTGCCCCGTCCGTGGTCCCGGCAAGGACGGCGACTGGGCCGTTCCGGTCGGCTCCGCTGCGGGTTCGCCCTGCGGCATGGGCTATGTCGCGATGGCGGGTGCGTCGAACTACACCGTCTATTTCGAGTTCAATAAGTCGAACCTGACGGGTGACGCGCAGCACATCGTCAACGAAGCGGCGGCCGCGGCGAAGCACGGCACGGCGCGGATCGTTGTGGATGGCTACACCGACCTCGCCGGCACGGCGCAATACAACCAGGGCCTGTCGGTCCGTCGCGCCAATGCCGTGAAGGCGGCGCTGGTTGCCGACGGTATCCCGGCCAGCCGGATCAGCGTGCATGGGTTCGGCAAGACGAACCCGGCAGTGCCGACGCCGGATGGCGTGCGCGAGCCGCGCAATCGTCGCGCGGTCGTGATCATCGGCCCGGGCTCGACGTCTTAATATCGAGCTTGGCGTGATTGCCGCGTAAGCGGCAATCATCCAGGGTTGCAGTCAACAGCGGTCCGGCACCTCGTGCCGGACCGTTTGTTTTAGGGCCTGCGACAATTTGCGGCACCGGCCGTCGGCGATCGCGCGCGAGCGGATTAGGTAACCACCCCTCACCCCAGCTTTGGGTAAGGCTCGGCTGCGCCTCGCCAACCCAAAGCAACCCTCTCCCCCAATTGGGGAGAGGGAATGGTGAGGGGCGAACGAAAATGATTTTATTGCGCCGTCAGGTAACGGTAGGCTTCGGCGCGTATAGTGGTCTCGCTGACGGCGGCCCGTGATGGCGTGAAAGGGCGGGTGAGCGGAAAGTTCGTGAGTGGAATCGCTTATCGCGCCATTGGCAAAACGTCATGGCATAATGTATACCAGAAGCAACAAACAGGCGTGGATGCACCACGCGTATGGGAGGGAACATGGCCGGGATGTCGGCCGCACGCGCCGAGAGGGGCGGGTGCGCACAAGGCTGGAATAACATTTCGATGTCGCCGATCGCGCGTCGCGCGTCTGCGTTTCGGTTTTTTTTGAGCGGCGCCATGACCGGCCGTCGCTGGTTCCAATATGGCGTTGTCGGCCTTGCCGTGGGCCTTGCCGCGGGCCTTGCCGGCTGCTCGACCTATACGCCGGTGCCGCTGCCTGAGCGCGCCAACCTCGTTTCCAATCTGAACCAGCTCAATCTCGCAATTCCGTCGCAAGCCAAGGTCGATCCGACGAAGCCGCTGACGCCCGATCAGGTCGGGCTGGTCGCGGTGCTGAACGATCCCGAGCTCGCATCGCAACGCGCCAAAATCGAACAAGCGCACGCCGATGAACTCGACGCTTCGATCCTGCCGAACCCGTCGGTGACCTTGGGCGACGCATTCCTGACCTATTCGCCGCCGGCTGCCGGCGCGATCTACGACGCGTTGACCGCGTCGATCTCGCAAGACATCGTTTCGATCATCACCTATGGCCCGCGGACCGCCGCCGCCGAAGCGCGCTTCAAGCAGGTCAGCACCGACGCGATCTGGGATGAATGGCAAGTCGCGCAAAAGGCGCGGATGGATGCGATCGCGATCAATGCCGAAGACGCTGAAATCAAGTTGCGGGAGAACGATCTCGCGATGCTGACCAGCGAGATCAAGGAAGTGGAAAAGGCGACGCAGGCCGGCAATCTCGACCTCACGACGACGGCGCCGTTGCTTGCCACCCTGGCGACCGACCAGCACGATCTCGCCGCCGTCCAAGTGCAAGAGGTCAAGGACTGGCAGGATCTCGACTCGCTGCTCGGCCTGCAGCCGACCGCCCGTTTCGCCATCAGCGAGCCGGAAGAGGTCAAGGTGCCGGACAGCATCGACCCGCTGATCGCCTCGTTGCCGCACCGCCGGCCGGACTTGATCGCGCTTCAGCTTGGCTATGAAGGGGCGGAGCAAGACGCCCGGGCCGCGATCCTGGCGCAATTCCCCGCGTTCGCCCTCGGCGCCGCCGGCGGTTCGGATACGTCGGGAGTCGTCTCGGTCGGCCCGCAGGTGACGTTCGACCTGCCGATCTTCAACCGCAACCAGGCGAAGGTGTTGAACACCAAAGCGACCCGCGAGCAGCTTCACGCCGAATATCAGTCGCGGCTCGACGATGCCGAAGGCACCGCGCGCAGCTTGCTGATCCAGATGCGGATCGCGGCCAAGAATCTCGCGGGCGCCCGCAAGGCGTTGACGTCGGCGCAATCGGTCCTCAAATCGGCTGAAACGGCCTACCGCCAGGGCAACATCAATCAACGCGACCTGACGGACTTCCAGTCGACGGCGCGCGACCGCGAGGTCGATGTCATCGATTACGAACGGCAGATGCAGGAAAACGCGCTCGGCCTGGCGGTCGAGCTCGGCGTGGGCTTCCCACCAACGTTGATTACCCGTACGGACCAGGAGACACGGTCATGAACTTCCGGAAACTTTCCGCGCTCGCTCTCGCATCTTGTCTGGTTTTCGCCGCCGCGGCGCAGGCCGACGACACCGACAATTCCAGCGCCCTGGTCAAGCTCTCTGACATGAAGCAAGGCAGCTTGCCGACCTACGTCACCGCCTTCGGTCAGGTCGAGCCCGCCGCCACCGCGCGCGAGGGAATCACCGCGCCGTTCGGCGCTCGCGTCCAAACGGTCGCCGTTCAAATGGGTCAGGAAGTCGCCAAGGGTACGCCGTTGGTCACCGTGGTGCCGGGGCCGGATACCAAGGCCGCGTATAAGCTGGCGAAGGACACCTACACGCGGACGGCCCAGCTCGCCAAGGCGCATCTCGCGACCGCCAACGATCTCGCCAAGGCCGAATCCGATCTCTCGGTCCTGGAGGAAGAAGGCGCCAGCGGTCCGCTGACAATCAAGGCGCCGTACGACGCCATCGTGCTCAAGGTCGACGCGGCGCAGGGCGCGATCGTCTCGCACGGCGATTCGTTGCTCGAGATTGCCAAGCCGGACGGCTTGGTGGTGAAGGTCGGCGTCGATCCGGCGCAGGCCTTGTCGGTCAAGGCCGGCGACGCCGCGACGCTGACGCCGTTCACCGGCGCGGGCACGCCGGTGCAAGGCAAGGTGGCCGTGCGTTCGGCCGTGATCAACGCCGACACCGGCTTGGTGCCGACCGAAATCACCTTCCCGCCCGGCAAGCTGTTGGTCGGCGAGATGATTCGCGCCAGCATCAAGAACGGCGAGCAATCGGGCTTTATCGTGCCGCATTCGGCCATTCTGGTCGACGACGACGGCACCATCTTCGTCGTGCAGGCGGACAACATGACTGCGAAGAAGGTCGCCGTGGACGTGCTGGCCAGCGACGGCAAGCAGGACGTGATTTCCGGCGACGACCTCAATCCCAAGCTGCAGGTGGTGCTCGAAGGCAATAAGCAGCTCGACGACGGCACCAAGCTCCGGGTCGCTAACGCGAGTGGGGCGAGCGGAAAATGAATTTCATCGATTGGGTTGAGAAGCACCGCCGCTCTCTGATCTTCATCGCGTTCGCGCTGACGCTCGCGGGGCTGTACGCCGGCATTACGCTGCCGGTCGGGCTATTCCCAACCGTCAGCTTCCCGCGCATCCGCGTCGAGGTCGACAGCGGCAGCATGCCGGCCAACCAGATGCTGATCGATGTGACCGAACCGCTCGAAGAGGTCGGTCGCGCGGTGCCTGGCGCAACCGACGTCGAATCGACGACCACGCGCGGCTCGGCGGAGATCTTCATCGATTTCCCCTGGGGCTGGAACATGACCCAGGCGCTTCAGGCGGTGCAGGGCGCCTTCGCACAAAAGCTGCCGGACCTGCCGACGGGCACCGGATTCGACGTGTTGCAGATGGCGCCGACGGCGATCATGCCCTTCGTCTCCTATGCGCTGATTTCCGACAAGGTTTCAGCGGCCGATCTGCGTCAGCTCGCCAAGTACCAGATCACGCCGCTGCTCGATAGTATTCCGGGCATTGCCAAGGTCGGTGTGCTCGGCGGCCAGACGCCGGAAGTCCAGGTTTACGTCAATCCGCAGAAGCTGCGCGTCTACGGCCTGACGATGAAGGACGTCGACACCGCGATCTCGGAGACCAACACCCTGGATGCGGTCGGTCCGCTCTACGACAACTATCTCCAGTATCTGACGGTCGTGAACGGGTCGTACAAGGACATCGACTCGGTCAAAAACGTCACGATCCGCACGGGCAAGAGCGGGATCGTCCGGCTCGGCGATATCGCCGAAATCAAGATGGGCTCGGTGCCGCAACAATTGCTGGTGAACGACAACGGCCAGCCGGCGGTCACCTTCGATGTCTTCCAGCAGAAGACCGGGGACTCCGTGGCCTTGGCGCGGCAGGTCCAGGCGAAGCTTGACGAGTTCATGAAGACCCAGCCGCAAGCCATCAAGCTCTACAAATGGTACGACCAGACCGAGCTCGTCAACTCGTCGATCGAGGCGGTAGAAGAGGCCATCCTGATTGGCCTGGTGTTCGCTGGGTGCGTCATCATGGGCTTTTTGCGCAACTGGCGCGCGACGTCGGTCGCAATGATCGTCGTGCCGATGTCGGTGCTGGTCACCTGTGTCCTGCTCTCGGCGCTCGGCATGAGCTTCAACATCATGACGTTGGGCGGCATCGCCGCGGCGATCGGCCTTTTGATCGACGACGTCATCGTCATGATCGAGCAGATCGCACGACGGTGCGGCGTCCCGGGCATCGCCGAGCCGCAGCGGGCGGTGATCGGCTCGGCGAAGGAGTTCCTGGCGCCGCTAACCGGCTCGTCGCTGGCGACCATCATCATGTTCATCCCGTTGGCGTTCCTCGACGGCGTGACCGGCGCATTCTTCAAGTTCCTGTCGATCACGATGGCGGCGTCGCTGATCATTTCCTACGCGCTGACGGCGATGGTGGTGCCGCTGCTCGCTCATGCCCTCGTCGATTTCCAGAAATGGCACGATCCGTCGCACGGCCGCGAAGACGCGATCAAGCGTACCCATAAGCGGGCGCTTAACGCCTTGATTGCGCGTCCTTGGCTGATCGCCGTCGGCGTCGGCGTCCTCCTGATCATCGGCTATATCGGCTACGCCAATGTCGGCACTGGCTTCCTGCCGAAGATGGACGAAGGCGGCTTCGTGCTCGACTATCAGACTGATCCGGGCACGTCGTTGGCCGAAACCAATCGTGAGCTCAAGCAAGTCGAGGCAATCCTCAAGAAGAATCCGTACGTTTATACCTTCTCTCGGCGTACCGGCGCCGGCTTGGGCGGCGACCTGAACGAGCAGTTTATGGGCGACTTCTTCGTCCGCCTGGTCGACCCGTCGAAGCGGCCGAATATCTGGAAGGTGATGGACAGCATCACGAATGACGTCACCAACGACGTTCCGGGCGTCGACTTTGACACCCACCTGCTGCTCGGCGACATGATCGGCGACATGGTCGGAAAAAAACAGCCGGTCGTCATCAACCTGAGTGCGAAGGACCCGCGCGTCCTCGGCAGCGTCGCCAACAGGGTCGCGGATGCGATCTCGAAGGTTCCGGGCGTCGATCCCGCGTCGGTGAACAACGGCGTCCAGCCAACCGGCGGCGCGTTGGAGATTCACGTCAATCCGGCGGCGGCGTCGGCGAACGGCGTCACCGCGGCCGACGTCAAGGATCAGGTCAATCGGTACATCCAAGGATCGGTCTCGACCACCTATCTCGGCCCGATCCAGGACGTCGGCGTCCGTCTCTGGGCGCATCCGCCGCTGGGCAAGCTCTACCGCGACAGTCTGAAGGACCTGCCGCTGCGGTCGCCTGACGATGGCCATGTCTTCCCGTTGAGCGCGGTGGCGAGCGTCGACTTTGCCGGCGGCCAGGCGCAGTTGACGCGCGACAACCTGCAGCAGATCGTTTCCGTGACCGCCTTTATCGGCGGCAGCCATGACCTCGGCTCGACGATTACCGCGGTGAAGAAGGTTCTGGACCGGCCGGGCCTCATTCCGGCGGGCGTCTATTACGATCTCGGCGGCGAATACAAGCAGCAGCAGATCGCGATTCACGGCATGATCAAGGTCGCGGCGGCCGCGATCATCGCCGAGATTATCCTGTTGTTGTTCCTGTATGAGCGCTTCTCGATCCCGATCATGATCATCGTCAGCTCGCTGATCTCGACCAGCGCGGTGTTCTTCGGCCTGTGGGCCACCGGCGTCGAGCTCAACATCACGGCGATGATGGGCATGGTGATGATCATCGGCATATCGACCGAGATGGCGATATTCCTATTCTCGGAATATCAACTACTCGAGAAAACCATGCCGCCGCAGCAGGCAATCTACGAGGCGGCTCTCAACCGGTTGCGGCCGATCGTGATGAGCACGCTGGCGATGATCCTGGCGTTGTTGCCGCTCGGCGCGGCGATCAGCGGCTCGGGCGACCAGATGCTGCAGCCGCTGGCGATTGCAATCATCGCCGGCATCACCGTCCAGCTGCCGCTCGTCCTGCTCGCCATGCCCGTGCTCGTCGGCCTGTTCGTCTTCCGGCAGCCCGAACACGCGGCGTTCATCGCGCCGTCCGAGGCAACCACGGAATTGGCGGAATAGGATCTAACGGTCCACCGGCGCGGCGTAACTGACATCCGCCTCGTCGGCACGCGATTACCAAAAGCGCGAAAGCCTATTATCATCGGCATCGCCTTAAAGACGGCTCGGGGGCATTCTTTGGAATCGTCGCTTGCGGCACTGCTCAATACTCTGGGCAGCGCCACCTTTACCGAAATCGGCGACAAGACCCAGCTCCTGGCTTTTCTCCTGGCAAGCCGGTTTCGCAAGCCCATTCCGTTGCTGGCATTTTCGTCGGGACGCTGGCGAACGGCGCCATAGCCGTCCTGATCGGATGCCAAGCAGATGAATTTCTTTCAAAGAGCGAGATCCAATGGGTCCTCATACTTGGTTTCGCGGTGATGGCGATCTGGGTCATGATTCCCGAAAGCCTGAGCGCGGTTGCACGCAACATGATCCCGACGACCAATGCCTTGTTGGCAGCCGCGGTCGGAACCTTTGTTGCGGAGATCGGAGACAAGACGGAATTGATGGGCGTGGTATACGGCGCACGTTTTGATGCCTATTTCCCGGCGGTGGTTGGCCTTACGGCCGGCTCGTTGATGGCGGATATCCCGGCCGTGCTCGGCGGCTGCTGGATCGGCCGGCGCATTGATTCCGACTGGCTGCGCTATGTCGCCGCGGGTATTTTTGCGCTGCAAGCGGGCCTCATTGTCGCGGCATTCTAGCGCCGCGAGCGGAACCGTTCCGAACGATGGTCACATCCCTCAACCGGGTCGTCTGCGTGGTTGCGATTCTGAATGCCGCCTATTTCGCGGTCGAATTTGGCGTCGCGCTGCATATCGGTTCGGTTTCGCTGTTCGCCGACTCGATCGACTTTCTCGAAGATACGTCGATCAACGTGCTGATCCTCGTCGCGCTGGCGTGGAGCGCGAAGGCGCGAGCCCGCGTCGGCATGGCATTGGCGGGCATCTTGCTCGTGCCAGGCTTGGCGACGCTTGGGATGGCCTGGCACAAATTTACGCTGCCTGTGTCCCCGGCTCCCGGACCGTTGACTGCGACGGGCGTCGGCGCGCTGGCGGTCAATCTGTCTTGCGCTTTCCTGTTAGCGCGATTCCGACATCACGGTGGCAGCCTGTCGCGTGCGGCCTTCCTCTCGGCGCGCAACGACACGCTCGCCAATGTTGCGATCATGCTGGCCGGAGCGGTGACGGCGCTTTACCCCTCGATCTGGCCCGATTTGGTCGTCGGCCTTGGGATTGCGGCGCTCAACGCCGATGCGGCGCGGGACGTGTTCGCGGCCGCACGGCAAGAGCACGTCGAGGCACGGCCTTGAGGCGCAGATTCGACTGCGCGCTATCGCGCCCGCGTTCCAATTTCTGGTATACACGGCGGCCGCGACGGTCAGTCACGGCATCGGCAGTCAATTGCTTGGGGCGCATATCGGGACATTTCCGCAGCGGATTTGTGGGGGGCCACAATGAATATGCCGACGAATAGCAAGGTACCGGCTGTCACCATCTGGTTCTGGATCATTTATGTCGCGGCGACGACGCTGGGCGAAACCGGCGGCGACGCCGTGAGCGACACGCTCGACTGGGGCTATCTCGGCGGCACCGCCTTCTTCCTGGCGGTCTTCGTTGTCCTGGCCATCCTGCAGATCCGCGCCAGCAAACTCCACCCACCGCTTTACTGGGCGACCATCGTCGCCTCGACCATGTTCGGCACCACCATGGCCGATTTCGCCGATCGATCGCTCGGTATCGGCTATGCCGGCGGCTCGACGCTGTTGTTCGCGTGTCTATTGGCCGTACTCGCCATCTGGTACCGCGCACAAGGCACGATCGCGCCAAGCTCGGTGACCGCGCCCAAGACAGAAATCTTCTTCTGGATCGCGATTACCTTCTCGCAAACGCTCGGCACGGCGCTCGGCGATTGGGCAGCCGACACCGGCGGACTAGGCTACGGGGGCGGCGCGCTTGTGTTTGCCTCGGGGCTCGCCGTGATCGCCGGACTATACTTCCGGACGAGCCTATCGCGGGTGCTGCTGTTTTGGGCGGCCTTTATCCTTACCCGGCCGCTCGGCGCCACCGTCGGCGATTTTCTCGATAAACCGATGAACCACGGCGGGTTGGCGCTCAGCCGCCCGCTGGCTTCGGCCGTGATCGCCGCGTTTATAATTGTCTGCGTCGTTGTTTTGCCGCAAAGGGCCGGGAGGCACCCGAGCGGATCCGAAGCAGTCACTTTCAGCGGCTAACGGGCTAACAAAGCTAAATCGTCAGCCGCTGAAAGTCGTGAGCACCCAGCCTATTCCGGATCAGCGGGTTTGCGCCGGGCGAACGGGGA
>DASYXI010000049.1:0-22738 GCA_035934995.1 Allostellaceae bacterium
GTTGTTGCGGCGGTTGATGCGGTCGATGAAGATCACGCCGGGCTCGGCATAGGCGTAGGTCGAGCGCATGATCTTGTCCCACAGCTCGCGGGCCCGGACTACCTTGTAGGTGGTGCCGGCGAAGGTGAGCTCCCAGGGCGCATCCTCCTTCACCGCCGTCATGAAAGCGTCGGTGGCGAGCACCGAGAGATTGAACATGCGCAGCCGCCCCGGCTCGCGCTTCGCCTCCACGAAGGCCTCGATGTCGGGATGGTCGCAGCGGAGCGTCGCCATCATCGCGCCGCGGCGGTGGCCGGCGCTCATGATGGTGCGGCACATGGCGTCCCACACATCCATGAAGGAAAGCGGCCCCGAGGCGTCGGCGCCGACGCCTTTGACGGGCGCGCCTTTGGGGCGCAGCGTCGAGAAGTCGTAGCCGATGCCGCCCCCTTGCTGCATGGTGAGCGCGGCCTCGCGCAGATGCGTGAAGATCCCCGCCATGTCGTCGGGGATGGCGCCCATGACGAAGCAGTTGAAGAGGGTGACGTTGCGCCCGCTGCCGGCGCCGGCCACCACGCGGCCCGCCGGCAGGAACTTGAACCCCTCCATTGCCTCGTAGAAGCGCTCCGTCCACAGGCCTTTGTCGGCTTCGGGCTCCGCCAAGGCGGCCGCCACCCGGCGCCAGCTATCCTCGATGGTGCGGTCGAGCGCCACCCCGTCCGGCCCTTTGAGGCGGTATTTCATGTCCCAGATCTGCTGCGAGATCGAGGCGACGGCGGGCATGGGCGCGATTCCTGAAGTGACAAAAGCGCCGCGCCAACGAGGCGCGGCTGTGACCACTATTATAGCGCCGTTCTTGTTTCGTATCTAGGCCCGGTGGGCCGCGGTGGCCGTCGTCGCCAACCGCCTCAGCCGGCGCGGCCCATCGGATTCTTGGTCCAGTGGAAGTCGACGATCACGCCGTGATCGAAACGGCATTCGGCGCCGATGTCGCGCATGCCACTGTTTGCCGGCACATCCGGCCGCACCGCCTGCACGGTGACGACGCTGTTGGCCATGATCGTGCTGAAATGCTGATCGGTGACGTCGAAGTCGGTGCCGGGAAACGCGCGATGCATCAGATCGACGCAACGGTCGACATAGCTCGGCGAGCCGACCGCCAGCTGTGCGTTCTCTACCTTGTCCCCGACCGCGCCGCAGCCGGACAGCAACAATAAAACGCAAATAGCCGCCAGAATCGATCGCATGGTTAGGGCTTTGGATGGGATGGGCTGCCTGAGCTAACGCGGCCGGTGCGGGTCGGTTGCGCGGTCACGGCCGCCGGTTGGACCATCAGCTGCCTCGGGCGTAGACTGGCGTTCGGTCCTGTCGACGCGACGAGCCTGCGATGCGAAGCGAACTTTCCGCGCCCGATGCGTTGCTGATCCAGCTTCTGGCCTGGGTCGCGGCCCGTCGGCGACTCTATGGTGAAACCATGGAGGCCTGGCGCACCTCGTGTCCGCGCCTGCCGGTCTGGGAAGACGCGGTCGAAGCCGGCTTGGTCGAAATCGTCGCCGGCGCCGAGCCCGGCATGCGCGGCTGCGAGGTCCGGCTGACTGCCGCCGGCCGGACACGACTCGGCCACGTCAAAGCCTGAATAGTCGAACCAGGAATTATGGCGATTATATACTTGGCGTAGGTACGCACAAGCCCTAGAATCATGGCGACAGGCCGGCGCGAACGACTGGGTGGTCGGTCGGTCGCCAGGTCTGTTCCGGTCTTGCGTAGGAAGTGCCACCCGAGCCTTTACAAGCTGCCGAGGGACGATCCATGCCCTAAAATCGTGTGCTGCGCTGTTCTTCGGCACCGCAAGCACGACATTGCCACGTCTCGCGACGATATTGATTTGGCACCGAGCCAAGAACGCTGCTCGCGTAAGTGCGATACATCTCGTCGGCTCCGCAGGCATCACATCTATGGACGCTTTTTGCAGCGTCAATGTTGGTAATGCGTTTTTCAAGCGCATCCAGTCTCGCTGCCGCCCCGAATACGGCGTCCCATTTTCGTTTTACCCATCTGAAAATCCTAAGACCGAACCACGCCTCTTCTCCGGTGATCGGCATGTCTGAGAACTCCCCTAAGTTTTCTCACGCCGAAATTGGGCTTACGCGGTTTCCCCCAAACGTAGAACAGATAAGGGTTGAGCGCGACTCATTGCGAGTTTGGCTTATCGCGCGCCGCAACGATGTTGAATTGCGGTTCCCTTTGAACGAAAGCGATTGCCGCCATTTGGCTGCTTTGCTCTTACCAACTGATAAGAGTGAGATCACGCCAGCGATGATTGAGGCGGGTGCCAGAGCGTTGTCAGTGTACGACCCCAAAATGGAAGACCTAGAAGAAGGCGCTGTCAGGATTTTTTCCGCGATGCACGCCACCTCGAAGCCCTAGGAAGCAAATCCATTTTCCCCGCCCCGGAAGAGCCGAACGGATAATCGCGCTTTGGCGTCCCCTCGCTTTTGGCGCGATGCACATCTTCAACGTTTACAATTAACTCATGGAGAATTTGGCCAAGTGCTTCAAGATAACTTGCGCTCATGGACCGCAGGGCCTTCCGCTTCGTTTCTCTCATCCATTCCATACGGGCACGCACGAAACTGCTATGACCCGGCTCTGGTTTTGATTCGGCAATTTGTTTAATGCGACCGTATGAATACATGTTCTTGATCCACTGCCTTACCGGCTGATCGTCAAATCTGGTTGTAGAAATGTCGTGGGCAAAACGATTTCTTATTTTGGCAACGGTCAGCAGATCCTTCTTTAGATTTGTGTCCGTGATCACGCGGGCCATGTATGCCAACCGTATTTTCGTGCGAAAATCGCCCAGCGGCCCACTGGGTTGGAACAATTCATTCCAAGTTTTTTCGTCCTTGTGAAAGGCAAACTTTATTGCCGAGTTGAGATGATTTTCGACTATCGCACCCAAGACGATAGCTTTCGCTCGGGGTGAATTTTTGCTTGAAAATTCAATCCACTCGTCTCTTGTAAGAATATCGTATATTGCCGCCATGCCGCCCCTGGGAGGGTTTATGCCGAATGACCAATACAGCGAGCGTGAAACGCAAAAGCGGATGGATGACGCTGTAAAGCGCGCCCTCTCCACGCCGCCCAAGCCGCACAGTGAAATGGTCGGCAAGGGCAAGCGTGCTGGCGCTAAGGGAAAGAGTCGAGTCTCAAAAATTACTCGTCCAAAAGGCTGAGTAGCACCCTGAGTTTTGCGCGGCCTGTCTCGAAATCGCGCTCAGGTCGTGGCCGTACCAGCTTGTCGATAATATAGCCGCTTGCCTTCCGCACCTTTGATCGCGCGCATGGTGCGGAGAACGTCATCTACGCCAAGCGCGACGCGATTTGAATATCGGAAATCAAACTCGGCCAAATAGCGATGCAGATGGTATTCACTGCAATGCTGGTACACGCCTTTCATCCCGCGTTTGAAGATCGAGAAATAGCCTTCAATCGTGTTGGTGTGAGCCTCTCCACGCACGTATTCATCTTTGCTGTGGGCCACGCTCTGATGGCTCTTAAACTTGCGCCCGATCACATCGTAATGCGCCGCGTCATCCGTCATTAGCTTAGCGTCCGGCGCGACGTGCGTGTAAACGACCGGCTCAAGGTCGCGCATGGTCAGTCCATCAATCTTGAATGAGCGTGCCGCGCCCCCGCGCTCCACAAGCGACATAACCACCATCTTGTGACCGTGACCGCTCCTAACGCGCTCGCCGCCCCGTTTGCCGATGAAGGTTTCGTCTACCTCAACCGTGCCACCGGAACCCATCGGCGGTGTGTCTTTGCCGCTCATGGCCTCGCGGATGCGGTGGGCCATGAACCACGCGGACTTGTACGTGATGCCCAACATGCGGTGCAGCTGGTGGGCGCTAAAGCCCTTCTTGCTCGAAGCGTAGAGCCGGAAGCCCAAGGCCCACTTGTTGAGCGGGATATGGCTCGACTCCATGACGCTGCCGGTCGTGACGGTGAACTGGCCGGAGCAGGCGTTGCAGTGGAACAGACCCGGACGGTGTGACTTGCCCTCTAGGCGGTACACCTTGTCCGTAGAGCCGCAATGCGGGCAGAACGGACCATTGGGCCAGCGGATGCCCTCGAAGTAGGCCCGCGCGGCAGTTTCGTCGGTCGTAATGTCTTTCTTGGCGGTCATGACTCAACTCTCGATGTTGAGCCAATCCTACCCTTTGGGCTAACCTACGTCAAGTATATAATCGCCGGAATTATCCCCGAGGCGATGCGCCGTCGGCCGCCCGATACCTCGTTACCCACAAAGTTATCCCCAAGGCTTTCCAACAACTTATCCCAGGGGTTATGCCGAAGCGCAGGCGCCATGGCCGCGCGCGCGGCCTTCGGCGACCAGCGCGTCCGTCGCCGTCTCGATGCGGCGTTCGAGTTCGGCCATGAATGCGGGCCGTTTTTCCCCCGGTGCGATCGGCGGCAGAATTTCCACCAGCACCGTGCCCGGCCGGCGCAGAAAATGCCGCCGCCCCCAGAACAGTCCGGAGTTGAGCGCGACCGGCGCCACCGGCAGATCGAGGTGCTGATAGAGCGCGGCGATGCCCGGCAGGTACGGCTTCTTGGCATCGACGGCGGCGCGGGTGCCTTGCGGAAAGATCACGATGACGCGCCGGTGCGCCGCGACGCGCTCGGCGCGTTTCACCATGCGCTTCAAGGCGCGCGCCGCGGCGCCGCGATCGACGGTGATCGAGCCGGCTTTGACCACGAACCAGCCATAGAACGGAATCCAGCCGAGCTCGCGCTTGATCACCACGGCGCAATCGGGAAACAGGATCGTCGTCGCCAGCGTGTCCCACGCCGATTGGTGCTTCATCGCGACGATGCACGGCCCGGCTGGCAGGTGATTGCGGCCACGCAGCTCGTAATCGAGACCGACGATGACGCGCAGCAGCACGAAGGCGCCACGCGCCCAGAACGTGCCGAATGCCATCATGCCGCGCCGTGTGCCGAGCAGGAACGGCAGGCCGGCGAACGCTAGCAGCGCCGTCCAGCTCCAGAACGCCAGCTGATAGATGACCGAGCGCAGCAGGATCACGAATGCGCCGCCGGCGGGCTGACCCCCTCACCCAGCATTGGGTAAGGCTCGGCGATGCCTCGCCAACCCAAAGCAACCCCCTCCCCCTGCAAGGGGGAGAGGGAAGGGTGAGGGGGATAATCTCGGCTTGTGTGTGTCACCCTGGTTTGCCTTGCGCTTCGCCGATGAACCAGGGCCGGGCGAGCGCGGCGAGATACTTGGTGTATTCGTTGACGATCAGGCTGAGCGTGCCGGGCCACTCCCACCACTTGTCCCGCTTGACGTTGCCGGCGAAGACCGGGTTCGGAACGATGGTGATGCCCGGCATGGCGCGTGTGAATTCGAGCAGGCTGCGCGGCATGTGATAGGCCGAGGTGACGAGCCGTAACGAATGATAATTCTGCTTGCGCACGAAGTCGGCGGTCTCGATGGCGTTGCCGCTGGTGTTGTCGGCGGCATGGCCGAGGACGATGCAGCAGGAAAGGGTGTCGGAGGCGTTGGCGGTGTGCAGCAACGCCGGCACCGACACGCCAGGAAAGACGCCGGTGACGAACAGGGTCTTGCCCATGCCGGCCGACAGCAGTTGCAAACCGCTTTCGACGCGCAGGCTGCCGCCGGTGAGCACGACGATCACATCGGTGCGCGTCGTCGGATCGTCGACTTTGTCCGGGATCTGATTGGCGAACCAGAACAGGCCCACGAGCCATAGCACGGCGAGCGTGCCGAGCGGCGTGAGGAAGCGCCTCATGGCAGCCGCCGCAAGGTCGTCAGCACGGTGAGCCGCGCCGTCGCCATCGCCACCAGGCCGGCGACGACGGGCAATATCGCCAGCACCGCCCAATTCCAGCCGCGCAGATGCAGCGCCGGCAGCAGTGTCACGCTGTCACCCAGGAACGCGACGGCATTGGTCGCTTGGCTCAACGCCAAGAGCGCCGCCGCCGCGAGCACCAAGCCGATGACGCCGCCAATCAGGGCGAGGCGCAGCGCCTGGCGTTCGAACTGGCACGCCACATAGGAATCGCGCGCGCCCATCAGGTGCAAAAGCTCGATGGTGTCGCGGTGGACCGCCAGGCCGGTGCGGGTGGCAAACGACACGCTGACCACTGCCACGCCGCCGATCAACACCAGGATCGCAATGGCGGTGATTTCCGCCGAACGCGCGAAATGCGCCAAGCGGTCGAGCCAGACTTGATGGTCGTCGAGCACCGCATTCGGCACCGCCTCGGTTAGTTTTGCGCGCAAAGCGGCAAGGTCGGTGCGGCGGCTGGGATCGAGCCGCACATCGATCAGGCGCGGCAGCTCGAGATCGGCCGGCGACAACGATGTGCCGAGCCACGGCTCGATGAGCTTCATCGTCGTCGCGCTGTCGATCGGCGTCGCGCTTTTGACGCCCGGCGCCGCATGCAGCACCGCCAGCGCCGCATCCAGGCTCTTGTCGTTCGGGCCGGTTGCGGCCGGCAACTCGACGGTCAGCGTGCCGGTCAGGCTTTCGTCCCAGCGTGCCAGCGCCCGCTCCAAATCCATTACCGCGGCCAGCGCCAGGCCGGCGAGAAACACCATCAACAGAGTCAACGCCGGCAGGAAGCGGCTACTGCCGTCGCGGCCGAAGGGAATGGCGAGGCCGGGCGCGCTCACGACGCCGCCCGCGCGGTTGCCGTCGCCGCCAGCTCGCCGTTTTCGAGATGCAGCACCGGCCGGCCGAATCCGCGCGCCAGCGCCGCGTTATGCGTGGCGATGATCAGCGTGGTGCCGAGCTTGTTGAGTTCCTCGAACAGCCGCATGAGCCGCAGCGCCATGGCGTCGTCGACGTTGCCGGTCGGCTCGTCGGCGACCAGCAGCTTGGGCCGCGCCACCACCGCGCGGGCGATGGCGACGCGCTGCTGCTGTCCGCCGGACAGGGTCGGCGGCTTGGCGTCGAGCTTGTCGGCGAGGCCCACCCATTCGAGCATCTCGCGCACATTGTCGCGCAGCTTGGCTTCGGCGACGCCCGCAACGCGCAGCGGCAGCGCCACGTTGTCGAACGCCGAGAGATGCGGAATGAGCCGGAAATCCTGGAACACGATGCCGATCTTGCGCCGGAGCGGCGCCAGCGCCGCGCGCGTCACGCGCGACAAATCTTCGCCGAACAGCGACACCAGGCCGCGCGACGGCCGCTCCGCCAGCGCGACCAGGCGCAGCAGGCTGGTTTTGCCCGCGCCCGACGGACCGGTGAGGAAATGGAACGAGCCAGCGTCGAGTCGCAAGGTGATGTCGCGCAGCACCTCGGGCCCGGTGCCATAGCGCATGCCGACATTTTCGAACCGCACCATTGCCGCAAGATGGCATGCAGCGGCGGCGGCGGTAAAGATGGCCCGCCGGCGCGGCGCGCTTCCGTGGCGCGGCGCCGGCAGAGTATAAGGAACGGCGATGATCGTCACGTGCCCCACCTGTTCGACGCGCTACCTCGTCGAGACCGAGAAACTCGGCGCGCAAGGCCGCATGGTCCGCTGTGGCGGTTGTAGCCACACCTGGTACCAGGCGCCGCCCGAGGACTTGGCGCCGCAGGTCGAGCTCAAGGTGCCGGTGCCCGAGCCGGTACCTGGCAAAGTCGAGCGCGGCGGCCTGCCGGCGATCCAGAGCAAGCGCCGGCGTTGGGGCGCGGTGGTGACGCTGCTGATCTTGTTGCTGATCCTTGCCGGGGCCGGCTGGGGCGCGATCTTCATGCGCGACCGCGTCATGACGCTGGTGCCGCAGAGCGCGAAGATCTACAGCCGTCTCGGCCTCGCTGCCGTCCAGCCGCAATACGGCGTCGGTCTCGAGATCCAGGGTGTCACGCCGCGGCGCATGTCCGCCAACAATCAGTCGACGCTGGTGATCGACGGCCAGATCGTCAATCTCTCGTCGTCGCCGCGGCTCGTGCCGCCGCTCAAGGCGACGCTGCGCGACGCCAACGACAAGCCGCTCACCTCGTGGACCTTCTCGGCCAGCGTCTCGACGCTCGGACCCGGCGCGTCGACGCCGTTCCACACCACCTACGCGCAGCCGATGGCCGAAGCCGCCGGCGTCGTCGTCACGTTGCAAAATCCCTAGGTGGTCGGCGCTAGAATTCCTTGAGTAGCCGGTCGATGTAATCGTGCTCGATCGCTGGTCGGTCGGGCTCGCCGGCGCGGCGGCGCAGCTCGTCGAGGATCTGCTTGGCCTTCTCGACCGCGTAGTCGTTCTGCGCCTTGCCCATCCGCATGATGCCGCCGTCGTCGACGGTGCCGTTGCTCTCGTGGGTCGGCAGCAACCGGCCGAACGGATCGCGCCGCATCTGCGGGTTGTCGCTGTCGCCCTGCGTGCCGAGCGCGCCCATCCGCTGGCCTTGCATCTGCCGCGCCAAGGCTTGTTCGGCCTGTTGCAGCGCGTCGACGGCCTCGCTTTGCGGCTCGACCGCCTGGCCGGCATTGCCGCGCCGCAACGCATCGGCGGCGGCGCCCATGGCGCGGTCGGCGTTCGTCAGCGGCGCCGGCACCGTGGCGCCGCTCTGGCCGAGCTTGCGCATGAAATCGCCGAGGTCCTGCCGCAGCGCGTCCTGCGCCGCCGCGTTGCCATGCGCGCTGTTGCTCATCTGCGACTGCCGGAAGCTTTGGTCGAGCAACTGCTCCTGCCGGCGCATCAACTGGTGCATCGCGTCGAGCGCGTTCGTCGCGCCCTGCATCTGCATCGGCCGGGCGCTGCTGAGATTTTCCAGCAGATCCTGGAGCTGGGCGAGCAGGTCGCGCGCCTGCGCCCGGTCGCCAGTCTGCGCCAACGTGCGCGCGCGGTCGAGGAGGCGTTGCAGGTCGTTGCTGGTGAGCGACTGCGACGGATTCGCCGGCATCTGCGCCGACTGCGGATTCTGTTCCAGCGTCCGCTGCGCCAACGCCTGGAGATATTGCTGGATCTGCTGCTGCAATTGCTGCATCAGCCGGTCGATCTCGGATTGCGGCGCGTTCTGCGCCAGCGCGTTCTGCAATGCCTGCATCGACTCCCGCAAAGCCTCGCGGTTCAACCGGCCACTACCGTCCTCGATGCGCACCGCGGTGTCCCACATCAGCTGCTGCACGGTGGCGATGGTGTCGGCGTCGCGATCGATCAGAAGACGGTCGGCCGCGGTGCGCATGCCGAGAAAGGCGACGATGTCGTCGTCATAGAGACCCGGGCGCGAAGACAGATCCTCGAGCGCGTCGGCGACCGGTTCGCGGTCGTCGGGATGAGTGGTCAGCTCCTTGCGCTCGTCGATGATCGCGCGGGCCACCGGCTGGTGGAAGATGCGCTCGGGCAGGATGAATTCCAGAATCTCGCTTTTGCCGGTCTGGCCGAGCGCGTCGGCGGCTTGCAGTTGAATCTGCACCGGCAGGCCGGCCCATGGGCTCGCGGTCAGGTCGGTGAAGCTGGCGCCGTGCGCGTCCTTAAGGTGCTGGTCGGGCAGGGGCAGGTCGAGGGTCACCGCCTGGTCGCTCGGATCGTCCGGCCGGCGTATCGTCGCCGTGACCTTCTCGACGCCGTAATCGTCCTTGGCCTCGTATTCGAGATGCACCGCGCCCTGCGCCGTGCGCTGCGGCGGCTTGACGAAGGCGATGGTCGGCGGCAGGTCGGGCACGACCCGGATCGGCCACGATCCGAGCGTCGTCCACCAGCCGCGCTCGACCGCCAGCCGGTTGCCCGCCTTGATCGCGATCTCGCCTTTGTAGTCGCCGTTGTCGATCTTGCTCATCTTGGTGGTGTGGCCATCGAGCACCAGCGCCGGCCGGCTGTCGCCGCCGTGGACGCGCGCTAGCACCGTGCTGCCGACCGGCACCGCGATGGTGCCGCCGGCACCCGACGTCGACAGGAATTGCGGCGGCAGGCCGGTGTATTGCGGCGGGCTGATCCAGATGTCGAGCGCCACGGGGACGCCGGCGGTGCCGGCGAGCGATATTTCAGGCGTGAGCGCGCGCAAGAGGCGCGCCGGCGCGTCGCTGCCGGCGTCGATCGCGCCGAGTAGCAGCAGCAAGCCGAGCGCCACGCGCAGCGCATAAGGATCGCGACCGACCAGGCCGGCGCGCGGCACGCCGATGCGTAAGCTTCGCGCCGCCGCCGCCATGCGCGACTGGTGCTCGCGCCACAACGCGACGGTCGCCGGATCGTCGGTGCTGGCGAGCGTGTCTTCGAGCGCCGCCAGCGGCCGGTGCGCGAGCGCGCTCGCGGTTTCGAGCCGACGGCGCGCATCGTCGCGTGACGGCGGCCGCAATTCACGGACCACACCGGCCAGCGCGGCGACCAGCGCGGCAACGAACACCGCCAGCAGCGCCATCGCCGCTCCGTCGGGCAGGTACGCCGGAATGTCGAACAGCGCCAGGACGACAAACGCGCCGACGACGAAGGTGGCCGGCCATAATGCCGGCCACAGGCGCTCCCAGGCGAGCGCAAGACGCGCCAACCGCAGTCGCGCGGTGAAACGCGGCCGCGTTTCGGATCGTGTGACAAAATCAGGGCGCTGTCGGTCGCGCAAATCCTCTTCCGTCGTCAGCGCCCGGCAAGCCAGGGCGCCATGCGGTCGCGCGCGAGCAGCTCGTCGTAGCTCGGCCGCTCGCGGATCACCGCGAATTCGCCGCCGCGCACCAGAACTTCCGCGGCCGGCGGACGGGTATTGTAGCTCGAACTCATGACCGCGCCATAGGCTCCCGCCGACAGGATCGCCATCAGATCGCCGGCGCGGAACGGCGGCAGCAGCCGGTCGAGCGCGAAGGCGTCGCCGGTCTCGCACACCGGTCCGACGACGCTTTGCGTAACCGCGTGGCCGACGCTCTTCGATGCGTGCGCCGGCACGATCTCATGCCACGCGTCGTACAGCGCCGGCCGCAGCAAATCGTTCATCGCCGCGTCGACGATGACGAAGCGCCGGGTCACACCCTCTTTCAGGTAAAGCACGCGCGTCGCCAGCACGCCGGCGTTGCCGACGATGTAGCGGCCGGGCTCGAACGCGAGCTCGACGTCGAGGCCGCGCGTCATCTGCCGGATGACGCCGGCATATTCCTCGATCGTCGGCGGGGTCTCGTCGCGATAGCGGATGCCGATGCCGCCGCCGAAATCGAGCCGCTCGAGCCGAACGCCGCGTGCGGCGAGCCCGCGGAACAGTTCGATGACGCGTGAGAAGGCGATTTCGAACGGTCCAAGCGCCGTCAACTGCGAGCCGATATGGACAGCAAGGCCCTTCAACGCGATGCCGGGCAGCGATGCGGCCTCGGCGAACACGTCCGGCGCATGCGCCAGGTCGATGCCGAACTTGTTCTCTTTCTTGCCGGTCGTGATCTTGTGATGCGTGCGCGCATCGACGTCGGGATTGACGCGGATCGCGACCGCAACGGTGCGCCCGGCGCGGTGCGCGACTGCGCTCAGCACCGCGAGCTCTTCACGTGATTCGACGTTGACCTGATAGACGTCGTGCGCGACCGCGAAGGCGAGCTCGGCTTCGGTCTTGCCGATGCCGGAAAAAACAATGCGATTGCCCGGAATGCCGGCGGCCAAGGCACGGCGGAATTCGCCTTCCGAGACGACGTCGGCACCGGCGCCGAGCCGGGCCAAGGTCGCAATGACCGAGAGATTCGCGTTCGCCTTGACCGAATAGCACAGCCGCGCGGGGCGGCCGGCGAAGGCGGCGGCGAAGCGCCGGTATTGCCGCTCGATGGCGTTGGCCGAATAGGCATAGAACGGCGTGCCGACCGACGCGGCGATGTGCGCCAGCGTCGTGTCCTCGACGCATAACTCGTCGCCGCGATAGGCGATCTCCGGCGTATCGGGATTGAGAATTGGCGCGCTCACGCGGCGGGCTCGCTCATTGGCTGGGATAATGTCCCGGATAGGTCGGCGGTGGGTTGGGCGGCGGCACCGGGTCGTTTTTCTTGCCGCACGCTGCGAGCGGCCCCGCCAGCACGGCGACAACGAGCAGTAGCGCGACCAGTCGATCTTTCCTCATCGCTTGCCGGCCTCCTTCCGCTTGCCCAGAAACCGCGTCCGCGCCGCTTTGGCGGCTTCCGCGACCAGCTTCGGCGCCGTGCCGCCCAGGCTGGTGCGGCTGGCGACCGATTTCTCGACCGTCAGGATGTCGCGTGCGGCGGCGGTGAGGCGCGGCTCGATCTTCTGCATCTCCTTGAGCGGCAGCGCGGCGAGCGTCGTGCCGAGCTCTTCGGCGCGTTTGACCAGCGCGCCGGTGACATGGTGCGCCTCGCGGAACGGCAGCGCCAGGTTGCGCGTCAGCCAGTCGGCGAGGTCGGTCGCGGTGCTATAGCCGGCTTCGGCGGCGCGGCGCATCGCTTGCTTGTCGACGGAAAGATCGCCGACCATGCCGGTCACGGCCGCAAGGCACAGCTCCAGCGTATCGGCCGCCTCGAACACCGGGACCTTGTCCTCCTGCATATCCTTGGAATAGGCGAGCGGCAGGCCTTTCATCACCGTCAAAAGCGACGCG
Source organism: Allostellaceae bacterium (assembly GCA_035934995.1). Lineage (GTDB taxonomy): Bacteria > Pseudomonadota > Alphaproteobacteria > ATCC43930 > CGMCC-115725 > REEB95. Next base: position 12,501 of record DASYXI010000049.1, read on the forward strand.
AATGCGCCCAGCAGACGGCCAGTCTTGGCGCGCACCAGCTCGGCGGCGTCGGGGTTGCGCTTCTGCGGCATCATGCTGCTGCCGGTGGTATAGGCGTCCGACAGCCGGATGAAACCGTAGGGCGACGATAGCCAGAGCACGATCTCTTCGGCGAAGCGCGACAGGTGCGCGCCCGCGATGGCGCAGACGGCCAGGAATTCGAGCGCGAAATCGCGGTCCGAGACCGCGTCGAGCGAATTCGCCGAGGGATTGTCGAAGCCGAGCGCCTTCGCGGTCTTGACGCGGTCGATCGGGAACGACGTGCCCGCAAGCGCTCCCGCACCCAAGGGGCTTTCATTGAGCCGCCGCCGGCAATCGTGCAGCCGGCCGCGGTCGCGTCCCAGCATCTCGACATAGGCGAGCAGATGATGGCCGAAGGTCACCGGCTGTGCCGTCTGGAGATGCGTGAAGCCCGGCATCGCCGTCGCGGCGTGTTTCGCCGCTTGGCCGATCAGCGCCGCTTGCAGCAGCGTCATGTGCCGGTCGAGCTCGTCGATGGCATCGCGCACCCACAGCCGGAAGTCGGTTGCGACCTGGTCGTTGCGCGAGCGCGCGGTGTGCAGCCGGCCGGCCGCCGGCCCGATCATTTCGCTCAGCCGCGCCTCGATGTTGAGGTGGATATCCTCGTGCTCGGCGCGGAACGGGAATTTGTCGGCCTCGATCTCGGCGCGAATTTTCTCTAGACCGCGCGCGATCGCCTCGCCATCCTTCGGCGAAATGATCCGCCGCGCCACCAGCATCGCGCAATGCGCGAGCGAACCGGCGATATCCTGGGCATAGAGCCGCTTGTCGAAATCGATCGAGACGTTGATGCGCTGCATGATTTCCGCCGGACCGCCGGACAGGCGGCCGCCGCGCGCGGCGTTGCGCGGTTTCGGTCCGGTTTGCGGGCGCGACCGGCTCATGGCGCGACCGGCCGGGGGACGAATTTGACGAGGATCATGAAGGCGCTTTCGGTCTTGACCGTCCTGTGCGTGGCGGCGCTGGGTCTGCTGCTCTATTACCGCGCCCAGCATCCGCCCGCCATACCCGTGCCGCTTGCCGCGAACGGGACGCCGGCGGCGCCCGAATTCAAGTTTACCGCGCTCGATCCGCCGCAGCCAGCGCCGCCCTTGACCTTCACCACCCGCGCCGGTTCGCCCAAGACACTGGCCGATTTCCGCGGCCGGCTCGTGCTGGTCAATTTCTGGGCGACTTGGTGCGGCCCCTGCGTCGCCGAAATGCCGTCGCTCGACCGGTTGCAGGCGCGGTTGGGCTCGCAGCTGACCGTGCTGGCGATCTCCGAGGACCGGCGCGGCGGCGATGTGGTCGATCCGTTCCTGGCGCGGCTCAAGTTGACCGATCTCGCGGTCTATCTCGACACCAAGAACAGCGCGTTACAGACCTTCGGCCTCGTCGGTCTGCCCACCAGCATCCTGATCGACCGCGACGGCCGCATGGTCTGGCGCGTCGAAGGTGGTGTCGACTGGACGAGTGCCGACGCGCAAGCCAAGCTCGCGCCTTATCTCGCGCCCGAGCCCGACAAGCAACACGCGTCACTGACGCGTTAGCGCCGCCGTCAGGAATTCGCCGCCGCGCGTCAGGCCTTCCTCGTCGATCGAATGGCCGAGGCCGGGACGCTCGAGCGCCTCGACTTTGACGCCGGCCGCCGTCAGCGCCTTGACCGCCGCGCCGAGCGATGTGAATGGCACCACCGGATCGTCCTCGCCGTGCACCAGCAGCACCGGTGGCCGTGAGCGGATCTCCTTCGCCAGCAGCGACGCGCCGGCAAGCGCGCCTGAATAGCCGACGATGCACGCGAGCGGCTTGGCGCGGCGCAGGCCGCAATAAAGCGACATCATCGTGCCTTGCGAAAATCCGACCAGCGCCAGGCGCGACTCATCGAGGCCGCGCGCCGCCAGCAGTTCGTCGAGGAAATGATCGAGGATCGGCGCCGCCGTCTGGATGCCGACAAGGACGGTGGCCGGCGTCCGGTCCTGCAAGCTGAACCACTGCCGTCCCGACGGCGCCATGTCGAACGGGAAGGGCGCATGCGGCGAAACGAACTCGGTGTCGGGCAGGGCCGGCGCCCAATAGGGCGCGAGACCGAGCAGATCGTTGCCATCGGCGCCGACGCCGTGCAACAGAACGACAAGGCTTTTGGTCTTGCCTGACTTCGGCGGCAGCGCCACGCCTTGCAGATGCTGGGGGTGGGCGTGGTCGTGGGAATGCGGATGATCGGGCATGGTCTCCTCAGTTTCGGGCGAAAGCGATAGACGAACCGCGCGCCGAAGTCACCGCAATTTCCCCGGACGCCGCTCTGCGCGCTAGATTGCTGCTATGTCCGTCGTCACCCGTTTCGCGCCGAGCCCGACCGGCTATCTGCATCTGGGCCACGCCCATGCGGCGCTGGTCGCGTTCGGCATCGCGCGCTCGCGCGGCGGCCATTTCCTGTTGCGGATGGAGGATATCGACCGCGGCCGCTGCAAGCCCGAATTCGCCGACGCGATCGAGGACGATCTGGCGTGGCTCGGCCTCGCCTGGGACGGCGGCGTGCGCAGGCAGTCGGACCATTTCGACGATTACCGCGCGGCGCTGGCCCGGCTCGAGGCGATGGAGCTGATCTATCCCTGCTTCTGCACCCGCGCCGCGATCAAGGCCGAGCTCGATGCCGCGGCCGCCGCGCCGCATGACGCGCCGCCGGTCTATCCCGGCACCTGCCGCAATCTCTCCGACGACGAGCGTCAGGCGCGCATCCGCCAGGGTCTGTCCTATGCGCTGCGGCTCGATGTCGCCAAGGCGCACGCCAAGACCGGCCCGCTCTTCTGGGAAGACGAGATCAAAGGCGCCATCGAAGCCGCGCCGACGCGGCACGGCGATTTCGTGCTGGCGCGCAAGGATACGCCGACCTCGTACCACCTCGCGGTCACGGTCGACGACGCGCGCCAGGGCGTGACACTGGTGACGCGCGGCGAGGACTTATTCGAGGCGACCGACATTCATCGGCTGTTGCAGGCGCTGCTGGGCTATCCGACGCCAGCCTATCGTCATCACAAAATCCTGACCGACGCGGCGGGCAAGCGCCTCGCCAAACGCGACCAGGCGATCACGCTGCGTGGCCTGCGTGCCATCGGCAAGACGCAAGCCGAGGTGCGCGTGATGGCGGGCTTTGCCGCCTAGCGTTACGGCCCGCCGCTCGCCCAGATCGTTACCAAATAAGCGACCGCCTGTTTCGTACCCCAATAACCGTAGCGCACGATCGGACCGAACCAGATTGCCACCACGACGATCACCGCCGCATAGATGATCCAGCGCCGCCAGCGCGGGTGTGCGAAGAACCGCGCGCCGCAATGCGGGCAAAAGCGCGCGTTCGTGCTTACCTTACCCCGGCACTCGCGGCATTCGATCAGCATGGGCGACTCCTAATCGATCGGCCGGCGCAGGCCGGTGACGAGATCGAGATACGCGGGATCGTCCGGCTCGATGACGCCGTGGCGCAGCGCGAAGTCAATGATGACCAGATTGACGTTGAATTTGAAGTCGTCGGTATCGCGCACCCGCGCCAGCACGTCGGCGACGTCCATCAGCGCGAAGGACACGATCTCGCCGTCGGTATTGCGCGGCGTGAAATCCTTCGGGGTTTCTATGTCGTAAACAAACAATACGTCGTCGCGCAGACCGTCGGGCATGCCCATGCGGTAGGAGATCGCGCCCGCCGATATGGCGCTCGTCGTGAGCGCGCGCGGCATCGCCGCTTCTTCCTCGCCTTCCTTGAGCAGCGTTTCGGCGACGCCGTGATCGCGGCCGATGCCGCCGGCGACCAGATTGTCGAGCTTGTCGGGCGCCACCAGCTTGTCGGGCGCGCGCCGGCCGATCCACAGCTTCAGCGCGCCGCCGTCGCGCCGCCAGCCGTTGAGATGCACGCCATACGAGCGCGCGCCGAAGAACGGCACCGCGCCGCGGTCAAGATCGAAACGCGGCGCCGCGCCCCAATGCGGTGCGACGGCGAAATATTCGTGCCGGTACTTGGCGAGGACGCGATGCGCCACCAGCGTCTCAATGGTCTCGTCGATGCGCGCCGTCAGCTCGGCACGGCCGCCGTTGGCGACGATCCGCACCGTCGCGTTACCGACGTCGAACACCTTGGGGAAGCGCCGCAGCTGCTCGGCGTTGTCGCGCCGCACGAGCCCCAGGCGCACGCCGTCGTGCAGCAGTGGCAGAAAGTTCGCCGGCTCCCACGTGTTGCACGTGCGGATATGGCGCAGCAGGCCCATCAGCATGTGAACACACGACATCCCGTCCGCTGCGGCGTGACAAAAGCAAGGCGCCGCCGTGACAGCCGCGGCGGTCCCATTTCCGACATGATTTTTCCAGCGAAGGCCATATTCGGCGCCTACTTCATCGACAAGAGTTTGTACTCATTCGGACGGAGGTTTGCGATGCGCACGCTTCTCGTTTGCCTGGGCCTTGCCGCGTCGGCGGCGCTGGTCGGCTGCACGGCCGCCGCACCGACGGACCCGTCGACTCCGCGCGCGATCCAAAGCGACATCTCGGCCGCGCAACACACCGGTCCGACCGCCGAGCAGGTCGGCCTGGCGCAGCCGGTGCCCGACGTAATGGCGCCGCACGACAACGCGGTCGTGCCGACTGTCACGCTGCAGCTCAACAACGCGTATTAGCCGCGCGGCTGGGCTCAGCTCGGTTCGAGTTCGCTGTCCCAGTACAGGAAGTCGCGCCAGGAATGGTGCAGGAAGTTGGGCGGGAAGGCGCGACCGTTCTCGCGCAGCGCCTGCGTCGTCGGCTGTAGCGGGCGATGGCGCGGATAGAGACCGCTTTCGGCCGGAATGCGGTTGCCTTTGCGCAGATTGCAGCCCGAACAGGCGGTGACGACGTTTTCCCACGTCGTGTGGCCGCCGCGCGAGCGCGGCACGACGTGATCGAAGGTCAGGTCGTGCGACGGAAAGCCGTCGCCGCAGTACTGGCAGATGAAGCGGTCGCGCAAGAAGACATTGAACCGCGTGAAAGCCGGCCGCCGCGTCAGCGGAATGTATTCCTTGAGCGAAATCACGCTCGGCAGCTTCATTTCGAACGACGGGCTGCGCACGACGCGATCGTATTGCGAGACGATGTTCACGCGCTCGAGGCAGACGGCCTTGATCGTTTCCTGCCAAGACCAGAGCGAAAGGGGGAAGTAGCTCAACGGGCGGAAATCCGCGTTGAGCACGAGCGCCGGACAACTATCGAGCGCGACTGACAACCAGCCTCCAAATCCCGGCGGGCTCAACCCGCCCTTGCCGGGCATTAAAGCCAAAAAAGTATGACGCTGCAATGTCATCGCACGGATCAGCGCGTCGGCACCGGCTTGTCGCCGCGATAATCGTAGAATCCGCGGCCGGCCTTGCGCCCGAGCCAGCCGGCTTCGACGTATTTGACCAGCAGCGGGCAGGGCCGGTACTTCGAATCGGCCAAGCCTTCGTACAGCACCTGCATCACCGCCAGACAGGTATCGAGGCCGATGAAATCGGCGAGTTCGAGCGGTCCCATCGGATGGTTGGCGCCAAGCTTCATCGCGACGTCGATCGCCTCGACCGAGCCGACGCCTTCATAGAGCGTATAGACCGCCTCGTTGATCATCGGCAGCAGGATGCGGTTGACGATGAAGGCGGGGAAGTCCTCCGCCGCGACGGGCGTCTTGCCGAGTTTGACGGCCAGTTCGCGAACGGCAGAAAACGTCGATTCGTCGGTGGCGATGCCGCGGATTAGCTCGACCAGCGTCATCACCGGCACCGGATTCATGAAATGCATGCCGATGAATTTGCCCGGCCGGTCGGTCGTGGCGGCAAGCCGGGTGATCGAAATCGACGAGGTGTTGCTGGCGAGGATTGCCGATGGCTTCAGGTTCGGCATCAGCTTCTTGTAGACCTCGCGTTTGACCGCCTCGTTCTCGGTCGCGGCTTCGATCACCATGTCGCAATCCTTGAAGCGGTCGAACGCCGTGCCGCTCTTGATGCGCTTTTCCGCTGCCGTCTTGTCGGCCTCCTTGATCTTGCCGCTCTTCACCTGCCGCGAGAGGTTCTTGTCGATGACGCCGGCCGCGCGATCGAGCGCCTTCTGCTCGAGATCGGCGAGATAGACGTCGTAGCCGGCGAGCGCCGCGACGTGCGCGATGCCGCTGCCCATCTGACCGGCGCCGACGATGCCGATGATCTTGATCGTAGTCGCTGCTTCCGCCATGCGTTGCCCCCGTTTATGCCGCGCCGCGCTTCGCCAGCGCCTGGTCGAGCGCCGGCACGATTTCGAACAGATCACCGACCAGGCCGTAATCGGCGACCTGGAAGATCGGCGCCTCCTCGTCCTTGTTGATCGCGACGATCACCTTCGAATCCTTCATGCCGGCGAGATGCTGGATCGCGCCCGAGATGCCGATCGCGATGTAAAGCTCGGGCGCGACGATCTTGCCGGTCTGGCCGACCTGATAATCGTTCGGCACGAAGCCGGCGTCGACCGCGGCGCGCGACGCGCCGACCGCGGCGCCGAGTGTGTCGGCCAGCCGCTCCAGCAGCTTGAAATTCTCGCCCGATTGCAGGCCGCGTCCGCCCGAGACGATGATTCGCGCCGCCGTGAGCTCGGGCCGCTCGCTCTTGGCGAGCTCGGCGCCGACATATTGCGCGAGGCCGGTGCCGCCGGCGGCCGGAATCTTTTCGACGGTAGCGTTGCCGCCGCTCGCGGCGACAGCGGGAAAGGATGTCGCGCGAACGGTGACGACCTTGATCGCGTCCGACGATTTGACCGTGGCGATCGCATTGCCGGCATAGATCGGCCGCTCGAACGTGTCGGCCGAGATGACGGCGGAAATGTCCGAAAGCTGCGCCACGTCGAGGAGCGCCGCCGCGCGCGGCATGATGTTCTTGCCGAAGGTGGTCGCCGGCGCCAGCAGGTGCGAATAGTTTTTGGCGAGCCCGGCCAACAAAGGCGCCAGTTCTTCGGCCAACGGATGCGCATAGATCGCGTCGTCGGCAACCAGCACCTTCGTCACGCCCGCGACCGTGGCGGCTTCGGCCGCGATTCCAGCGCAGCCCGATCCGGCGACCAGCACATGCACCGCGCCGAGCTTGGCCGCCGCCGCGATCGTGTTGAGCGTCGCCGGCTTCAGCGCCTTGCCGTCATGTTCGGCGAGGGCCAGGACCGCCATCAGATCACCCGCGCCTCGTTGCGGAGCTTGTCCACCAGCTCGGCGACCGAGCCCAGCTTCTTGCCGGCCTGGCGCTTGGGCGGTTCGGCGACCTTGAGCGTCGCCAGCCGCGGCTTCACGTCGACGCCCAGCGCTTCGGGAGTCACTTGTTCGATGGGCTTTTTCTTCGCCTTCATGATGTTGGGCAGCGAGGCATAGCGCGGCTCGTTGAGGCGCAGATCGGTGGTCACCACCGCCGGCAGCTTGAGCGTAAGGGTTTCGAGGCCGCCGTCGACTTCACGCGTCACCGTGGCGCTGCCGTCGGCAAGCTTGAGCTTCGACGCGAACGTCGCCTGGCCCCAGCCGAGCAGCGCCGCCAGCATCTGGCCGCTCTGGTTGCAATCGTCGTCGATCGCCTGTTTGCCCAAGATGACAAGCTGCGGCTGTTCCTTGGCGACGATCGCCCTGAGCAGTTTTGCCACGGCCAACGGTTGCAACTCCGTTTCGGTCTGTACGTGGATGCCGCGGTCGGCGCCCATGGCGAGCGCGGTGCGGATGGTTTCCTGGCACTGCGGCGCGCCCATCGACACGGCGACGATTTCCTTGACGATGCCGGCCTCCTTGAGCCGCACCGCTTCCTCGACGGCGATCTCGTCGAACGGATTCATCGACATCTTGACGTTCGCCGTCTCGACGCCGCTGCCGTCGGCCTTGACGCGGATCTTGACGTTGAAGTCGATCACCCGCTTGACGGCAACCAGAACCTTCATGAACGAGGCTTCCCGCTTGCCATGCTGCAATGCGGGATGATTTGTGCACGCGCACAAAGCGATGGCAAGCGGTTCGTAACGGAAATTTCACGCGGAAAAGCCCGCCGCGGCGCCGCGTCCGCTCAGCGGTTGGCGCCCGGTTTCCACAAGACGTCGGCGCGGCCTTTACGGTTGGCGTGCCGCGCCAGCACGAAGAGATGGTCCGACAGCCGGTTTAGATATTTGAGGGCGTCGGGATTGATCGGCTCGTGGGCGGCGAGCGCCACCAGCCGTCGCTCGGCGCGGCGCACGACGGTGCGGCCGAGATGCAGCGCAGCCGCGAGCTTGGTGCCGCCCGGCAGCACGAAATCCTTGAGCGGCTTCAGGCCGCGTTCGAGCGCGTCGATCTCGCGCTCGAGCCGCGTCACCTGCGTCGCGCCGATGCGCGGCACCTTGTCGAGCCTGCCGCGCGCTTCGGCGAGGTCGGCGCCGAGATCGAAGAGGTCGTTCTGGATGCGCGCCAGCATCGCGTCCGCCGCGCCGCGCGCCTCGCACCGCGCCAGGCCGAGAACCGCGTTGGCCTCGTCGACCGTGCCGTAGCTTTCGACGCGCAGGCTGGTTTTCGCGACCCGCGCGCCGTCGCCGAGGCCGGTCTCGCCGCCATCGCCGGTGCGGGTGTAAATGCGTGACATCGGCCAGCTCAGCGTCGATAGAGCATCATGAAGATGAAGAACAGCACCAGCGCGGCGCCTTGGAACAAGACGCGATAGCGCATGATGGCGTTGGCGCGCTTGGGATCGCCGCCGCGCGCCATCCAGAACACGCCGACGAGCAGCGTGCCGAGGGTCGCCAGCATCGCGATGACGACCAAAATCGGCAGGATGATCTGCATGCCGCACTATATAACGCCGGTCGCGCGGCATGCCAGGGCGCGCCGTGGGCCAAATCCCATGGTTTGACGACGCCGCGACCGCCGCCGATAATCGCGGCAAAGCACAAGCGACCGCCGGCAAAGGCGGTCATCCTGGGGAGGGCAATGCCATGGCTTCGGCTCCGACGATCGACGTTGCGCGCATCATCGACGACCGCAGCCTCGACGGCTTCACGTGGTCGGTCCTGATCTGGTCGTTCATCATCATCATCTTCGACGGCTACGACATCTCGGCGATCGCCGCCTCGGCGCCGCTGCTGGTGAAGCAGTGGGGTCTCGCCAATCCGGGCGTCTTTTTGGGCACGGTGATCTCGGCGAGCCTTTTGGGCATGCTGTTCGGCGCGCCGATCCTGGGCTATCTCGGCGACGGCATGGGCCGCCGCACGGCGACCGTCGTCTCGAGCCTGATCTTCGGCGTCTTCACGCTGGCCTGCGCCTTTGCCAACGACCTCGAGACGATGCGCATCCTGCGCATTTTCGCCGGCGTCGGCATCGGCGGCATGATGCCGAATTTGATCGCGCTCAACGCCGAATATGCGCCGCGCCGCATGCGGGCGACGCTGATCATCGTCATGTTCTGCGGCGTCACGCTCGGCGGCGCGTTCCCCGGCTTCGCCGCGGTCTATCTGGCGCCGACCTATGGCTGGCAGGTGATCTATGTCATCGGCGGCGTGCTGCCGATCGTGCTCGCCGGGCTGGCGGTCTTCGTGCTGCCGGAATCGCTCAAATATCTCGTCGTGCACGACAAGCGCGCCGCGGTCGAAAAATTGGTCAAGCGCTTGGCGCCGTCGACGTCGATCTCGCCCGCGACGCGCTTCATCATCGCCGACGAGGGCAAGACCACCAAAAGCCTGTCGCCGGTCAAGCTGTTCAAGGGCGGCCTGGCGTTCATCACGCCGCTGTTGTGGCTGTGCTTCTGCATGAACCTGATGGGGTTCTATTTCCTCGCCGGCGGCTTGCCGACCATCCTGCGCAACACCCACGTGCTGACGCCGGCCGACGCGCAATTCTCGGCGGTGCTGATCCAGATCGGCGGCACCGTCGGCGGCCTGCTGCTGGCGCGGCCGATGGACAAGAAGGGCTTCCTGCCGGTGACGGTGCTGTTCGCGCTCGCCGTGCCGGCGATCGCCGGCATCGGCTATTTCTCGCAGACCTCGACGGCGATGGTGATGGTGTGCGCCTTCGCCGCCGGCTTCGCCGTGTTGGGCGTGCAATTCGGCCTCAACGCCGCCTCGGGCATGATCTATCCGACGGCGGTGCGCTCCAACGGCTCGGGCTGGGCGTTCGGTATCGGGCGTTTCGGCTCGTTCCTCGGACCGGTGCTCGGCTTTTACTTGTTCGCACAGCATCTGCCGCTGCCGACGTTATT
>DASYXI010000050.1:0-2414 GCA_035934995.1 Allostellaceae bacterium
CGAGGCGTATGGCGGCATCGACATCGCGGTGTCGAACGCCGGCGCCGCGTGGCAGGGACCGATCGGCGAGGTCGACGAAAAGACCCTGCGGCTCAGCTTCGAATTGAACTTCTTCGCCCACCAGCGCGTGGCGCAAGCGGCGGTGCGGATCATGCGCGCCCAGGGCACCGGCGGCTGCCTGCTGTTCAACGTCTCGAAACAGGCGGTCAATCCCGGCCCCGATTTCGGCCCCTACGGCCTGCCCAAGGCCTCGACCCTGCTGCTGCTGCGGCAATACGCGCTCGAATACGGCAAGGACGGCATCCGCGCCAACGGCGTCAACGCCGACCGGGTGCGCGGCGGCCTGCTGACGCCGGACATGATCCAGGCCCGCGCCAAGGCGCGGGGCGTGTCGGAGCAGGACTACATGCGCGGCAACCTCCTGGGCCGCGAGGTCACCGCCGACGACGTGGCGGCGGCGTTCCTCTATCACGCGACCGCGCTCAAGACGACCGGCGACGTCACCACGGTGGACGGCGGCAATATCGCCGCGGCGCTGCGCTAATTGCGTCGCAAAGCCTTACAGGCGGCGGCGGGCCCATATCTTAAACCGTTGAAATAGCGTCGATTTCAGCTGCGGCACGGGCTTTGCTCTTATAGACGCGAGGCCGAACCCCGCGACCCTTAACGATCCAGTTTGGGCGGCCCGAGGACGGAAAGACGGCGCCCGCTAAGAGGCGCCGCTTTCTTTTTCGCGTTAAGCTTCAAGCGATGACCCGCGCCGCCCGCAAGCCGCCAGCCGAAAGCCTCGACGAACTGCTCGCCCGGCTGAGCCTCTGCCGCGTCTGCGCCAAGCATCTGCCGCTCGGTCCGCGGCCGGTGCTTCAAGTCGCGCCCAGCGCCCGCATCCTGATCCTGAGCCAGGCGCCCGGCACGCGCGTTCACGAAACCGGCCTCAACTTCAACGATCGCAGCGGCGACCGCCTGCGTGCATGGATGGGCGTCGACCGCGATACGTTCTACGACGATCGTCGCGTCGCGGTGATGGGCATGGCGTTTTGCTATCCGGGCCGCGACGCCAAAGGCGGCGACCTGCCGCCGCGTCCGGAATGCGCGCCGCTCTGGCATCCGGCTCTGTTGGCGCATCTGCCCAAAGTCGCGCTGACGCTTTTGGTCGGCTCCTATGCCATCGACACCTACATGCCGGACGCCAAGCGGCAGAGCATGACCGAAACGGTCAAGGCGTGGCGATCGGCGCCGGTGGGAACCTTGCCGCTGCCGCATCCGTCGTGGCGCACGACGTTCTGGGAAAAGCAGAACCCGTGGTTCCGGCGGACGCTGATCCCCGAATTGCGCCGGCGCGTTGCGGCGCTGCTTTAGGGATTTTTCGCCGTCACGATCCAGATGCCGGCGGCCAGCGGCACCGACTTGCCCTTGACGTGCGGCGCGAGTCCCGCGCGCAGCGCCGCTTCGACCTTGGCGCTCGCCGCCGCGTCGCCTTTGTCGAAGGTGCGGCTCGCCGGGCCGATGTCGATCATGTAGCCGATCGCCGTTTCGAGTCCGCCGCCCGCGGCGATGTCGAAGCTCAAATCGTGCGGCGTCAGCTTGATGGCGTCGAAGCCGGCGCCGCCCAGGATGCGCTCGACCCGCGCTGGATCGGCGAAGGAAAACGGGCCCGGATCCTCGGGCCCGGGCTTGGGCAGTCGCGGCATCACTTGGTAAGCCGCTTCCAACGGCGTCATCGCCCAGGGGTTCTCCTTGGGTGTGCGGAAGCACGAGAAAACGAGGCGGCCGCCGAGTTTCAATGCGGCGCGCAGATTGGTGAAGGCGCGCACCGGATCGGCGAAGAACATCACGCCGTGACGCGATGTAAGAAGATCGAACCCACCGCACGGAAACGCATAGGTCGTGGCGTCGGCTTCGACGAACTCGGCGCGGTGCCCCGCCGGTGTCAGGCGGCGCGCGACCGCCAGCATCGCCGGCGACACGTCGATGCCGAGGACGCGGCCTTGCGGCCCGACGGCCTTGGCGAGCGCCAGCGCCAAGGCGCCACAGCCGCAGCCGGTGTCCATCACGCGTTCGCCCGGCCGAGCATTGATGGCTGCGAGCAACGCCGCCATCACCGGCGCGAGCAGGCTTTCGGTGAAATCGTTCTGCCGCGCCCATTGGTCGCCGCCTACGCCGCTCCAATAGGCCAGGCCGGGATTCGCTGTTTCGCTCATGCCCCCTCCGCTTCGATGCGCGCCATGTCGTCGTCGCTGAAGCCGAAATGATGGCCGATCTCGTGAATCAGAACATGGCGCACGACGCGGTAGAGGTCGTCGCCGGTTTCGCACCAATAGTCGAGGATCGGCCGCCGATAGAGGAAAATCATGTCGATCGCCGGTCGTGGGTCGCTGACGCTCTTATAGGGCATGCCCACGCCGCGATAGAGG
>DASYXI010000051.1:0-102601 GCA_035934995.1 Allostellaceae bacterium
GGGGCGCCGCGATGCGCTTGTGCACCGCGCGCAACCTCTGAATGGCGGTGAACAATCCCAACGCGCCGCCGCCCGACGCCACGATCAGCTCGCGATAGGCGGCGGCGATCTGGTCCACGTCGTTGCGGTCGATATCGTTGACAATGAAAACGCGCGTCTGCGCCGGATAATCGAAGGGCGATTTGACGCGCGCGCGCATCGCCGGCGCCTTCAAGTGGCGCGCACCGGTACGAGTCTCGGCGCCGAGCCAATCGGCTTCGGCGTCGCCGCTGCCGTCGGTCAGCGTCGCCGAGGTCACCAGCGCGCCGTGCGCCGGCGCGATGACGAATTCCGTGAACGGCCGCGTCGGATCGGTGAAATGCCGATGCATGCCGACATCGACCGCGTGGCCGTCGGCGCGTTCGACCGCAAGCCAATCGACGAACGCGGCGGACGGATCGCGTTCCAATTCCTCCACCATGCGCCGCCAGCCGCCGAGCTCGAGCATGGCGCGGCGTTCGAGGCCGCGCACCGCCGCCTCGATCCGCAGCCGCACGGCGGTGTCGAGCTTCGCCGCTTCGTCGGCGAGCTTGGCGCGCAGGCGCTGCGCCAGCGCCTTGAGCGGCGCCTCGATGCGCTTCAATTCGGTGGCCAATTCGCGCGCGGCGTCGATCAAGCCCGGAATCGGCGGCCGCGGCTCGGCTTCAAGGCTGTAGCCCTGGTCGGCGTCGCCGCTTCGCGCCAGCACCTGGTCGCGCACGAGCGCGAGAAATCGCTCGCAGGCGCGCTGTGCGCGTCCTTCGGCGATCCGCTTGAGCCAACCGTCGGCCGGCAGCACGTTGCGCGCGCCCTCGATCGCGTCGTCGAGCAGGCGTTGGCCGGTGGCGTCGTTGACCAGCAGATCGTCGAGCCGGCGCTTTAGGCCGCGCGCGCGGCTGCGCCGTCCGTCCTCAGCGCCCAGAATCCACCGCCGCAGCTCTGCCGCTTCGCGGCCGGTGAGCGCCAGCGAGAACGCGCCGTCGGCCGCATCGAACACATGATGGCCTTCGTCGAAGACATAACGCCGCGGCAGATTGTCGTCGTCGAGGCCGCCGAGCGCCGCCTGGATCATCACCAGCGCATGGTTGGCGACGACGATGCGCGCGCGCCGCGCCCGTCGGACGCTTTTTTCAATGAAGCAGCGATGGTAGTGCGAACAGGCGCTGTGCACGCATTCGCCGCGCCGATCGGTCAAAGCCACGGTTTGCCCGCGGCCGACGAGCTCGGGCAACCAGCCCGGCAGATCGCCGCCGACCATGTCGCCGTCGCGCGTTGCCGCCACCCAGCGCGCTACCAACCCGGCCGCCGCCGCATCCTGCGGCCGCATCGCCAGCCCGCCCAGGCTGTCCTCGAAATTGAGCAGACAGAGATAATTCTCGCGGCCCTTGCGCACGACGACGCGCCGCGTCTTCACCGCCGGATCGGGATAAAGCCGGTCGAGCTCGGTCGAAATCTGGTGCTGGAGGTTGCGGGTAAAGGTCGAGATCCAAACCGCGCCGGCGTTCTTCTCGGCCCAGACGCTGGCCGGCGCGATGTAACCCAGCGTCTTGCCGACGCCGGTGCCCGCTTCGGCCAGCAGTACGCGCGGCGCCGCTTCATCGTCGCGCGGCGCAAACGCATAGGCGCAGGCGCCGGCATAGTCCGCCTGTTGCGGCCGCGGCTCGGCCCGGTCGCCGACTAGCTCGGCCAGACGCAGCCGCGCCTCGTCCTCGCCCACCGGTATGTTGCCCGGCGGCGGTTCGGGCGCGTGCTCGGCCCATTCGCCGAGCCGGTTCCAGACGGCAAGGCCGACGGGTGATGGTGCGTCGGCATTGGAAGTAGTTGGCAGCGCGGCGAGCACGGCTTCGGCCCAGGGCCAACCGCCTTTGGCCATGGCCTCGGCAATCGCGCGCGCGTCGCCATCGCCGGCGTGCAACGGCACCTCGGCGAGCAAAGCGCGCGCGCTGTCGCGCAAGGCCGCGGCGGCGCCCGGCAGGTCGCCGCCTTCGGGCACGGCAAGATCGAGCGCGGCGGCGATGCCGCGCGGCGTCGGCACGCAAAAGCGCGCCGGCCGCACGAAGGCGAACAGCTCGAGCAGGTCGAAACAGGGAAACGGCGTCACGCCGAGTCGCCGCGCCGTCGCGCGCGCATGGCAGACGAACGGTGGGGCCGACCGCGCGCGCCGCGCAGCCTCGCTCAGCGGCAACAGCGCGATCTCGCCTTCCGGCGACAGCCACGCCGCCTGGGTCATTCCAGCAACCAGCGACGCGGCCTTGGGCAAGCGAACGGGACTGGCAACGCCGCCATCGGCACTCATGCGCGGAGCATAGAGCCGCGGCCGCGGAGTCGGTATTCCAATTTGCCGCGCCGGCCGTTAGCGTGCGCGCCGATGCCCGCCTTCACCGACCTCGCGCTTCCGGTACTGCGCGCGCTGCCGCCTGAGGCGGCACACCGCGCGAGTCTCTTGGCGCTGAAGGCCCTTCCCCGCCGCGCCATTGCGAGCGATCCGCCGATACTGGCGGTCAAGCCATGGGATCGCGTCTTTCCCAATCCGGTCGGCTTGGCCGCCGGCTACGACAAAAACGCCGAAGCAATCGACTCGCTGTTCGGATTCGGCTTCGGCTTTGTCGAGATCGGCACGGTGACGCCGCTGCCGCAGCCCGGCAACCCGAAGCCGCGGGTGTTTCGCTTGCGCCAGGACGAGGCGGCGATCAACCGGCTCGGTTTCAACAGTCACGGTCTCGAGGCGGTGGCGCCGCGCTTGAAGGCACGCGAGCGCGCGCGCGGCATCCTGGGCGTCAACATCGGCCGCAACAAGGATACGCACGATCCGATCGCCGATTACGAGGCCGGCGTCGCCGCGCTCGCCCCTTATGCCGATTATCTGACGGTCAACATCTCGTCGCCCAACACGCCGGGCTTGCGCGACATGCAGCGCAAGACCGTGCTGCCCGAATTCATCGCGCGCTTGCAGCTGGCGCGCGCCAAGGCGACGCCGCGGCGGCCGCCGCCGCTGCTGCTCAAGATTGCGCCCGATCTCGAGCCGCAGCAGTGCAACGAGATCGCCGAGGTGGCGCTGTTTTCCGGTCTCGACGGCCTGATCATTGCCAACAGCACCATCGCCCGCCCGGCGTGGCTTAGGAGCGCGCGGGCGCACGAAACCGGCGGCCTCACCGGCAAGCCGCTGTTCGCGCCGTCGACTGCGCTCCTGTCCGAAATGTACCGGCTGACCGGCGGCCGCCTGCCGCTGATCGGCGTCGGCGGCATCGCGTCGGGCGCCGACGCCTACGCCAAGATCCGCGCCGGCGCCACGGTGGTGCAGCTCTATACCGCGCTGATCTATCAGGGGCCGGGTCTGGTCGCGCGCATCAAGGCCGACCTCGCCCGCCTGTTGCAGCGGGACGGGTTCGTGTCGGTCGGCGAGGCGGTGGGCACGGCGCTGCAATGAGCGTGCGCATTCTGCACGGCATCCGCGAGATCGCCGACGACTATGACGGGTTCCTGCTCGACCTGTGGGGCGTTCTGCACGACGGCAGCCAGCCGTTTCCCGAGGTGCTCGACGCGCTCCGACGCCTCAAGGCCGCCGGCAAGATTCTGGTCATCCTGTCGAACGCGCCGCGCCGCGCCACCATGGTCGCCGATCGTCTGGTCGAAATCGGCATTCCGAAGACGCTCTACGACGCCATGCACTCGTCCGGCGAAGAGGCGTGGCTGCACTTGAAGCACCGTGACGACCCGTTCTTCCGCGCGCTGGGCCGCCGCTGCTACTTCATCGGACCGCAGCGCGACGATCCGCTGCTGGCGGGACTGGATTATCAGCGCGTCACCGACGTGGCGCAGGCGGACTTCTTTCTCGCCGTCGGGCCGGAGAATTGGGAGGGGGACCTTTCCGCCTTCACCGCCGTGCTCGACGCCGGGCTGGCGCGCAAGCTGCCGATGGTGTGCGCCAACGCCGACCTCGTGGTCGTTCACCAGGGCCGCCGCAGCATCTGCGCCGGCGCCATGGCGGAATATTACGAGCAACGCGGCGGCCGCGTGCGTTGGCATGGCAAGCCTTATCGCTCGGTCTACGATTTCTGTTTCGCGCGTTTCGCCGAACGCGGCGTGGCCGACCGGCGGCGGATCGTCGCCTTCGGCGACAGCTTCCGCACCGACATCGCCGGCGCCGCCGGCGCCGGCATCGCCAGCGTGCTGACGGCGAGCGGCATCCATGCCGACGAAATCGGCCTGACGCACGCGACGACTCTCGATCCACAACGGATCGAAGCGCTTGCCGCCGCCGCGGGCAGCGCCGTGCCGACCGCGGCGATGGGCGAATTTCGCTGGTAAGCCGTTAGAGCGCGATCTTCTCAAATGGGACCGCCTGCGTTGCGGCGCCGGTGGAGCGATCCGCGAGGCGCGGCGCGATGGGCGATGCGGGGACATCGGCCGAGCGCCGCAACGACGCGGGCGCCCGCCGCCGCCGCAACCCGCAGGGCCGGGGGCTTTTGCGGCGCGGGGGCGTCGCCGGGCTGGCGCGTAGTCCCCGCTACGCGCTGCGCCCGTCTCCTACCCGACGCCGCCAAATCCCTCCGGCGCAGACGATTCCATTTGAGAAGATCGTGCTCTAGTGCGCCGCGTGGTCGGCGCGATGCAGGATGGCGCCGTCGACGCCGGTTTCGTAGGCGAGACCGGCTTCCGTCACCGCCGCCCCGTCGGGAAAGAACGACTTGATCAGGCCTTTGCGCTCGAGCGCGACCCAGACGGCTTGATTGTGCAAGCCGGTGGCGTCGCGCGTCATCACCACCGCGTCGCCGAGATGGAAATGATCGCCGTGCGGCCGCGGCAGGTTGCCGACCAGCAACGCGCCATTTTCGTCCGCCGGTCGCGCGTGGCCGGGGATGCGCGCCAGCGCCTGGAGCAGCGCCAGCGTCCGCAGCTGCAACGGATTGAGATTGAGCGGATTCTTTTTCGGCGGCATGGCGGCGATCTTAGCGGCGGCAATGGATGGCGGAAAGCCCGTCACCCACGCCAGCCGACGAGGGCGTCGGCGAGGAACGTCAGACCGGTGAGGACGTAGATCGCGACGATCAACTGCTGAAAGCGGCGCTCGCTCAGCTGAATGCGGACGAAGCGCCCGATCCACATGCCGATCGCGGTCGGAATCAGCATCAGAAAGGCGACGCCGATCTCGGCCGGCGTGGCGACCGCGTTGGCGTAGATGCCGAACAACATGCCGATGCCGGCGACGGTGTACATCAGCGAGATCGTCGGAATGAACTCGTCCTTCGGCAGGCGCATGCCGAAGACGTAGAGCATGATCGGCGGACCGTAGAAGGTCGAAATGCCGCCGAGCAGGCCGCTGGCGATGCCGATAAGCGGATTGGCCCAGCGCTCGTGTGCGCGCGTCACGCGGATATGCGGACTGAAGTGCAGGACCAGCGGGATCGAAATCACCGCAATGCCGATGATCAGTTCGAGGACGCGCTCCGGCAATATGACCAGCAACCGCGTGCCGAAGATGATCGCGATGAACAACGGCACCAGCAGCGTCCAGAATCGCTTGACCAGATGCGGAAACCGGCCGCCTTGGAGGCTCTGCACGAAATTGGAGCCGATGATCGGCACCGTCGTCATCGTCACGGCTGTCTTGAGATTGACCAGAACGGTCAGCAGCGGGACGGCGACGAGCGGCAGGCCGATGCCGGCCACGCCTTTGACCGTGCTGCCGGCGAGCAGGCCCAGGGCGCAGAGCAATGCGACGGCGGGCGACACGGCTCAGCGCTTGAGGCGGACGATGTAATCGCGGAACGCCGCCAGGAACTTGGCCAGCTCGTCGCGCACGCCGGCGTCGATCAATTTGAGGTTGGCGTCGAACTTCTTGGCCGCGTCGCCGATATAGACCTGCGGCGTGTTCATGCAGAAGCAATTGAGCGATACGCACATATGGCGCAGATGGTATTGCGCGCGCACGCCGCCGACCGGCGACACCGACGCGCTGATGATCGCGGTCGCCTTGCCGACATAGGGCGGATCGGGGACGCGCGAGCCCCAGTCGATGGCATTCTTGAGCGGCGCCGAAACCGAATAGTTGAATTCCGGCGTCGCGAACAAGACGCCGTCGGCGGCGCGGATGGCTTCGCGATAGGCGTGCACCGCCGGCGGATAACCTTCGACGCGGATATCGTCGTTGTAGAGCGGCAGCGCGCCCAGTTCGACGATCTCGATCGTCATGCCCGGCGGCGCGAGCTCGACCGCCGCTTTGAGCGCGGCGCGGTTGAACGAGCCTTGGCGCAGACTGCCGGCGATGCCGGCGATCTTGAGTTGTGGCACGTCGGTCATCGGCCTCCCCCCAAGCGAACCGATTCCTTAGCGAGCCGGCGACGCGGCCGGCAAGCTATTTCGGCCCGGCGGCGGCTCAATCCAGCCATGCGGTGGGCAAACGACTCCTAAACCACGCCGACGATGCCGAGCACGGCGGCGACGGCAAACGGCCACAGCGGATTGATGCGCGTCCAATACGCGACCGCCGCGGTCGCCGCCGTGACCAGGAAGGTGATCGCGTTGTGATCGGCGTCGCGCGCCAGCAAGAAGGCCGACGATGCGACGAAGCCGACGGTGACCGGCGCCAAGCCGTTCTGGATCGTCATGCACCACGGCTGGTACTTGAACTTGTCCCAAGCGCGGAACACGGCGAAGGTCACCACCCAGCTCGGCCCCATCATCGCCGCCGTCGCGACGATCGCGCCGAGCAATCCCGCGACTTGCCAGCCGACCAGCGTCACCACCATGACGTTCGGTCCGGGCGCCGCCTGGGCGATGGCGAACAGCGCCGCGAATTGCGTGCCGGTCATCCAGTGCTGGATCTCGACCGCCTGGCGCTGCATTTCGGGAATGACCGCGTTGGCGCCGCCGAAGGCCATCAACGACAGGATCAGGAAATTGACCGCCAGCGCGGCGAGCGCCCCCGTGTTCTTCATGGATGCCGCCACCAGCTGATGCCGATGCTCACGGGCGCCGCCGTCAACAGCACCCACGGCAGCGGAAAGCGCAGCAGCGCGACGGCGACGAAGACCGCGACGATGATCGGCGTCGCCTCGACCGGCCGCCGGCGCAGCAACGGCGTCGCGATCTTGCCGGCCATGGCCAGGATCATTCCCGCGGCCGCGGCCGAAACCGCCTGGAGGCCGCCGCCGACTTCGGGCAAATTGCCGTACCGGCTGTAGAGCGCGCCGAGAATGACGACGACGATGCACGGCAGGCCGAGAATGCCGAGAAACGCGGCGACCGATCCCGGAAAGCCGCGGAAACGCGCGCCGACCGCGATTGACAGGTTGACGATGTTGGGGCCGGGCAGGAACTGGCAAAGCGCGAGCGTATCGAGAAATTCGCGCTCGGTCAGCCAATGGCGGTCGTCGACCAATTTGCGCCGCGCCCACGGCAGCACGCCGCCGAAGGCGACGGCCGAGATCAGCATGAAGTGGAGAAACAGATCCCACAGGCTGGGATTTTGTGCGGCAGCGGATTCGGCGGGCTGAACCTCGACGGTCATGCGGCTCCGATCAATCGTGACTGGTCGGCAGCGGCGGGCGCAGCTGTTCGCGCAGGTCCCGCGCCACCAACGCCGCGTCGAGGCGGCCATCGCGATCGTAAATATCGGTGCGGAACTCGACGGTGCCGTCGGCGTCGGCAAACGCCGTCTCGTATAGCACGAAGACCGGAACCGGCTTGGGCAAGGGCACCGTTCGTGTCTTGCCGGTGGCGATCGCCGCATCGATCGCTTCCAACGTCCAAGTGCTGTCGCTGGCGAGAAGACGACGCGCCAGCGCGCGCGGATTGTCGAGCCGGATGCAGCCGTGACTCAGCGCACGGCGCGTGCGATCCATCAGATCCTGGCGCGACGTGTCGTGCAGGTAGACGTCGAAGCGGTTGGGCATCTCGAACTTGATCCGGCCCAGCGCGTTCTGCGGTCCGGGCCGCTGAATGAGCTGCTTGCCGCCCGGCACGTCGACGGTGGTGTAATCGTGCCGTTTCAGGTAGTCCGGGTCCTTGGCAATCGCCGGCCGGATTTCCTTGACGATGATCGAGCTCGGCACGACCCACGGCGGATTGAACGTCACCGCGACCATGCGCGTCTGCAACACCGGCGTCGGATGCTCCAAGGCGCCGACGACGGCGCGCATCGTCAGCGCGGGCTGGCCGTCCTGGAAGAGCACGACGAGCGAGCCCTGCACGTTGACTTCGATCCGCGTCGGCGGCAGGTCGCGCGGCATCGCGCGCAAGCGTTCGAGGTTGAGCCGGATCGTGCGCAGCCGCGCGCCCGGCGCGATGTTCAGCGCGGCGAGCGTCGCTTCGGTCACCACGCCGCTCGCCGGCAGACCGCGCGCGCCCTGAAAGCGGCCGAGGGCCGCCGACAGATCGGCATCGAAATCCGGACTATCGCCCGGCGGAACGAGACCTTCGGCCGCAAGCCGCTGCCGAAGCTTGACCACGTCCGGGCCGCTGGCGCCGGGCTTCAACGGCAGCGCAAGCGCGATCGGCTGCCACGCCGCATGCTGGGCATAGTCACGGTAGCGCAGATACGCCTGGCGCAAGCGCGCGTAACCGGCATCCTTCGGCGCCAGTGCGGCGAGCATCGGCGCGATGCCGTGCGCCAAAGCCTGCTTCAGCACGGCGCCGGAATCGACGGACGGTTGCGTCATCGCCCAATCGTTATCGACGTCGCGCATCGCGACCACGCCGCGACCCAGCGCTTGCGCGTAACGGACGAACGCGTCGGTGAGCAACAGCTCGGCCGCCACCGGATCGGCGTGCGGCACGGCGAAGGCACGGGGATCGAGGCCATACGACGGTGCATCGGCCAGCGCCGTCATCAAATCGGTGCGCCGTTCATCGTTCCAGATCGGCCGGTCGCCACGCGCGGCATAGATCTGCTGCAAAGTCGCGGTTTGAACCGGCCGGCCAGCCAGCGTGATGGTGCCGCCCTTTTGCAGCACGGCGGCGATCGCCGCTGGGTCGGCATCGGCGTGCGCCGCGCCGGCCCAAAGGAGCGATCCGGCGATGAACAAGGCGGCGAATCGAATCGGGAGAAACCGCATCGGCGGCAAGGACCTTTCGGCGGCCATCTTCCGCGAACCGCCGCGTTCCGACAACTGCCCCAAGGTCCGCGCGGCTCTAGGGATGGGCCGCCGCGTGGGCGCGTTTGGCTTCGTAGGCTTCGAGATTGGTCAGCGCGGTGCGCAGGATCGGCGTATCGACGCGCCGCGCCGTGCCGCGGCGGACCATGTCGCCGATGACATGATCGCCTTCGGTCGGGCCGCCTTTGAGCATGTCGCGCATCATGGAGGCCGAAAAGCCGGAGCCGCGCTGAGTCAAGGTACCGCGCGCGCTATCGTAAGCGGCCGACGTCGGCGCGAAGCCTTCGGCCTTGGCGACGGCGGCGCATTCGGCGAGCGTCGCCAGCGTGAAGGCCTCGCCCGACGGCGCGGCCACGATCTCGCCGATGGTCGCGCGCGTCAGCGTCGTGGTCGCCGCCAGCGCCGCCAGCAGCACGAACTTGTCCCACATCGCCTGGCGGATCGCGCGGCTCGCCTCGAAATCAAGCTTGGTGCGCGCAAGGACGTCGGCGAGCGCCTGGACGCGGGCGCTCGCCTGTCCGTCGAGCTCGCCGAAGACCAGCGACTGCATGCGGCCCATGTGCTGCACGACGCCGTCGGCGTCGAGCGTCGCGCCGATATAGCAGGCGCCGCCGAGAACGCGTTGCGCACCGAAGCGCGCGCTCAACCGATCGAGATGCGCCATGCCGTTGAGGACCGGCACGATGATGGTGTCTGCTCCGACCGCCGGCGCGATTGACTCGATCGCGCTGTCGAGATCGTAAGATTTGGCGGACAGCAGAACGATGTCGAAGGGGGTCGTCTTCTCGTCAGCGCCGACGGTTTTGACCGCGAGCTGCATGTCGCCGACAGCGCTTTTGACGCGCAGCCCGTCGCGTTCAAGTGCGGCGCGGCGCTTGGCCCGCACCAGGAACGTGACGTCGGCGCCGCCTTCGGCCATGCGGCCGCCGAAATAGCCGCCGACGGCCCCTGCCCCTAGAACCAGAATCCGCATGTTTTGCCCTTGGCTTGCGACGCGCATGCTAGCTTCCGGGTGCCGGCTTGCGAAGGGAACGAGATATGCAATTTGTTTCGGCCAAGGGCGCGCAATTGCCGGCCCTCGGCCTGGGCACCTGGGCGCTCTCCGGCCGCACCTGCTACGACGCGGTGCGCGCGGCGCTCGCCATCGGCTATCGCCACATCGATACCGCGCAGCTTTACGGCAACGAGAGCGAAGTCGGCGACGCCATCCGCGATTCGGGCGTGCCGCGCGGCGATATTTTCATCACCACCAAGGTACCGATGGGCGAGTTGCGCGCCACACA
The DNA here is from genome assembly GCA_035934995.1 of Allostellaceae bacterium. Taxonomy (GTDB): domain Bacteria; phylum Pseudomonadota; class Alphaproteobacteria; order ATCC43930; family CGMCC-115725; genus REEB95. The sequence continues at coordinate 10,397 of DASYXI010000051.1, forward strand.
GATTCGCCGTAACGTCGAACAAAGCCTGAAGCGCTTGGGCAGCGATTATATCGACCTGCTGTTGATCCATTGGCCGAGCGAGCGCGAGCCGCTGGCCGAGACGCTCGGCGCCTTTGCCGAAGCGCGCGCCAAGGGCCAGACCCGCTTTATCGGCGTCAGCAACTTCACGGTGGCGCTGTTGCGCGAAGCGATCGAGACCCATCGCGCCGACATCGTCTGCAACCAGGTCGAATATCACCCCTACCTGTCGCAGCGGCCCGTGTTGGCGGCGCTGGCCAAATACGGGCTGTTCCTGATGGCCTACGCGCCGTTGGGCCGCAGCCGCGTTGCCGCCGACCGCGACCTGGTACGTATCGGCCAAGCGCACGGCAAAACGCCGAGCCAAGTGGCGCTGCGCTGGCTGCTCGACCAGCCCAACGTCGCCGCGATTCCAAAATCGTCGAACCGCGCGCATCTGGCAGCGAACTTCGCGATCTTCGATTTCAGCTTGTCGGCGGCGGACCGCGCGCTCATCGACGGCAAGCGCGGCGCTACGCGGCTGGTCGATCCGGCAGGTTGGGCGCCGGTATGGGACCCGGCCTGAAAGGCCGGATTCCCCCTCAATTTCAGCGGTTTACATCGCATCCTCAGTGTGCACACTGTTCGGCAGCCCGCCGCCGGGCGCAGGAACCACGCCATGGGCTGTTGCGATTCCGACCAGACCGTCTGGAACGGCAAAGATTTTCACCGCCGCAGCGTGCTCAAGGGCGCCGCGGCGTTCGCCGGCGCCTTGGCCGCCGTGCCCGCCCGCGCCGCGGGGAAACGTGTGCGCCTCGCCTTCTGCAGCCAGCTGCTTTGCATCATCCCGTATGAAGTCGCGCGCGCCCACGGCTACTACGACAAGGAGGGGCTCGGCGTCGAACTCGTCTATGCGCGCGGCGGTGGCGCGGCGATGCAGGCGCTGGTCGGCGGCGCCGTCGATTACGGTGCGACGGCGCTCGACGTAGCGTTGGAGGCCTACAACAAGGGCGCGCCAATCCGCCGTTTCCTGTCGACGGGAAAACTGCCGCTGTTCGCGCTGGCGGTTTCGCCCAAAGCAGCCGCCACTGTCACCAGCATCAAATCGCTCGAAGGCCATACCGTTGGCGTGTCCGGCCTCGGCAACGCCGACCATGCGCTGTGTCTCTTTCTGCTGCATCAGGCCGGCGCCGATGCGTCGCGCGTCGAGTTCGCCGCGATGGGCCCGAACCTGCTCGAAGCGCTCCGTATCGGCCAGGTGGACGCCGGCATGGTGCAGGAACCGGCGCTGACGCTGATCGAGAAGGCCGGCGGCCGCGTTTTGGTCAACGCGATGCAGACGGCGGATGCGCGCAAATATCTCGGCGGCAATTACGAGTTCATGGGCGTCGCAGCGCGCGCCGCTGAGATTCCGTCGCGCATGGATGAAATGAAAGCGCTGGCGCGCGCGCTGTCGGGCGCGCTCCACGCGGTGCAGACGCTGTCGCCGGACGATCTGGTCAAGTCGCTGCCGCCGGAGATGACCACCGGCGCCGACACCGGCGCGATGCGCGATATCTTCGCCAAGTATCGCGCCTCGCTTTATCCGACCACGGTCAAGATCGACCGCGCCGCGGCCGATCGCGTCGCCCAATCGCTCGAGATCGCCGGGCTGCTGCCGCACGGCGCGAATACCGCGGGGCTATACGACACCGCCATCGCCGGCTGAGCCATCCAACATGCTGCGTGTCGACTCGCTCGCGCTGGCCTATGGCGAAACGCCTGTTCTCGAGAACGTCAGCCTCGAAGTGCCGAGCGGGAAGTTCGTCAGCCTTGTCGGACCGTCGGGCTCCGGCAAAAGCAGCCTGCTGCGCGCCGTCATCGGATTACAGAAGCCGCTGGCCGGCACCATCGAAACCGACATCGGCGCCGGCGACGTCGGCATGCTGTTCCAGGACGACGCGCTGCTGCCCTGGCGCACCGCCGAGCAGAACGTGGCGCTCGGCCTCAAGCTCAAGGGCATCGCCGCCGGCACCGCGGTCGCCAGCGCGCGGCAATGGATCACGCGGCTCGGGCTTTACGGGCTGAGCGAGCGCTTTCCGCGCGAGCTGTCGGGCGGCCAGCGCAAGCGCGTCGCGCTGGCGCAGGTGTTGGCGCGCGAACCGCGGCTGATTCTAATGGACGAGCCGTTCGCCTCGCTCGACGCCATCGTGCGCGCGCGGGTGACGCAGGACCTCGTCCGCCTGGTCGAGCAACGCGGCATCTCGGTGCTGCTGGTGACGCACGATCTGGAAGAGGCGCTGGCGCTATCCGACACGGTTTGCCTGTTGTCGCACGGCCCGCGGGCGCGAATTTCCGGCCGATACGACGTGAACCTGCCGCGGCCGCGCGACGTCATCAAGGCGCGCAGCCATCCCGATTTCGCGCCGCTGCTGCAACGCTTGTGGAACGACCTCTCGCGCGAGGTCGGCGGCCGCGCGGCATGAGCCCGAACACCGCCTGGCTGCGCAAGACCGCCGCACTCGCCGTCCTCATCGGCGTGTGGGAAGCCTGCGCCGATTTCGGCTATTTCAATCCGCTCTATATGCCGTCGCCGTCCAAGGTCGCCGTGGCGTTGTTCCAGTTGTTCGCGCAAGGCACGATCTGGCCGCATCTGATCGCGACCTTCGGCGCCGCGCTCGGCGGCCTCGTCGTCGGTTTGATTGTCGGCACAGTGTTGGGCGCGGCCGCCGCGCTGACGCCCATCGTCGGCGAATTGCTCGCGCCGGTGATGATCTCGCTCAACGCCGTGCCGCGCGTCGTGCTGGCGCCGCTGTTCGTGATCTGGTTCGGCATCGGCATCGGTTCGAAAATCGCGCTGGCGTTCATCCTGGTGGCGGTGCTGATCTTCTTCACCGTCTTCACCGGCATCCGCGAGGTTGACCGCCGTCTGGTCGAACGGGTCATCACGCTCGGCGGCGGCCGCGTCGCGCTGTTGCGCGAGGTCTATGGCCCGTCGGTGATCGCCTGGATCCTCGGCAACCTCAAGGTCGCCGTTGGCTTCGCCTTCACCGGCGCGGTCGTCGGCGAATTCGTCGCCGCGACCAAGGGCTTGGGTTACCTCTTGTCGTTCGCGCAGAGCAGCTACAACGCCGCGTTGATGCTGGCGCTGGTGGTGCTGATCATGGCGTTCGTGTTGCTGCTTTTCGGCCTAACCGGCTGGCTCGAGCGCCGGCTGCTGCGCTGGCGCGGCTAGGCGTTTTTTTCAGCTTCGAGCTTTTCGACCAGCGCCGGCAGCACGCGTAGGTCATAGCCTTTGCGTGCGGCATCCGCGACCAGCGGCAGCGAGCTTTCGCCGTCCAACAACGCACGCGACAGGCCCCACAGCAAAAAGCAGCGCGTACCACTGCGGCAATGGGCGAAGGCCGGACCGTCGCGCAACATCGCCTTCTGAAATTGCACGACGTCGTTGCGCGTGATGCTGCCCGTCACCACGGGAATGAAGTGGTACTTGAGGCCATGCTTCCTGGCCTCGGCCGCGATCGCCTCGTGGTCAGGCTGGCCGGGCTCCTCGCCGTCGGGCCGGTTGTTGATGATCGATGCGAAACCCTGTTTGGCGATCTCCGCGACGTCGGCGAGGCTGATCTGGCCCGAAACGGTGAGCTGGTCGTTGATCTTGGTGGGACCCGGCATGCAACCTCCCTGCGGCGCGGCTGGACCGCTTCCGAACTTGGCCGAGGTTAACACGCCAGCAATGGTGCGCGCGAGCGGCGGCGCCCGGCCGCCTTGAATGCCTGGTCCCCTTCGGCTTTAATTCGGCCGGCGCGGGTGTAGCTCAATGGTAGAGCAGAAGCTTCCCAAGCTTACGACGAGGGTTCGATTCCCTTCACCCGCTCCACGCTTCCGCCGGGCGCGAATTCAGTGCTGAACCGCCGCTAGCTGCTTCTGCCGGTCGCGGTCGCGCACCTTCTCGACGGCCGCGAGCGCGTTGGGATCGAGACCGGCGCCAGCGTGCTGCTCGAGATGCGCGACGATCGCCTTGCGCATGCGCGGGTCCCAGTACTTGAACAGATGGTCGGCGATGGCGGCGACCGCCTTGTCCGCCGGCTGGCGGGCGAAGAACTTGCCGATTTGGTTGGCCACGTAGACCAAGTTGCTGTCATGCGACATGTTCGGTCGATTCCTGGATGATGCGGTCGCCATTGGTGAAAATTTCGAAGCCGTCGTCGCGCACCACCGCCACCAAGGTGATCCGCGCGCGTTCGGCGAAGCGCACCGCGAGCGCCGTCGGCGCCGAAACGGCGGCCACGACCGACGCGCCGAGCATCGCCGCCTTCTGAATCAGTTCGACCGAGACGCGGCTGGTCAGCAGCACGGCGCCGCTGCCGGCGCGGATACCGTCGCGCGCCAGCGCCCCGGCGAGCTTGTCGAGCGCGTTGTGCCGGCCGACATCCTCGCGCAACGCGACGATGCCCCGGCCCGGCTCCCAATAGGCGGCGGCGTGGACCGCGCGGGTCTGGCGATTGAGGGTCTGGCCGACCGGCATCGCCGCGATCGCTGTGGCGAGCGCTTCGGCCGAAACCCGGAAATCGGACACCACTTCGCGCGGCGGCCGCATCGCCTCGGCCAGACTGTCGACGCCGCACAGGCCGCAGCCGGTCGGGCCGGCGAGATAGCGGCGGCGCGCGGTGAAGGAATCGGCGCGGTCGTCGGCGAGCCACATGCGCACGTCGATGCCGTCGTCGCTCGGCGTGATCTCGATATCGCGGATTTCGTCGGCGCGCGTGACGATGCCTTCGGACAAGCTGAAGCCGACGCCGAAATCCTCGAGATCAGCCGGTGTCGCCATCATCACCGCGTGCGTCACGCGGTTGTAGGTCAAGGCGATGGCGGTTTCCTCGGGAATCGCGCGCTCGCCCGGCACGGCGGCGTCGCCGCGCCAAGCGATCCGTCGTACCCGGTTGACCGGGTTGAAGCCGTCGACGCTCATTCGGCGGCGGTGGCCGGCACCTTGACCGCGATACGGCGGCTCTTTTCCGCCAGGTCGCGATAGCTTTCCTGCCACTCCGTCGGGCCGTTCGACGGCGAGATTTGGACCGCCGTCACCTTGTATTCCGGACAACTCGTCGCCCAGTCGGCATAGTCGGTGGTCACGACGTTGGCCTGGGTGTTGGGGTGGTGGAAGGTGGTGTAGACCACGCCCGGCGCCACGCGTTCGGTGATGCGGGCACGCACTGTGGTTTCACCGGAACGGCTGGCGAGCCGCACCCAATCGCCGTCGCGCACGCCGCGCTCTTCGGCGTCGTGCGGATGGATCTCGAGCCGGTCTTCCTCGTGCCAGACGACGTTGTCGGTGCGCCGCGTTTGCGCGCCGACATTGTACTGGCTGAGGATACGGCCGGTGGTCAGCAGCAGCGGGAAGCGCGGCCCGACCTTTTCGTCCGTCGGCACGTACTCGGTGACCATGAAGTTGCCCTTGCCGCGCACGAAGGTGCCGATATGCATGATCGGCGTGCCTTCCGGCGCCTTGTCGTTGCACGGCCACTGAACCGAGCCGAGTTCTTCGAGCCGTTTGAACGACACGCCGGAGAAGGTCGGCGTCAGCCGCGCGATCTCGTCCATGATCTCGGACGGATGCGCATAGCTCATGTCGAAGCCCATCGCCTTGGCGATGGCGATGGTGACTTCCCAATCTTCATAGCCGTTCTTCGGCTGCATCACCTTGCGCACCATGCCGATGCGGCGCTCGGCGTTGATGAAGGTGCCGTTCTTCTCGAGGAAGGTCGAGCCCGGCAGGAAGACGTGCGCGTAGTTCGCCGTCTCGTTGAGAAACAAATCCTGCACGACGATGCATTCCATCGCCGCCAGACCGGCGGTGACGTGCTTGGTGTCGGGATCCGACTGGACGATATCCTCGCCCTGGACGTAGAGACCGCGGAAGCTGCCGTCGAGCGCGGCATCGAACATATTGGGAATGCGCAGGCCCGGCTCGGGCTCGAGCTTCACGCCCCAGGCCGCCTCGAACAAGGCGCGCGTCGCGTCGTCGGAGATGTGGCGATAGCCGGAAAGCTCGTGCGGGAACGAACCCATGTCGCACGAGCCTTGGACGTTGTTTTGGCCGCGCAGCGGATTCACGCCGACGCCGCGCCGGCCGATGTTGCCGGTCGCCATGGCGAGATTGGCCATCCCCATGACCGCCGTCGTGCCCTGGCTGTGCTCGGTGACGCCGAGGCCATAATAGATCGCACCATTACCGCCGGTGGCGTAGAGCCGGGCGGCGGCGCGGATCTCCTTGGCGTCGAGACCGGCGAGCGGCGCGACGGTTTCCGGACTGTTTTCCGGCAGCGCGACGAAGCTCGCCCATTCGGCGAATGCCGCCTTGTCGCAACGTTCTTCGATGAACGCGCGGTTCACCAACCCCTCGGTGACGACGACATGCGCCAGCGCGTTGAGCACGGCGACGTTGGTGCCGGGGCGGATCGGCAGATGGTGGTTCGCTTCGATGTGCGCCGAACGCACCAGATCGGTGCGCCGCGGATCGACGACGATCAGCTTGGCGCCGGCGCGCAGCCGCTTCTTCATTTGCGAGCCGAACACCGGGTGCGCATCGGTCGGATTGGCGCCGATGACCATGATGACGTCGGCCTCTTCGACCGAATCGAAATCCTGGGTACCGGCCGAGGTGCCGAAGGTCTTGCTCAGGCCATAACCGGTCGGTGAATGGCAGACGCGCGCGCAAGTATCGACATTGTTGTTGCCGAACACGGCGCGGACCAGCTTCTGCACCAGATAGGTCTCTTCATTGGTGCAGCGCGACGAGGTGATGCCGCCGATCGAGCCGCGGCCGTATTTTTCCTGGATGCGCTTGAACTCGGACGCGACGCGGCCGAGCGCCTCTTCCCACGACACTTCGCGCCACGGATCGGTGATCTTCTCGCGCACCATCGGCTTCAGGATGCGGTCGCGGTGCGTCGCATAGCCCCACGCGAAACGGCCTTTGACGCACGAATGGCCGTGATTGGCCTTGCCGTCCTTGTACGGCACCATGCGCACCAGCTCGTCGCCGCGCATCTCGGCCTTGAAGCTGCAACCGACGCCGCAATAGGCGCAGGTCGTGACCACCGAATGCTCGGGCTGGCCGATTTCGACGACGGATTTCTCCATCAGCGTCGCCGTCGGACAGGCCTGGACGCAAGCGCCGCACGAGACGCATTCGGATTCGAGGAACGATTCGGCCATGCCGGCTTCGATGGTCGATTGGAAGCCGCGACCGTCGACGGTCAGCGCGAACGTGCCCTGCACCTCTTCGCAGGCGCGCACGCAGCGCGAGCAGACGATGCATTTCGCCGGATCGAAGGTGAAATAGGGATTGGATTCGTCTTTTGCGGCCTTGAGGTGGTTCTCGCCCTCGTAGCCATAGCGCACTTCGCGCAGGCCGACGGCGCCGGCCATGTCCTGGAGCTCGCAATTGCCGTTCGCCGAGCAGGTGAGACAATCGAGCGGATGGTCGGAGATATAGAGCTCCATGACGTTGCGGCGGAGGTCCTTCAGTCGCGCGCTCTGCGTCGTCACCGCCATGCCTTCGGCGACTGGCGTGGTGCAGGAGGCCGGCGTGCCGGCGCGGCCGGCGATCTCGACCAGGCAGAGGCGGCACGAGCCGAAAGCCGCAACCGAATCCGTGGCGCAAAGCCGCGGCACTTCCGTGCCGACCGTCGTCGCCGCGCGCATGATCGAAGTGCCTTCGGGCACGGTGACGGTGAAGCCGTCGATCGTCAGTGTGACCTGCTTGTCGCTCTTCGCAGTCGGGGTGCCGTAATCGGTTTCCTTGATCAGGGACATGACGCTCTCCTATTCAGCGGCGGCGAGGCCCGGCTGTGCGCCGAAATCTTCCGGGAAATGGGTGACCGCGCTCATCACCGGATAAGGCGCGAAGCCACCGAGGGCGCACAGCGAGCCCAGCTTCATGGTGGTGCAAAGGTCCTTGAGCAGCGTGAGATTGGCGGCGCGGTTCTCGTTGTGCACGATGCGATCGATCACCTCGACGCCGCGCGTCGAGCCGATGCGGCACGGCGTGCATTTGCCGCAGGATTCGATGGCGCAGAATTCCATGGCGAAGCGCGCCTGGCGTGCCATGTCGACGGTATCGTCGAACACCACGACGCCGCCGTGGCCGATGAGGCCGTCGCGCGCGGCGAAGGCTTCGTAATCGAACGGCGTGTCGAACAACGCGCGCGGGAAATAGGCGCCCAGCGGTCCGCCGACCTGGACCGCGCGCACCGGCCGGCCCGAGGCCGTGCCGCCGCCGATCTCGTCGACCAGCGTGCCCAAGGTCACGCCGAAGCCGGCTTCGAACAGGCCGCCGTATTTGATGTTGCCGGCGAGCTGCACCGGAATGGTGCCGCGCGAGCGGCCCATGCCGACATCGGCGTAGGCCTTGGCGCCTTCCGCCAGAATGAACGGTACCGACGCCAGTGAGATGACGTTGTTGACCACGGTCGGTTGACCGAACAGGCCGTGATGCCCCGGCAGCGGCGGCTTGGCGCGCACCATGCCGCGTTTGCCTTCGAGGCTGTCGAGTAGCGCGGTTTCCTCGCCGCAGACATAGGCGCCAGCGCCGACGCGGATCTCGATGTCGAATTCGTAGGCCGAACCCGCCAGCTTCGGACCGAGCGTGCGCTCGGCCCGGGCAACCGCGAGGGCGCGATCGAAGATCTCGATCGCGTGCGGATATTCCGACCGGATGTAGACGTAGCCCTTGGTCGCGCCGACGGCGATGCCGGCAATCGTCATGCCTTCGATCAGGACGAACGGATCGCCTTCCATGATCATGCGATCGGCGAAGGTTCCGGAATCGCCCTCGTCCGCATTGCAGACGATGTATTTCTGCGGCGCCGCGGCCTGCGCGGTGGTCCGCCACTTGATGCCGGTCGGGAAACCAGCGCCGCCGCGGCCGCGCAGGCCCGAGCGCGTGACTTCCTCGACGATCGCCGCCGGCGCCATACCGACCGCGCGCTCGAGTCCCTTGTAGCCGCCGTGCGCGCGATAATCCGCCAGCGACAGCCGATCGACGATGCCGCAACGCGCGAAGGTGAAGCGCTGCTGCCGCTTGAGGAACGGCAGCGCTTCGGGCTTGCCGAGCCGCAACGCATGCGGCTTGCCGTCGAGCCAGCCGGCGTCGAACAAGATTTCGACATCCGCCGTGCCAATAGGTCCATAGGCGATGCGCTCGCCGCCGACGGCGACTTCGATCATCGGCTCGAGCCAGAACAGGCCGCGCGACCCGGTGCGGACGATTTCGGCGTCGATCTGGCGGCGACGCAGCGCGGCGACGATCGCCCGTTCGACGTCGTCGGCGCCGAGCGCCAGCGCGGCGGCGTCGCGTGGAACGAAAATACGTGGACGCGTCATGACCGCCGCGCCCCATCGATGAGAGTGTCGAGACGCTTGGCGTCGAGCCGGCCGTGGACCTGGTTGTCCATCATCGCCGCCGGCGCGCAGGCGCACAGGCCGAGGCAGAACACCGGCTCGAGCGTCACCCGCTTGTCCGTGGTGGTCCCGTGCCAATCGACGCGCAGCTTCTCGCGCACGTGCGCCGCGAGCGCGTCGGCACCCATCGACTGGCAGGCTTCGGCCCGGCACAGCTTCAGCACGTGATCGCCGGCCGGCGCCGAACGGAAATCGTGATAGAAGGTGACGACGCCGTGCATTTCAGCGCGCGACAGGTTCAGCGTCGACGCCACCATTTTCACGGCATCGGCGTGAACGTAACCGAAGGTCGCCTGAAGAGCGTGCAGGATCGGCAGTGCCGCGCCCGCTTGATGGGCGTGCTGCTCGATAATTTCAGCGCCGCGTTTTTCGCTCCACGTTTCGTATCGCGCCATGACATATCCGCACTGTTCGATTCAGGCGGATAAGACGCTCGCGCACCACGTGTATCAATAAAGCGAACTCGTGTTGCGATAGAACATTTCTATCGATAGGCGACGCCTATCGGGCAATCAGATATGCCTATGCGACGTCGGAATTTGCGACTTCGACGTCGAGCACTTTCGCGACTTTCAGCGCTTCGGCGACGAGCGCCGCCATCGCCGGCGTCATGGTCTCGCGTTTCTGCACGACGAGACCAACGGTGTGAAATGCCGCCGGCTCGACGATCGGAATCGCTTGCACGGTGCCGGTCAGTCCGAGTGTTTCGGCGAGGATCGCCGGCATCACGCTGGCCCAGCGGCCGGTGCGGACGTGCGACACCAGCACCGTCATCGAATTCGATTCCAGCGTCGGCACTTGATCCTCGCCACTGCCGGAATCGTGCAGCAGGCGGTTGATGATGCGGCGGTTCTGATTGTCCGGCGTCAGCAGGCAAAGCGGAATGTGCCCGACTTCGGCCCAGGTGACGCTGCGGCGGCTGCCGAGCGGACTGTCGGCCGAGATCAGCAATTGATAGCGCTCGCGATAAAGCGGAATCGCGCGCACGCTGCCGGTCGGCTCGTTGTCGAGATAGGTGATGCCGGCATCGACCTGGAGATTGTCGAGCCAGGTCAGCGCTTCGATCGACGTGCTGGAACGGATGGTGAAGCGCACGTCGGGATGACGTTCGCGAAACGGCGTGGTCAAGGCCGAAACCATCGGCAAGGCTGTCGGAATCACCGCGATGCGCAAATGGCCGACCAGCCGTCCCTGCTTGAGCGCGTTCACTTCCTGCCGCATCGCACGCACGTCGCCGACGATGCGCTTGGCCCAGCCGAGAACGCGATCGCCTTCCGGCGTCAGGCCGACGAACCGCGAGCCGCGATTCACCAGCAGGATGCCGAACTGATCCTCAAGTTGCTTCACGCCCGCCGACAGCGTCGGCTGCGTCACGCCGCAGACCTCCGCGGCGCGGCCGAAATGGCGCTCGCGCGCGAGCGCGAGGAGAAATTCGAGCTTATCGATCACGTCGATAACGCGGTGGCCGTTGCTGGTGTGCCATTATCGGGAAAAGAGTGCGCGGAATCCATGCACACGCTTGAGTCTATAGGTAATATTCGCTGCCGTCAGTCGAAGACGAACGGCACCAACCGCGAAAATCCTGCAGCGCTATTCATAATAGAGCCGGTCTATCGGGTAACGGCAGCGCTTATCGACGTAACGAGTGCTGCGCCGCCGTACCGATTGCCTTAAGAACGCGTGCCGGCCTCGCGCGCCAGCAACGCGCGCTTGCGCTCGATGCCCCAGCGATAGCCGCCCAACCCGCCGTCGCGACGCACGACGCGATGGCACGGGATCGCGATCGCCGCCGGATTGGCGGCGCAGGCGTGTGCCACGGCACGCACGGCGTGCGGCCGACCGATTCGCTTCGCGATCTCGCTGTAGGTTGCCGTCGTGCCGGACGGAATGGCGCGCAGCGCCTGCCAGACGCGTTGCTGGAACGCGGTGCCGCGTAGATCGAACGGCAGTTCGGCGACCGTACCCGGCCGTTCGACCAAGCCGACGACCTGCGCCACCAGGTGCTCGAATTCCTTGTCGCCACCGATGATCTGCGCCTTCGGAAAGCGCTCCTGGAGATCGCGGACCAGCCGCTCCGCGTCATCGCCCAACATGATCGCACAGACACCCTTCGCCGTTGCCGCGACCAGGATCGCACCGAGCGAGCACTGGCCGACGGCGAATCGGATCGCGGTGCCGGCGCCGCCGGCACGGAACGCCCGCGGCCGCATGCCGAGCAACGCATCGGCGGCTGCATAGAAGCGGCCGCTCGAATTGAACCCGGCATCGTAAAAAGCTTCGGTCACGCTGCCGGCGCGCGGCAATTCGGCGTGCAGCCGTTTGGCGCGGCAGGCCGCGGCATAGGCGCGCGGCGTCACGCCGGCGACCGACTTGAAGAGGCGGTGGAAATGAAACCGGCTCATGCCGGCGTCGCGCGCCAGCGTCTCAAGCGCCGGCGCATCGTCCGCCGCTTCGATCGCCCGGCAGGCCGCAGCGACGATCGCCGTGCGGCGCGCCGCCGGTGGCGACGCGTCGGGCCGACAGCGTTTGCACGGACGGAAGCCGGCGGCTTCCGCGGCCGCGCTGGTGTCGTAGAAGGCGACGTTGGCGCGGCGCGGCTGCCGCGCGGCGCAGCCTGGACGGCAGTAAACGCCGGTGGTCCGCACGGAATAATAGAACCGACCGTCGGCGCGCGCGTCGCGGTTCACCACCGCCGCCCACCGCTCGGCCTCGCTCGCATAGGCTTTCGCGCTGGTCGATATGTTGCGTGCTGCCAGGGCCATGATCCGCTCCATCGATTGCGCGCACGGTCCAATCCGCGCCGCAACCTCTATTTGGCGTATCCAGCGGCGGCCTACACTCCGGCGCTTGCGGTCGAATTCACTAGGCTTTGAGACGCCGGGTCCAGGCGGCCAGCGCCGCCATCAAGTCCTGGATGAATTTGAGCGACGCCGCGTCGTTCAGATTCCCCTGCGCGTCGAATTTGTTCTGCGCTTGCGGGATCATCACTTCGGGCTTGTTGAGCGGCACCATGTCGAGATAGACGCAGGTTTGGCGCAAATGGTACTGCGCACGGGCGGTGCCAAAAACGCTCATGCTCGCGCCCATCATCGCCGCCGGCTTGCCGGCGAACGGTTGATCGGGCGGGCGCGATGCCCAGTCGATCGCGTTCTTAAGCACACCAGGCACCGAATAATTGTATTCGGGCGTGACGAAGAGCAGGCCGTCCGCCGCCTTGATGCGCCGCCGCAGATCTTCGATGACCGGCGGGAAACCCTGTTGGCGGACGTCCTCATTGTAGGGCGGAATCTCCGCCAGCCGATCGTACTGATCGAGCGTCATGCCCGGCGGCAGATTGTCGGCCGCCACTTTGAGCGCCATGCGGTTATAGGAGCCTTTGCGCAAACTGCCGCAGATCGCGAAAATCTTGATCGCTTCAGCCATGTTTCCTCCGCGTCATGAGTGAACAGGATGCACGGCGCGGGATACGGATCAAGGCCCGGCTGTTGCGGCTATTGCGCCGCATCGGCACGCGCCCACCAGCCGCCGCCCATCGCCAGGAACAACTGCGCCGTGTCGGCATAGCGCTGCGCCTCCACCTGCGCATATCCCAGACGCGCCCGCTGATAAAGGCGCGAGGCGTCGAGCACCTGCAGCAAGGCGACGTCGCCTCCCTGATAGGCGCGGCGGGTGAGATCGAGCGAACGGTGCGAGGATTCGAACGCTACGCGCTGTTCGGCGAGCAGGCGCGTGTCGTGCACCAGCGCGTCGAGGCTGTCGGCCACCTGGGCGAACGATTGCAGCACCACCTACTGATAGGTCGCGCGGGTCGAATTGAAATTATCCTCGGCCGCGCGCTTTTGCGCGCGCAGCGCACCGCCGTGGAACAGCGGCGCGGTGACGCCGCCGCCGAAGTTCCAGATATTGTCGCCAGCGGTCAGCAGCGTGTGCGGCGCGAGGCCGATCTGTTCGACCCCTGCGGTCAGCGTGATATCAGGATAAAGCTGCGCCGTGGCGACGCCGACGGCGGCTGAAGCGGCGTGGAGCTCGGCCTCGGCCGCGAGGATGTCCGGCCGCTGATGCACGAGCGCCGACGGCAGGCTGATCGGAACGTCGGCCGGCAGTGTCAGCGAGTCGAGCGTAAAATCCGGCGCCGTCCAGCCTCCAGGCGCCTCCGCCACCAGGACGGTCAGCACGTGCCGGGCGACGCTCAACCGCTGCTGGAGCGGCGGCAGCAGCGTGCGGTCCGCCGCCAATTGGCTGCGCGCGCTTTCGACGTCGAGATCGGTTGCGCCGCCCGCCGCGACGCTTCGCTGCACGAGCGTCAACAGATTCTGATCGTCCGTCACCACGTCGTTGACGGCGGCGATCTGCGCGTTGATCGCGGCAATGCCGATCGCGTCGGTGACGGTATTGCCGGTCACCGCGAGATAAGCGGCCGTCAGCTGATAGCGCTCGACATCGGCCTGGGCCTGGCGCTCCTCGATGAGGCGGCGGTTGCGGCCGAACGGATCGAGCGAATAGCTGACTGTCGGACCGATCGAGAACACATTGAACGTCGCCGGCGGCTGCTTGAGGCCGAACGCGGCGAAGCTGATCTTCTGGCGTTCGGCCGACGCGGCGAAATCGAGTTGCGGAAACAAGGCACCTTGCGCCGCCGCGGCGATGTTCTGCGCCGCCGCCAGATTGGCCCGCGCCGCGGCGAGATCGCGGTTGTGGGCGATCGCCTGCTTCAGGACCGCGTCGAGCGCCGGCGAACGGTAGAGCGTCCACCAATCACCGGCGATGCGCTGGCCGACCGCGAGACGCTGTGCCGGCTCGCCGGCGACGGCCGGAGGCGCCGCGTGCGCCGCATCGTAGGCCTGATCGCTCGGCGGCGACGGCAGCGTGAAATTCGGACCGACGGTGCAGCCGGCAAGCAACGCGCCGATCAGCAGCGGCGCCAGGACCGGGCGCGCACGCATGGAGAGCTCCCAAGTTTCGGATGGCTACCAATAGGCCGGCGGTCGCGCCAACGCAACGGCGCGAGGCCCTTGGCGCCTGCATGGGGGCCGTGCGTGCCGCTCAGGCGGCGACGGTTTGGCGGACGGTGCGTTCGGGTGGGAGGGACAGGCGCGCGGTCGTGCCGTAGCCGACGGCGCTTTCGAGCCGCAAGGTACCGCCGTGCAGCTCGGCCAGCGACTTGGCGATCGGTAGGCCGAGACCCGTGCCTTCCTGCGTGCGGGCGAGCGAGCCGTCGACCTGATAGAACGGCTCCATCACGCGGCTGATCTGATCGGGCGGAATGCCGATATCGGTGTCTTCGACGTCGATTTGCACGCCGCCGGCGTCGTTCAAGCCCACGAGCACGCGAACTTCGCGTTCGGCCGGCGTGAGCTTGACCGCATTCGACAGCAGATTGAGCAGGACTTGCCGCAAGCGGCGCTCGTCACCGCGGAAATGCGGCATGTTCGGCGCCACTTTGGTGATCAGCGCGACGCCCTTCTTGTTGGCAACCGGGGTGACGAACCGAATGCTGTCGCCGATCAGCGTCGCCGCGTCGATCTGTTCTTCGCTGAGCGTCAGCTGTTTCGCGTCCGATTTGGCGAAATCCAGGATGTCGTTGATGATCGACAGCAGCTGGGCGCCGCTGCGATTGATGTCCTTGGCATAGTCGCGATAGCGCCCCTCGACGAGCTTGCCTTGCGCATCGTTCATGATGATCTCGGAGAAGCCGAGGATCGCGTTGAGCGGCGTGCGCAGCTCGTGATTCATGTTGGCGATGAACTCGCTCTTGAGGCGGCTGGCGTCTTCCGACACCTGTTTCGCCTGGAGCAGCTCCGAGACCGCGCGTTCGCGTTCGGTCACGTCGTGGAAGGTGATGATGACGCCGCCGATCGACGGCTCGTGCGACATGTTGCACAGCGTCGCTTCGTAATCGCGCAACGAGCCGTCGGCCTTGCGAATCTTGAGGTGATCGACATGCGCCGCGGCCGAACGCGGCCCGTGCACGATCAGGACGCGGCGCAACAGATCGACGCCTTGGCCTTCGACGAGATCGAAGACGCTGTCGCTTTGGCGCGCCTTGGAGTCGAACCCGGCCAAGCCCTGCGACTGCATGGCTAACATGATTTGGCCCGTGCGGGTCACGACCAGGAAAATGTCGTTCGAGCTCTGCACCAGAAGGCGAAAGCGGTCGGTCGACGCTTGGACAATGTGCTGTTCGCGCGCCCGCGCCGATTCGAGATGTTGGTCGAATTTGGCCGAGAGAAGCTCGAGGCTGAGGATGACGATGCTGGCGACGGCGATGACGATCGCCAGCATGCTGCGATCGAGCTGCGCCGTCTGCGGGTGCAGCAACGTCGGCACCGCCGTGAAGCAGGCGGCTTCCATGCCCGTGTAATGCATGCCGTAGACCGCGGCGCCCATGACCAGGGCGGCACCGGCGCGCCACAGGTTGCCTTTCTCGCGCATCGCGATCCACAACGCCACGGTCGCCGCGACGCAGGCGATGACGACCGAGAGACCGACAATGGTCCAATCGTGGGTCAGCGCCGCGTTCAGCTGGATTGCGGCCATGCGCGCGCCGCGGTGGCCGGCATCTCGCTCGGCGGCCTCGTCGCCCAGCATTTCGCTGCCAGCTTTCCGGCCCGCGTCGATCGCCTCGTCCTGATCGATACGACGCCGCGCTATACCGACGAGCTGCGCAAGATGTGGGCCGTGCGGGCGGCGCAAGCGCGCCAGGATGGCGTCAAGTCGTTGATACCCGGCCTGCTCGAGATCTGGTTCACGCCTTCGTTCGTCGCGCACAACCCGCCCGCGGTGCGCTATGTCCGCGACACGCTCGGAAAATGCTCCGGCGAGGGATATGCGCGCGCCTGCGAAGCCTTGGCGGCGGCCGATCTGCGTCCGCTTGCCGCCAAGATCGCCGCGCCGACGCTGGTGGTATGCGGCGAACAGGACATTCCAAGCTTCCTCGACGCCGCACGCTGGCTCAACGCCAATATCGCCGGTTCGAAATTAGCGTGGCTGGCGCCCGCACGGCACGCCTCGATCTTGGAGCAGCCGGACGCGTTCCGGCGAACGTTGCGCGACTTTCTGGCCTAACGCGGCAGGTCAGACTTTCCCATCAGGAATTCGTCGACCGCGCGGGCGCATTGTCGGCCTTCGCGGATCGCCCACACCACCAGCGACTGGCCGCGGCGGGCGTCGCCGGCGGCGAACACCTTGTCGACGCTGGTGCGATAGTCCTCGGTGTTGGCCTTAAGGTTGCCGCGCGGATCGAGCGTCAGGCCGAGGCCTTCGACGGCGCCCGGCTTGACCGGATGCAGGAAGCCCATGGCCAGCAGCACGAGCTCCGCCGGAACATGAAAGGCGCTATTGGACAGCTCGACCATCTGCATGCGCCCGTCGCTGTCGCGGTGCCATTGCACGCGCACGCAATCGAGGCCGGTGACGCGGCCATCCTTGCCAGTGAAGCCCTTCGTCACCACCGACCAATCGCGCTCGACGCCTTCCTCTTGCGAGGACGAGATGCGCAGCTTCATCGGCCAGTCCGGCCAGGTCATCAGCTTGTCTTCGTGCTCGGGCGGCTGCGGCATGATTTCGATCTGCGTCACCGATCTGGCGCCTTGACGATTCGACGTGCCGATACAGTCCGAGCCGGTATCGCCGCCGCCGATCACCAGCACGTTCTTGTCGCCGGCCAGGATGTCCGGACCGTCAAATTTCTCGCCGGCGACGCGATGATTCTGCTGAGCCAGGAAATCCATCGCGAAATGGATGCCGCCGAGCTCGCGGCCCGGCACCGGCAGATCGCGTGGCTGCTCCGAGCCGATCGCGAAGACGACGGCGTCGTTCGCCTTCATCAGCTTGGCCACCGGCACGTTGCGGCCGACATGCGCGTTGACGTGGAAGACCACGCCTTCGGCACGCATCTGGGCGATACGACGGTCGACGGCGTGCTTTTCGAGCTTGAAGTCGGGAATGCCGATCCGCAACAAGCCCCCGATCCGAGACGACTTTTCATAGACGGCCACGTCGTGCCCGACGCGCGCCAGCTGTTGCGCGCAGGCGAGTCCGGCGGGGCCGGAGCCGACGACCGCGACGCGCTTGCCGGTGCGATGTTTCGCCGGCAAGGGCGCGACCCAGCCGGCTTCCCACCCCCGATCGGCGATGGCCTGTTCGATGGTCTTGATGGTGACCGGCGATTCGATGAGGTTCAGCGTGCACGAGGCTTCGCACGGCGCCGGACAGATACGTCCGGTGAAATCCGGAAAGTTGTTGGTCGAATGCAGCACCTCGAGCGCACGCCGCATGTCGCCTTCATAGACCAGGTCGTTCCAGTCCGGGATGATGTTGTTGACCGGACAAGCGGTGTGACAATAGGGCGTGCCGCAATCCATGCAGCGCCCGGCTTGGCGCTTCAGCTCGTCCGACGGCAGCGGCTCGGTGAATTCGCGATAGTGCTTAACGCGTTCTTTGACCGGCGCGTAGGCGTGGTCGCGCCGCTCGAACTCCATGAAACCGGTCGGCTTAGCCATCGGATCAGGCGCTCACCGCGACGCCAGTCTCCGCCGGCGCGGCCTTCCGCGCTTGCTCGATCTTCTGCATGGCGCGTCGATATTCGACCGGCATGACCTTGACGAACTGATTCTGCCAGTGCGCCCAGTTCTCGAGGATCAGGCGCGCCCGCGGGCTTTGCGTCAGTCGCGCGTGCCGCTCGATCATCCGCCGCAACAGGCGGATATCGTTTTCGTGCAGCGAGTAGGCGAATTCGATCGGCTGATCGGCGTCGACCGGACCGTCGTCGCCCTGGAGCGGCTCGAGCTCGACCATCGCAGTGTTGCAGCGCGTCTTGAATTCGCCGCGCTCGTCGAGCACGTAGGCGACGCCGCCGCTCATGCCGGCGGCGAAATTCGGCCCGGTATCGCCAAGCACGGCGACGATGCCACCCGTCATGTATTCGCAGCAATGCGCGCCGGCACCTTCGACGACCGCCACCGCGCCCGAGTTGCGCACGGCGAAGCGTTCGCCGGCGACGCCGCTGAAATAGCATTCGCCGTTGACCGCGCCGTAGAGCACGGTGTTGCCCACGATGATGCTCTTGTCGCGCGCCAGCTTGCTGTCGCGCGGCGGATAGACGACCAGCCGGCCGCCCGACAGGCCCTTGCCGGCGTAGTCGTTGGTCGCGCCTTCGAGCGTGAAAGAAATGCCGTGCGCCAGGAAGCCGCCGAAGGTCTGGCCGCCCGTGCCCTTGAAGCGAACGTCGATGGTCGCATCCGGCAAGCCGGCATCGCCGTAGCGCCGCGCCACCTCGCCGGACAGCATGGCGCCGACGGTGCGGTTGACGTTGCGCACCGGCAGCTCGATGGAAACCTTCTGGCCCTTCTCCAGCGCCGGCTTGGCGAGCGCGATCAGCTTGTGATCGAGCGCCTTTTCGAGCCGGTGATTCTGCGCCTCGCACTGATAGGTCTTGGTGCCGGCCGGGACCTGCGGCCGATAGAGCACGCGGCTGAGATCGATCTGGCGCGCCTTCGGATGGTTCGAGCCGCGGCGCATCATCAGCTTGTCGGTGCGGCCGATCATCTCGTTGAAGGTTCGGAAGCCCAGCTTGGCCATCAGCTCGCGCGTCTCTTCGGCGACGAAGCGCAGGAAGGTGACCACGTCCTCGGGCTTGCCGACGAAACGCTTGCGCAGTTCCTTGTCCTGGGTCGCGACGCCGACCGGACAGGTGTTGAGGTGGCACTTGCGCATCATCACACAACCTTCGGCGATCAGCGCCGCGGTCGCGAAGCCGAATTCATCGGCGCCGAGCAGCGCGCCGACAACGACGTCGCGGCCGGTGCGTAGACCGCCGTCGACCTGCACCGCGATGCGGCCGCGCAGGCCATTCAGCACCAGCGTCTGGTGCGTCTCGGCCAGGCCGATTTCCCACGGCTCGCCGGCGTGATGGATCGAGGTCAGCGGGCTCGCGCCGGTGCCGCCCTCGTGGCCGGCGATGGTGACGTGGTCGGCGTAGGCCTTGGCGACGCCGGCGGCGATGGTGCCGACGCCGATCTCGGCCACCAGCTTGACGCTCACCCACGCCTTGGGATTGACGTTCTTCAGGTCGTGGATGAGTTGCGCCAAATCCTCGATCGAATAGATGTCGTGATGCGGCGGCGGCGAAATCAGGCCGACGCCGGGAACCGAGTGGCGCGTCTTGGCGATCCAGTCGTCGACCTTATGTCCGGGCAGTTGGCCGCCCTCGCCCGGCTTGGCACCCTGCGCCATCTTGATCTGCAGTATGTCGCCGTTGACCAGGTATTCGGCGTTGACGCCGAATCGGCCCGAGGCGACCTGCTTGATCGCCGAACGCATCGAATCGCCGTTGTCGAGCGGCTTATAGCGCCGCGGATCCTCACCGCCTTCGCCGGTGTTCGAGCGTCCGCCGATGCGGTTCATGGCGATGGCGAGCGTGGTGTGCGCCTCCCACGAGATCGAGCCGAACGACATCGCCCCCGTGGAAAACCGCTTCATGATGTTCTCGGCCGGCTCGACCTGGTCGAGCGGGATCGGCACGGGCGCGAAATCGAAATCGAGCAGGCCGCGCAGCGCGATAACGCCGTCTTCCTGGTCGCCGGCGTGGCGCGCGTATTCCTTGTATTTACGATAGTTGTTGCCGCGCACCGCGTGCTGCAACGCCGCCACCGAATCGTTGGTCCAGATGTGCTGTTCGCCGCGCACGCGATAAAGGATCTCGCCGCCCGGATCGAGCGCGTTGCGATAGACCGGCGCGTCGCCGAACGCGAGCCGGTGGCGCCGCACGGTTTCCTCGGCGATCTCGGCGAGGCCGATGCCTTCGACCGGCGAGTTGGTGCCGGTGAAATATTCGTCGAGCAGCGCGCGGTTGAGACCGACGGCATCGAAGATCTGCGCGCCGCAATAGGATTGGAAGGTGCAGATGCCCATCTTGGACATCACCTTCATGATCCCCTTGGTCAGCGCCTTGATGTAGCGCTTCTGCGCCTCGATCTCGGGAACGAGCTTCTCGCCCAGATCGCGCTTCAGGGCGGCGATGCTGTCGAGCGCCAGATACGGATTGATCGCCTCGGCGCCATAGCCCGCGAGCAGGCAGATATCGTGCAGCTGGCGCGCTTCGCCGGTCTCGACCACCAACCCGACCTCGGTGCGCAGACCTTCGCGGATCAGGCTGTGATGCACGGCGGCGGTTGCCAGCAGCGACGGCACCGCGATGTGCTCGGCGTCGAGCGCGCGGTCCGACAGGATGATGATGTTCGAGCCCGCGCGGACCGCGTCCTTCGCCTGGTTGCAGATGCGCTTCAGCGCCGGTTCCATGCCGATGGCGCCTTCCGCCGCGGGATAGCAGACCGACAGCGTGAAACTCTTGAAGTGGCCGCCGGTGTTGTCCTCGATACGGCGGATCCGCTCCATGTCCATGTTGGTCAGGACCGGCTGATGCAGCTCGAGCCGGATGTGCGAGCCGCCGGTTTCAAGATCGAGCAAGTTCGGCCGCGGTCCGACCAGCGAGACCAGCGCCATCACCAGCTCCTCACGGATGCTGTCGATCGGCGGGTTGGTGACCTGGGCGAAACGCTGCTGGAAATAGTCGGACAGCTGCTTCGGCCGGTCGCTCAACACGGCCAAAGGCGTGTCGCGGCCCATCGAACCGACCGTGTCCTCGGCGGTCAGCACCATCGGCTTGAGGAAGAACTTGATGTCTTCCTGGGTGTAACCGAAGGCCTGCTGGCGATCGAGCAACACGTCCGGCGGCGGCGGCAGCGGCGTCACCTCCTCCGGCAGCGATTCGAGCTTGATCTGCGTCTGGTCGAGCCACTTCTGGTACGGCTTGGCCCGGGCGATTTCGGCCTTGAGCTCGTCGTCGTCGACGATCTTGCCTTTGACGAGGTCGACCAGAAGCATCTTGCCGGGTTGCAGCCGCCATTTGCGGACGATCTTCTCTTCCGGTACGTCGAGCACGCCGGCTTCCGACGCCATGACGACGTGATCGTCCGACGTCACGAAGAAGCGCGCCGGGCGCAGACCGTTGCGGTCGAGGGTCGCGCCGATCTGGCGGCCGTCGGTGAAGGCCAGCGCCGCCGGGCCGTCCCACGGCTCCATCAGCGCCGCGTGATATTCGTAGAAGGCGCGCCGATCCTTATCCATCAGCGCGTTTTCCGACCACGCCTCCGGAATCATCATCATCAGCGCGTGGACCATCGGATAACCGCCGGCGATCAACAGCTCGAGACAGTTGTCGAGCGTCGCCGAATCCGAGTTGCCGTCGCCAATGAGCGGCCACAGCTTCGCCAGATCGTCGCCCAGCAGCTTCGACGTCATCGAGTGACGCCGCGCCATCATCCAGTTGATGTTGCCGCGCAGCGTGTTGATCTCGCCGTTATGGGCGAGGAAGCGGAACGGATGCGCCAGTTCCCACGATGGGAAAGTGTTGGTCGAGAACCGCGCGTGCACCAGCGCCAGCGCCGATTCGGTGCGCGGATCCTGCAGATCCTTGTAGTAGAGCGCGAGGCGCTCGGGGATCACCATGCCCTTGTAGATGATCGTGCGCGTCGACACGCTGGCGATATAGAACGCCGCGCCTTCCGGCAGCTTCTTGGCGCGAACGGTGGCGTGCGACTGCTTGCGGATGACATAGAGCTTGCGCTCGAGCGCTTCGGCGTCGGCGCAATTGGCGCCGCCCGCGACGAAGAATTGCCGGATCACCGGCTCGATCGGCTTGATGCTCTCGCCCAGCACGCTGGAATCGACCGGCACGTCGCGCCAGCCGAGCAGCGTCTGGCCTTCGGCGGCGACGAGCCGGGTGATCGTGGCTTCGCATTCGCGCCGGGTTTCCGGATGGCGCGGCAGGAAGACCATGCCGACGCCGTAGCGCCCCGCTTCCGGCAGCGCGAAACCCAGCCGCTTGGCCTCGCCCTGGAACAGCTTTTCGGGCAGCTGAATGAGGATACCGGCGCCGTCGCCCGCAAGCGGATCCGAGCCCACGGCGCCGCGATGCGCCAGGTTGTGGAGAATCTCGATGCCTTTGGCGAGGATTTCGTGGCTTTTGCGGTTCTTGATATGCGCAATGAACCCGACGCCGCATGCATCGTGCTCATGCGCCGGGTCGTACAAACCTTGCCGCGCCACCATACCGTGCGCCGTCAAAACCCCATCCTCCCCCGATCCGATCGCCCCTGGGTTGCGCCCCAAGACCGGACCGGGAATTTCGCCCTGCCGCATCGAAGAATCCCGCTGCGGCGGTTTCGCGATGTGCTTTGTGGCAGCATCGCGGCAGGGCCCCAATGAGTCAAGAAAAGCCTAACGTTAAATGGGGTGTTTCGGACCGAATAAAACCCTTGGGCCAACAGGGAAATCACCGGTTTAAGCGGCGCCCTGCGACCGGCACTTTCGGCAATGCGCTGACGCGTCGCACGGCGTTGACAGTGGCGGAGCCAGCAACGCATGGTTGAACGCGTCCCGCGAGGACGCGGCGCCGAGCGCCGTTCGCAGGGAAGGACATCCGCGTGACCGGCCGCGCACAGCTGAAACCCGTGACGCCACGCAACGACGAACTGACCGAGGCCAAGCGCCTCGAGCTCTATCGCCTGCAGGTTGAAATCCGCGACTGCGAACAGCGCGCCTACGATCTGTTCCTGCAAGGCTTGGTCAAGGGCACCAGCCATCTTTCGCTCGGCCAGGAGGCGGTCGCCGCTGGCTTCGCCGGCGCGATGGAAAAAGGCGATCTCAGCTTCTGCACCTACCGCGGGCATGCCCACACGCTGGCGCGCGGCGTGCCGATGGAAAAAGTGCTGGGCGAGCTGATGCAGCGCGACAACGGGCTGATGCGCGGCAAAGGCGGCTCGATGCATCTGACGTCGGTCGATCACGGCGTCATGGGCTCTTACGCGATCATCGGCGCGCATCTGCCGATCGCCTGCGGCGCCGCGTGGCGCGCGCAATATAAAGGCCAAAAGGACGTGTCGGTGTGCTTCTTCGGCGACGGCACGACCAACATCGGCGCCTTCCACGAGGCGCTTAATTTCGCCGCGGTGTGGAAGCTGCCGGTGATCTTCGTCTGCGAGAACAATCTCTACATGGAATACACGCCCATCGGCGAGGTCACGGCCGTGGAGCACCCCGCCGCTGACCGCGCCGGCGCCTATGGGCTCGAACGCATCGTCATCGACGGCAACGACGCGGACGAAGTCTTCCGCGCCGCCCGCGCCGCGTTCGACAAGGCCCGCGCTGGCGGCGGGCCATCGCTGATCGAGTGCATGACCTATCGCTATAGCGGTCATTCGCGTGCCGATCCCGCGAAGTACCGGCCGGCGGGCGAGCTCGAGGATTGGATGAAGCGCGATCCGATCCAACTCTACCGCGGCCGGCTGCTTGCGGCCGGAATCGGCGAGGGCGCGGTGAAAGCGATCGAGCAGGACTCGAAGCGCAAGGTCGACGCCGCGACCGAGGCGTGCAAGGCCGCGCCGGCGTCGCCCGCCGACATCCTGGCCACCGACGTCTATGCCGACGGAGGCTGGACGTGGCGGAACTGACTTATCGTGATGCCGTAGCCAGAGGCATCGCGCAGGAGATGAGCCGCGATCCCGACGTGGTGTTCCTCGGCGAGGACGTCGCCAAGGCGGGCGGCGTGTTCAAGGCGACGGTCGGCTTGCTCGAGCAATTCGGGCCGCAGCGCGTGCGCGACACGCCGATTTCGGAGCAGGCGATCCTGGGCGCCGCGATGGGCGCCGCGATGACCGGCTTAAAGCCGATCGCCGAAATCATGTTCTCGGATTTCCTCGCCGTGTGCTTCGACTACATTGCCAACGAGATTCCGAAATCGCGCTACATGTCGAATGGCCAGGTGAAATGCCCGCTGGTCGTCCGCACCGGCAACGGCGCCGGCTCGCGCTTCGGCGCGCAGCACAGCCAGAGCGTCGAGAACTGGGCGATGATGATCCCGGGACTCAAGGTGGTGGCGCCGTCGACTCCGAAGGACGTGATCGGGCTGATGGCGGCGGCGGTGCGCGATCCAGATCCGGTCATCTTCTTCGAGCACAAATCGCTTTATGCGACCAAGGGCGACGTGCCGGACGGCGAGATCGTCGACCGTCTCGGCACGGCGAAGATCGTGCGGCCCGGCAAGGACGCGACGGTGCTGGCGCTGGCGCTGATGGTGCCGCGCGCGCTGGCCGCCGCCGAAACGCTGGCGAAAGAGCACGGCATCGACGTCGAGGTGATCGACGTGCGGTCGCTGGTGCCGCTCGATTTGGCGACCATCCTGGGATCGGTCGCGCGCACCCACCGTTTATTCACGGTCGAGGAAAATCCGCGCCTGTGCGGCTGGGGTGCGGAGCTGGCCTCGATCGCGGCCGACGAGGCGTTCTACGATCTCGACGGCCCGGTGGTGCGCATCACCACGCCGCACATCCCGCTGCCGGCGGCGGACAATCTCGAGGATCTGGCGCTGCCGAACGCGCCGCGCATCGTCGACAAGATCCGCCGCTCGCTCAACGCGTGAGGTCGGTTATGGCTGGTACCAGCAAAGTGAAGCTCAAGGACGCGCCGGACATCGAAGTGCCGACCGGCCTCTTTATCGGCGGTCAGTTCCGCGCCGCGACCGGCGGCGGCCAGTTCGACGTGATCAATCCGGCGACGGAGCAGCCGCTGTGCAAGGTGGCCGACGGCACCGTCGACGACGCCAAGGCGGCGCTCGACGCCGCATCGCGCGCCTTTCCGGCCTGGTCGGCGGCCAATCCGCGCGACCGCGCCGAGATCCTGCGCAAATGCTTCGAGCTGGCCATCGCGCGCAAGGAGTTCTTCGCCCGGCTGATGACGCTCGAGAATGGCAAGGCGCTCGCCGATTCGCGTGCCGAGGCGACCTATGCCGC
The DNA here is from genome assembly GCA_035934995.1 of Allostellaceae bacterium. Classification (GTDB taxonomy): domain Bacteria; phylum Pseudomonadota; class Alphaproteobacteria; order ATCC43930; family CGMCC-115725; genus REEB95. Next base: position 35,686 of record DASYXI010000051.1, read on the forward strand.
CGAATTCTTCCGCTGGTACTCGGAAGAGGCGCCGCGGAATTTGGGCGAAGTCTCGCGCGCGCCGTCGACCGGCGCCCGCATTCTGGTCCAGCGCAAGGCGGCAGGCATCGCGGTGCTGGTGACGCCGTGGAATTTTCCGGCAGCGATGGGCACGCGCAAGATCGCGCCCGCGCTGGCCGCGGGCTGCACCGTCGTCTTGAAGCCGGCATCGGAAACGCCGCTCACCATGCTGGCGCTGGCCGAGCTGTTCCAAGAGGCCGGCGTGCCGGCGGGCGTCGTCAACATCCTGCCGTCGCGCAAATCCGGCGCGGTGGTGAGCGCCATGCTGCACGATCCGCGCGTGCGGGTGATTTCGTTCACCGGCTCGACCGAGGTCGGCCGCAAGCTGCTGCGCGAAGCCGCGGACAACGTGGTGCGGCCGGCGATGGAGCTCGGCGGCAACGCGCCGTTCATCGTCTGCGAGGACGCCGATATCGACGCCGCGGTCGACGGCGCGATGATCGCCAAGATGCGCAACATGGGCGAGGCCTGCACCTCGGCCAACCGCTTCTACGTCCATGAGAAGGTGCACGACGCCTTTGTCGACAAATTCGCCGCCAAGATGAAGGCGCTGAAGGTCGGCAACGGGCTCGAGGACGGCGTCACCGTCGGTCCGCTGGTCAACGCCGACACGCGCGACAAGGTGGCGGCCCTGGTCGAAGACGCGCTCAACAAGGGCGCGCGCGCGGTCATCGGCGGCCAGCGCGTCAACCGCACCGGCTATTACTATCCGCCGACGGTGCTGGTCGACGTGCCGGACAATGCACGCTGCCTGAAAGAGGAGATCTTCGGGCCGGTCGCGCCGATCCAGAAATTCCGCGACGAGGACGAGGCCATCCGCAAGGCCAACGATACCGAGTTCGGCCTGATCTCGTACGTCTACACGCGCGATCTGTCGCGCGGCCTGAAGATCTCGGAACGCCTCGAAGCCGGCATGGTCGGCCTCAATCGCGGCGTCGCCAGCGATCCGGCGGCGCCGTTCGGCGGCGCTAAGCAATCGGGCATCGGCCGCGAAGGCGCGCACGAGGGCATGATGGAATTCCTCGAGACGCAATACGTCTCGGTCACCTGGTAGGCGACGGCGGCCCCATGGACGTCATCATGCCCCAGCTCGGCGAGACCGTCGCCGAAGGCAAGGTTGCGAGCTGGTTCAAAAAGGTCGGCGACACGGTCGCCGCCGGCGACAATCTGTTCCTGATCGAAACCGACAAGGTTTCGATGGAGGTCCAGGCGACCGAAGCCGGCACGCTCACCGAGATCCGCGTGGCCGCCGGCGAAACCGTGCCGGTCGGCACCGTCGTCGCGGTCCTCGGCAAGGCGGGTGAAAAAACCGTAGCGGCGAAGTCGGCCCCGGTGCGGCCGGCAGCGACTGCGATCAAGACGCCGGCAGCCGCAACGGCAACCGCAGTCAGCGCGCCGGCCGGCACCTATCGGCCGTTCACACCGACACCTTTTGAAGAGGTTCGTACGCCCGTCGGGATCGCGCCGCCGCCCGCAGTGGCGCTCAGCGGACTCAAGACGACGCCGCTGGCGCGGCGGCTGATCCAGAACACCGGTGCCGATCCAGCGGCGATCGCGCAGCGGGTCAAGGTGCGCGGCGGTTGGCGCATTGCCGCCGCCGACGTCGACGGCGCGCCGGCCGCGCCGGCCATCGCGCGCACACCTATTGCGCCCCGCGAAGGCGACACGATCGAACCGCTCAATCGCATCCGTGCGCAAACCGCCGCCAATCTCGCCGAAGCCTGGCGCACCATTCCGCACGCCTTCCAGGCGGTCGAGCTCGACGTCACGGCCATCGCGGCGGCGCGCGACAAGGCGAAGGCGACCTTCGAGACGCATCACGGCGTCGCGCTGACCTATCTGCCGTTCATCGCGCGCGCGCTGTGTCTCGCGCTCGACCAGTTCCCCCGCGCCAACGCCAGCTTCGACCACGACCGCCTGATCCTGCATCGCGACGTTAATCTCGGCATCGCCACCGACCTGGACCAGGATGGGCTGATCGTGCCGGTGATACAGAACGCCGAGGATTTGACCGTCGCCGGCCTGGCCAAGGCGATCGCGCGGCTCGCCGACAAGGCGCGGAGCGGCAAGCTGACGCCGGCGGACCTCGCGGGCGCGACCTACACGCTCACCAACAACGGCAGCTTCGGCACGCGCTTCACCATGCCGGTGATCAATCCGCCCAATGTGGCGATCCTGTCGTTCGACGCCGTGCGCAAGGCGCCGGTCGTGGTCGAAGGACCGAAAGGCGACGGCGTCGCCATCCGCCGCGTCGCCATGATCGGCCAAAGCTTCGACCACCGCGCCTTCGACGGCAGCTATGCCGGCTCGCTGCTGCGCCGGATCAAGGAGATCGTCGAGACCCGCGACTGGACCGCGGAACTCGGCTGAGCCTTACTCCGCCGCCTGCGCCTTGGTGCGCTTGGCCGGTTTCGGCGCGATCGCCAGATGGTCCTCGCCGGTTGCGGTTACGCCGACCGCCTCGCCGTCCTTGATCGCGCCCTTCAGGATCGCTTCGGCCAGAGGATTCTGCAGCTCGCGCTGGATCACCCGCTTCAACGGCCGCGCGCCGTAGACCGGATCGTAGCCCGCCGCCGCGAGCCAGGCGCGCGCCTTGGCATCGAGATCGAGCCCGATCTTGCGCTCGGCCAGGAGCTTTTCCAGGCCCTTGAGCTGGATCGCGACGATGCCTTCCATGTCGGCGCGGGACAGCCGGCGGAAGATCAGGATCTCGTCGAGGCGATTGAGGAACTCCGGCCGGAAGGCGGCGCGCACCGCCTCCATCACCTGGCTGCGCACGCTGGCGACGTCCTCGCCTTCGGGCAAATTGGCGAGATATTCGCTGCCCAAATTGGACGTCAAAATGATCAGCGTGTTGCGGAAGTCGACCGTGCGGCCTTGGCCGTCGGTCAGCCGTCCGTCGTCGAGCACCTGCAGCAGCACGTTGAAGACGTCGGGATGCGCCTTCTCGACCTCGTCGAACAGGATCACCTGGTAGGGCCGCCGCCGCACCGCTTCGGTAAGCGCGCCGCCCTCTTCATAGCCGACATAGCCCGGCGGCGCGCCGATCAGCCGCGCGACCGCATGCTTCTCCATATATTCTGACATGTCGATGCGCAGCACCGCCTGGTCGCTGTCGAACAGGAATTCGGCGAGCGCCTTGGCGAGCTCGGTCTTGCCGACACCGGTGGGCCCCAGGAACAAGAACGAGCCGATCGGTCGGTGCGGGTCCTGGAGGCCGGCGCGGGCGCGGCGGATGGCGTTCGACACCGCGACGACCGCTTCGTCCTGGCCGACGACGCGGCGGCGCAGATTTGATTCCATCTGCAGCAGCTTCTCGCGCTGGCCCTCGAGCATTTTATCGACGGGTATGCCCGTCCAGCGCGACACCACGGCGGCGATATGCTGTTCGGTCACGGCCTCGTCGATCATGCGGTTGCCTTCGGCGGCTTCGGCCGCCTTGAGCTTCTTTTCGAGATCGGGAATGACGGCATAGGTCAGCTCGCCGGCGCGGGTGAAATCGCCTTTGCGCTGCGCCTGTTCGAGCTCGATGCGCGCCTTGTCGATCTGCTCCTTGAGCTTCTGCGCGCCGGCCATCTGCTCCTTTTCGGCGCGCCAGCGCGACGTCAGGTCCGCCGACTGCTTTTCGAGCCCGGTCAGCTCGCCTTCGAGCTTTTTGAGCCGGTCCTTCGACGCCGGATCGGTTTCCTTCCTCAAGGCCGCGCGCTCGATCTTGAGCTGCACGATGCGGCGATCGAGCTCGTCGATCGCCTCGGGCTTGGATTCGGCCTCCATGCGCAGGCGCGACGCCGCCTCGTCCATCAAGTCGATCGCCTTGTCCGGCAGGAAGCGATCGGTGATGTAGCGGTTCGACAACGTCGCCGCGGCGACGATCGCGCCGTCGGTGATGCGCACGCCGTGATGCAGCTCGTACTTTTCCTTGATGCCGCGCAGGATCGAGATCGTGTCCGGAACCGACGGCTCGTTGACGAACACCGGCTGGAAGCGCCGCGCCAAGGCGGCGTCCTTTTCGATGTGCTTGCGGTATTCGTCGAGCGTGGTGGCGCCGACGCAATGCAGTTCGCCGCGCGCCAGCGCGGGCTTGAGCATGTTGGACGCGTCCATCGCGCCCTCGGCCTTGCCGGCTCCGACCAGCGTGTGCAGCTCGTCGATGAAAACGATGATCTCGCCGGCGCTCGCCATGATTTCGGCGAGCACGGCCTTGAGCCGTTCCTCGAATTCGCCGCGGAATTTTGCGCCGGCGACCAGCGCGCCGAGATCGAGCGCGAGCAGGCGCTTGTCCTTGAGGCTTTCAGGCACGTCGCCGTGCAGGATGCGGAGCGCCAGGCCTTCGACGATCGCCGTCTTGCCGACGCCGGGCTCGCCGATCAGCACCGGATTATTCTTGGTGCGGCGCGACAGCACCTGGATGGTGCGGCGGATTTCCTCGTCGCGGCCGATGACCGGATCGAGCTTGCCATCGCGCGCCGCCGCGGTCAGGTCGCGCGCATATTTCTTCAGCGCGTCGTAGCTGTCCTCGGCGCTGGCACTGTCGGCGGTGCGGCCCTTGCGGATCTGTTCGATGGCGGCATTGAGCGTCTGGGCATTGATACCGGCCGCGGCCAGCGCCTTGCCGGCGTTGGAATTCTTATCGAGCGCCAGCGCCAAGAGCAACCGCTCGGCGGTAACGAAACTGTCGCCGGCCTTCGTCGCGACCTTTTCGGCTTCGCCGAAGAGCCGCGCCAAATCCTGCGACAAGAACGTCTGCCCGGCACCGGCGCCTTGCACGCTGGGCAATTTGCCGAGCGCCGCCTCGGTCGCCGCCAAGGCGCGCGCCGGATCGCCGCCGGCCGCGCGAATCAGATTGGCCGCGAGACCTTCCTTGTCGTCGAGCAGCACCTTGAGCAGGTGTTCGGGAACGATTTGCTGATGGCCGGAGCGCTGCGCCAGCGTCTGCGCCGCCTGGACGAAGCCCTTTGAGCGCTCCGTGTATTTCTCGAAGTCCATAGGACCCCCTTCGTGACCGACGCGACCGCCCTTCTTGGAAGCGGCGATCGCACCTTCGAACACAAATATGGGGTGATTCCGGCCGCCGACAAGGGCGACGGGGGCCGGGGACCGGGATCAGTCCGGGTCAGGGATAGGCGGCTCTGCCGCGGCAGTTAGGCGTTGTAATCGGGATCGGCCGGCGGCATCGGCGGCTGCGCGCCCGATCCGGCTGGCGACGTCGACGGCTGGTGCGGCGGCTGGGCCTGGGGCTGTGGTTGCGGCTGTTGCGGCTGATGCTGATTCGCATGCTGTGGCTGGTGCTGCTGCGGCGGCATCGGCTGGTGCGGCGGTTGCGGCGCCTGCTGGTGTTGTTGGTGTTGCTGCACCTGCTGATATTGCTGGTGTTGCGGCTGCTGCTGGTGCTGCGGCTGGCCTTGCCCCTGTCCCGGCTGACCATGACCGTCCATCTCGTCGCCACCGGCCATTTCGTTGTCGGCCGGGGTCATCGGGCGTTGACCCTGATTATCGAAGCCGCCGTTCGCCTGCATGATGCGGTAGTAGTGCTCGGCGTGCTGGTAGAGATTTTCCGCCGCGACGCGATCGCCGGCCGAACCTGCTTCGCGCGCCATGGCGATATAGCGCTCGAACACCTGGTAGGCGTTGCCGCGGATCTTCACGCTCGGTCCGCTCGAATCGAAGCTTTGACTGCGATGCGGCGGGCGCCCGCCGCCCTGCCGGTTTTGGGGGTGGCCGCCCATCATGTTGCGACCGCCACGCCCGCGATTCTTCTGGCCTGGTCTCATGAGTCCCTTGATGTCGAAGTCATCGATAGCAGTCTCAATCGTGCCTTTTCGGCTTCGCCCCGCGTTCGAAGCGTTATGAACCAATTACGCGCGGCGTACCTGCCGGCGGTTCATCGAATAAGGGGCGGTTAATGCGCCTGCGGCGCGGAGCACGGAGCTCCTTGGCTTTTGGCGAAGTAACCCTAGACGGGATAACCGCCGAAGCCAACCTGTTTTTTTGGCCGTTAACCGCCGCTTTTTCCTGATTCCGCTTGACGAATCGCGAGGCACCGCTCGCATCCGGCGAGGTCGCGACGCACGCCGACAACACGTAAATCGCCGGCCGCTACGAGCCGCGCAACCGCCTCTGCCTGACCGGCGCCGAGCTCGAAAAACGCCCAACCATCGGGCCACAATGTCCGCCGCACCACCGGCACGAGCGCGCGATACGCCATCAATCCATCGTCGCCGCCGTCGAGCGCGCGTCGTGGGTCAAACTGCACGATTTCGGGCGGCAGAACGGCAATCTCGTCCGACGGTACATAGGGCGGGTTGGCCAGAATCACATCGGCTGCGCCCAAATTTATTTCGACCCAATCGCCGGCGACGAATTGCGCGCGGTTTGCGAGACCCAATGCGGCCGCGTTGCGCGCGGCGGTTGCGACAGCGCCCGGCAGAATATCGGCGCCCAGCCCGGTGGCATTGGGATATTCGCTGAGCAGCGCCAACAACAGTGCGCCGGTGCCGGTGCCGAGATCGACGACGCGCAGCGGCGCGGTGCGATCGGGCAGCGCGGCAAGCGCCGCTTCGATTAGGGTTTCGCTGTCCGGCCGCGGATCGAGCGTGTCGGGCGACAGCGCGAAATCGAGACTCCAGAATTCGCGCGCGCCGCGAATCCGCGAATAAGGCTCGTGCGCGGTACGACGCCGGACGTAGTCGACCAGCCGCGCGCTATCGCCCGCGGCCAGCGCGTGCAGCAACCGCGCCTCGTGCCGCGGATTGGCGATGCCGGCGGCGGCAAGCTGTTGCGCCGTCGCCGCGATCGCGTCATCGACGAGGAGCGTCATTCGGCCTCCGCCAGCTTGGCGGCGCGATCCTCGGCGAGCAGCGCGTCGATGAATTCGTCGAGCGCCTCGCCTTCCAACACCTTCGCGATCTGGTAGAGCGTGAGATTGATGCGATGGTCGGTGACGCGGCCTTGTGGAAAATTGTAGGTGCGGATGCGTTCGGAGCGATCGCCGGTGCCGACTTGGCTTTTGCGCGACGCGGCGCGCTCGGCATCGCGCGCCTGGCGCTCGCGCTCGTAAAGCCGCGCGCGCAGCACCTTCATCGCCTTGGCCTTGTTCTTGTGCTGCGATTTCTCGTCCTGCTGCGAGACGACGAGGCCGGTCGGAATGTGGGTGATGCGCACGGCGCTGTCGGTGGTGTTGACCGATTGCCCGCCGGGGCCGGATGAACGAAAGACGTCGATGCGCAAATCCTTATCGTCGATCTTGACGTCGACTTCCTCGGCCTCGGGAAGCACGGCGATCGTCGCGGCCGAGGTATGGATGCGGCCGGACCCCTCGGTCGCCGGTACGCGCTGGACGCGGTGAACGCCCGATTCGAACTTGAGGCGCGCGAAGACGCCGCGGCCGCTGATCGAAGCGATGCCTTCCTTGAGTCCGCCAAGGCCGGTTTCCGACAGCTCGAGCAGCTCGACCCGCCAGCCCTTGAGCGCGGCATAGCGCTGATACATGCGGAAGAGTTCGGCGGCGAACAGCGCCGCTTCCTCGCCGCCGGTGCCGGCCCGGACTTCGAGGATGGCGTTCTTCTCGTCGGCCTCGTCCTTGGGCAAGAGCAGCGTCTTCACCTGCTCTTCGAGGACCGGCAGACGCTTTTTGATTGAGTCGAGATCGATCTCGGCGAGCTTCTTCATCTCGGCGTCGCCGCCGCCAACGAGTTCCTCGAGCGATCGCCGCTCGGCCTCGATCTGGCGCAGCGCCGTGATCGCTTTGACGATGGCAGTCAGCTCGCTGTATTCCTTGGCGAGCTTGGCGAACTCACTGGTGCGCGCCGGATCGGCCATGGCGGCGTTCAATTCGGTGTGGCGCGCCACCAGGCGGTCGAGCTTGGCGTCGAACGGGGTCTTGTCTGCCATGTCAGCCCCGGAAGGCCGCCAGACGATCCTTGAGCGCGGCGAGTGGCACTTCGCTCTGCGTGCCGGCGTCGAGATCGCGAACCGCCGCCACGCCGCGTTTCAACTCGTCCTCGCCGAGGATCACCGCGGCGCAGGCATTGGCCTTGTTGGCGCGCTGCATATGCTTTTTGAGGTTACCCGAATATCCCAGATCGACCGCGAAGCCAGCGCGGCGCAGCTCCTGCGCCAGTACCAGCGCGCGTTTCTCGCCCGCTTCGCCGATGGGAATGAGCGCCACCGGCCGCGGCCGGCCTGCGGGCTCGGCGATCATCAGCGCCAGCCGCTCGATCCCCGCCGCCCAGCCGACGCCCGGCGTTTCCGGACCACCCATCACACCCATCAGGCCGTCGTAACGTCCGCCGGCGAGTACCGCGCCCTGCGAGCCCAATTCCGTCGTGACGAACTCGAAGGCGGTGTGCGTGTAGTAATCGAGGCCGCGCACGAGGCGAAAATTGTGTTTGTATTTGATGCCTAGATCATCAAGTCCTACGCCAACGCTCGCGAAGAATTTGACGGAATCCTCGCTGAGATAAGCGTGAAACTCGGGTGCGTTCTCGATCACGCGGCGGTCGCCTTCGTCCTTGGAATCAAGGATACGCAGCGGATTGCGCTCGAGCCGCGCGCGGCTGTCCTCGGACAGCTTGGATGCGTGCTGGGTGAAATATTTGACCAGTGCGTCACGATAGGTCTGACGGCTGGCGGCATCGCCCAGTGTATTGATCTGAAGCTCCACGCGATCGAGCACGCCGAGAGAGCGTAAAATCTCGGCACCGAGCGCGATCACCTCGACGTCGCCTTGCGGTTCCTTGATGCCGATCAGCTCGACGCCGATCTGGTGGAACTGCCGGAACCGGCCCTTTTGCGGCCGTTCGTAACGGAACATCGGCCCTTGATAGAAAAACCGCAGCGGCAGGCTTTGCGTCAGGCCGTTGGCGATCACCGCACGCACCACGCCGGCGGTGTTTTCGGGACGCAGGGTCACGTCCTCGCCGCCTTTGTCGGCGAAGCTGTACATCTCTTTCATCACGATGTCGGTGGTTTCGCCGATGGGCCGCTTGAAGACCTCGGTGAATTCGAAGATCGGCGTCGCGATTTCCTCGTAGCCGAAGCGCAACGCCTGCAGCCGCGCCGTCTCGACGACGGCGCGATGGCGGCGCATCGCGGCGGGCAGAAGATCCTGCGTTCCGCGGACCGGCTGGAGGGTCCGACTCACTCTGACAGGCTCAAGAAGCGGCGGCCTCGGCCGGTTCGGCGGCCTTCTCGTCGCGCTTCTTGGCTTCGATCTCGGCCGCCTTTTTTTCGACGAGCTCGACCAGATGGTCGACGATGTTCTCATCCTTGAGACGGTGATCGGTGACGCCGGAAATGTAGACCTGATGCGTGTTGTTGCCGCCGCCGGTGAAGCCGATATCGGTTTCGCGCGCTTCGCCCGGGCCGTTGACGACGCAGCCGATGACCGACAGCGTCATCGGCGTGGTGATGTGCGCCAGCCGCTGCTCGAGGATTTCGACCGTCTTGATGACTTCGAAATTCTGCCGCGCGCACGATGGACACGAGATGATGGTGACACCGCGGCGACGCAGGCCGAGCGCCTTGAGGATTTCGTAGCCGACCTTGATTTCCTCGACCGGGTCAGCCGACAGCGACACGCGGATCGTGTCGCCGATGCCGGCCCACAACAGCGAACCGAGACCGATCGCCGACTTGGTCGTGCCGGTCATCAGGCCGCCGGCCTCGGTGACGCCGAGATGCAGCGGATAGTCGCAGGCCTCGGCAAGCTGCTGGTAAGCCGCGACGGCCAGGAACACGTCCGACGCCTTGCACGAGATCTTGAATTCGAAGAAGTCGTTGTCTTCGAGAATCTTCGCGTGGTTGAGCGCGCTTTCGACCATCGCTTCGGGGCACGGCTCGCCGTAGCGTTCGAGCAGATCGCGTTCGAGCGAGCCGGCATTGACGCCGATGCGCATCGAGCAACCGTGGTCCTTCGCGGCCTTGACGACTTCGCGCACGCGTTCGGCCGAGCCGATGTTGCCCGGATTGATGCGCAGGCACGCCGCACCGTTTTTCGCCGCCTCGATCGCCCGTTTGTAGTGAAAGTGGATGTCGGCGACGATCGGCACCTTGACCTGCGGCACGATATCCTTGAGCGCGGCCGACGATTCCTCGTCCGGGCACGACACGCGGACGATATCGGCACCGGCGCGTTCGAGGGCCTGGATCTGCTCCACCGTCGCCTTGACATCGTGGGTGAGCGTGTTGGTCATCGACTGCACCGCGATCGGCGCGTCGCCGCCAACCGGCACCGAGCCGACGTGGATCGTCCGGCTCTTGCGGCGGATGATGTCGCGATAGGGACGCACGCTCATGACAGAACCTCTCGAAACCCTTGCAATGCCGCGATATGAGCCTCCGGGATCGGCGCCCGGCTGGGCCGGTTTATAGCGCGTTTTGCCGCGTCAAACCAAGGGGCCGGAAACCCTCAGTCTACAACTGCTGTGCCGGCCTTGAGCTGATCTGGATCGAGGTGGATATCATGTCGCACCTTGCCGGTCAGCGGTGGCGCCTCCTGGCCATCGATCGTCACCGCCAAGCCGCTGGCGTTGCCGGCGTAAAGCGTCAGACCCGACTGTTCCGGAACGCGATAAACGTCGCCGGGTTTCATCAGCCGTTGAAACACGGTTGCCCCATTTTGGTCATGCACCTTGATCCAGCAATCGTCCTTCGCGCGGATGACGATTCGAACGGCCGCATCGGTGGCGCCGAAGACGTGCAGGTTGCCCGGACCGGGCGTAACCGACGCGCCGTTGTCACTCGGCGGCAAGGCGGCGGTTTGCGCCGGCGGCGTAACTGACGTCTGCGGTGCGTTCAACGCCGGCGGCTTCAAAACCGGCGCCGCGTTGCCGGTGTTGGGTGACGACGGCCCCGCCGGCGGTGGTGGCGTCAGGGTCGGCGCCGCCGATTCGGATGATTCCGGAGGCGGTGGGCCCAGCGGGAGCTGCGGCTTTGATTCCGTCGTCGCCGTCGCACCCGGCACCGATTGATTCGCCGACGACGATGGCGACGGGCTGGTGGTCGAAGGCGCGGCCGGTGGCGGCAATAGCGCTGCCGGCACGGCGCTGACACGTTCCGGACGCACGCGGCCGCCGGACGACAGGTAGTACCAAGCGCCATAAGCCGCGAGCAGCAGCAGCACAGCCGTCACCAGGATTCGCGTGCGCGGAATGCCGCGGTCGCCCAGCGGCACCGGAAAGACCAGATCGCGCGAAATCTCGAAGCCGCTGGCTTCCTGCTTGAAGCGCCGTACCGCCTCGTCGCCGTCGAGCCCGAGATGGATGGCGTAGGCACGCACGAAGCCGAGCGCATAGACCGGCGCTGGCAGCCGGTCGTAACGGCCCTCTTCGATCGCCACCAGGTATTGAGCGCGGATGCGGAGCGCGTTGGCGATCCGCTCGACGTCGCCGCCGAAATTCTCGCGGGTCTCGCGCAGCAACGCGCCAATCGTGTGCTTGGGACGCGTCAGTGCCGGTTCGGCTTCGAGCGTCATGGGCGCCGGGCTTTCCACTTCCGGCGCGTTTTCATCAGGAGACGACGACATGGACCCTCATCGGAATTGTGTCCCAAGGCGCACGCTGCCGCAACCATCGTCGGTTCGGCCGCTTCGTCAGATCGTCACGTCGTGATCCTGCGCGAAGTTGCGCAAGCGGATGCGCAGACTTTTGCCGTCGCCGCCGCACGTCGCGAGAAAGTCGCATAAAGTCCGGCAATCGAGGGAACGCACCATGGCCTTGACGCGCCCGAACGAGCGCGGCGCCATGGAAAGGTTGCGGTAGCCGAGGCCGATGAGGGCCATGGCGCCGAGCGGATCGCCGGCCATTTCGCCGCACAAGGCAAACGGTTTCCCCGCGCCGTTGCATTCGCGCGCGATGTCGGCCAGCACGCGCAGCACGGCCGGTGAAAGATAATCGTAACGTTCGGCGATCCGCGCATTGCCGCGGTCAGCGGCAAACAGGAACTGCATCAGGTCGTTGGTCCCGACCGAAACGAAATCGACACGGCTGAGGAGGTCCGGCAACTGCCAGAGGAGCGCCGGAACCTCGAGCATCGCGCCGGCCTCGACCGCCGACGGCAATACGCCACCGCGCTTGCGCACGCGATCGAGCTCGAGACTGAGCACTTCGCGGGCGGCATCGAATTCGCCGATCACCGCGACCATCGGAAACATCACGCGCAGACGCTTGCCCGCCGCGGCGCGGATAAAGGCGCGCAGCTGCTGGCGCAAGAGCGCCGGCCGGTCGAGCGCGATGCGTACCGCACGCCAGCCCATCGCCGGATTTTCTTCGGGCTCGCCTGCCATGTAGGGCAATAACTTGTCGCCGCCGATATCGAGCGTCCGAAAGGTCACCGGCCGGTCGCCGGCCTGGTCGAGGACGCGGCGATAGAGCGCCGACTGTTGGGCGACGGTTGGAAAGTCGTCACGCAGCATGAATTGCAGCTCGGTGCGGAACAAGCCGATGCCGTGCGCGCCGGCTTCATCGAGATACGGCAGATCGATCAACATGCCGACGTTGAGGTTCAACTCGATCTCGATTCCGTCCTTGGTCTGTGCCGGCAGACCCTTGAGGGCGGCAAACTGTTGCTGCCGGCCTTGCCGCACCTGGATGCGCGCTTGCGCCGCCTGCACGATATCGTCGGTGGGGCGCAGGACGACGATGGCGTCATCGCCATCGACGACCACCACCTCGCCGACTTCGACCCGCAGCAACACGTCCTTGACGCGACCCACCACCGGAACGTCGAGCGCGCGCGCCACCACCGCGACATGCGCGCCGGGCGAACCTTCCTCGAGCACAACGCCTTTAAGGCGACGCCGGTCGTAATCGAGCAATTCGGCCGGCCCCATGTTGCGCGCGACGACGACGAATTCCTCCGGCAGCTCCGCTTGGCTCGCGGCGGTGACCGGATTACCGGTGAGATGGCGTTGCAGCCGGTTGGCGACGTCCTCGAGGTCAGCAAGACGCTCCTTGATATAGGGGTCGGTCGCCTGCGCCAGCCGCGCGCGGGTGTCGTCGAGCACACGTTGCGCCGCGGCTTCGGCGGTCAAGCCGCCACGCACTGCATCGGCTATGCGCTGCAGCCAGCCGCGGTCAGCGGCGAACATGCGATAGGTCTCGAGCACGTCATGGTGCTCGCCAGACGCCGGCATGTCGGTTTGCGCCAGCAGCTCGTCGATCGCGCTCTGCATCGCCGTGGTCGCCTGCCGCAGCCGTTCGAGCTCGGCGGCGATGTCCTCGGCGACGATGCGGCGGATGGCGACGCGCGGCTGATGCAGCACGGCCTGGCCGACGGCGAGACCGACATTGAGGCGAACACCGTCGAGCCGCGTCGGCAGCGTGACGTTGCCTTCGCCCGGCTGCTGCTCGACCGGGCTGACGAGATCGCCCGACGCCGCGATTTCGGCGAGAACCATGGCGATGGTCTGCAGCGCCTCGATTTCTTCTTCGCCGTAATGCCGTTGGGTGCGGTTCTGCACCACCAGCACACCGAGGACGCGGCCACCGCGCAGAATCGGCACGCCCATCAGCGAGTGATAGACCTCTTCGCCGGTTTCCGGGCGATAGGCGAAATCAGGGTGGGATTGCGCCTCGGCCAGCGCCAGCGGCCGTGCCGTCGCGGCGATTGCGCCGACGAGACCTTCGCCGATCCGCAGCCGCGTGCGGTGCACCGCCTCGGGCCGCAAACCTTCGGTCGCGAACAGCTCGAGCAGGTCGCCGGCGCGGCGGATGTAACACGAGCACACCTCGGCCACCATGTCCGCGGCGACGATGCGCACCACCTGGTCAAGTTTCTGCTGGGCCGTGCCTTCCCCGGCCATCGCGTCGCGCAAACGACGGAGGACGCGGCGGGACCCAGCGGCCGCCGCGCCGGGTTCCATCAGGCTTCCGCCCGAGAGCGCACAGCGGCGGCGCGCTCTCCCTCGCGTCCGTGAGTCGCGCCGGTGCGCGACTGCAGCGCGTCGACGGCCTGCGCCAGCAGCTCGTCGAGGATGTCCTTGGTCGATTGCTCGCGCGTCACCATGCCGACGCTTTGCCCAGCCATCACCGAGCCGCTCTCGACATCGCCGTCGATCACCGCGCGGCGCAGGGCGCCGACCCAGAAGTGCTCGATTTCGAGCTGTGCGTCCTTTTGCGACAAGCCGCCCTTGGTGAAGCGTTCGACGACGTCGCGCTGCTTCTCCATGAAGGCACGGGTGCCTTCGTTGGCCAGGGCGCGCACCGGAATCACCGGAAAACGGGGATCGAGCTGCACCGACGGCACGGCGTCGCGCGCCGCCGCACGAATGAAGGCCTGTTTGAATTTCGGATGGGCGATCGACTCATGCGCGCAGACGAAGCGCGTGCCGAGCTGCACGCCCGATGCGCCCATTTCAAGACAGGAGGCGATCGCCGCGCCATGGCCGATGCCGCCGGCGACGAAAACCGGCACATCGTTGACGTGCGGCAGGATTTCCTGCGCCAGCACGCTGGTCGTAACCGGGCCGATATGGCCGCCGGCTTCCATGCCCTCGATGACGATGGCATCGGCGCCCATGCGCACCAGCTTTTTGACGATCGACAGCGCCGGCGCGAAGCACAGCAGCTTGACGCCGGATTGCTTGACTCGCGCGACCGCGGGCGCCGGCGGCAAAGCGCCAGCGAGCACGACGTGGCTGACGCGGCGCCGCGTGCAGACGTCGATCAGGTCCATCAGCGCCGGATGGAGCGTGATAAGATTGACGCCGAACGGCTTCGTCGTGAGCGCCTGCGTCGCGGCGATCTCGGCGTCGAGTTGCGCCGGATTCATCGAGCCGCAGGCAACAACGCCGAATCCGCCGCCGTTCGAGATTGCAGCAACCAGATTGCGCTCGGACACCCATGTCATCGCGCCGCCCATGATGGCGCGTTCGGTGCCGAGAAAGCGGCAGCCGCGCGCCCACAGCCGGCCGAGCCAGTCCGCGGCGCGGGCCCGGTCGGCGGCGGTCATTCGGCGTCGAGCCCGTAGGCGGTGTGCAGCGCGCGCACGGCGAGTTCGGTGTATTCCTCCGCCACCAGCACGCTCACCTTGATCTCCGAGGTCGAGATCACCTGGATGTTGATGTTCTTGTTGGCGAGGGTCGAGAACATCTTCTGCGCGACGCCGGCGTGACTCCGCATGCCGACGCCGATGACCGAAATCTTGACGACGTTGGGGTCGGGCTTGAGCTCGGCATAGGCGAGCGCCTTGCGCTGCGCCTCGAGCACCTTCACCGTGCGCGCGAGATCGGCCTTGCTGACCGTGAACGTCAGATCGGTCGTGCGCCCGTCGTCGGAGATGTTCTGCACGATCATGTCGACGTTGATCGCATGCTCGGCCAGCGGCCCGAAGATCGCGGCGGCCACGCCCGGCCGATCAGCCACTTTGACCAGCGTCACTTTGGCATCGTCGCGGCTATAGGCGATGCCGCTCACCACCTGCTTTTCCAAGATCTCGTCCTCGTCCACGACCAATGTGCCCGGCGTATCCTCGAAGCTCGACAGCACCTGCACGCGCACGCGATGGTTCATTGCCATCTCGACCGAACGCGTCTGCAGGACCTTCGCGCCTTGCGAGGCGAATTCCAGCATCTCCTCGTAGGTTATTCTATCGAGCTTGCGCGCCTTCGCAACGATGCGCGGGTCCGACGTATAGACGCCATCGACATCGGTAAAGATGTCGCAGCGCTCGGCCTCGAGGGCCGCCGCCAGCGCCACCGCCGACGTGTCGGAGCCACCGCGGCCGAGGGTCGTAATCCGTGAATCGGGACCGAGTCCCTGGAAACCGGCGACCACCGCCACCTGCCCACGGGCGAGCCGTGTCCGCAGATCTTTGACTTGAATTTCGGCGATGCGCGCGCGGCCGTGCATACCGTCCGTTTGAATCGGAATCTGCCAGCCGAGCCACGAACGCGCGTCGATGCCGAGATCCTGCAACGCCAGCGCCAATAACCCGGCGGTGACTTGCTCGCCCGAGGCGACGACGACGTCGTATTCGCGCGCGTCGTGGAGGCGCGCGATCTGGTTCGTCCAGTCGACGAGCTGATTGGTCGCGCCGGCCATCGCCGAGACGACGACCGCCACCTCGTTATGGGCGTCGACCTCGCGCTTGACGCGCTGCGCGACATTCTTGATCCGGTCGATCCCGGCGACGGAGGTGCCGCCGAATTTCTGTACGATACGCGCCATGACGAAAGAAGCCCGTGGGCTGGGAGGTTGCCGACAAAAGGGCGGGTATACATACTCTTTCCCGCGCGACGGGGGCAAGGCGACGAAGGAACGACGGCATGGACGCAACGGACACACCGCCCGCACCGCCGCCCTCGGGACCCCAATGACCGCCACGCCACGCCGCCAACGGAGGCGTCGGCCGGGCCGGCGGCGGCCGGTTGCCGCGCGACACCGGCGGTCGACAGTCGACGCCAGCGAGATCGCCAATTTCGCCGCCGTGGCGCGCGCCTGGTGGGACCCCAATGGCGAGTTCCGCCCGCTTCATCGACTCAATCCGGTGCGGCTGACCTTCCTGCGCGATCAGCTGGCACGTCATTTCGGTCGCGATCCGACCTCAACCCGCCCGTTCAAGGGTCTCACCCTGCTCGACATCGGCTGCGGCGGCGGCATTGTCGCCGAACCGTTGGCGCGGCTCGGCTTCGCGGTCACCGGAATCGACGCCGACGCGACCGCGATCCGGATCGCGCGAGCGCACGCGGCCGACGCCGGCCTCGCGATCGATTACCGACAGGCCGCCGCCGAAGATCTGGTGCGGGCGCGGAAGCGTTTCGATGCCGTCCTGGCGCTCGAGGTGATCGAGCACAGCGCCGATCCCGCATTATTTCTCGCCACGGCGACATCGCTGATGGCGCCGAGCGGCGCTTTTGCACTGTCGACTTTGAGCCGTACGCTCCGTTCTTTTCTCTTTGCGATTGTCGGCGCGGAGTACCTACTGCGCTGGGTACCGCACGGCACGCACCGCTGGTCGAAATTCGTGCGACCCTCGGAAGTGGCTGAGATGCTTCGTAAAAGCGGCGTCGAAACGCGCGCTGTCACGGCCTTGAACTACGCGCCGGACGGCGGCGGCTGGCGGCTCGGCGGACGGCCAAACGTCAATTATTTACTATTTGCCAGCAAACCGGCGGGGAAATAATCTTATGTATTGTGCCGATTCTCGGACTAGATCAGTTCGGGCGTGAGGGCATTTCACCAGTCCAAAGACGGAACTCAACCGTCGGTCTTGGATGGAATGTGGGGGGTTATTTCCGATGGTGCATCCATGAACGCATTTGCGTCGCAGCCCGGCGAAGCCGCACGGCTGTCCGGTAAAATTAAATGGTTCAATCGCAGCAAGGGGTTCGGGTTCATCGTTCCGGATGACGGCACGAGCGACGTGTTCTTGCCGCTCGCCGTCCTCGAACGGTCCGGCTTCGGCGAGGCGCCCGACGGCGCCAGCATCACCTTCGAGTGGGTGCAAGGGCCGAAAGGCCGCGCCGCGACGCAGGTCCTCGACCTCGACGCCTCGACCGCCACGCCGCGGGCGCCCAGGGAACGTGGGGGTGAGCGCGGCGGCTTCCGGTCGCGCGATGGCGGCGGTGGCTTTGGCGGCGATATGCCGTCCGGTCCGGCTGAATCGCTCGACGGCGTGGTCAAATGGTACGACCCGGCGCGCGGCTTCGGATTCATCCTGCCGAACGACGGCAGCAAGGACATCTTCGTGCACATCACGGCGCTGCGCCGCTCCGGCATCGACGGGCTCGAGCCCGGCCAGCCGGTTCGCATGATGGTGTCGCAGGCGCGCCGCGGACGCGAGGCCTCGTCCATCGAATTGCTGCCGCACAACGGCTGACGATTTCCGTCACCGCGTCCGTGAGCTGACCGCGAAGCCGGAGAGCGCCGCGGCGGCCGCGGCCACGAAGAATGCCACCCGGTAACTGCCGGTCATATCGATGATCGCGCCAAATATCGGCGGCCCGAGCAGTGCGCCGACGAACGTCAGCGCCAGCGCGCCGCCGGTCGCCATGCCGGCGCTGCCCGCCGGCGCCAGGCGCGCGACTTCGGCGAGAAACACGCCGTTCCAACCCAGCGCGACGGCGCCGAGCGCCGCCGCCACGGCCAACACCAGGGCGAACGGCCACCCCGGTCCGACCAGTGCCAGCAATGCCCCAGTGGCCCCGATAGTCAGGCCAAGTAGGCTCAAGGCCTGCCGCGCACCGAGCAGGCGATCCGCCGTCCAACCCCACAGGACGCGGCCCACGATACCGGCGGCCTGGAGCACCGCCATCACGACGCCGGCCGCGACCAGCGCCATGCCGGCCCGTTCGGTCAGGAAATTGACGACGAAGGCGCTGACGCACAGCTGCATCGCCGAATAGCTGAGCGAAGCGAGCGCCAGGCGACGCAGCACCGGCTCGCCGAGCACCATGTTGACGGCGGCGACGATATGGCTGCCGCCGGCCGCCTTGGGGTCCACATCGTCGTCGAGGCTTTTGTGCAACGGCTCGCAGACGATCGCGAGCAAGGCGCTGACCGCCGCGACCGCGAGCGCCGCGCCGCGCCAGCCGAATGGAATCGCCAGCGGCGGCACCACGAGTCCCGCCAACGCGCCGCCGAGCGGCACGCCGGTTTGCTTGATCGAGAAAACGAGCGCGCGTCGCGCCGGCGGCGTCTGCCGGATCAGCAGATGCGAACTTGCCGGCGTCATCGGTCCATAGCCAACGCCGATGAAGACGGCGCCGATGAGACCAAGCCAGATCGAGGCGCTGGCCAGCAACGCCAACCCGACTGCGCCGACGACCAACGCCGCCTGGCTGACGCGGATCGCGCCGTAGCGTCGTACCGGCCCGCCCGACATGCCGGTCGAAAGAACCGCCGCGGCATAAACCACCGCCGTGAAGACGCCGATATGATTGGCGCTGACGCCGAAGTCCGGTGCGGCGAGCCCGGCGAATACCGGCGGCGCCAAGACCATCAGCGTGGCCAGCGCCTGGATGGCGAGCGTGGCGATCAGAACGAGCATGCCATCGCGCGTTCGTACGGTGGGCCGGACTGCTGTGAATCCCGGGGATATCCGAATCGCAAGTATTGGCCGGTCCGGTCGCCCATGATACCGTATTTAGTGGTTGGACGATCTCTCACCACGATATACGGGGGGACGGCTTATGGAATCGATCTGGACGACTGAACTCGTACAGAACCTTGCCCGACTCTGGGACGAAGGACATTCGACGGCTGAAATCGGTCGCCGACTCGGAGTGAGCAAGAATGCCGTGGTGGGGAAGGCACACCGGCTGGCGCTGACGCCGCGGCCATCGCCGCTGAAGCGCCCGCCGATGCGTCGTCCCGCGCCGGCGGCCGCGGCGACAGGCAGCGGAAACTGCTCCTGGCCGACCGGACATCCGGGCGACAAGGATTTCGGCTTCTGCGGCAAGCGCACGCTCATGGGCAAGCCGTACTGCGCCGAACATGCAGCGATGGCGTACGTACGGCCGAAGAGCCACAACGCAGCCTGAATCGAGCTGAGACGAGTCAAACGGACACTCCCGGCGGCAACGCCGGGAGTGTTCGCGTTTCAGCGGAAATACCATAGGCCGCGTTTTGCCGACCGCGCCGCACCTTGGGCCGGAAGGTAATCGTAGCTCTGATTCGAATCGGCAAGCGCCAGCCCCTCAATGACCAGGAAGCGGCCGAGATCGTTGCCTTCTTCGTCGAGGCAGATCGCGCCGAGCGTGCCGTGCTGACCCGGTGGCACGCGGCAGGCGACGATCGAATGGCCGGCCAGCTTCTGGGTCAGTGCCGCCATCGCGACGACGGCGCATGATTTCACCGTTCCCTTGGCGCCGGCGCAGCGATCCTCGGATCCGGCCGGCGCGACGCCGAACAGCTGTACCGTCTGGCCTTCGACATTGAGCGTCAGCGGGCCGGTCACCCGAGCATGGCCGCTGAACACCGCCGGCCGGCCGACCGGCGCGAACACGGCCGGTCGCGGCGGCGACGGCTTGACCGGCGGTGCCGCAGACGCCGTCCGCTGTGGCTCGGGCGACGCCGTGGGCGGCGACGCAGCCGGAACGATGGTGAAGGTCCGACCTTTCCGATCACTCATCGTCACCGCGCCGAACGGTTTGGTGTCGCTGTCGCTGGGCACGGCGTGAACGACGGGCGGCGCCACCGCGACGGTCGGCAGGTCCGGCACCGCCGATGCCGGCGGGGTGTTGCCCGACGGCGGCAACTCGACATGCAGCGGTGGCGACGGCCCCAGGATCAACGCGCTCTCGCCGCCGAACGCCGAACGCAGGGCCGAACTTGTCGCCGCGTCGGACGGCGGCGATGAAGCGGCGGTTGCGGGTTGCGACGGCGGCACTGTCTTGGTTGCCTCCGGCTTGGGCGTCGGTTGCGACGGTGCGACCGCGGCGCTTTGGATCGCCGTTTTGTGATGCCGCACGATCAATGTTGTCGCCGAACCGACGAGCGCGACGCCGAGCGCGACCACCAG
Organism: Allostellaceae bacterium; assembly: GCA_035934995.1. Classification (GTDB taxonomy): domain Bacteria; phylum Pseudomonadota; class Alphaproteobacteria; order ATCC43930; family CGMCC-115725; genus REEB95. Next base: position 56,206 of record DASYXI010000051.1, read on the forward strand.
CCACTTGCGCAGTGAAAGATTGCGCGCGTGCCGGATCCAGGCCTTGCGGACGGGGTGGTTTTCGCTTGACATACGGCTGTTACGTCTGCGCCATCTGGGGCTTAAACTTACCTCAACCGGACCATTTTCCGAGGTTTTACCATGGGTTCCTTCAGCCTGCTGCATTGGCTGGTCGTTCTCGTCATCGTCGTCCTATTGTTCGGCGCCGGCAAACTGCCGCGAGTCATGGGCGACTTCGCCAGGGGCATCAAGGCCTTCAAGGCAGGGATGAAAGAGGAAGACGCCGAGACCGAGACCAAGCCCACGCAGCAAGTGCAGCCGCCTGCCGCGTCCGCCAGCGACCGGCCGGCCCACGACCGCAGCTGAACGCCGCGAGCGCCGCCGCCGAAGACATGAGCGAACAACGGTTTCCGCCGCTCGCCGAGAGCGCGATGACGGCTGAGCAGAAGCGTGTCGCGGCGGCGATCGCCGAGAACCGCAAAGCGCTGCGCGGTCCGTTCCACATGCTGCTGCGTCATCCCGCGCTCGGCGACCGGGTGCAGAATGTCGGCCGTTATCTGCGTTTCGAAAACACGCTGCCCGATACGGTCAAGGAGCTGGCGATCCTGGTCACGGCGCGCCATTGGGGCGCACAATTCGAATGGGCGGTGCATCGCAACTTCGCGCTCGAGGTTGGCTTGCCGGCTTCGGTGTGCGATGCAATCGGCCGCGGCGAAAGGCCGACGGGTCTGACGCCGGAGCAGCAAGCCGCTTACGATTTCGTCAGCGAGCTGCTCGCCACCAAAGCCGTGAGCGATCCGGTTTTTGCGCGCGCCAAGCAAGCCTTCGGCGAGACGGGCGTGGTCGAGCTCACGGTTTGCGTCGGCTATTACGGGCTGATCGGCCTCGTCCTCAACACCGATCGCACGCCGCTGCCGCCCGGCGCCGCGCCGCTGCCGCCGCTCGCCTCCTGACGCGCGCGGGCCTCCCGCAATGCGGGTCGACGATTTCGATTTTCCGCTGCCGCGTCGACTGATTGCCGCGCATCCGATCGAGCCGCGCGACGCCGCGCGGCTCCTCGTCGTCGGTCACGAATTCGCCGACAAAAGCGTGCGCGATCTGCCCGTTCTGCTGCGCCGCGGCGACGTGCTGGTGGTCAACGATACGCGCGTGATTCCGACGCGGCTGTACGGAAGCCGTGGCCAGGCTGCGGTCGAGGCGACGCTCCACCGTCGCGAAACGCCGACGCGCTGGCGTGCCTTCGTCAAGAACGCACGCCGGCTGAAAGCCGGCGACCGTATCGAATTCGCCGCCGATTTCTCCGCCATCGTCGCGGCGCGACATGTCGAAGGCGATCTCAGCCTCGACTTCGATTGCGGCGGCGACGATTTGCGCGCGGCGCTCGAACGCTACGGCGCCATGCCGCTGCCGCCTTATATCAAGCGACCACGCGGCGGCGACGCGCACGACCGCGCCGATTACCAGACGATCTTCGCGGCGCACGACGGCGCCGTCGCGGCGCCGACCGCTGGGCTGCATTTCACGCCGCCGCTGCTCGATGCGCTCGACCGCGCCGGCATCGCGCGGGTGACCGTGACCTTGCACGTCGGAGCCGGTACCTTCCTGCCCGTCAAGGTGGCCGACACGGCGGATCACGTGATGCACGGCGAATGGGGAACGATCGGCGCTGAGGCGGCGGCGCGGTTCAACGCCGCGCGGGCGGCGGGCGGCCGCATCGCCGCGGTCGGCACGACGGCGGTGCGCTTGCTCGAAAGCGCCGCCGCCGACGGTCTGGTGAAGCCCTTCACGGGTGAAACCGATCTCTTCATCACGCCCGGCTATCGCTTCCGCGCGGTCGACGTGCTGTTCACCAACTTTCATTTGCCGCGCTCGACCCTCTTCATGCTGGTCTCGGCCTTCGCTGGCCTCGACCGCATGAAGCGCGCCTATGCCCATGCTGTGGAAGCGGGTTACCGCTTCTTCTCCTACGGCGACGCGTGCCTCTTGCTGCCGGAACGGCGATGAGTCTCGGCTTTGCGATCACGGCGCGCGACGGCGCGGCCCGGCGCGGCCGACTCGGTACGGCCCACGGCGACGTCGAGACGCCGGCCTTCATGCCGGTCGGCACGGCGGCAACCGTCAAGGCGATGCGGCCCGAAGACGTGGCGCAGGCGGGCTTCGCCATGATTCTCGCCAACACCTATCACCTGATGCTGCGGCCCGGCGCCGAGCGCGTCGCTTCGCTCGGCGGCCTGCACCGGTTCATGCACTGGCCGGGGCCGATCCTCACCGATTCCGGCGGCTTCCAGGTATTGTCGCTCGCGAAGCTGCGCAAGCTTTCCGAGGATGGCGTCGTCTTCCAGTCGCATCTCGACGGCAGCCGTCATGCGCTCACGCCCGAACGCGCCATCGAGATTCAGCGCCAGCTTGATGCTGACATCACGATGGTGCTGGACGAATGCACGCCATTTCCGGCGACCGAAGACGAGGCACGTCAATCGATGGAGCGCTCGATGCGCTGGGCCGAGCGCTGCAAACGCGCTTTCCGTGATGTGTCGGGCTATGGCCTGTTCGGCATCAACCAGGGCGGCGTGCACGCGGCGCCGCGGCTCGCGTCGGCCAAGGCGTTGACCGGTATCGGCTTCGACGGCTATGCCATCGGCGGCCTCGCCGTCGGCGAAGGCCAGGCGGCCATGTTCACCGTGCTCGATACGACCGTGCCGGCGTTGCCGGACGACCGGCCGCACTATTTGATGGGCGTCGGCAAACCGGACGACCTTTTGGGCGCCGTGGCCCGCGGCATCGATCTGTTCGACTGCGTGCTGCCGACGCGGTCGGGCCGTACGGCGCAGGCCTTCACCCGCTTCGGCACGGTCAATTTGCGCAACGCGCGTCACCAGGACGACAAGCGGCCGCTCGAAGATGGCTGCGACTGTCCGGCCTGCCGGTTCTATTCGCGCGCCTATCTGCACCATCTGGCGCGTGCCGGCGAGATCCTGGCGAGCATGCTGTTGACCCATCACAATCTTCGCTACTATGCACGGCTGATGGAGCAAATGCGCGCTGCCATCGAAGCGCGGCAGCTCGCCGCGCTCGGCGACCGACTGATGCGCGATTGGGCGCGCGGCGACATCGAGCCCTGTTAATCATGCCGAAAAACAAGAGCCCCTATCGCGACCTGACGCTGCTCGGACGGAAAGCTACCCTGCCCGCTTCGCCCGACGACGCGGTGCTCGAGCGTGTCGCCAATCCCTATCCCGGCACGACCTATCTCATCCGCTTCAACGCGCCGGAATTCACCTGCTTGTGTCCGATCACCGGCCAGCCCGATTTCGCGCATTTCGTCATCGACTACGTGCCGACGAAGCATATCGTCGAGAGCAAGTCGTTGAAGTTGTTCCTCGGCTCGTTCCGCAACCATGGCGGCTTTCATGAGGATTGCACGCTGCGGATCGCCAACCGCCTTCGCGCCGCGATCAAGCCGCGTTGGCTGCGGATCGGCGGCTATTGGTATCCGCGCGGCGGCATGCCGATCGATATTTTCTTCCAAACCGGCGCGCCGCCGAAGGATCTGTGGCTGCCCGACCAGGGCGTACCGCCGTATCGCGGCCGCTGATATGGACCCGGCGCGGATCAAGGCGACGATCCGCGACGAGGCGCTGAAGCTCGGCTTCGACGCCGTCGGCTTCGCCGCGCCGGAAACCGTCGCGGCCGCCCGCGCCGGTCTCGCCGATTTCCTGGCGCAAGGCTTTCACGGCGAAATGGATTGGCTCGCCGACCGCGCCGAGCAGCGCGCCAGCCCGATGGGATTGTGGCCCGACGTCAAAAGCGTGGTGGTGCTGGGTCTCAACTACGCACCGAAGCACGATCCCCTACCCGAGCTCGACGCTCACGATCGCGGCTATATCTCGGTCTATGCGCGTGGCCGCGACTATCACGATCTGGTCAAAGGCCGCCTCAAGACGCTGGCACAGAAGATCGCGTCGCACTGGGGCTCGGCGCTGAAAGTGTTCGTCGACACCGCGCCGGTGATGGAAAAGCCACTGGCGCAGGCCGGAGGCATTGGCTGGCAAGGCAAGCACACCAACTTGGTGTCGCGGGATTTCGGCTCATGGCTGTTCTTGGGCGAGATCTATCTCGATCTGGCGCTGCCGCCCGACGCCGCCGAAGCCGATCATTGCGGCGAATGCCGCCGTTGCCTCGACGCCTGTCCGACCAACGCCTTCCCCGGCCCCTATCGGCTCGATGCGCGGCGCTGCATCTCGTATCTCACCATCGAGCACAAGGGGCCGATCGACGCCGAGCTCCGGCCGCTGATGGGTACGCGCGTCTATGGCTGTGACGATTGCCTTGCGGTCTGTCCGTGGAACAAGTTCGCGGTCGCGGCGCGCGAAAGCGGCTTGCAACCGCGCAAGGCGTTGACCGGACCGGCGCTTGCCGAGCTGGCGCAACTCGACGATGCGGCCTTCCGCAAATTGTTTTCGGCCTCACCGGTGAAGCGTATCGGCCGCGACCGTTTTCTGCGCAACGTGCTGATTGCAATTGGCAACAGCGGCGATCCGACGCTTGCCGCCTCGGCGCGCGCCAATATCGACGATCCGTCGCCGCTGGTGCGTGCGATGGCGGTGTGGGCATTGCAACGACTCGATCCGGCGGTGGCTGTGTCGCTGCGCGACGTACATCTCGCGCGCGAGAGCGATACCGGCGTCCGAACGGAGTGGGCTTCGGTTTAGGCGACTTTCTGCGCCGCGCCCCTCGCCGGCAGCCGAACGGTCACCGCCAAGCCCGCGCCCGGCAGGCTGGTGACATGCAACGTGCCGCCCTCGCCTTCGGCCAGCGCCTTGGCCTGGCCGAGCACGCTGCGCTCGCCGATCTCGTCCCCCGTCAAGCCCGCACCCATGTCGGCGATCTCGAGCTCGATGACGCCGGCGGCCAAACGCGCCGCACGCAGCGTGACGCGACCGCCGCGCTGCGAACGCGCCACGGCATTGCCGAGCAGCCGCACGACGATCTCGGTCAGCGCCCGGTCGGAGCCGGCATAGACGCCGATATCGGGTGGAACCGCCGGAACGAAAGTGACGCCGGCGACTTCGGCTTCGGGTTCGACCAAGCAGACGGCAGCGCCAATCAGAGCGGCCAGCGCGACCTGGGCGTCGCGCGGTCGCGCGTTGCCGAAAGCGACCGGCGCGTGGTCGGTCACGTCGCGCACCGTGATCAGCAGCCGGCGGGCACGGCCCGTGTCGTCGCCGATGCCGAGACATTCGGAGCGCAGCAGCCGCACCGCGCCGTCGGCGCGGAGCGCGCGTACTTCGATCGGCGGCGGCGCTTCGGCGCGCGCCAGCGTTGCGAGCCACGCGGCGGCGCGGCCGCGATCTTGCGCGTGAATCATCGCCATCGGCCGCGCGCGCGACGGCGGCGCGCCGACGGCGTCGAGACCGAACAGCGAATACATGGCCGGCGACCACGTGACCTCGCCGCTGGCGATGTCCCATTCCCAGCTCGCCACCGGCGTCGCGGTCATCGCCATCGATTCGTTCTGGCGTAAAGCCGCCTCGGCAGCGATGCGGCGCGCGCGCTCGTCGGCGAGCGCAGCGGCGCTCATCTGTAGCTCGCGCACCATTGGGCGCCGGCCGAGTCTGGCGATCGGCCAAGCCAGCGCGCCACCCGCGAGGGCGGACGCCAGCACGATCGCGGCAAGGACGAACCCGTTCATGCCGCCAGTATGGCTAAGGAAAATGAAGGGAGGTTAAAGCAGCCGGGCGGGCTCGGCGGCCGCGGTTAACAAGGTCTCGAGCGCCCGCAGGCGCCGCCGCGGCCGCGGCTTGGCGGCGGCGGCGCGTTCGGCGGCGTCGATGCGCTGCCAGCCGGCGAGGCTGACCGTCGCCGCGCCGCGTTCCTCGAGCAGGCGCGCCAGGCCGGCCCGGCCCGGCCGGGTCGACGGCGTGGCGCCCGCCTCCTTGAGCAGACGCTCGGCGACCAGCCGCGCGTCGGCAATGATCTCCTCCATGCTTCCGGTCGCGCCGCGCTTCGCCCAACCGGCGGCGTAAAGGCCTGGCGCGATCAAGCCGCGATCGTCGTGCAGCCGGTCGTAGGCCGTCGTGCGTTCCAGGCCGGTCGCGGCGATCACCAGCTCGGTGCGCAACGCCAGATTCTGGCCGAGACGGTCGGGCCGGGTGAAGAGCGCGCGCTCGACGCCGGCGCTGCCGTCGAGACGCAGCGGCCGCAGGTGAAACTGGAACCGGATCGGAAGGCGCGATTCGTCGCGCGGTACCGCGGCCAGCACGGTGAACGCCTTCAGCAGCGCCTTGCGGTCGCGATCGAGATCGTCGGCGACAGCCGCGGCTTGCGACAGCGCCTCGGGATCGATGACCGCTTGCGCGCGCGCGAGCTTTTTGAGCTCGGCGAGATCGGCGGGTTGAACGCGCGAGGCGAGCAGATCGTTGCGACCGATGACATGGATCGCCTGTAGCGGCATCGCGGCCAGCGTCGCGGCGACTTCGGGATCGAGGTCCGCCTTCGCCAACTCCTTGGGCGAACGCGCCAGCAGCCGCGCGACCTCGAGCGCGACGCTGCCTTGGCCGACGACGATGACGTTGCGGACGCGGTCGAGCGCCGGCGGCGGCGCGGCGATTTCGGGATCGCCGTTGACCCAGCGCAGGAATGCGCTCGCGCCCCAGACGCCCGGCGTTTGGTCGCCCGGCACGCCGAGGGGCCGGTCGGCGCCGGCGCCAGTCGCGACGACGACGGCGTCGTAGAGCATGCGCAAATCGGCGAGGTCGAACTCGCGGCCGAGCGCGACGTTGCCCCAGAAGGCGACCGATTTCGCTTTCAGCGCGCGCGAGAACAACGCCGTCAACTTCTTGTCGAGCGGCCGATCCGGCGCCAGGCCGTAACGCGCCAGGCCGTAAGGCACCGGCAGCTTCTCGACGACATCGATGCGCGCCTGCGGCGCCTTGCGGGCGACGCGTTCGACGACCGCAAGTCCCGCGGGGCCGGCGCCGACGATGGCGATGGATAGGGGCATGTCCGCCTCAGGCGAGGCGGACGTATTCGTAATCCGCCGGCAGGCGGTTGACGCCGCGCTCCGGCGCCGCGATCCAGCCCGCGACCTTGCCGGGCGCCGTGACCGGGCGCATCAGGCTTTTGACAAAAGCCCGGTCGGCGGCCGACGGCAGCCATTCGTCGCGCCGCGCCTGCCACGCCGCTTCGCCGACGGGCTTGCCGGATGGATCGACGAACCGATTGGCCCACGCGCCGATGGTGCGATGGAAGCGCGGGCTCGGCAGCGCCAGGCGGAAGGTAAATCCCGCGTCGGCGATCATTTTGCTCCAGCGCTGCACGCCGCTGTCGCAGTCCTCGATATAGGCCCGGCGCGTGACCTCGTTCATCGCGTTCCGAAGCGGCACATCCTGCGTACCGTCCGGTGTCTCGACCGCGAGCACGCCGTCGCGGCAGAAATGATCGTCGTAACGACCTTCGTCGGGGCGGCCCTTGATACCGGTGGCGAAATAGGCGGCGGCGTTGGTGGAGACTTCCGCGCCAAAAAGGTCGAGCGACGAGCTGAACCAGAAATTGAGATAACGCTGCAACGTGGGCAAATCGACGACGCCGGCGGCACGCAATTTGTCGGGCTCCTCGGTTTTCAATTCCTTCATCGCCTCGAGCGTGCGCGCGACGATGCGGGTCACGCCGTTGACGCCGACCATCATGTGATGCGCCTCTTCCATCAACATGAAGCGGCAGGTGCGCGCCAGCGGATCGAAGCCGCTTTCGGCCAGACTCATGAGTTGGAACTTGCCGTCGCGATCGGTGAAATAGGTGAACAGGAAGAACGACAGCCAGTCCGCGATCGGCTCGTTGAAGGTCGAGAGGATGCGCGGCCGATCGGCGTCGCCGGAATGCCGCGCCAGCAGCGCTTCGGCCTCTTCGCGGCCGTCGCGGCCGAAATAGGCGTGCAAGAGATAGACCATCGCCCAAAGATGGCGGCCTTCCTCGACATTGACCTGGAACAACGAGCGCAGGTCGTAAAGCGACGGCGCGGTATGGCCAAGCAGCCGCTGTTGTTCGACCGAGGCGGGCTCGGTATCGCCCTGCGTCACGATCAATCGGCGCAAGGTCGTGCGGTGCTCGCCCGGAACCTGCTGCCACGCCGACGTGCCCATGACGTCGCCGAAACCGATTTTGCGATCGGGCTCGGGCTCGGCGAGGAAGATGCCCCAACGATAGTCCGGCATCTTGACCGCACCCCAGCTTGCCCAGCCCTTGGCGTCGACCGACGTCGCGGTGCGCAGATAGACATCCGCCGCGAGAAAATCGCTCGGCCCCATCTCGCGCCACCAATCGAGGAACCGCGGCTGCCAGTGCTCGAGCGCGCGTTGCAGCGTCGCGTTGCCGGCGAGGTCGATATTGTTGGGAATGCGTTCCTGGTAGTCGATGGCCATGGCCGATTCTATGCCTAGACGCGTTCCCAGTTGAAGCGCGGCCGCGCGCCGGTGCCGAAGCGCTTCAAGGCACCGTCGTCGCCGACGGCATTGGGCCGCGAAAATACCCAGTTCTGCCAGGCCGACAGCCGGCCGAAGATGCGCGTCGCCATGGTCTCGGCGCCGGCGAAGCGCAGATTGGCTTCGAGCGCGGTGAGCGCGTCGGGCGACAGGCTAGCGCGTTCCTCCAGAACCATCCGCAACTCGTCGTCCCAGTCGAGCGCATCGGGCGTCGCCGTCACCAAGCCGAGCGCGCTCGCATCGGCGGCCGCCAAGCGCACACCGAGCTGCTTCTGCGCCGCCGCAACCGGCGCGGCAACGCCACAGAATCGATTGGCGAGCCGGGTCTGGCCGTTGACCATCGGCACCATGCCGAAATTCACGGCGCCGAGAACGACGCGCGGCGCATCGTTCGCCTGCGGATCGTCGAGCATGTAGGAGCGATCCGCCGCGAGCGCGAGCTCGAACAACGAGCCCGCGAAGCACGATCCTTTGTCGATCACGGCAATGAGGCTGCGCGATGACACGTCGAAACGCTGCAACGTGCGGCGCAACAGGCCGAGCGCCGCCCGCACGAACCAATGCCGGGTGTCGGCGAGCAACGCGTCATTGGCAAGCACCGACGTGGCGTCGCCGCGCGTTTTCACCATCCAGGTGCCGAGCTCGGGTTCGTTGAGCCGCAGCATCAGAATGGCGTCGTCGAGCTCGCGCGCCATTTGCACCGGCCACCACGCCGCGCCTTGGGCCAAGGCCGCGGCCGGCGATGCGGCAACCGCGTTGGGTGCCTTGACGGTCAGCATCGCGACTCGCGCGGCGCGATCGAACACGATTTCGACATGGCGATAGCGGTAGCCCGTCTCATCGACCGTGCGCTCGAGCGACGGCAGCTTGACGCCTGCCGCTGCATCCGGGCGATCGCTCGTCTGTGCCAGCGCCGCGGCGCGCTCCTTCTTCGCGGCCGCGAATTTCTGCGGCGTCGCCACAGTGTCGACCAAGCCCCATTGCCGCGCGCGATCGGCGCGCACGCCTTCGGCCGTCGTGCAGAACAGGTCCGCCAGATCGCGGCGCACCTTGCGCTTGTCGGTAAGCCGCGACAGCCCGCCGGTGCCAGGCAAGACGCCCAAGAGCGGCACTTCGGGCAGGCTGACCGTCGACGAGCGATCGTCGATCATCAGGATTTCGTCGCAGGCGAGCGCGATCTCGTAACCGCCGCCGGCGCAGGCGCCGTTGACCGCGGCGAGGAACTTGAGGCCTTCGTGCCGGCTCGAATCCTCCATGCCGTTGCGCGTCTCGTTGGTGAACTTGCAGAAGTTCACCTTGAAGGCGTGCGACGACGATCCCAGCATGTAGATGTTGGCGCCGGCGCTGAACATGCGCTCCTTGGCGCTGGTGACGACGACGGTCTTGACCGACGGGTGTTCGAAACGGATGCGATTGAGCGCGTCGGCGAGCTCGATATCGACGCCGAGGTCGTAGGAATTGAGCTTCAGTCTGTAACCCGGCACCAGGCCGCCGTCCTCGGCGACGTCGAGCGCGAGCGTCGCGACCGGGCCGTCGACCGCAAGCTTCCAGTGACGGTAGCGCTCCGGGCTGGTGTCGAAGGTGATCAAGGCTGCCTCCCTCGGCCGGCGGCGCAAAACGTGCGCTTTTGCCGGACGATAGTGCATACTCGCCACCCGTCAAGGAGCGGGGGACATTTGAGCGCCGTGTCGCGTCATTGCCGGGAGCGTGGCTAGCGCCGTGCGCGTGCTTCATCTCTTTCCGCGTTTCCGGCCCAATTTCGCCGGCGACGGCCTCTACTTCGAAAAGTTGTGGCCGCAGCTGTCCACCGGCGACGGCGGGCACGACGTGCTGGTCTTCACCACGCCAATGCCGGCCGAAATTCCGCCGGTCGCGCCGCGCGGCATGAGCCTGATCTATCTGCGCCGGTCGGAAACCGAATCCGCGCCGGCGGTGCTGCTGCGCTATTACCTATGGCTGCTGCGCAATATCCGTCGCTACGACGTCATTCACGCGCGCACGCATATCGACCGCTTCTTCGTTTCGAATTGGATCGCCCGACTGGCCGGCGTGCGATTCATCTATTCGGCGACGCTCGACGATTCGCCGCCTTACATCCTCAAGACCTATCGCCCGAGCTTCTGGCGTTTCGCCGCCTGGGCGATGCGCAAGACGATCACGCGACTGGTCGTGCTCAACCGGCGCCTCTACGACGAAAGCGCCGCCTTCATGGGCGCGCCCGGCCACGTCGTCATCGTGCCGCAAGGCGTTGCGGTGCCGGAGCGGATCGGCGACGACGGCGCGACGCGCGACGCGCTCGGCATTCCGCGCGATGCCTTCGTGCAGCTTTATGTCGGCAGCATTTCGCGCCGCAAGGACGTGTTGTTCCTGATCGAGAATCTGGCGGCGCTCAACGCCGACCGTAAGCCGCGTTACCTGGTCATGCTTGGTCCGGCGCTCGAGCCCGACTATCGCGCCGAGCTCGACGCCGCAATTGCCGCGCTCGGCGTCGGCGACCGCGTGCGCTTCGTCGGCTATCGCGACGATCCAGCACCGTTCTATCGCATGGCCGACGCCTTCGTCTTCGCGTCATGGCTCGAAGGCTTCCCCAACGTCTTGGCCGAGGCGATGGCGTACGGGTTGCCGATCGTCGCCCGGCGCCTCGAAGGCGTCACCGATTTCGTGCTCGCCGATGGCGATACCGGGCTGCTGTTCGATACGCCGGCCGAATACCGCGCGCTCCTTCACCGGGTCGAATCGGACGACGCCCTGGCCGAGCGGCTCGGCCGCAACGCCCGGGCCAAGGCGGCCAGCGACTACTCGATGGCCGCGGTCGCCAAGACCTACGCCGCCCTGTACCGGACAGTCCTAACGATCGCTTAATGGCGCCGCGCCTATACTTCGGCGTGGATTCGCAGATCCAGGAATATATCGACGTCGGCACGCTGACGAACGCAGCGCTCCAACGCCTGCACGACGAATGGCGGAGCCGCCGCCGTGGCCGGCGTTTTCCCGCGCGTGCCGATTTCGATCCCGCGGAGATGAGCTACATCCTCGGCAACCTTTCGCTGGTCGAGGTGCGCCGGCATCCGCTCCGTTTCTTCTTCCGCGTGCATGCGAGCAACGTCGCCGCGCGCGTCGGCTTCGACATGACGCGCAAATTCCTCGACGAAAGCCCCGACGCCCGATTCCGGTCCGTGATCCTCGATCACTACCTGCGCACGCTCGATGAACGCTGCCCGGTCGCCGCCCGCCACGAGCAGGAGGTCACCGATCGCACCGTGCTCAACTGCGAGGCCTTGGCGCTGCCGCTGGCGCACGACGGCGAAAACATCGACATGGTGATGACCGGCGTGAGCTGGCGCTGACGGCGCACGCTGAAACGGACGAGAAGGCTTGACGGGCGTGTGCCCCTCGCCAACCATCGACCTTCAAGGCGCTAAACAGGCCGCGTAAAGAGCCGCGCCGCAGGGAGGAAGGCATGACCGCCGACGGGTCGGCCGATTCGGCGCCGCGCGTCGCCATTCCACGCGATTTCAACGCCGCCGTCGATCTGCTCGATCGCAATCTGGCGACCGGACGCGGCAACAAGCTCGCCTTTGTCGACGACTGCAGCAGCCTGACCTATGCCCAGCTCGCCGAGCGTGTCGACCGCGTCGCCGGCGCATTGCGCCGGCTGGGCGTCCAACCCGAGCAGCGCGTCATGCTGTGCCTGCTCGATACGGTGGATTTCCCGGCGGCGTTCCTCGGCGCGATCAAGGCCGGCATCGTGCCGGTGCCGGTGAACACACTGCTGACGCCCGCCGACTATGAATTCATGTTGCGCGACAGTCGCGCCCGCGCGCTCATCGTGTCCGACGCGCTCTACGACAAGCTCGCGCCGGCGTTGGTGAATCAACCGGCGCTCGAGCATGTCGTCATCGCCGGCGCGGCGCCGGCCGGCCGCTTGTCCTTCACGACGCTGCTCGCCGAGGCGCCGGCCAAAGCGCCGGCGACGGCAACCACCTGCGACGATATCTGCTTCTGGCTCTATTCGTCGGGCTCGACCGGCGCTCCCAAGGGCGCGATGCACCTGCACGCGCATTTGACTCTCACCGCCGAGCTTTATGCTAAGCCGGTGCTCGGCATCCGCGACAGCGACATCGTCTATTCGGCGGCGAAGCTGTTCTTCGCCTATGGTCTGGGTAACGCGCTGACTTTTCCCATGGCCGTCGGCGCGACGTCGATCTTGCTGGCTGAGCGGCCGACGCCTGCGTCCGTCATCCGCATGCTGCGCGAGAAGAAGCCCACCATCTTCTACGGCGTGCCGACGCTTTATGCCGCGCTGCTCGCGAGCAGCGACCTGCCGCAGCGCGGCGAGCTGGCGCTGCGACGCTGCGTTTCGGCTGGCGAGGCGCTGCCCGAGGATATCGGCAAGCGCTGGACCGAACGGCTTGGTGTCGAGATCCTCGACGGCATCGGCTCGACCGAAATGCTGCACATTTTCCTCTCCAACCGTCCAGGGGAAGTTCGCTACGGCACGACGGGCGTGCCGGTGCCCGGCTACGAGATTCGCCTGGTCAACGAAGACGGCACGCCGACCAAAGACGGCGAGATCGGCGAGCTTCAGGTCGCCGGCCCGACCGGCGCCGCCGGCTACTGGAACAACCGCAGCAAAAGTCGCGAGACCTTTCTCGGCGCATGGACGCGCAGCGGCGACAAATACACGCGCGACGCCCAGGGCTATTACACCTATGGCGGCCGCGCCGACGACATGTTGAAGGTCAGCGGCATGTACGTCTCGCCCTTCGAGGTTGAGGCGGCGCTGATGACGCACGCCGACGTGCTCGAAGCCGCGGTGATCGGCCGCGCCGACGATCAGAAACTGGTCAAGCCCAAGGCCTTCGTCGTGCTCAAGCCGGGCAAGAACGGGTCGCTGGCGCTCGCCGAAGCATTACAGGCGCATGTCAAATCGCGGCTGGCGCCGTATAAATATCCGCGCTGGATCGAATTCGTCGGCGAACTGCCCAAAACCGCCACCGGCAAGATTCAGCGCTTCAAACTGCGCGACCGCGAGCGCACGTGACGAACGCGAAGACAGGATTGTTGTCGCACCATTTCGGAACCTGACGTGCCGTTCGTCGAAATCAACCGCCACCGCATCGAATATGCCGAGATCGCCCCGCGGCGCGACGGCACGCCGACACTGGTGCTGCTGCACGAAGGTCTCGGCTCGGTCGCCTTGTGGCGGGATTTTCCTGCCAAGCTGGCAGCCGCTACGGGTTGCCGAACCGTCACCTATTCGCGCTGGGGCTACGGCAAATCCGGCCGGTTTAGCGATCCGCGCGACCCGCGCTACATGCACGTCGAAGCGCTCGACGAGCTGCCGGCGTTGCGGGCGGCTTTGGCGATCGACAATCCGGTCCTGATCGGCCACAGCGACGGCGCCTCGATCGCGCTGATCCACGCCGGCAGCGGCCGGTGGCCGGTGCGCGGCCTCGTCCTCGAGGCGCCGCACGTCTTCGTCGAGGAGGTCTCGATCATCGGCATCGAAGAGGCGAAATACGCCTACGAGGATTCCGACCTGAAACGCCGCCTGGCGCCCTATCACGCCGACGTCGAAAGCGTGTTCCGCGGCTGGAACGACATCTGGCTGTCGCCACAATTTCGCGCCTGGAACATCGAGGACTGCCTGCCGGGCGTGACCTGTCCGGTGCTGGCGATCCAAGGCATCGACGACCAGTATGGCACCGTGGCGCAGATCAATGCCGTCGCGCGGGGCGTCAAAGGGCCCTTCGAGAAGTTATTGCTCGAGGATTGCATGCACGCGCCGCACCGCGACCAGGAGGACGACACGCTCGCGGCGATGGTCGGCTTCATCGCGACGTTGTAGGTTGCGGTCGGGAGAGAAACGCATGCTTGAAACCACCACCGCCGGCAGCCTGCCGAAACCCGCCTGGCTTGCCCAACCCAAGATGCTGTGGGCGCCGTGGGCAGCCGAAGGCGGCGCGCTCGAACAAGCCAAGCGCGACGCGACGGTGCTCGCGATCAAGGAACAGGAGGACGCCGGCATCGACATCGTCACCGACGGCGAGATGGCGCGACAGCACTTCGTCCACGGCTTCCTTGCCAACATCGCCGGCATCGATTTCGGCAAGCGCGTGAAGATGGGCATCCGTGACAACCGCTATGTCGCGGAAGTGCCGACGGTGACCAGCGAGCTGAAGCGCAAAAGCAGCGTGCACCGGATGGAGGCGACGCTGGCCCGCGCCCACACGCGGCACAAGCTCAAATTCACGCTGCCGGGACCGATGACCATCGTCGACACCATCGCCGATCAGTTCTACGGCGACCGCACCAAGATGGCGATGCGATTCGCCGAGCTCCTCAACGAGGAAGCGCGCGAGCTCGACGCCATCGGCGTCGACGTCATCCAGTTCGATGAGCCCGCCTTCAACGTCTATATGCGCGAGGTGCAGGAGTGGGGCGTGGCGGCGCTCGAGCGCGCGGCGCAAGGGCTCAAGGCCAAGACGTGCGTCCATATCTGCTACGGCTACGGCATCAAGGCGAACATCGACTGGAAGGCGAGCCTCGGCAGCGAATGGCGCCAATACGAGGCGATCTTCCCGGCGCTCGCCAAGAGCAAGATCGGTCAGGTGTCGCTCGAGTGCATCCACTCGAAGGTGCCGGTGAGTCTTCTGGGTTTGCTCAAGGGCAAGCAGATCCTGCTCGGCGCGATCGACGTCGCGACCGACCGTATCGAGACGCCGGACGAGATCGTGTCGGTCTTGAAGACCGCCCTGCCCTATGTCGCACCGGAGAATCTGCAGCCATGCACGAATTGCGGCATGGCGCCGCTCGATCGCACGGTCGCTTACGCCAAACTCGCGGCGCTGGCGACGGGCGCCCGGAAATTGAAGGCGGAACTCGGCGGCTGACGTCTACGGCGTGGCGCCGGCGCGGACGTGGATCACCGCCGTATCGTCGGCGTAAACCCGTTTCCAGCCCGTTAGGTGATCCATCAGCGTCACCGCCGGACTTTTGGCGGCGAACAGCGTCCAGGTCGCGTGATATTGGTCGAGCATCGCCGGCAGCTCCCCGGTGACGCCGCGCGTCGCCTCGACATAGCGTTTGACGAAAGCGTCGCCGTACATGTCGGTGCGGCCGTCAATGAACGGCTTTATGCCGCTGAAGATGAGATAGCCGCCGAAGCCGTAATCGTTGAATACCGGGCCGGTGAGATCGTGGGCGGCGGCGAAATTGAGCGCGGCTGACGGCGTATAGGCGTCGGGCTTGCGCACCAGCGGCGCATGCGCGAAGAGCGCCGCCAGCGCCACGGCAACCAAGCCAACAACGACCGCGCCGCGCAGGCTCGCGCTGCCCGCCAGATCGGCGAGCACGCCATCGAGCGCCGCTTCTTGGCGCCGCCGTGACCGGTTGCGAATGAACGCGCCGACGGCAGGCGCCACGAGCAGGGGCGCCACCAAGCCGAGCACTTCCGCCTGACGTCGGTGGGCCAGGCTCATATGCAGCAGAAGCAGCAGCATCGCGATGCGCGTCAGCGGCAGCTTGACGCCGAAACCGAGCGCCAACGCCAGCGCGACGACGAGCCAGATCTCGAGCGGCTGGACGGTCTGGAAATTCGGGCTCTGCCATTCGACCAGCACCGACAGCGCGAACTTCATGCTCAGGAGGTGGAACGGCAGCCACCAGCCTGCGAAGCTGTTGGGCGTGAGCAACGACGCCGCCAGCGATACCACGCCGAACGTGCCCCATTGCTTGATGACGACGAGGCGCGCCGCGCGATTGGGCGCCGCCAGCAGCGCTTCGCCAGCGAACAGCGCCGCGAACACCAGGCCGAACATGTAGCCGCCTTGCAGGTTGGCCCAGAGCGCCATCAACGCGGCAAGCCACAGCGGCGGCGCCCGGTCACGCGCGCGCGCGTCAACCAACGCCGCAAACCACAGCACCATGATCGGCAGCGTCAAGATGTGCGGCCGCGCCAGCAGGTGCGCGAGGATCAGGCCCCACGCCGCCGCCACCGCCGCCAGCGCGTGCACCGGCTCGAGCCAACGCAGCAACGCGCGCGTCAAAATCGCCAGGGTCGCCGCCAACGACAGCGCGGTGATCAGAACGAGGCCGTTCCAGCCCCAGCCGTCATAGAGCGGCGCGAAGATTGTTTCGGCCAGCCATTCGTGCGGAACCCACGGCGCGCCGGCCTTGGAATAGGAAAAAATATCCGCGTGCGGCACCGCGTGATGCGCGAGAATCCAGCGGCCGACGACGATGTGCCAATAGGTGTCGGGATCGCCCAGCAGGCCCGACGCGTTCGCCAAGACGGTGACGAACGCGGCCAGCGCCACCAGCAGCGGTAGCGAGACGCCGAACCGGCTCTTCGCCGCCGGCAGCGATGCGGTGATCGCCATGGCCGGAAATTAAGCGCAAATATGGTTAATGAAGGCTTGCCGCGCCTTGCCTTCGCAGCCCGGATTCTTACACTGACCCCATGCCCGATAACCCGCGAATCGGCCGCCAAGACCTGTTTCCGCCGATCGAGCCCTACCAGAGCGGCCTGCTGCCGCTGGATGGGCTCCACGCCATGTACTGGGAGCAATCGGGCAATCCGGCCGGTCTGCCGGCGGTGTTTCTGCACGGCGGCCCGGGCGCCGGCGCGACGCCGACGCACCGCCGGTTCTTCGATCCGGCGGTCTATCGCATCGTCGTGTTCGACCAGCGCGGCGCCGGCCGATCGACGCCGCTGGGCGAGACCCAGGACAACACGCTGCGCCACCTGATCGCCGACATCGAGCGGCTGCGCGTCCATCTCGGCATCGAGCGCTGGGTGGTCTTCGGCGGCTCATGGGGCTCGACCCTGGCGCTGGCCTATGCCCAGGCGCATCCCGACCGCTGCGGCGGCCTCGTGCTGCGCGGCATTTTCCTGTGCCGGCAAAGCGAGATCGACTGGTTTCTGTACGGCATGCGCACGGTCTTTCCCGAAGCGTGGCGAAATTTTTCCGGATTCATTCCCGAGGCCGAGCGCACCGATCTGCTCGCCGCCTATATGCGGCGGCTGATGGACCCGACACCGTCGGTCCACCTGCCGGCGGCGCGCGCCTGGAGCACCTATGAAGGCGTGTGCTCGACCCTGCTCCCGAGCCCGGACACCGTCGCGGCGTTCGGCGAGGACCGCATGGCCTTGGGGTTGGCGCGAATCGAAGCGCACTACTTCCGCCATCACGTGATCAAGCCGCCGAACGATCTGGTCGCCCATGTCGACCGCATCCGGAACGTGCCGGCGATCATCGTCCAGGGCCGTTACGACATGGTGTGTCCGGTGATCAGCGCCGACGAGCTGCATCGCGCCTGGCCCGATGCGCAATACGTCGTCGTGCCCGACGCCGGCCATTCGGCGATGGAACCCGGCATCCGCGCCGAGCTTGTCGCGGCGACGGAGCGGATGAAGCGCCGCCTGTAAGCGGGGCTGCCGGTTGGCGGCCTTGCCCTTTGCCGCCAAGGCTTTAAGATGCCGCGGTTGCGCCGGTTGGGGGAGAAATCGCGCATGATGGGACGTTGGATTGCTGCGCTCGGCGCGCTGTCGCTGGCGGTGTGCCTAAGCGCCGGAAGTGCGCGGGCGGACTGGCTTTCCGATCTCACCGGCCCCCAGGAACCGGGCCTCTTGTCGCTCGGCGGCGGCATGTACGACTTTCTGCACAACAACAAGGCGGTCGAGGGCCGCGCCGAGTACGATTTCGGGCGCGGCTACTATTTCATCAAGCCGATGATCGGTGTCTTCGGCACCAACAAGAAATCCGTTTATGGTTACGGCGGATTCTATTTCGATTTGCATTTCGGCCGGCACTTCGTGTTGGTGCCGAACGCCGCCGTCGGCTACTACCACCGCGGCCACGGCAAGAATCTCGGCGAAGCGTTCGAGTTCAAGACCGGCGCGCGCTTCGACTACCGCTTCGAGGACGCGTCGCGCATCGGTATCGCCTTCGATCATATCTCCAACGCCGGCTTCAGCAAGACGAACCCCGGCGAAGAGAATATTTTGCTGATGTTCTCGTTGCCGCTCGGCAACTGGTAGATCTATTCGCGCGCGTGGCGCGAACCCAACCCCTTCGGCAAGCGTAACGCCAACAGCAGCGCCAGCAGCGAGAACGCGCCGGTCGCCCAGAACACGCCATGCAGGCCGGCGGCCAACGCGCTGTCGAGCCGCGCGAGCTCGGCCGCAGGCAACGCGCCGCGCAGCGCCGGCGTCATCAGCCGGTCGACCATTGTCTCGCCGGCGCCGATGCGCGCCGCGAGCACCGAATTGAGGATACCGCCGAAGATCGCGACGGCGACCGACTGCCCGACCATGCGGAGGAAAACGTTGACCGACGTCGCCGTGCCGCGGCGCTGGAATTCGACGCTGTCCTGCGCCGCGACGATGTACGTTGTATTGCACAGACCCATGCCGATACCGATGACCAAAGCGCCGCTTGCGGCCCACAGCGCGCCGTGCGTCGGATTGAGCAGAATCAGAATCGCGCTGCCCGCGACCAACGCGCCGCCGCCCCAACCCGCCAAGGCGCAATACGAAGCGCGCGCCGCGACCGGCAAATGTCCCATCAGAATGGTGGTCAGCGACCAGCTCAACGACATCGCGGTCAGGGCAAATCCGGCGACCACCGCGTTGCGGCCCATCACGCCCTGGACGTAAGTCGGCACGAAGGCGTTGACGCCGATGAGCGAACCGCCGATGGCGAAGGCGGCGATGTTCGAGGCAGCCACCGCCGGTATCCGCCACAGATCGGGCGGCATCATCGGTTCGGCGCTGCGCCGCTCGCTGAAGCCGAAGGCGACGAGGGCAAGCACGGCCACCGCGGGCAGGCCGACGCGCAGAACGTCCGAGAGATGCGCCCACTGGATCAACGCCAACATCAGCGCGCCGCTGCCGACTGTCAGGAGCGTCGCGCCGAGATAGTCGATGCTGCGCTGCCGGTGATGCCGGCTTTCGCGCAAGGCGACGCCGAAGAGCGCGAGGCAGACCGCGCCGATCGGCAAATTGACCCAAAACACCGCCGCCCAGGTGACATGCTCGACCAGGAACGCACCCAGCAGCGGGCCGCTGACCGCGGCGATACCCCACACGCCCGATAGATAGCCTTGGGCGCGCGTGCGCGCCGCGCCGGGATAGACGTCGCCGACGACCGTCGTCGCGATCGGCACGATTGCGCCGGCGCCGAGCCCCTGTAACGCACGGAAGGCGATCAACATCACCATGTTGCGGGCAAAGCCGCACAGGCCGGAGCCGACGAGGAACAACAGCGTACCCGCCACGAAAACGCGCTTGCGCCCGTGCAGATCGGCCAACCGGCCATAGATCGGTATCGTCACCGCCTGGGTGAGCAAATAGACGGCAAACACCCAGCTGAACAGGTGAAAGCCGCCCAAATCGGAGACGATGCTGGGCAACGCCGTGGCGACGATGGTGCTTTCGACGGCCGCCATGAACATGCCAGCCATCGCCGCGCCGAGCACGGTGCGGCGGCGGGCGGCGCTCATCGCCGGCGCAGTTGGACGATCTTCGCGAACGGCATCCATCGGCGGGCGAGGCTTTAACAGATTGCCGCGCCGACCGGCACCCGCCATTTGCGACGGGGTCCCATGCCGGCCGCGCCGCCGGGCTCAGCGCGGCGTGGCTTCGCCGCCTTCGACCATGATGGTTTCGACCTCGCCCGCACCTTTGCGGCGGAAGGCGGCGGCCTCGTCGTATTCCTTCGACGTGAAACAGGCGACGCCCTGCTCGAAGGTGGGAAATTCGATGACGACGAAGCGGTGGAATTTCTGCGGGCCTTCCATGATCTGGTAGCGCCCGCCGCGCGCCAGCACCTTGCCGCCGTACTTGGCGAGGATTGCCGGGACGCGGTCCGTGTATTTCTTGTACGCGACCGGATCGACGATCCGCGAACGCGCCACCCAATAAGCCGGCATACTGCTTTCTCCTCGTGGTTTATTTCCGCAAACCCTAATTTCCGATAAGCATAGCCATACGCGAGTAACAGTCAAAACGACCGTAAATCTTGTGGAAGATGGATAATTATAAGTAATACTAAACGATATTAATGACTATATTTAGTTTATAGTTAATTAATACTTGTTTTTTACTCTATATTTCTTGTGATTTTCTTGAAATGCTGTACTTCTGGCTTCGCCGCATCAAAAAGCGGCCAAACAAAAGGAGCCTTAAATGTCCGTCCGCCTGTCACGTGTTGTTCGTTTCGCTGTCATGACTGCTGGCGTCGCCCTCGTCTCCGCCCCCGCGTTCGCGTGGTACGGCGGCGGCGGTTGCGGCCATGGTTGCGGTGGTACGCCGGTTCCGGAGCCGTCGACCCTCGCCCTCCTCGGCGTCGCCATTCCGGGCGCCGCGGCGTGGATCAAGCACAAGCTGTCCTAATCGAACCCTTCCGGTTCGCTTAGTCCGGTTCTCTTTGGTTCGGGTTCTTCGACTGGACGGTTCCCTTTTGGAGCCGTCCTTTTATTTTGCCGCGACCGCCGTGCGCCAGGCGGCCAGCACGCGATCGACGACCGCCTTGGCTTCGCCCAGATAACGCGTTGGATCGGTTAGCCGGGCAATTGCCTTGGCGTCGAGGTGCGCGGTCACGGCCGCGTCCTTGGCCAAGATTTCAGCGAGCGGCCGGCCGCGCGTGAGCGCCGCTCGGCTGGCGCGCTGCACCAGGGCGTGCGCGACGTCGCGGCCGACGCTTTCGGCCAGCGCCATCATCACCGCCTCGGCGACGATCAAGCCGTGCGTGGCGTCGAGATTGCGCCGCATCGCCGCCGCGTCGACGTGCAGGCCTTTGGCGACGTCCTTGGCGTGCGTCAGCGCGCCGGAGGTCAGCAGGAAAATCTGCGGCAGCGCCAGCGCTTCGCTTTGCCACGCGCCGGTCGAGCGTTCGTGGTCGCCGGCGAGCGCCTGGAACATCAGCGGCACCAGCGCATGCACGCCGCGCGCGCACGCGACGATATAGGCGCTCGCCACCGGATTGCGCTTCTGCGGCAAGGTGCTCGAGCCGCCGCGACCATCCTCCGCCGGCTCGCCGGCTTCGCCCACTTCGGTCTGGCTCAACAGGATGAGATCGGTCGCGAATTTCGCCAGGCTGCCGCAAATCAGGCCGAGCACGGCGGCGGTTTCGGCCAAGGCCTCGCGATTGGCGTGCCACGGCGACACGGGTGCGGCGAGACCGAGTTCACGCGCCAGGCCTTCGGTCACCGCGCGGCCTTTCGTGCCCAGCGAAGCCAGGGTGCCGACGGCGCCGCCGAACTGGACGACCAGCAGACGGCGTTTCAACTCCGCGAGGCGTCGGCGGTGCGCCGCCAACGGCGCCAGCCAGACCGCGCATTTGTACCCAAAGGTGATCGGCAGCGCCTGCTGGAGATAAGTCCGGCCGGCCATGGCCGTGCTGCGGTGCTTGCGCGCCTGCGCCGCCAGCGCGTCACCGACCGATTTCAGGTCGCGTTCGACGAGATCGAGCGCGGCGCGCAGCTGCAGGATCAGCGCGCTGTCGACAATGTCCTGGCTGGTCGCGCCCCAATGCACGTAACGCGGCGCGTCGCCGCCGGCGGCACGACCGAGCGCCTTGGCCACCGCGGCCGCCGGCACGCCAATCTGCGCCGTGCCCTTGGCGATGTCGGCGAGCGAAAGCTTGCCGGCCTTGGCCGCCTTGACGATCGCGGCAGCGGCGCTTTTGGGAATGAGGCCGAGGCGTGCCTCGACCCGCGCCAGCGCCGCCTCGACGTCGAGCATCGTCTGCACGCGATTGGCGTCGGAAAACACCGCGCGCATCGCATCGCTGCCGAAAAGGCTGCCGTAGATCGCCGAGTCCGCCGGATTGACCGCCATGCCTCCCCGCCGCGTGACCGCGTCAGAAATCGAAGAAGACCGTTTCGCCCTTACCTTGCAGCGCGACGTCGAACCGCCACACCGTGCTGCCGGTGGCCTTGCCGTTGGCCATGGCGATCAACGTTTTCTGCCGTGCCGCATCCTCGACCGACGTCAGCACCGGATCGCTCGCGTTGAGGCTTTCGCCGGCGAAATAGACCCGCGTGAACAGGTGGTGGAGGAGGCCGCGCGCCGCGATCGACATGGCGATGTGCGGCGCCTGCAACGCGTTGCCGCGGCCGGGCACCGCGCCCGGCTTCACCGTGATGAAGCGATAGATGCCGTCCTTGTCGGTGAAGCAGCGGCCAAAGCCGCGGAAATGCGGATCGAGTGGCTTGTCCTGGCTGTCGTCGGGATGGTCGTACTTGCCGGCCGCGTTGGCGTGCCAGATCTCGACGATCGCATCGGGAAGCGGCGCGCCATCACCGTCGATGACGCGGCCTTCAAGCACGATCTTGTCGCCCTTGGCTTTGCCGCCGCCGGTGAGGTCGGCCCATTCCGGCCGCAGCAGGCCGAAATGGAAAAACGGGCCGGCCGTCTGCGTCGCAGTCGGGATGAGTTTCGTGTCCATGGTCACGCGCCGGCTTACATCCCGGCCGGCGTCGCGTGCCGGCCGCGCAGAACGATATCGAAGCGATAGCCAAGCGCCCATTCGGCTTCGCTCAGATTCGGATCGTAGCGCGAGATCATCCGCTTGCGCGCGGCTTCGTCCGGCACGGCGTTGTAGATCGGATCGAATTCGAGCAGCGGATCGCCGGGGAAATACATTTGGGTGACGATGCGCGTCGCGAAGGCCGGACCGAAGACCGAGAAATGGACGTGCTGCGCGCGCCAGGCGTTGTAGGTGTTGCGCCACGGATAGGCGCCCGGAACGATCGACAGGAAGCGGTATTCGCCCTTCGCGATGGTGACCATATGGCCGCGGCCGGTGAAGTTCGCATCGAGCGGCGCCGGATGCGTATCGCTGGCGTGCGCGTAGCGGCCGGCGGCGTTGGCCTGCCAGATCTCGACCAGCGTGTTCGGCACCGGCCTTCCATTTTCGTCGAGGACGCGGCCGGCGAGGATCATGCGTTCGCCGATCGGCTCGGCTTTATGCTGCTTGGTGAGATCGACGAGCTCGGGTCCGGTCCAGCCGTTGGTGAAGGTCGGGCCGGTGATTTCGGTCAGCGTCTGCTTGAGCGCGACTGGCTTCTGCGTCGGATGACGCTTGATCGTACTGGTGTAGGCCGACCAATCGTTCGCTGGCTGGCCGCCGGCGCGCTCGGGATTATATTCGCGAATATCCGCCATGCGCTTCCTCGCGCCCCTATCCTGCAACGATCCCGCGCGCGGCCGGTAGGCAGTTTTGCCGTATCTGCATTGACCCATATTCTAGGCTGCGACCGCTGCCGACGCGAAGAATTCGCTCAGCACCGCGGTCAGTTCAGCCGGCCGTTCGACGGCGGATAGGTGGGCGCACTCGGGAATTTCGACCAGTTTGGCGCCTTTGGCCGCGGCGGCGATGGCGCGCGCAGCCGCCGGCGGCGTCGCCTGATCCTGCGCGCCGGCGACGACCAGCGTTGGGCACGCGATGCGCCGCGCGTCGGCAGTCAGGTCCATGGTGGAGAGCGCCAGACAGCAGCCGACATAGCCGGCAACGGAATTGTGCGTCAGCATCGTCCGCATGCCGCGCGCGATGTCCGGATTCGCCGCCAGAAATTTGGGCGTGAACCAGCGTTCCAACACGGCGTCGCCGATGGAAGCGAGGCCCTTGCTTCGCACCGCATCGGCACGATCGCGATAATTCTGCGGCACGGCGACGGTCATCGCCGTATTGCACAGCGCCAGCGACCGCACGCGATCCGGCGCGCGCGCGCCGAGGCGTTGGCCGACCATGCCGCCGATCGACAGGCCGCAATAATGGAAGCGCTCGATCTTGAGCGCGTCGGCCAGCGCCAGCACGTCGCCGGCGAGATCATCGATGGTATAGGCGTCGACGCCGGCCGGCGGCTCGGTCAGGCCGTGACCGCGCATGTCGTAGCGCACGACGCGGAAGCGCGCGGCGAACGCCGGTGTCTGCGCATCCCACAGATGCATGTCGGTGCCAAGCGAGTTGGCGACGACCAGCGCCGGCGCGTCGCGTTGGCCCGCGAAATCGTAATGCGTGACGAAATTTCCGGTGCGAACGAACGCCATGGTGTCTCCCCTTGCGATGGGCGGCCGCCCATGCGCGCCGCTCATAGGTGCCGCTTCTTGACGGACGGAACAGCGCCCGCGACACTGCGCGCAACTGTAAAGTCCGGCCCGCCAAAACCAAAGGCCCTTGCACGAGGCCTGCGGCAAAAATCGAGGAGGAACCATGGCCGCGCGTACCACACCGCCGTTCCGCGCCGACCACGTCGGCAGCCTGCTGCGCCCGAAGAAGCTGCTCGACGCGCGCGACAAGCGGAAGCAGAACGCCATCACCCAGGATCAGCTCAAGACGGTCGAGGACGAATCGATCCGCGAGGTGGTGCAGCTCCAGGAAGGGCTCGGCCTCAAAGGCGCGACCGACGGCGAGTTCCGCCGCGCTTATTGGCACCTCGATTTTCTCGAGCGGTTTTCCAACGTCACCATCGTGCCGCCGTCGGTCGGCGTGAAGTTCCACACCCATAAGGGCGACATCGAATTCAAGCCGCCGGGCATCCGGGTTTCGGGCAAGCTGAGCCGGCCGAAGCCGATCTTCGTCGACCATTTCAAGTTCCTGAAATCGGTCGCCAAGGTCACGCCGAAGATCACGATTCCGTCGCCGTCGACCATGCATTTCCGCGGCGGCCGCAAGGCGATCGACGAGAAAGCCTATCCCGACATGGCGCAGTTCTACGCCGATCTGGCGCGCGTCTATAACGAAGAGATCAAGGACATGGCGGCGGCGGGCTGCCGCTATCTCCAGATCGACGAGGTCAATTTCGCCTATCTCTGCGACCCCAAGCTGCGCGAGCAGGTGAAGGGCATCGGCGAGGATCCGAACCAGCTGCCGCACACCTACGCCAAGTTGATCAACGCCGCGATCGCCGGCGCGCCGAAGGACATGACTTTCTGCATGCATATTTGCCGCGGCAACTTCAAAAGCGCGTGGGTCGCCGAAGGCGGCTACGAGCCGGTGGCCGACGCGCTGTTCAACGAGCTCAACATCACCGGCTATTTCATGGAATGGGACGACGAGCGTTCGGGTGGCTTCGAGCCGTTGCGCTTCGTGCCCAAAGGCAAGGTCGTCGTGCTTGGCTTGGTCACGACCAAGCTGCCGAAGCTTGAGAGCAAGGACGAGCTGAAGCGGCGCATCGACGAGGCGGCGAAGCGCGTGCCCTTAGACCAGCTCGCCCTAGGACCGCAATGCGGCTTCTCGTCGACGGTCGAAGGCAACGAAGTCTCCATCGACGACGAGAAGCGCAAGCTGGCGCTCATCGTCGAAACCGCGCGCGAGGTGTGGGGCGGCGTCTAAAACACAGCCGAGAAGAAGGAGCGCTTAATCCGGGACTCCTACGCCATGGACTTAATCGCGTTCACGATCTTAGCCAACGTATTGCTTCTCTTCCCTTCGGCCGCTGCCGCGGCCAATACACTTGCCATGCAGGCAGGAACCTTCAACGCATCATCGCGATCTTCTAAGTCGAACTGAGCCTTTTTCTCCGTCAGTATCCGATCGAATACGTCTTTGCCGATCTCAGTGATCATCATCTCTTCGAGTTCTTTACCGAAGCACGCGCCGTTGTCGCGGACAAACGTAGGAGCATCCTTGATCTCTGCGTCCGGTAAATTCATCAATCGTTGCAATGCCCGATTGCGTTTGATTTGATCTTGTTTCTCGCCGGAATCAGAATCCCACATGATGAACACAGGGATGCCTAATTCCCGAAAAATTAGAGCTGGCCTATCGATATTATTGGCGGCCCCGCACGGGATTATTGAAACGCCTATCGATTCAAAATCTATTCCGTCGAGTTGTGCTGCGGCTGTGAGCGCTGCCCGGTCACTCGGCCCCTCGACCAACACCACTACATTAGAAAAGAAACCTTCGCAAACCTCCGAGTTCATAATGTGAAGTCGGGCCAATAACGTCGGCGCCGCAAAACTGCCTGACTTTTCGCTGCGGACATTTTCAAGCGCTCTACATATTTCTTCAATTGTCGATTCTTGCAAAACCGTTTCTCGCGGAATTCCATCACCGAGTGCTGTACGCCGCGCCAGTCTGACGCTTGCGAAATCGTCCATTCGGACGAATAGCGGGGAATGGGTAGCAAACACAATTTGCATTTGCCTGGCGACTCCTGGAAGCGTACCTGCCGCCAGCTGTGCAAGCACTTTGGCAAAATGACGCTGCTTTGTGGGATGCTGGTAAAGCTCTGGCTCTTCGATCGCCAGTATTAAACCCGGAAGCATTGGTCGGGATTCTTCAGCACTCATTTCCATCGGCGATCCGTTCTCGCTATCAGTTTCGAAAGCGGAACCGTCACCTTCCTCCTCCCCCTCTTCAATTTCTTCTTCTTCGTTTTCGACGGCACGAGATGATGCCAGCGCGAGATGCTGTAACAACGATAAAATGAATGCCCTTTGGAGTCCGTGTCCGGTTCTTTCAACCGGAGCGCGAAAATTATCTTCCTCCAGAGACACCCGCGCATTGGGAGGTGGCGCGTCGATGTCGTCGATTGCTTGCCATTGAAGGTCGACTGCTGCGTTTGCATAAAACGTCTTCAGAGTTGTTGAAATCTCGTCGGCCAGATTTCCCAACTCCGGTAGTTTCGCCGGATCCATAAGTTCTCGGTATTCGTTCGAAATGCGGGCTCGAAATTGCTGAACCTCGGCTTTGCGCTCAATTGCAGTCCTAACGACTAATTCCATCAACTGTGCTACCGCTGCACCGCGGCTGTCTGCCGCTTCGGCTGCTGCATCACGGACTGCCGGTATAAATACGAAACTCGTTCCCTTCTGTAGCTTGCCATTTGCAATATTGGTGAAGCCAAAGAACTGACCGTCATCTCGCGCACGAGTGCACTTGTCAGGATTCTTCTGCTCCCACGCGGCCAAAGCGGGTTCAACTTGGTCAATGCGCGCAGCAGAGGAAAGGCCGTAATCAGATTTTTCCTTGGCCAACTGGTTGTATAGCGTTCGCTTTTCCATTCCCGACTTCGAGCGCACTGAAGCAAATCCGGGATACTGCAAGCTCGTCCCGTAATAACGACCGGAGCCACGACCTCCTTCAAATTCGAACACCCTCATTACTGACATTTCTTCGCCATCGATTTTCGATGCGAACATCGTTTTTTCTTCTGACGTAAAGTCGAAGAACGTCAGGTCGATTTCGATGGGCGCGGACGCATCCCGATTATAAAAATCTTCAATCGTTATCCCCGGACTGCCGGAATAGAAGGTGTCGAGCGCTCGCAGAATCGTGGACTTGCCGGAACCATTGCTTCCAAGAAATGCGGTCATGTTGGCGAAATTAACCGTCACATCTCGAAGGCAACGAAAGTTCCTGATGCGCGCTGATTTCACCTTCATAGAGCCCCCAGGCATCTTGTTCGGGTCATAATGCTATATTAGTAGAAATCTAATTCAGATAGGGGCTGCCGATGGTCGACTACATGACCGTCATCTCGGGAAATATTCAGGCAGTTGGTTGGGATGGCACTCTCAGCACTTTGTATGTGAAATTCAAAGCGGGAACACAGTACGCATACGTCGGTGTGCCAAAAAATATCTTTGAAGCATTGCTGAAAGCGCCCTCTAAAGGGAAATTCTTCGCGAAATATATCCGCGACAAATATCCGACACGCCGTGTTGGCTAGCGACTCGAGCTCAGTGAGTCAGTGATGACTCGAATGATCGTCTGGACCGTTGAGAAAGCCGCAAATGCAAAAAAGCGGCGCCGCAACGGCGCCCTCCCTGCTCACCCAGTGTCATTGCGAGCCGAAGGCGAAGCAATCCAGGACGGGACGTATGGAGAGCGAATCACCTGGATTGCTTCGGCCGGGCTTTCGCTCAGCCTCGCAATGACGGCAGTTACTTCTTCAACGGCTCGCCGCCCGATTTCGAGATCCACACCCACGCTTTCGCCTTGGCGTCATAGGTCGTGACGATCGAGCTTTCGGGACCGAGGCCGCGTTGCGGATATTTCTTGAAATCGTAGATGCCGTCGACACCGGCGAAGTCCGTCAGGTTGTCGATGAAGTCCTTGAGCTGCGCCGCCGTCGCCTTGGGGCCGAGCTTGCGCAGGCCGGCGACCACGATCAGGCCCGCGTCCCACGACGTTGCCACCATGTTGTCGGCCTTGAGATGGTGTTCGGCGAGGATCGCGTACATCGCGTGCTGCGCCTTATCCATCCGCGGATCGAGCTTCACCGAGGCTGGATGCGGCGGAAACATCGCCGACGCCATGATCAGCTGCTTGGGCAGGAACGATTCCCATTGCGCCATGGCGGCGAAGGTCTGATTGCCGCTGGTCGGCGCGACGGGAACGTCGAGGCCGCCCTGGACCATGCCCTTGAACACCGTCGCCGCCGGCGCACCGGTCACCCAGGCGATCATCGCCTGCGCGCCCGATTCCTTGATGCGCGCGATCTGCGCCGCGACCGAGACATCGGTCGGGTTGAAATGCTCGCCGATCACCTTGGACATCACGCCCTTGAATTCGGGGCGGTTGAGGATTTCGTCGACCGACCGGTCGCCGTCCTGGCCGCTGGCGTCGGTGGTCATCAGCGTTGCGATCTTGGTCCAGCCTTTGAGCCGGTAATAGCGCATCACCGCCGCGATCTGATCGACCGACGAGGCGCTGGTCGAGAAGGTCCAGCTGCCGGGCTTGGGATGGATCGCCGGCGACAGGCAGTATTGCACCGGCCCGTTGGCCATCAGCGGCGCCATGGCAAGGCATTCACCCACCAAGCTCGAACCCAAAATCACCGCCGGCTTGGCGGTCAGCAACTGCGTGGTGAGCTGCACCGCGACTTGCGGGCTGGTCTGTTCGTCGTGGAAAACGAAATGCAGCTTGGCGCCGTGGATGCCGCCGGTCTTGTTGACCTCTTCCTCGAGCGCGGACAGCGCGTCCTTCTGGCCCTGGCCGACGAACGCCGCGCCGCCGGTGAGCGGCATGACGACGTTGATCGCGTAGGTGTCGGCGGCGTGGGACGACGGCGCGAACCCGATTGTCGCAGCGGCGGCCAGCGCGAGCCCACCGGCGACCGCGCGGCCCGCCTTTATGATTTCCTGCAATGCTTTCATTGTGTCCTCCCCGAAGCGCAGAATCACTGCTGCACCAAGCCCTGTCAACGTTCAGGACAATCATGAGCGCCCGTCAAACGCCGCCCTTCCGCGCCGATCATGTCGGCAGCCTGTTGCGACCGCCGGCCCTCCTCGAAGCCCGCGAACAGCGCAAGCGGAACGCCATCGGCGCGGCGCAACTCACCGCGGCCGAGGATGCCGCGATCCGCGACGTCGTGAAAATGCAGGAGGAGATCGGCCTCAAGGCGGTGACCGACGGCGAGTTCCGCCGCACGCTGTGGCATGTCGATTTCCTGACGTCGTTCGCCAACGTCAAATCGGTGCCCGGCAAGGTCACCGCCAAGTTTCATACCCACGCCGGCGAGATCGAGCGCACGCCGTCGGCACTGGCCGTCACCGGCAAGCTGGCGCGGCCGCGGCCGATCTTCGTCGACCATTTCAAGTTCTTGAAGTCGGTGGCCAGGGCCGTGCCCAAGCTCACCATTCCGTCGCCCAGCATCCTGCACTTCCGCGGCGGCCGTGAGGCGATCGACCGCGGCGCCTATCCCGACCTCGGCGCGTTCTATGCCGATCTCGCCCGCGTCTACAGCGAGGAGGTGCGCGATCTGGCGGCGGCGGGTTGCCGATATCTCCAGATCGACGAGGTCAACTTCGCCTATCTCTGCGACCCCAAATTGCGCGAGCAGGTGCGCGCGTTGGGCGAGGATCCCGATGCGCTGCCGCACACCTACGCCAAGCTGATCAACGGCGCGATATCCTCCCGGCCGAAGGACATGGTGGTGTGCATGCACCTCTGTCGCGGCAATTTCGAAGGCGCCTGGATCGCCGAAGGCGGCTATGAGCCGGTGGCCGAAGCGTTATTCAACGAGATCGAGGTCGATGGCTATTTCCTCGAATACGACACCGAACGCGCCGGCGGTTTTGGACCGTTGCGCTTTCTACCGAAAGGGAAGGTTGCCGTTCTGGGCCTGATCACCACCAAGCTACCGCAACTCGAAACCAAGGACGATTTGAAACGCCGCATCGACGCGGCGGCCAAGATCGTGCCCGTCGACCAGCTCGCCCTTAGTCCACAATGCGGCTTTGCCAGCGGCGAGCGCGGCAACAAGCTTTCGGTCGCCGACGAGATCGCCAAGCTTCGGCTGGTGGTTGAAACCGCGCGCGAGATCTGGGGCGGCGTCTAAGCGCTGACGCGTCAGTCGTGCTTGGCGGTTACGTTCCGGCTGCAGCTGGCGTTCGCGCCCGTATAGGTCGATTCGAACTTACCGGTGAATTCGCCGCCAGACATTTTTCCGGTCATCGTGCCCGACACGCCGTGTTCGGGGTAATTGTACGCCACGCTGACGGAACCATCGGGCGTCACCGTGCCGTGAAACGGCACCTGCGCGCCACCGATGCTGAAGCGGCCGACGATCGCCGTATCGGTGATTTTCATGGCGACCGCCCCTTGCGGACACCGTCCACCCGATTGTTCGACCGTGCCGTGCCAGACGCCATCGAAGGGACCGGCGGCAAACGCGACGCCGGCCATACCCAGCAATCCCAAGCTCGCCGCCATGAACGACCGCATCGCATACCCCCTCGGCTTTGCGTTGTGTGGACAATCCCAGGCGCGACAAATCGGTTCGGTAAGCCGCCCCGACATTCCCAGGTCGAAGTCGGGTTGCACGCGCTCTTGTGCACCCTTCCGGTCGTTTGCTGTACGTGGTTTAGCCGATCGCGAAAACGCGGCCGGCGGCGGTTTCCCGCAGCCGGCCGCGCCCCGTCGCGCGACTCCTAATGGGTCTGTGTTAGTCCTTGTCCGTGCCGTCGTTCTTTTGATAGGTCGGCATCGTATTCGGTTGCTCGTAGGCCGCATCCGGCCCATTCACCGTCTGCCCTTGCATCGGCTGAGCCTGCGCCAAGACGATGCCGCCACCGGGCAGCGAACTGGTGTTCGATTGCGCCAGTGCCAGCGGCGAGAACGCCAACAGGGCGGCCGCGATAAGACCAAGCTTTGCCATGGTGAATACCCCTTGTTGTGTGGTCGGCGTTTTGAACGCCTTATCAACCGCGAGGGTATTGCAAAATTTCAATGTGAGAGAATCACGGTTCGGTGAAGGGGACCGCGGCGCCCCATAACTAAAGTTGACCGACACAACCGATTTACGTCTGCCGCAGCTTCTTCAGGTTAGACGCGGGCCAGTCCAGCTGTGCCGCCTCAGCATTTGCTCCAATAGTCGAGATGGAGCGTCTCGGTCGCGCCTTCGGGCGGCAGCGTGAAGCTCGCGGCGGCGAAGCTCGGCGGCCGGAAAAAGCTGACGTGGGCGTTGTTCGAGAAGGCAAAGCCTTCGAGCGGCCAGCCGACGAGGTTCGTATCGAAGTTGCCGTTGCCATTGGCGTCGTGAAACGTGGCGACGGCATAGATGCCGGGCGGCAAGTCGAAATGGAAGGTCACCGAGCCGACGCGTGCCGGCAGATGGCGATCGCGGCCGTCGGTATGGGTGGAAAGCCAGTCGGCAGCGACATAGACCGTCAGGTCGATCTCGCCCTTGTCGCTGCAGATATTGTCGACAACGACAGTGAGCGGAGCCGCGTGCGTCGCCGGCGCGCCGAGCCCCAGCGCCAACCCGGCCACCGCGCCGGCGAAAATCTTCGCTTTCACCTGCCGACTATAGCAAAGCCGCGGCATTGGCGTCCCCGGGGTGACTCGAACACCCGACCCTCAGTTTAGGAAACTGATGCTCTATCCAGCTGAGCTACGGGGACGCTGCCGTCGGTTATAGCAAAGCTCGCCAGGCGGCCGCCACGCAGCTCAGGCGGCCAACCGATCCTGCACCGCGCCATCGACGCCGAAGCAGGCGGCCACCAGTTCGCGATCGGGCCCGGCGCCACCGTCGACCAGCGCCGCGTGCGCGCTTTCGTTGAGACCGCGGTGCGCCTTGTCGAGACCGCAGACGACGCGCTTGAAGCCGGCATAGGGCTGCGTCAACGCGAGCATGTCGGCGCCGGCGGCGCCCCACCAGAACGCGTCGCGCTGCATCTCGAGCGGCTTTTCCGGATCGATTCCGGCATGGGTGAAGAGCAGCGCCCCGTCTTCGGTGAAGGCGGCGCGGCGCAGCGCGCTGAGCCACTGGCGATGACCCGGACGGGCGTCGATCGCGTTACGCAGCGTGCCGGTCCAGCGGGTAATGGCCATGGTGCCTTCGCGGCAGGCGGCCTCGGCTTGGCGCGGATCGAGACCGTAGGCGCGCAGCGTCGCTTCGAGACCGCGCGTCAGGATCCACGGCAGAACCTCGCGCGGATTGGGCGCGAATTGGAGCTCTTGCAGCTTCTGCCACATCGCTTCTTGCGTGCCGCGCAGATAAGCCAGTTCGCAGGCAAAGGCCCGGCGGCGCGCCAGCGCCAGCGCGCGAAAATGCAAGAGCGCGTCGACCGTGGCGACGGCGTCGGCGCCGGGCGCGAGATAATTACCGAGATAAACGATGCGGTCGCCGGGCTCGAGACGCTCGATGAGCTGGCGGTGCAACGCGGTCAGGCGCTTGGCCTCGCCGTTGACCGGCGCGACCGCCCAGACGCGGCGTGCGCGATTGAACCGGGCGTAGATCTCGTTTTCGGTGGAGAGCGTCACCGGCGCGCGATGCCGGCGTGCGCGCGGCTCACGCCGCGCTCAGCATCTGTTCCACGCGCTTCGCTGCCGACGCTTCGTCGATGTTCTCGACGGCGGCGAATTCGCGTACCAGCCGGTCGAGCGCCGCCTGATAGATCTGACGCTCGCTGTAGGACTGTTCGGGCTGACCGACGTTGCGGTAAAGGTCGCGCACCACTTCGGCGATCGAGGCCGGATCGCCCGAATTGATCTTGGCCTCGTACTCCTGGGCGCGGCGACTCCACATCGTGCGCTTGGCGCGCGAACGGCCCTTGAGCTTGGACAGGGCCGCGTCCATCTCCTTGCGGGTCGACAGCCGGCGTAGGCCGGAATTCTTCGCCTTGGCGACCGGCACGCGCAGCGTCATGCGGTCCTTGTCGAAATGGACGACAAAGACCTTGAGCTGATACCCGGCGATTTCCTGGTTCTCGATGCCGAGAATCTTGCCGACGCCGTGGGTCGGATAGACGACGAAATCGCCGGTTGAAAAACCGAGCGTTTCCGCCAGGGTTTTCTCTTCCTTCTTGCGCGCGACAGCCATTTTCAGGGCAGACCTCAGCCGAAAACGCGAGTGACCCCCGGCCGCTCAAAAAGCCTGCGGCAATGGATCGATATTCCGGGAGGGACGCACCCGCCGTGCGTCCAGTGTCATAATTACCACAAATGGCCGGAAAAAGCCAGCGCCGAAGCCATGCACCGCTTGCAGGCCCGGCCGCAAAGCACGGATTTCGCTGGGATTTTTGCTAGCGCTTGCCGGGATTTGCGCTGAAGAACTTGGTGAACTTATCGGGAACGCCCTTGAACGCGTCGGCGTCGGCCGGCGCCTCGGCCTTGCGCGTGATATTCGGCCATGAGGTGGCGTACTGGCGATTGGTTTCAACCCACTTTTCGGCCTGTGGATCGCTGTCCGGCACGATCGCTTCGGCCGGACATTCCGGCTCGCAGACACCGCAATCGATGCACTCGTCGGGGTGAATGACCAACATGTTCTCGCCCTCGTAGAAGCAATCCACCGGGCAGACCTCGACGCAGTCCATGTATTTGCACTTGATGCAGGCTTCGGTCACGACATAGGTCATCGGGAAAACTCGATCGCTGGCTGGGAATCGCCGCTCGTACCACGCGGCCGAAGCCAGTTTCAACCCCTGCTGGATTGGGGACTTATGCCGCTTTCCGGCGGCAATCCGGTATAGACACCGCGGGCCCGACAGGCGCGCGTCGCGTTACGCTCCTCGGCGACATGCGCCATGAGGCCGATGGCCCGGCCGATGGCATAAAGCGCTGCCGCGCCGCCGGCCGGCAAGGCCAGCGCCGTGCCGAGTTTCGCCATCGCTTCGGACAAGGTACGCGGCGCCGGCGACCGGTGTGGCAAGAGCGCGATCAAAGCCCCGGCGCGCGCATCGGCGGTGGTATCGCCGGCGAAATCGAGCGCCGCCAAGCCGGCCGCGACCGATCGCCACGGCGGCACGCCGGCGGCCGCGGCGGCCCGCGCCGCCAGCGCCGCCGCGTCGATGCCGTTATCGGCTGACAGGATCAGGCCGGCGCGCAGCAACGGTCGCGCTTCGCGATCGAGGCCCCACGCTTCGGCCAGCGCCGCCTCGATCGGCCGCGCCGACGGCGCATTGCCGGCCGCGGCTGCGGCAAGAAAACGCAGCAGCCGCGCGCCGGCGTAACCGAAGAATTCGGCCGTCGCCTGCGACCAGCGCGGCTCATCCACGGTTGCGATCTGCAACAGCGCGAGCATGCGCGCCAGCGGCGAAACGGTTGCCAACGCGCCGCGCAATGTATCGCCGCCGGGCGGCGGCTCCGGCAAATTGTCGGCGGCGAAACTTGCCGCCGGATCGCAATCCCAGATCAACGCCGCCGCCTCGCGCACCGACAAATTGCGCGCCAGCTCGATAGCGTCGCGGCCGCGAAAAAAGACCCGGCCGCCGCGCGTCAAAGTGATGGCCGTCTCGAGCAGCGGTCCGCTCGGCAGGCCGCCGCGCTTCAATGCCGCGATGTCGGCGGCGGCATAACGGCGGGCGCGGCCGCCGGCCCGCTCGGAGCGGATCAAGCCACGGCTGACATAGGCGTAAAGCGTTGCCGGTGTGACGCCGAGCGCGCGCGCCGCCTCGATGGCCGTCAGCGAATCACCATACATTGATCAATATAATCAATATATTTGCCGCTGCGTCAAGAAGCGCCGTGAGCGGCCACCTTTCGTCCCTCCCGACGGCGCGCCGCCGGTTCCGCCGCGGTTGTGCTCTGCTATTGTCCGGCGCGCTTAGATTACGTGGGGCATGCAGGCGATGGCCGCGCGCGGGCGGGTGGTGGTGATGCATTTCGCGGGGCAGATGCCGCTCGCCGGCATTGCCTGGCAGGCGCTGCACTATCTCGCCGGCCTGCGCCGCCTCGGCTACGACGTCTGGTACGTCGAGGATCATGGCGCCAACCCCTACGACCCGCGCATCAACAGTATCGTCGCCGACAACGCGGCGAACATCGCCTACTTGGCGGAACTCATGGCGCGCTTCGGCTTCGATGGCCGCTGGGCCTATTGGGACGCGATCCGCGATGAATATCACGGGCTGACGCGCGAGGCGGTGCACGCGCTGTTCCGCGACAGCGATGCGTTGCTCAACCTGTGCGGTGCGACGCGGCTGCGCGAGCATCATCTTGCGTGTCCGCGGCGGCTGATGATCGACACCGATCCGGTTTACGAGCAGATCAAATACGCCGATGCCGATCCGGCCGCGCGCAGCTATCTCGACGCGCACACGCATTTCTTCACCTACGGCGAGAATGTCGGCGGACCGGGCTGGATCGTGCCGTCGTGCGGCATCGACTGGAAACCGACGCGACCGCCGGTGGTGCTCGAATTCTGGCCAGCCGACGCCATGGGAGGCGCCTGCTTCTCGACGATCGCCACCTGGGAGAACAAGGGCAAGGACATCGCCTTCCACGGCGAGCGCTATTTCTGGTCGAAGCACGTCAACTTCGTGCGCTTTATCGATTTGCCGCGGCAGGCGGATCGCTGCTTCACCGTCGCGCTCAACTCGGCGTCGGATGACACGCAGCGCGAAGTCGCCGCGCATGGCTGGACCGTGATCGATGCGCGCGCCGTCTCGCTCGGCATCGACGCCTATCGCGACTTCATCCGCGATTCCCGCGGCGAGTTCACCGTCGCCAAGGACATTTATGTCCGGCCGCACAGCGGCTGGTTCAGCGATCGCAGCGTCTGCTACCTCGCGGCCGGACGGCCGGTAATCACGATGAACACCGGCTTTTCGCGTTTCTATCCGGTCGGTGAAGGATTGTTCGAATTCGCCGACGCCGGCGAAGCGCTGGCCGCGCTGGCGGCGATCGACGCCGACTATCCGCGCCATGCGCGCGCCGCGCGCGACCTGGCGGCGGAATATTTCGGTTCGGATCGCGTCCTGTCGGCCCTGATGGGAGGCGCCAGCCTATGAGCACGGCGCGGCGCATCACCGGTGCGGCGTCGATGACGCGCTGGCGCGTGCGCGTCGGCTGGGATGAGCTGGCGCTCACCCTCTTTGCCGTGCTGCTGATCCTGGCGCTCGTCACTTTCAAGGATTACGGCGTCACCTGGGACGAGGACGCGCAGAATTGGTACGGCGTCGCGGTCCTCAACTATTACCTCTCGGGCTTCGCCGACCATTCCTACATGCGGCTCTACGACCTGTTCTATTACGGGTCGATTTTCGACACGGTCGCCGCGGCGCTCAACCACGTCTCGCCGTTCGGCACCTTCGAGACGCGCCACCTGCTGAATGCGCTGATCGGCATCGTCGGGATCGTCGGTACTTGGAAGCTCGGCCGCGGTCTCGGCGGCCCGCGCGCGGGTTTCGTCGCGGCGCTCTTCCTGGCCCTCACGCCGAACTATTACGGCCAGATGTTCAACAATCCGAAGGATGTGCCGTTCGCCGCCAGCATGGTCTGGGCGCTCTACTATCTCGTCTGCGCCATCCGGCAATTACCGCGGCCCGATTGGCGTTTGGGCGTCAAGCTCGGCCTGGCGGCGGGCTTTGCGCTCGCGGTGCGCGTCGGCGGCTTGCTGATCTTCGGCTATATCGGCGTGGCATTGTTGGGGTTCGGATTGTGGCGGCTGGCCGAAAGCCGCCGCGGTGCGCCGGCGCTCGGCGAATGCTGGGCCGGTGGCTGGCGCTTGGTCCTGCCGGCGATCGCGGTCGCCTATCCGGTGATGCTGCTATTCTGGCCGTGGGCGCAACAGTCGCCGCTGATCAATCCGGTCCGTGCGCTGCTCTATTTCTCGCATGAGATCTTCCCGTACGGGACGTTGTTCGACGGGCATTACATTCCGGCGGCCGATCTGCCCTGGACCTATCTGCCGACCTACATCGTCCTGGCGCTGCCGGAGCTGGTGCTGCTGCTGTTCGCCGCGGCGCCGGTCGTCGCGCTCGTGAAGCTGCGCCGCGCCGACGCTTGGCGCGACCGCGGCCATGTCCTTGGCCTGTTCATGCTCGGCTTCGCCATCGTCTTCCCGGTGGCCTACGCCATCGCGATCCAAGCGGTGCTGTTCGACGGCATGCGGCATTTCATCTTCGTGCTGCCGCCGATCGCGGTTGCCGCCGCGCTCGCGGCTGAGCAGGCGCTCGCCGCGCTCGCGCGACAACCATGGCGGCCGTGGATTTACGGCGCGCTCGCGCTGTACGGCGCCTATCACGTCGCGGTGATGGCGATGCTGCATCCCGACGAGTACGTCTATTACAACGCCTTCGTCGGCGGCACGCGCGGCGCGCAGGGTCTCTTCAAGCTCGATTATTGGGCGAACTCCTACGCCGAGGATGTCTCTGCGCTCGAGAATTACCTGCGCGCCGAGTATGGCGATGATTTCATGGATCACGACTTCACCGTGTTCGTCTGCGGGCCGCCGGAATCGGCCGCCTACTATTTCCCGCCGAATTTCGCGTTCACGCCCGATCGCGCCAACGCCGAGTTCGTCATCGCCTTCACCAAGGATGCATGCAACGAGTCGGTCGCGGGGCGCACGATCTATCGCGTCACGCGCCTGGGCACGCTGCTCTCGGTGGTGATCGACCGGCGCGCGGCGTTGGCGCATGGCGCGCCCGCGGCGGCGGTCGCCGTCGCCCGCTGAGGCTCAATGGAGCGCGGCGAATACGAACGCCTGGCCGCGGTCGAGGACCGCATGTGGTGGACGCGCGCCCTGCGCCGTAACCTGCGCGCGGCGGCACGGTTTGCGGACGTGCCGGATGGTCGGATGCTCGACGCCGGCTGTGGCAGCGGCGGATTTCTTGCGGCGGTGGCACATCGCGCCAGCTTCGGACTCGATCGCGACGGGTTCGCCTGCCGCTTGACGCACACCAAGGCGCACAGTCCGGTGACGCAAGGTTCGGTCGAAGACCTGCCGTTCGGTGATGCCGCGTTCGCACTCATCGTCAGCGCCGACGTGCTGTGTCATCGCGGGGTCGGCATCGAGCGCGCGTTGGGCGAGATGCACCGCTGCCTCACGCCGGGCGGCGCGTTGGTCGTCAACCTGCCGGCTTATCCGTGGCTTTATTCGGCGCACGACCGCGCGGTCGACAACGCCCGCCGCTTCCACCGCCGCGAGGTGATCGGGCTCTTGGCCGCGGCCGGCTTCGGCCGCATTCGTGCGACCTACTGGAACACGCTGCTCTTCCCGTTGATGGTAGCGCGCCGGCTGCTGCCGGGCGGCAGCAGCGAGGTCGGTCTGTTGCCGGCATCGTTAGAATGGCTGTTCGACGCCGTGGCAACATTTGAATCGGCGCTGCTCAGATCGGGCTTGCGTCTTCCCTTCGGCGGCTCGATTCTGGCCGTTGGAACCCGCCGATGACCGCTCCCGCACTCAGTATCGTTATCCCTGTCTATAACGGCGCGCAGACGATCGAGGCGTTGGTTGCCGCCCTCCAAGCGCTGGTGGTGCCGGGCGGCCACGAGATCGTGCTGGTCAACGATGGCAGCCCGGACAACAGTCTCGAAATCTGCCGTGGCCTCGTGGCGCGGACGTCGGTCGCGATCACCCTGGTCGATCTGGCGCGCAACTTCGGCGAGCACAACGCCGTGATGGCCGGCCTGCGCGAAGCGCGCGGCGCGCATATCATCACCATGGACGACGATTTGCAGAATCCGCCGGGCGAAGTGCTGCGGCTGCTCGAGCACGCGCAGCGACGCGGCGCCGACGTGGTCTATGCCAAGCCGCTCGAAAAACACCATGCCGGCTGGCGCAATCTCGGCAGCCGTTTCACCAACCGGATCGCCGACTTCGTCCTCGACAAGCCGAAAGGGCTCTACCTGTCGAGCTTCCGCTGCATCAGCGCCTTCGCCGCCCAGCAGGCGATCGCTTACGAAGGTCCATTCCCCTATATCGACGGGCTGCTGCTGCAAGTGACACAACGCGTCGACAGCCTGGCAGTCGAGCACCTGCCGCGACCGCACGGACACAGTAACTACACGCTGCGTCGACTGGTACGGCTGTGGCTCAACATGTTCGTCAATTTCTCGGTGATGCCGCTGCGGCTGTCGACCTTCACGGGCATCGGGCTCAGCGTTCTCGGCATCGTCGGCGCCGCATGGGCGGCCGTATCGGCCCTGTTCCTGGAGGAAACGCCGCCGGGTTGGGCGTCGCTGACTGTCGCGGTGATGCTGCTGTCGGGCGTGCAGCTGCTGATTCTCGGCTTGGTCGGCGAATATCTCGGCCGCCTCTATCTGACGGTCAATCGTCGGCCGCAAACCGTGGTACGGAACGTCTTGCGCAGCGAAACGGTTTCATCCAGCCAACGGCGCAATGCCGGCGGCCCGATCCGGCGGGTGTGATGCAGACATTGGTGCCCTATTACGCCGCGTTGTTCGGCGGAATTCTGATCGCGATCTGCGGCCAGCTGCTGCTCAAGGCCGGCGTGCAGGACACGACCAGCTTCGCCGCACAGCTGCTCAATGGCTTTACAATCGTCGGCGTCGGATTCTACGGCTGCGCGGCATTCCTCTATTTGATCGCCATCCGCAAGATTCCGCTGTCGATCGCCTATCCGTCAGTCGCGGTGAGCTACGTCGTGGTCGCGGTGGTGGCGCATTTCTTTTGGGACGAGACGCTGACCGCCGGCAAGGTCGTCGCCATTCTGCTCATCCTCGCCGGCGTCGCGTTGCTCCAGCGCGCCTAGACCTGCACGACCTGCCGGCTAATGTGTCGATCACCGGACAGTTGGGCGTGTTGCCCGCCGCACATTGATCCACGGCGTCGTCCAGCACGCGTTCCATGGCGCGCAGGTCCGCAATCTTACTGCGCACGTCGGCGAGGTGCGCGGTCGCGAGGGCCCGCGCTTGGGCGCACGGCCCGTCGGATTGGCCGGGCGCCAAGGTCAGCAGCGTCCGCACGTCGGTAAGCGTGAAACCGAGTTCGCGGGCGCGCCGAACGAAGGCGAGCCGGCGCACCTCGGCGTCGCCGTAGAGCCGATAGCGACCAGCAGTCCGCGGCGCCGACGGCATCAATCCAATGCGCTCGTAGTACCGCACGGTTTCAATATTGCAGCCGGTACGCCGCGACAGCTCGCCGATGGTGATGGAAGCCGGTCGATCCATGCCGTACCCCGCAAAAATCGCGTCTTGAGTCTGTAGCGACTACAGAGTGTAGCGTCAACCCGTTGTGCCTTCGGGAGCGTGCAATGTCCACGGACGCGAAAAAATCGGAAGCCGTCCTGCCGTTGCGCCAAGCGCCGATCCGCGCCGTTGGACCGGCTGTGTTGGCCGTCGGCGGCATCGTGGCGGCTTTCGGCGCCGCATCCTGCTGCGCCATCCCAATGCTCCTTGGCGGCGTTGGTCTCGGCACTATCGGATCGGCGCTGTTCATGCCGGTGTTGGTGCCGTTTCAACCCTATCTCCTCGCCGTAGCGCTCGCCTGCCTTGTTGCCGGCGGTACGCTTCTGTGGCGACGCCAAACCTGCGGCTCATGTGGCACGCGGACCACGACAACCCTAACCCTGGTCGGCCTCGTACTCGGTGTCGCCCTTCTGGCATTGGGCTTCACGTACGGCTGACCGTGCTGGAATCGAGCCGATCCCTATAGTCACAACCAAAGGAGATGATCATGCAACCGATCAAAGTCACGCTCTGCCCCGCTTGCGGCGACTGCCCCGCAGTCGAGATCAGCGCCGACGGCGTCACCATCGGCGAGGATCGCAATACCGTGCGGCTGACGCATGCCGAATGGAACGATCTCGTCGCGCGCGTCAAACGCGGCGAACTATACGAGGTCTAAGGACGTGCGATTACCGGTAACCACCGAGTCGACAGTAAGCTGTCCGGTCTGCGGCGCCAGCCAGCGCGAGATCATGCCGGTCGATACCTGCGTGATCGCATATCAGTGCACCGCCTGCGGCGCGCGGCTCCGGCCAAAGCCCGGGACATGCTGCATCTTCTGTTCCTACGGTTCGACACCGTGCCCGCCGATGCAGAGGTCTGCGGCGTCCTAAAGCGGGCGTGCCCCGTCGTGCGGTTCGGACGAGTCGCGCTTGCCGCGCCGGGCGCGGCTGTGATTCCCTCAATTCATGCCGTCATGGCGCGTAGTTGTGCGGTGCGCCGCGCTGGCGCTTACAGCGTTCCTGCCCGCGGCCTGCGGGTCGCATCACCGCCCGCCGGCGGTGACCTATCTGCCGCCCGCCGTCTGCCGCGCCGATCTCGATCGGCTGCACGTTCAATATGTCGCCGCCCAGGCACCCCAAGGTCCGTGTCCGGTCTACGACGCGGTACGCGTCAGCGCCGACGGCGTGCCGTGGAATCGATCCGGCCTCGTCACCTGCGATCTGGCGCTTCGGCTCGAGCGGTTCAATCGCGAAGTGATCCAACCGGCGGCGCAACGGTATCTGCACACATCGGTAAGCCAACTCAGCAATCTCGGCACCTATTCCTGCCGCGGCCAGCCCAACGGCGAATGGAGCGAGCACGCCAAGGGCGACGCCATCGACGTCGCCGGCTTCAGGCTCGCCAACGGCGACACGGTCATGGTCGAGCGCGATTGGCGGAGTGGCGGGCCGAAAGGCGAATTCCTGCACGCGGTGGCGCGCGGTGCTTGCGGCCTGTTCAGCGTCGTGCTGACGCCGCATACCAACTACGAGCATCGCAATCACATCCATCTCGATATCGGCCCGTGGAAGGATTGCAGCGTGTAACCGGGCGGCGTCAGGCGCCGACTTCTTCCTCGAGCAGCGCGACCCACGGCTCACGCGCGACCGGCTGCGGCGGCTCGGGCTCGTCGTAAAGCCGGTGCGCCTCGGCGGCGCCGCCGCGCCGTTCGCCCAGGGCCGTGACACGCAGCCGGCGTCGCCAGCGCCCCTGCTCAACCGTGATCCAGTCGCCGATGCGGACCGGCTGATGCGGCTTGAACGCCGCGATGCCGGCGATTGCGACACGGCCTTCGGCGCACAACCGCGCCGCCGCCGAACGCGTACGCGCCAAACGCGCGAACCAGAGGAATTTGTCGAGCCGCAGGGTTGGCACGCCGCCGCCGTCAGCGGACAAGGCTGAGCTCCTTCAGCTTGGCGAATGGACTGTCGGCGGTGTCGTTGGACGACGGCCTCCGGCGACCATGCCGCCGGTGACGCGCCGGCGCGCGCCGCGCCGCGAACCGTGCGCCGTCGGGATGATGCGTCGCGCGATAGCCGAGCGCCGCGAGCATCGCCGTCAGTTCGTCCGCTGGGCAATCGGCAAGCGCCGCCAGCGCCGGCGTGACGGCGAAGCCGCCTTGCCGCGCCAGACCACGCAGTCGGGCCGTGAAGCTCTCGAACCGATCGACCCGGAGCACGCGCGATCCGACGACGCGGTACCCCATCGCAGCATAAGCAGATGCGTCGACCGCTGGATCGCGCAGCATCCCCGCTTCCGCCGGTGCGGCCGGCACGGAAACGCGCGCCGCCACGGCCCACAGCAAGCCGCGCAGCGCGACAATCTCCGGCGTCAACAATCCGGCGTGATAGACGCTTTCGACACCCAGGCGAATGCCGAGCCGCGCCAGCGCCTTGCGATCGGCAGCCGACAACGCGCGCAACAGCGGCGCCACCGTTGCCGTCGGCAGGCTGCCGAGCGCTTCGGCGAGCTGGAAGGCCAGGCCGCGGGCCGGCGCCGCGAGTTCGGTGTCGCGGGCGCGGAATAGCGGCGTCAGGCGCTGACGCAGATACGCCGACGCGAACGCCGCCATGCGCCGACGCACGATTTCGCGCTGTTCGCCTTCGAAGAAATCGCTCGCAATCGCCTCGACCCGTGGCTGGAGTGCGTGCGCGCCGGCGATCAGCCGGCCGACCGCGCCGCCGTTCCAAGTCAGCACGCCGTTGGCGGTGAGCGCG
This sequence comes from Allostellaceae bacterium, assembly GCA_035934995.1. Classification (GTDB taxonomy): domain Bacteria; phylum Pseudomonadota; class Alphaproteobacteria; order ATCC43930; family CGMCC-115725; genus REEB95. Next base: position 99,766 of record DASYXI010000051.1, read on the forward strand.
AATTCGCGATCGGGCGCCGCGGCGAGGCGCGCGACGCGGCGGGCGATCTCGCCGCGCAGCACGCGCTGCGCCGCCGCCAACAGGGTCTTGGCGGCATCGCCCGACGCCGCCAGATCGGGGCGGAACCGGAACCCGTCGAGGCGGCCGACATAATGACCTTCGACCTTGACCTCGCCGGCCTCACTGACCGAGGCGAGGAGTTCTTGGGAATCGGCCAAGCGCCGCATGAGATAGGCCGCGCGCTTGTCGACGAACCGCTGCGTGATCCGGTCATGCAGCGCATCCGACAGATTGTCCTCGATGGTGCGGGCGCGCTCCTGCCACGCACCGGAATCGTCGAGCCAGTCGGCGCGATGCGCGATGTAGGTCCAGGTCCGGATGTGCGCGATGCGCATCATCAGCGTGTCGATATCGCCGTCGGTGCGATCGAGCCGGTCGACCTGGCTCGCCACCCAGTCGGTGGGCAGCCGGCCGCGCGGACCGGCGAGATGGCCGTAGATCTGCGCCAGCAGCCGCGCGTGCGTATCGCTCAATACCTTGCGGAAATCCGGAATCTGGCAGACCTCCCAGAGCAGCCGCACCGAAGCCGGATTCGTCGCCATGGCGGCGACGTCGGCCATCTGCGCCAGCGCGCGCAACGCGCCGTGATCGTCCGCCTGCGGCGCCGAAACCAGGCCGGGAAGCGCCGGCCGCCGCTCGAGCGAGGCGATCAAGGCGCCGAGCGAGCGATAGTCGAGCCGTGCATTGCGCCAATACAGCCGCGCCAGCGGATCGAAGCGATGGTTCTCGACCGCCTCCACGACGACGGCGTCGAGCGCCTTGATCTCGTCGGTGACGCCGAAGGTCCCGTCGTTCATGTGGCGGCCGGCGCGGCCGGCGATTTGCGCGATCTCGGCCGGCGCGAGACGCCGCGGCGCATGGCCGTCGAACTTGACCAGCCGCGCGAAGGCGACATGGTCGAGATCCATGTTGAGGCCCATGCCGATGGCGTCGGTCGCCACCAGATAGTCGACCTCGCCCGACTGGAAGAGGCCGACCTGGGCGTTGCGCGCGCGCGGACTCAAGGCGCCGAGCACGATGGCGGTGCCGCCTTGGCGCCGCCGCATGATCTCGGCAAGCGCGAAAACGTCGGCGACGGCGAAAGCGACGACGGCGCTGCGCGGCGGCAACCGCGTCAGCTTCTTGGCGCCGGTATAGGACAGCGTCGAAAAACGCGGCCGGGACGAAATTTCGGCCTCGGGCACCAGCCGCCGCAGCAACGGCGCGATGGTGTCGGCACCCAAGAACATCGTTTCGCTCAAGCCGCGCGCATGCAGCAGCCGGTCGGTGAAGACGTGGCCGCGCTCGCGGTCGCCGCACAGTTGGATCTCGTCGACCGCCAGGAAGTCGACGACACGATCGACGGGCATCGATTCGACGGTGCAGACGAAATAGCTCGGATTCGGCGGGATGATTTTTTCCTCGCCGGTGATCAGCGCGACGGCGCGCGCGCCTTTGAGCCGCGCGACACGGTCGTAATTCTCGCGCGCCAGCAGGCGCAGCGGAAAGCCGATCATGCCGGTCTGATGACCGAGCATGCGTTCAATGGCGAGATGGGTCTTGCCGGTATTGGTCGGGCCGAGCACGGCCCGGATGCGTGACGGGCGGGAAACCAGTCCCATGCCTGGCGATGATGAGTCATCGCACCGCGAAACGCAACCGTCGGGGAATATTCCGTCGTCCGTTGCGTTTTCTTGACGCCGGCCCGGCGGAGTCCTAGGAGATTCGGCGATGGCGAATAGCGCGTTCCACCGACGGCTGCGACAGGCAGCGGCGGCCTTTGCGGCCGTGGCTATGGCGGCCACGCCCGTGGCCGCGGCGCCCGGCCCCGGTCCCCAGCCGTATTACGGCGTGCCGATTCCCGCGCCGCGGTTCCTCGATCCGTTCGCACCGGCCCCGACGCCGCCGCGAATCGTCCAGGCCTGTGACGGGAGCGAGCCGATTTTCGGCGGCATCCTCGGCGCTTCGGCCGGCGGCTTGCTGGCTGCCGTCTTGAGCGAGCGCCACGGCCGAGCCGATCCCGGTGCGACGGTGTTTGGCGTCATCACCGGCGCGATGATCGGCGCAACGCTGGCCGCGAGCCATTGTCCGCCCAATCCGGCCGACTGAAAGAAAAAAGGGCGGAGGCTCGCCGCCTCCGCCCCGATCTCGGAATTCCCGACTCGGCGAGCCGCGTCTAAGCGCCCTCGTCGTATTCCGTCGAGATATCCTTCCCGGTGTAATCCGGCATCAAGGCTGCCGAAACCAAACTGACCACCGCGCAACCGGCGATATAGATGGCGATGGCATAGCCCGAGTGATAGGCGGCGAACAACGCCGTGGCGATGAGCGGCGCCGGTCCGCCGGCGATGATCGACGCGAGCTGATAGCCGAGCGACGCGCCGCTGTAACGCAGACGCGGCGTGAACGATTCGGCGATCAGCGCCGCCTGTGGTCCGTACATCATGTCATGCGGAATCAGCGACAGCACGATGGCGATGAACACCGCCGACGGCAGCGCGGTGCCGAGCATACCGAAATAAAGGAAGCCGAACACACCGCAGACCGCCGCGCCGATCAGGTACATCTTGCGCCGACCGATACGGTCGGAGATGTGACCCGAGAGCGGGATGGTGACGAACGAGACCACCGAGGCGACGAGCACCGCCGATAGGATCAGGTCGCGCGAGAGCTTCAGCGTGCCGGTGGCATAGGCGAAAACAAAGGCCGTGAAGATATAGAACGGCGCTTGTTCGGCCATGCGCAGCAGCGCCGAAAGGAGGATCTCACGCGGCTGTTTCTTGAAGACCTCGACGAT